>NZ_JBHVHX010000051.1:0-1087 GCF_042799895.1 Nocardia sp. NPDC057663 | reverse complement strand
CCGAAGAATTCAACGGCAACTCATCGAGCACCACAAACGCCGACGGCACCATATACGACGGCAACTGTACCGATATATGGGATCGCAACATGTCTACATCGACAGTAGCGCGGCCCGGTACGACATAACCCACTAGCCGGTCGCCCGTGTCCGGGTTCGACAGCATCACTACCACGGCTTGGGTAACGTAATCATGGTCAGCGAGGACCGCCTCGATCTCACCGAGCTCGATGCGCTGACCCCGCAACTTCACCTGAAAGTCCGAACGCCCCACATACTCCAACTCGCCCCTGGCACCCCACCTCACCAAATCACCAGTGCGATACAGACGCTCACCCACCATGAACGGATTAGCCACAAACCGCACAGCAGTCAGATCAGGCCGACGAACATAACCCCTGGCCAGCTGCGCCCCAGCCAAATACAACTCCCCAACCACACCAGGAGCCACCGGGCACAGGCCCGAATCCAACACATACACCTGAGTGTTGAACACCGGACGACCGATCGGAACAACATCGACATCAGCCCACGAGACCTCGTGGCGTGTAACATCAATCGCAGCTTCGGTTGGGCCGTAGAGATTATGCAACGCTGCCCCAGTAATTTCCCGCAACTGCTGCGCAAGAGCTGCGGGCAGCACCTCTCCAGAGGAAAAGGCAAGTCGTACGCACGCGCATCTGACCGCCGCAGGCTCCGCGATGAACGCCGCCATCATCGAGGGCACGAAATGTACAATGGTGACAGCCTCATTCTCCATGAGCTCAGCCATGTACCTTGAGTCGCGGTGTCCTTCCGGCCGCGCGATGACTAGGCGCGCACCGACCTGCAAAGGCCAGAAGAACTCCCACACTGACACATCAAAGGTGGCCGGGGTCTTCTGCAGGACGACGTCATCCACGCTGAGGGTGTATTCCGCCTGCATCCAGACGAGGTGATTGACAACCGCCGCATGGCTGACAACCACACCCTTCGGCCGCCCCGTCGAACCCGACGTAAAGATCACATAGGCAGTGTTCGAAGCCCGCAACTGCGCAACACGCTCGGCATCGACAATCGGAGCATCCGAACACACAGAAAGATCAAC
>NZ_JBHVHX010000050.1:0-1091 GCF_042799895.1 Nocardia sp. NPDC057663 | reverse complement strand
TGTACTGACCACGGACGTTGGTGACGGCGTGGCGAGCTGACATGACGAAGACCTCCGAGTGAAGTGCGAGCTGTCTAGGAACGCATCCACTCCGGAGGTCTTCGTGTCCCACCGTAACGCCCCCCTGACCGAACTGGGCCGGTTACGGCTGGCCCGGTGCGTCGTCGACGACGGCTGGCCACTACGCCGCGCTGCCGAACGATTCCAAGTCTCGACTACCACCGCGAAACGCTGGGCCGACCGCTACCGGGCAGCCGGCCATGCCGGCATGAGCGACCGGTCCAGCCGCCCGCGCCACAGCCCGAACCGCACGCCCACCCGCACCGAACGCCGCATCATCAAGATCCGGCTGCAACGCCGCTGGGGACCGGCCCGCATCGCCTACCTGCTCGGCTTGCATCCCTCGACCGTGCACCGCGTCCTGGCCCGCTACCGGATGGCCCGGCTGCGATGGCTCGACCGCGCCACCGCCGCACCCGTCCGCCGCTACGAACACGACGCTCCAGGCGACCTGATCCACGTCGACATCAAGAAACTCGGCAACATCCCCGACGGCGGCGGACACCGCGTCCTCGGCCGCCGTGCCGGAGCCCGCAACCGCACCCGCACACCCGGAAAAGTGTTGCGCCGCAATGGTGCCAGCCATGTCGGCTGCAGCTACCTGCACAACGCCGTCGATGACCACTCCCGCCTGGCCTACAGCGAAATCCTGCCCGACGAACGCAAGGAAACCGCTGTCGCGTTCTGGCAGCGGGCACGAAAGTACTTCGCCGCCAAGGGAATCACCGTCAAACGTGTCCTCACCGACAACGGATCCTGTTACAGGTCGCAGCTCTGGCGATCCGAACTGGCAACCACCGGCATCACCCACAAACGCACCCGGCCTTACCGACCGCAAACCAACGGCAAGGTCGAACGGTTCAACCGCACCCTGCTCGAGGAATGGGCTTACGCACGTCCCTACCGGTCCGAAACCGAACGCCGCTCCACATTCACCGACTGGCTACACACCTACAATCACCACCGCGGTCACACAGCACTCGGCGGACACTCACCGGCCAGCCGCGTTCCCAACCTCTCAGGTCAGTACA
>NZ_JBHVHX010000049.1:0-1740 GCF_042799895.1 Nocardia sp. NPDC057663 | reverse complement strand
TGAACGGATTAGCCACAAACCGCACAGCAGTCAGATCAGGCCGACGAACATAACCGCGCGCCATCAACCCTGCCAAATACAACTCCCCCACCACACCAGGAGCTGCTGGCATCAATCCACCGTCGAGAACGTACACCTGGACATTTCCGATTGGTAAACCAATCGGCACATTGTCGGCATACTCACCATCAAGTACGCTAACAGTTGAATAGAAGACCTCGGTGGCACCATATCCGTTGACAATTCGCGCACCGGGCATCGCTCCCCGTAGGCGGTTCAAAGTATCTGGCTGAAGCGCCTCGCCCGCCAACATGATCTGAGTGGGAGAGAAACTATCGGAGACCCCGTCCAAGGCCTCTCTCAGGACCGACGGCACGCCGCCGATCAACCCCTCGAACCGCGAACTGTCGCCTATGGCGTCGAACACAGTGTCAGCGATGTCAACCCGCCGCCCGTGGATCATGGGCGTGAACATTTCAAACAATGAAACGTCGAACGCCACGGAAGCGGTCGCCTTTATATCCTCTGGTCCGATGATTTCCGCCAGTTGCAGTAGGCCGTTGACAAGGCAACGATGCGTTACCCCGACCGCCTTCGGTGCTCCTGTTGAACCCGAGGTATACATAATGTAAGCGAGCGTATCGGGCTGAATATTGCAACTCAGTGACTGCCGAAAGCTATCGACAGAAGCACTCTCCGAGTCGAAATCAAACCGATCTATGTACATTTTCTCGACGTTAGATCCGCGAACCACAACATCAGAGCTGACGGTGGTATCGGTTATCATGACCGATGGATGTGCATCTTCAACGATGTAGGAGTTGCGTTCGCTTGGATACCTGGTATCGATCGGCACGTAGCACGCGCCGGTTCTCAAAATCGCAAGTAGAACGGCGAATATATCCGCCGAACGAGGCAGTGCCACGGCGACCACAGATCCTTGCCCGACCCCTCGAGCGATTAGTGCTGCGCTGAGCGCGCCGACTCGATAACTGATACTCGCATAGGAGAATTCTCTGAATTTGTCGGAAACCGCGATCTGATCTGCATGCTCTGCTACGCAATTCTCGAATAGCTCCACTAGCGAACCCACCGGCAGATGCCGATCCGTCTCGTTCAAGTCGCGAACCAGCAGATTCCGCTCATCGGAACTCAGAACATCTATCGCGCCAACTCGAACCGACCCATCCCGCACCACACGTTCGAGAACCCGAACGAACCTGTCTGCGAACGACTGCACGCTGCTCCGCTCGAACAGATCTGTCGAGTACTCGATGAAACCCGCATAGCCCGCCTCTTCCGCGAACACTTCAGACAGAATGAAAGTGACATCGAACCGGGAGGTCCCAGTGACAGCCTGCATCGCAGAGACGTCCACCCCGGGCATAGCGAATTCCGCAGAATCATTATTCTGCAACGCAAACATCACCTGAAAAACGGGATGATGAGCAGTCGTCCGAACCGGGTTCAACATTTCAATCAAACGCTCGAAAGGCAGATCTTGATTTTCATATGCGCCCAGCGCCTTTTCTCGAACACGTTCGACCACCTCATCGAAACGAAGGTCCCGCGAGATATCCACCCGCAGCACCCAAGTATTCACGAAGAAACCAACCAGCTCCGAAAGCGCCGCGTCCGTCCGCCCCGCGATAGGCGAACCAAATAGAATGTCATTCCCTGCACCCAGCTTATGCATTAGCGTCGCAAAGACGGACTGCAACACCATCGAAGAAGTGGCGC
>NZ_JBHVHX010000048.1:0-1904 GCF_042799895.1 Nocardia sp. NPDC057663 | reverse complement strand
TTCACAGTCTCCCACCTATCCTACACAAACCGTACCGAACACCAATACCAAGCTATAGTGAAGGTCCCGGGGTCTTTTCGTCCTGCCGCGCGTAACGAGCATCTTTACTCGTAATGCAATTTCGCCGAGTCTGTGGTTGAGACAGCAGAGAAGTCGTTACGCCATTCGTGCAGGTCGGAACTTACCCGACAAGGAATTTCGCTACCTTAGGATGGTTATAGTTACCACCGCCGTTTACCGGGGCTTAAATTCTCAGCTTCGCGCCGAAGCGCTAACCGGTCCTCTTAACCTTCCGGCACCGGGCAGGCGTCAGTCCGTATACATCGTCTTACGACTTCGCACGGACCTGTGTTTTTAGTAAACAGTCGCTTCTCTCTGGTCTCTGCGACCCCACCCAGCTCAGAGTGCAAGACTCGTCACCAGGCGTGGTCCCCCTTCTCCCGAAGTTACGGGGGCATTTTGCCGAGTTCCTTAACCACAGTTCTCTCGATCGCCTTAGTATTCTCTACCTGACCACCTGTGTCGGTTTGGGGTACGGGCCGTGTACCAACTCACTAGAGGCTTTTCTCGGCAGCATAGGATCACTGAATTCACCACAACGGCTACGCATCACCTCTCAGGCTACATGTTGTGCGGATTTGCCTACACAACGCCCTACAGGCTTACACCAGGTATTCCATCACCTGGCCCAGCTACCTTCCTGCGTCACCCCATCGCTTACCTACTACAGCCAGGGTCGTATGCAGCAATCCTCCCTCTCACCCGAAGGCTCGATAAGAGAACATTTGGATACTTAGCACAACTGATTCGATATTTGGCGCGGATACACGGGTACGGGAATATCAACCCGTTGTCCATCGACTACGCCTGTCGGCCTCGCCTTAGGTCCCGACTCACCCTGGGCGGATTAACCTGGCCCAGGAACCCTTGGTCATTCGGCGGACGAGTTTCTCACTCGTCTTTCGCTACTCATGCCTGCATTCTCACTCCCGTAGCCTCCACAGCTGGATCACTCCGCTGCTTCCACGGCTACAGGACGCTCCCCTACCCATCCACACTCCTGGCCCTCAAAGAGGACGGGATAATGTGTGAATGCCGCGGCTTCGGCGGTGTACTTGAGCCCCGCTACATTGTCGGCGCAGGATCACTTGACCAGTGAGCTATTACGCACTCTTTCAAGGGTGGCTGCTTCTAAGCCAACCTCCTGGTTGTCTAAGCGACCCCACATCCTTTTCCACTTAGTACACGCTTAGGGGCCTTAGCCGGCGATCTGGGCTGTTTCCCTCTCGACTACGAAGCTTATCCCCCGCAGTCTCACTGCCACGCTCTCACACACCGGCATTCGGAGTTTGGCTGACTTCGGTAAGCTTGTGGGCCCCCTAGGCCATCCAGTAGCTCTACCTCCGGCGTGAAACACGTGACGCTGCACCTAAATGCATTTCGGGGAGAACCAGCTATCACGGAGTTTGATTGGCCTTTCACCCCTACCCACAGCTCATCCCCTCAGTTTTCAACCTAAGTGGGTTCGGGCCTCCACGACGTCTTACCGTCGCTTCACCCTGGCCATGGGTAGATCACTCCGCTTCGGGTCCATAATGTGCGACTAAAGGGCGCCCTATTCGGACTCGCTTTCGCTACGGCTACCCCACACGGGTTAACCTCGCCACACACCGATGACTCGCAGGCTCATTCTTCAAAAGGCACGCCATCACCCCACCACCGAAGTGGAAGGCTCTGACGGATTGTAAGCGCACGGTTTCAGGTACTATTTCACTCCCCTCCCGGGGTACTTTTCACCTTTCCCTCACGGTACTAGTCCGCTATCGGTCACCAGGGAGTATTCAGGCTTACCGGGTGGTCCCGGCAGATTCACAGCAGATTTCACGGGCCCGCTGCTACTCGGG
>NZ_JBHVHX010000047.1:0-2551 GCF_042799895.1 Nocardia sp. NPDC057663 | reverse complement strand
GAAGAAACTGTCATCGACACCTACACGATCGACACCCAGAATCTCCTCAAACAGCTGGATCAGGTCGCGTTCCCGATCTGTCTGCGGTCCTCTGTACCCCGCCGACGAGACAAACTCTGGATCCGGAAGCGCAGCCCGATCTAGCTTCCCATTAGCCGTCAACGGCAGCTCATCCACAACCACGACCACGGCAGGCACCATGAAATCTGGCAACCGGTCTATTGCAAACCGACGCACACTTGCGATATCGAGCGCGCTTGTCCCGAACACAAATTGACCGCCCGAAACCACAGATGGGTCAGGCACGACATAGGCGATCAGTTGCATTCCGCCAACGTTCACGTTATTTCGCGGGACCACCGCGGCCCGCAACACCGCTGGGTGAGACACAACCACCGCCTCGACCTCGCGGGGTTCAACACGGAATCCACGAATCTTCACCTGATCATCAGCACGGCCCACGAACTCCAACGTCCCCGACGAAGTCCATCGCGCCACGTCTCCTGACCGATACATCCGTCCGCCAACCCCCGAAAATGGGTCGGCTGAGAACCGTGATGCAGTCAGCCCCGCTCGTTCGTGATAGCCTTGAGCGAGCTGCACCCCCGACACATATAGTTCGCCCGGGACCCCCGGCGCCACTGGCTGCAGCCACGAATCCAATATGTACACGCGCATATTGGCGATTGGGTTGCCGATGAAGCTTCGGTTATGTGCAGTCGATTCACTGGTCACGACAAATTTCGTAAGATGCACAGTTGTCTCGGTAATGCCATACATATTCACGAACGTCACCGATGCAAATGATGGCGAAGAACGCCACCGCTCAACACGCCGAAGATTCAATGCCTCACCACCGAATATCATCATTCGGAGGCAATGACCGGGATCGATCTCCCTCAGAGCCTCAGTAAGTGCATAGAATGCAGATGGGGTCTGGTTGAGAATTGTCACCCCATTGTCTACAATGGACTTCCACAATTCCATCGGCGACCGTGTCGCACTATTCGGAATTACGACAACTCGACCACCACTACTGAGGGCGCCCCAAAGCTCCCAAACAGAGAAGTCGAAGGCGTGGGAATGACACCAAGACCAAACGTCATGGTTGTCAAATTCACCCCACTCCAAGGCTCCAGAAAACAACGCAGTAGCATTTCGATGAGTGATCGCGACGCCCTTCGGCGTACCGGTAGAACCAGACGTGTATATCAAATAGGCGAGATTGTCTGGACGCAACTCACCGCGCCGATCACCTGCGTCAGGATTACGCTCGCTGACTTCGACTGATGGTACATTTTGATCAATCAGAATCTCCGGCAAACCAGTTGCTGGCAACGAACCCGAACTAGCCTGATCTGTGAGTATCAACACCGGTAAGGCGTCAGCTAGCACGAACGCTAGCCGATCTGCTGGGTAGTTCGGATCAACCGGAAGATACGCTCCACCGGCTTTCAACACGCCTAGCAGTGCCACTATCAACTCCACTGAGCGAGACAGTGCTACCGCGACGACACAGCCCGGGCTTACACCCCGCGCAATCAAGCGGTATGCCAAAACGTTTGCGCGCGAATTCAGCTCCGAATAGCTAAGCTCTGCGTAGCCGGATACGATCGCCACCCCGTCCGGAGCCTTCGAAACCTGCTCCTCGATCAACTCGACAAGCGTGGCATCAGGTCCGGTTTCGACGGCAGTGTCATTCCAGGCCTCCAATACTGAGCATCGCTCGGCAATACTCAGAATATCCGCTGCCCCTACCGGCGCCCCGGGATCAGAGGTGAGGACCTTCAACAGCCGGGCGAACCGCGCCACGATCACCTCTACGGTTGCCCGATCGAACAGATCGGTCGCAAATTCCACGAAGCCAGTTAGCTCGCGAGCACCGGTATTAATATTTTCGGACACTTCACCAACGCTGAACCACAAGTCGAAACGAGCCGAATGGGTTTGGACCGCAATCGGGTCGACCTGGAGCCCAGGCAGATCGAAGCGAGGATTTTTGTCATTCTGGTAGGACATCATCACTTGAAAAACGGGATGATAAGAGGGTGAGCGTGCAGGATTTACCCTTTCGACCACCGTCTCAAAGGGCGCATCCTGATTTGCATAGGCAGCCAAAGCCTTCTCTCGGACCTCTCCAAGCAACCTCGTGAACGAGGTCGCTGGAGTCACAGAAGCGCGCAGGACCCACGTGTTGACGAAGAAGCCGACTAGATCCGTGAGTGCTTCGTCGGTGCGCCCGCCGATCGGCGACCCGAGCGAAATGTCCTCACCAGCACCGAGTTTGCTTAGTAGCACTACTAGCGTTGCCTGCAACACCATTGATACCGTCGCATGCTGTTGACTCGCCAATAGCTCGACCATCGCTGTGGTCGTTGCGTCGATCTCCAACGGCACAACGTCACCGATCGAACTCGCGACTCTCGGGCGCGGTCGATCAGTCGGCAGCGCCAGCTGTTCGGGTGAACCGGCGAGTTCTTGATCCCAGTACTCAAGCTGCGACGACAAGAGACTGCCCGGATCCTCCGGAGCACCCAGCAAACTATGCTGC
>NZ_JBHVHX010000046.1:0-2558 GCF_042799895.1 Nocardia sp. NPDC057663 | reverse complement strand
GGGACGAACACCGATATGCTTCGGGGAGCTGTAAGCAAGCTTTGATCCGGAGATTTCCGAATGGGGAAACCCACCACTCGTAATGGAGTGGTATCCATATCTGAATTCATAGGATATGAGAAGGCAGACCCGGGGAACTGAAACATCTAAGTACCCGGAGGAAGAGAAAGCAAATGCGATTCCCTGAGTAGCGGCGAGCGAAACGGGACCAGCCCAAACCAAGAGGCTTGCCTCTTGGGGTTGTAGGACACTCTGTACGGAGTTACAAAGGAACGAGGTAGATGAAGAGGTCTGGAAAGGCCCGCCATAGGAGGTAACAGCCCTGTAGTCAAAACTTCGTTCTCTCCTGAGTGGATCCTGAGTACGGCGGAACACGTGAAATTCCGTCGGAATCCGGGAGGACCATCTCCCAAGGCTAAATACTCCCTAGTGACCGATAGTGAACCAGTACCGTGAGGGAAAGGTGAAAAGCACCCCGGAAGGGGAGTGAAAGAGATCCTGAAACCGTGTGCCTACAAGTAGTCAGAGCCCGTTAACGGGTGATGGCGTGCCTTTTGTAGAATGAACCGGCGAGTTACGATCCCGTGCAAGGTTAAGCAGAAGATGCGGAGCCGCAGCGAAAGCGAGTCTGAATAGGGCGCATGAGTACGTGGTCGTAGACCCGAAACCAGGTGATCTACCCATGTCCAGGGTGAAGTTCAGGTAACACTGAATGGAGGCCCGAACCCACGCACGTTGAAAAGTGCGGGGATGAGGTGTGGGTAGCGGAGAAATTCCAATCGAACCTGGAGATAGCTGGTTCTCCCCGAAATAGCTTTAGGGCTAGCCTCAAGGTAAGAGTCTTGGAGGTAGAGCACTGATTGGACTAGGGGCCCCTACCGGGTTACCGAATTCAGTCAAACTCCGAATGCCAATGACTTATCCTTAGGAGTCAGACTGCGAGTGATAAGATCCGTAGTCAAAAGGGAAACAGCCCAGACCGCCAGCTAAGGTCCCAAAGTGTGTATTAAGTGGAAAAGGATGTGGAGTTGCTTAGACAACCAGGATGTTGGCTTAGAAGCAGCCACCATTTAAAGAGTGCGTAATAGCTCACTGGTCGAGTGACTCTGCGCCGAAAATGTACCGGGGCTAAACGTATCACCGAAGCTGTGGATTGACATCTTTGATGTCAGTGGTAGGAGAGCGTTCTAAGTGCAGCGAAGTCAGACCGTAAGGACTGGTGGAGCGCTTAGAAGTGAGAATGCCGGTATGAGTAGCGAAAGAAGGGTGAGAATCCCTTCCACCGAATGCCTAAGGTTTCCTGAGGAAGGCTCGTCCGCTCAGGGTTAGTCGGGACCTAAGCCGAGGCCGAAAGGCGTAGGCGATGGATAACAGGTTGATATTCCTGTACCACCTCCTCACCATTTGAGCAATGGGGGGACGCAGGAGGATAGGGTAAGCGCGGTATTGGATATCCGCGTCCAAGCAGTTAGGCTGGGAAATAGGCAAATCCGTTTCCCGTGAAGGCTGAGCTGTGATGGCGAGCGAATTATAGTAGCGAAGTTCCTGATTCCACACTGCCAAGAAAAGCCTCTAGCGAGGTGAGAGGTGCCCGTACCGCAAACCGACACAGGTAGGCGAGGAGAGAATCCTAAGGTGATCGAGAGAACTCTCGTTAAGGAACTCGGCAAAATGACCCCGTAACTTCGGGAGAAGGGGTGCTCTGTTAGGGTGCAAGCCCGAGAGAGCCGCAGTGAATAGGCCCAGGCGACTGTTTAGCAAAAACACAGGTCTCTGCGAAGCCGTAAGGCGAAGTATAGGGGCTGACGCCTGCCCGGTGCTGGAAGGTTAAGAGGAGCGCTTAGCGTAAGCGAAGGTGCGAATTGAAGCCCCAGTAAACGGCGGCCGTAACTATAACGGTCCTAAGGTAGCGAAATTCCTTGTCGGGTAAGTTCCGACCCGCACGAAAGGCGCAACGATCTGGGCACTGTCTCAACGAGAGACTCGGTGAAATTATAGTACCTGTGAAGATGCAGGTTACCCGCGACAGGACGGAAAGACCCCGTGGAGCTTTACTGCAGCCTGATATTGAATGTTGGTACAGCTTGTACAGGATAGGTAGGAGCCTTGGAAACCGGAGCGCCAGCTTCGGTGGAGGCATCGGTGGGATACTACCCTGGCTGTATTGACCTTCTAACCCGCCGCCCTTATCGGGCGGGGAGACAGTGTCAGGTGGGCAGTTTGACTGGGGCGGTCGCCTCCTAAAAGGTAACGGAGGCGCCCAAAGGTTCCCTCAGAATGGTTGGAAATCATTCGCAGAGTGTAAAGGCACAAGGGAGCTTGACTGCGAGACCTACAAGTCGAGCAGGGACGAAAGTCGGGCTTAGTGATCCGGTGGTTCCGCATGGAAGGGCCATCGCTCAACGGATAAAAGCTACCCCGGGGATAACAGGCTTATCTCCCCCAAGAGTCCACATCGACGGGGAGGTTTGGCACCTCGATGTCGGCTCATCGCATCCTGGGGCTGTAGTCGGTCCCAAGGGTTGGGCTGTTCGCCCATTAAAGCGGTACGCGAGCTG
>NZ_JBHVHX010000045.1:0-3380 GCF_042799895.1 Nocardia sp. NPDC057663 | reverse complement strand
ACCTCTGGGTTATGAGCCCAGCGAGCTACCGAGCTGCTCCACCCCGCGTCGGTGAGAACAACCGTACGCGGGGGCGGGAGGAGGCACCTAATCTGCTGGTCAGAGGTGTTTTCAGGCCGAGGATGCGGCTGGACGCAGGGGTTCGGGCGCGGGGTCGGGGCGGGTGGTGGCGAAGTGGCGGGCAGCCAGCATGATTCCGAAGGCCGCGGCGAGCATGACGAGCAGGACAGCGATCGACGTCCAGAACATGGTGTCGTAGAGGGCGATGTCGGCGCGGATGATCGCGCGGCGGGCGAAGGTCATCGGGGCGATGTCCTCGAAGGGGCGGAACGCGGGCGGCGTCGTGCCCGCGGGGAATACGCCGCCGAAGGTGAAGATCTGGAACATGTAGAAGGAGAAGGCGGCGATGGAGCCGGCGACCCGGCCGAACAGGACGATGAACGCCTGGGTGGTCACCGCGGCCACCCCGCCGACCAAGGCGATCACGACCGCCATGACGGGCCAGTGCTGCGGGGACCAACCGGCCGAGCTGCCATAAGCGGCCGCCAGCGCGGCCAGGACGATGACCCCGGCCGCGCCGACCACGGAGCCGCGCAGCAGCGGGGCGGCGGCGCGACGCCACGGGGTGCGGCCGGTCGCGGGACCACGCCACGGGCGCAACAACATCCAGAGCACGACGGCGGCCAGGAAGGCGCCCATCACCACCAGGACCGGGCCCGCGCCGCGGGAGATCTCCTTCTGGCTGCGGTCGCCGCCGCGCACCACCTGACTCGGTTCCTGATTGCGGATATCCATGGTGACCGGCTGGGCGATCACGTCGGCCGAAGCAGCGGGGTCGGTGATATGGGGTGCGGCCGCCGCACCGTCGCGCAGGCCGGTGTCGAGTTGGGTTGCGCCGTCATCCAATAGGGTGACACCCGCGCGGAGTTCCTTGCCGCCGTCGGACAGCTGGCGCAAGCCGGTGGATAGTTCGGTCGCGCCGGTGCCCAATTGGCCCGCGCCGTCCCGCAATTGGGTCGCGCCATCGGCCAGGGCGAGAACGCCTGCGCGGTACTCGGCCTTGGGGTCGGTGAGCTGGCGCGCCAATTCCTTGGTGCCGTCACGCAATTGGGTGAGCTGGCCGACCAGGGAGTTGGGATCGCCGGGGTGTACCTGACCGATCAGGCCCTCGAGCTCGGTGATGGCGACGGCCAGCTCCGGATCGGCGTTCCTGCTCAGCTCGTCGAGCAGCGGGTTCAGCTGGGTCGAGAACTGCCCGGCGGGCTGGAGGGCGTCCAGCAGCGGCGTGATGATCTGGTCCACGCCATCGCGGATCTGCGTCGCGCCCGTGCCGAGTTGATCGGTGCCGGTGACCAGTTCGTGCGCGCCGTCGGCGAGTTGCACGGTGCCGGCGTGGAGTTCGCCGGTGCCCGCGACCAGTTGCGTCGCGCCGGTGGCGGCCTCGTCGAGTCCGGTCGAGAGCTGTCCGGAGCCGTCGGCCAGTTGCGCGGTGCCCTGCGCCAGCTGGGTCGCGCCGCGCGCGGCGTCGCCGATTCCGGAACCGAGGCTGTTGACGCCGATCAGGATCTGGGAGGCGTAGCCGCGGCCGATCGTGGCCGCGATCTGGTTCTGCGCGTCCGCGACAACACCATTGGCGACGGCGGGGCCGAGCGTGCCGTTGAAGTCGTTGTAGTACACCGCGATTCGAGCGCGCTGGGGCACCGGGTCGGTCACGCTCAGCACGCTGCGGGTGAAATCCGCGGGGATGACGACCGAGAAGGCGTACCGGCTCTCCCGCAGACCCCGCACCGCTTCGTCGCTGCTGACCCGATGGAACTGCAGCTCACCACCCGACACCAGGGTGTCGAGGATCTCGGTGCCCATGTTCTGAGCCTTGCCGTCGGAGATGCCGCCGACATCGTCGCTGGCGACGGCGACGGGAATCTGCTTCAGGTACAGCTCCGGGTCCCACATGATCCACATGTAGACGGCGGAGACCAGGGTCGGCACCACCAGGAACAGGACGATCAGGACTCGTGCCGGTGTCGATCCCCCGCGCGTTCGGAGCATGCCGCCGATGCGAGCGCGGATGGATGTCGATCTGTCTGCCACGGCGAACCCCGATACTGCTCACTGCTGATTTCGGGACCCAAGCTACCTGGTCATGCGTCCAGCAAGTGTAAATTCGGTGAAACACCTTCCCGGCTCACCGGATCGCGTCGACCACCAGCGCGGTCGTATTGTCGGTGCCGCCGCGCCCCAGCGCCGCCCCGACCAGCCCCTCGGCGACCTGGCCCACCGAGGAACCCTGCGCCAGGATCGATTTGACGACCGGCATGCCCAGTTGCTTGCCCACCCCGTCGCTGCACAACAGCAGCCGCCCCGCACTCGACCCGGTGGCGGTGCACCCGATATCGCCGGGACGGACGGTGCGCACCGACGTGGTCACCAGATGACGCATGCCCGGCAGCGGGTCGTGCCCGCGCACCCGGTAGTACTCGGCCACCGTGTGATCGGTGGTCACGCGGTGCAGCACCCGGCCGTTCCAGCGGTAGGCCCGGCAGTCACCAACCCACGCGATATCGCACGGAGCGTCCGGCCGGCCCTCGCTCGGGAGCACCGCGACCACCAGCACGGTGTCGGCGGAGGACTCGGACAGCTCGGCCAGCAAGCCGCGCTGCGCCGCCAGGATCGCGGCCTGCGCGCCCTCCGCCACCGCGGCGCGGGCCGCGATCGAGGCCGCCAATCGCGCCGCGCGAGCGGCCGCGAGATGGTCTCCGACCCCGTCAGCCACCACGAAGGCGCTCCGCCCGCGCCCCACGTCGGTGAAGGTGGCGAAGGCGTCGGCATTGACCGTCCGCCGCCCCAGCCTGCTCCTCCCCGCCCCGGCCACCCGGCCGAGCAGCGCCCGATCCTCGGCATCGTCGGGCCGATCGTCTCCCACCTCGATGGCTTCGGTGTGCACGACCCGACCTCCTGGGACTCGGCCTCACGGGGTGCTGTCGACCAGCACACTCCATTCAACGGACGAAACCCGAACACTGCTCCCGAATTCTCTGTGGGCTTGCTGAGGAATCGGGCCGGCTCCCGGATCGTTCACCGCGTGGTTCACACCGGCAAGCCGCTGATCAACCGCGCCGATGGCGGGAGCGCACCGCTGGACCGCTGGACCGGGCCGCCGCTGCCCGCGGCCGCGGCCGGTTCATCCCAACGCTCGCGGCGGGCAGGCGTTCGCCGATCTGATCGCGGCAGCCCTGTGATGCGATAGCCCGCAGCGCAAAAGTGGCCCGGAACCATCTGGTTCCGGGCCACTTCTTAGTATCGGGGACAGGCTTTTAACCTGCGGCCTCTGGGTTTTTAGCCCAGCGAGCTACCGTGCTGCTACACCCCCCGTCCGGGAA
>NZ_JBHVHX010000044.1:0-16064 GCF_042799895.1 Nocardia sp. NPDC057663 | reverse complement strand
GACTCCGCGGAGTCCGGGCGCTTCTCGTTGTGGGGGTCAGCCCTTGGCGCTGCCCAGGCAGTAGGTGATCTTCGGGTCGTTGACCACCAGCACCGAGTCGGCGTCCTCGCCGCACAGCTGCTCGTCGACCTGACCGTCGATCCGGGACACGACCTTGAAGCTGGCGTCGGAGGCGGTGCACGGCACGTACTTGTAGCCGGTCATCATTCCCTCGTTGTAGCAGCTGCCCTCCTTGAAGTTGGGCGCCAGACAGAGGAACGCGATGGTGCCGCCGCTGCCGAAGGTCTCCTCGTAGGACGTGTAGTCCTCGTGGCAGTCGACCTTCTTGTCGTGCACCTGCACGACCTTGTACACGGCGTTCTCGGCCGAGCAGGCCACCGGCTCGGTGTCGGAGTCGACCACCGACGCGGAGATCACGTTGATGCAGTCACCGACCTTCGAGCGGGCGGTGTCGGACTTGCTCGCGTCCTGGGCCACCTCGGTGACCTTGTCCACGGCCGAGCAACCCGCGGCACCGAGTGCCGTGACCGCGAGCAGTGCGAGCGCGAACCGCGAAACCATTCCCTTGCCGGTGAACGTCATGCGAACCTTCTTTCTGAAGAACCTCACCGCGGACCCTTCGGCGGTGATCGGCCTCGCCCACCCAACCCCACGCCGGTCCCGGGAGCATCCGGGAAACCACGGCATTTGCCCGTCGGTGGCCCGGGTTAGGCTCTGTCCCGGTCGATCCGGTTTCGAGAGGGGTGCACGCGTGCTCGAACGCGCATTCGTCGGCCGGGCCACCGAACTGTCCGCGCTGACCGCGACCTTCGCCGCGCCCGCCGCCCCCTGGCTGTTGCTCGTGGAGGGACCCGCCGGGATCGGCAAGTCCCGCTTGGTCGCCCAGTTCGCCCAGTTCGCGCCGTGCCGGGTGTTCTCGGTCACCGGTGCCGAGGACGCTCGAACCCAACCGCGCTACCTCGCCGACGATCTCGTCGAACAGCTCACCGACTCAGGTGTGGCTGCCGGGGGTTTCGGCGCAGACGAGGCCGTGGGATCGGGCGTCGGTCCGGCCGCCCCCGTGGCGCCGGTCGACGATGCGGAGATCGGCGTGTCCGGAGCGGACATACTTGCCGATGCGGCCTTCGCCCGCCGGATGCGTCGTGCACTCGGCGTCGTCGAGACGCTGCTCGTTGTCGACGACGTGCAGTGGTCCGATGCCGAATCGGTTCGGCTGCTGGCCTTCCTGATCCGGAACCGTCCCGCGGGCTTCCGGTTGCTTCTCGCATTCCGCGACGGCGGCTGCCCAGCCTCGATCACCCGGCTGCTGCGGGTGCCACGCGTCCACTCGGCGCACATCCAGGTGCCGCCGTTCAGCGAAGCCGATGTGGACGGGCTGCTACCGGCGGAGACCCCGCGGCGTCGTGCCCGGCTGCTCAGCGCGTCCCATGGCAATCCGCTGTATCTGTCGCTCCTGGCCGAGCTGCCTGACCAGGAACTGGACCGGGCGCTGCGCGGCGAGAATCCCGATCCCGCGTCGAACGACTATGCGGCGCTGGACCGGACGATCCGCGCCGAACTGGCGCAGCTGTCCGACATCGAACGGTCGGTCGCGCAAGCACTCGCGGTGTGCGGGGTGCCCCCCGACCTCGAACTGTTGTGCACGACAGTGGATCTTCCCGCGGCGACGGTGGCTGATGCGCTCGACAGGCTGGTCGCACGTGGCGTGGTCTGCGCGAGCGACGGTGCGGTGACCTTCGTTCATCCGCTGATCCGCACGGCCGCCTATCGATTGGCCGGGCAGGGCTGGCTGGCGATGGCCCACCGCCGCGCCGCACTGGCCCTGCGTACCCGCGACGCGCCGATGCCCGCGCGTGCGGGGCAGCTCGAGCACGCCCTGCTCGGCCGCGACGAGGTTGCCGGCGCCGAACTGCGCTCGGCCGCCGCGCAAGTGCTCGCCGACGCACCGGCGTCGGCCGCGCGCTGGCTCGCGCTCGCGCACCGGATCGCGCCGTCGGCCACCGATCCACTCGCCGACGCGGTGGCCCTCGGCCGGGCACTGTTGCTGGCGGGCGCGGCCGAGCGCGCGGCCGAAGCGCTCGACCCGGCCGCCGCGAAACCGGGCCCGCACCAACTGGAAGCGCTGCTGCTGTCTGCCCGGTGCGCCCGCATGCTCGGCCGGGTCGATCACGCCAGGACCCTGCTCGCGACGGCCGCGACCCTGCCCCGGCGTGTCGGTGACGGTCCGGTCCAGCTGGAACTGGCCATCCTGGAATTGCAGGATCACCAGGATGCCGAGGGCCACGCCCGCCTCAACGCCCTGTTCGGTTCCGCCGAGATCGAGGACCCCGCCGTCCGCGCCGCCGCGACCGCGCTGCGCTGCCTCGGTTTCGTCGCCGACGGCCAGATCCGGACAGCGGCCGACCTCTACCCCCGGTGCCACGAGGCCTTCGAGAACCTGACCGATGCCGGATTCCGCGAGGTCGTGCATGCGATCCCGGCCCTGGGCTGGTGCGCGTACTTCCTCGACCACGACCGCGACGGCCTCGTCCACCTCGACCGCGCCATCCGGGTCAGTCACCGCTTCGGCCGAAGCTACGCCCTCGCCGAACTCCACACCGTCCGCGCCTACTCCCTGGCCAAACTCGGCCGCCTCGACGCCGCGATCACCGCCGCCGACGACGCCACCGACGACGCCACCACCTTCTACTACCCCGACCTGCTCGCCTTCGCCGGCGCGGTCAAACTCCGCACCCTCCAGCTCACCGCCCCCACCGACACGGTCATCGCCCAGTGGAACGCCGTCGCCGCCTTGCCCCGCCCCGCCATGCGCTGGTGGCGTCAGGTCGTCGAAACCACCCTCACCGAAACCGCCCGCACTCTCGGCCTCCCGCTGCCGGGCGTCCAGGTGCCCGGGCTCCCGATCCCCGGTGCTCCGGAGCCGAGCGTTCCACCACTCGACCCACGCCCCGGCCCACTGCACCCGACCCACCTGGCCCGAGCCGCCCACGCCGCCATCGCCGACGGGGACCTCACGATGGCCGCCGACCTGGTCACCCGAGCGGAAGCGGCTGCACTCACCCAGTTCGTGGTTTCCGATACCCGCGAAGCCGTTGCCGCCGAGGGCGTTTCCACCCCAGTCGATCGAATGCACGACGACCAGGGCACAGCTCCCGCCCGCTCCGGGGGTATGAACAGCCCGTCCCGCGGGCCGGACACGGCAGCCGATGGCCTGGGCAGTCAGGTCGGAGCGGCTGCGCTGGCCAGAGCCGACTATGCGACCGCCGTCGGTGATTTCGGCGCCGCCGCAGCGGCCGCCGAGCAGGCGAGCCGCGCGTTCACCCGTGCAGGCATGGTGGTCAACCGCGCGCAAGCCGAACTGGTCGCGGGCATCGTCGCGGGCCGCCGCGGCGACTTCGGCCTGGCCACAAGTCGATTCGCCTCGGCACGCGCGGTTTTCGCCGCCGCGGGCGCCCAGCGGCTGCTGGCCGAGACGACGACAGCGCAGCGCAGCCTGGCCGGCAGCCAGCCGGTCGCCGCGACCAGCCTGACCAGGCGCGAACGCGAAGTCGCCGAACTGGCGGCACAGGGCCACACGAACAAGGACATCGCCGCCCACCTCTACCTGAGCCCACGCACCGTCGAGGACCACCTCGGCCGCGTCCTGCGCAAGCTCGGTCTCACGGGCCGCGCGGGCATCGCCCGCAAGCTCGACGAACTGGGCATCGCCGGTGCCCGCTCCGACAGGTCGGCCCCGCCGCGCCCCAGCCCTGCCTCGCCGACCGTGGTCTGACGGCCCGCCGCCACTGGCCCGCCTTGCCGAGTCCTAGTTCAGCCTTGCCGAGCGCTGGTTCAGCTGAGCCCCGGCCTGCCTCGCCGACCGTGATCTGATGGCCCGCCGCCGTGGCCCGCGCCTCCGCGCCGACATCCGCGCACCGAGGTTGACCGACGTCACCACGTGCTGGTGACCCACACCGCCCGGACCGCACTACGCTCGAAGTCATGACTTCCGCACCGACCACCGTGACCGTCCGCCGGGTGACCACCACCCGCGCCGGTGGCTTCTCCGCCGCCCCGTACGACTCGTTCAACCTGGGCGATCACGTCGGAGACGACCCGGAAGCCGTGCGCCGCAACCGGATTCGTCTGGCCGAGGGCATCGGGCTCACCCCGGACCGGCTGGTGTGGATGGAGCAGGTGCACGGACGGAATGTCGAGATCGTCGACGGGCCGCGCGCCGAACCGGTGCCGGTGACCGACGCGCTGGTCACGACCGTGCCGAACCTCGCCCTGGTGGTGCTCACCGCCGACTGCGTGCCGATCCTGCTCTCCGACGACGAGGCGGGCGTCATCGCCGCGGTCCACGCGGGCCGCATCGGCGCCAGGATCGGGATCGTGCCCCGGGTACTCGAGGCGATGGTCTCGGTCGGCGCGCGCGTCGACCGGATCGGCGCCTTCCTCGGCCCCGCCGCCTCCGGCCGCCAGTACGAAGTGCCCGCCGCGATGCGCGCCGATGTCGAGGCCCACCTGCCCGGCAGCGCCACCACCACGGTCCGCAAGACCCCCGGCCTCGACCTGCGCGCAGGCATCAGCAGGCAGCTCACCGAGGCGGGCGTCGGTGGGATCGCGCTCGACCCGCGCTGCACCATCGAGGACAAGACCCTGTTCAGCCACCGCCGCGGTGCCCCGACCGGCCGCATCGCCGGAGTGATCTGGATGGACACCCCGGCATGAGCGGTCAGCGCCCGGAGCCGGTAGCGCGCGTGACCAGGCAGAGCACCCGAGCAGGCCGAGGAGGTGCGGCATGACCTCGACCGCCGACCAGGACACCGCCCGCACCGCCGAACTCTCGGCCAGGCTCGACGGCCTGCTCACGCGCATCGACGCCGCCGTGGCCGCCGCGGGCCGCCCGGCGGGTTCGGTCCGCCTGCTCCCGGTGACGAAGTTCTTCCCCGCCGCCGACGTCGACATCCTCTACCGCCTCGGCAGGCGCGAGTTCGGCGAGTCGCGCGAGCAGGAGGCCTCGGCCAAGGTCGGCGAGCTGGCCTACGACGACGTCGGGTGGCACATGATCGGCCGATTACAACGGAACAAGGCGCGCGCGGTGGCGCGCTGGGCGCACACGGTGCACTCGGTCGACAGCGAACGCCTGGCAAATGCGCTGGACCGGGCCGCGCAGGACGCACTGGCAGCCGGTGAGCGTACCGCGCCCCTGCGTGTCCTGCTGCAGGTGAGCCTGGACGACGACCCCGGGCGCGGGGGTGTCGCACCGGCCGATCTGCCCGCCCTGGCCGACCTCGTGGCGAAGGCTCCCGGCCTGGATCTGGCCGGTCTGATGGCGATTCCGCCCCTTGACGTCGTGAGTGATGCGTCCTTTGCAAATCTTGCGACTTTGCACACTTCGCTGCTCGCGCAACACGCCGATGCCACCGAACTTTCTGCAGGTATGTCGGGTGATTTGGAAGTTGCGGTCGAACACGGTTCGACCTGTGTGCGTGTCGGTACCGCCCTGATGGGCGCGCGACCGATAACCTCGGCGTAGCAAAGAAACCTCATCAGTCACATTCGACACATACGATTGGGCCGACGAGGCGCTGAGCAAGAACTTCAACACCCGGCCGCCACCGGGGCCGAAGGAAGGTCGACCATATGAGCGAGCGGAGCGAGCGAGTCATCGGCTCAGCCACCTGCGTGGTCATGCCGGAACCGAGCGACAGCGAGGTGGGGGTATGAGCACGCTGCACAAGTTCAAGGCGTACTTCGGCATGGTTCCGCTCGACGAGTACGAAGACGATTACGTCGACGATCACGCCCCTCGTGGCGCCGAGGAGCGCGCCGGCCGCACTCGCCCGCGCAGCTACGACCGCTACGCCGAGGACCGTTACGGCTCCGACCGTTTCGAGGACGAGGCCGACGACTACCCGCAGCCGGCTTACAAGTCGGCCTACCAGGCGCGTCGTGACGATTACGTCGCCGACACCTACGCCGACGATCGTTACGAGGCGCCGCGGCGTCCGACCAGGATCGAGACCGCTCCGTCATCGGGTCGCTCGTTCCGGGCGGGCGGTGTCGCACCCGGCATGCGCGGCTCCACCCGTGGAGCGCTCGCGGTCGATCCCGACGCCGAGGAGCGCAGGCTCGAGGAGCGCTTGCGCCCCGAGCCCGCGGCAGCGCGGCGGCCCGGGATCTTCGAGGACGGAGGTCCCTTGTCCAAGATCACCACGCTGCGTCCACGGGACTACAGCGAGGCCAGGATCATCGGTGAGCGTTTCCGCGAGGGTAACCCGGTCATCATGGACCTGGTCGACCTGAGCAATGCCGATGCCAAACGACTGGTCGATTTCGCGGCCGGGCTGGCGTTCGCGCTGCGCGGTTCGTTCGACAAGGTGGCGACGAAGGTGTTCCTGCTCTCACCCGCCGATGTCGACGTATCGGCGGAAGAGCGCCGCCGGATCGCCGAAAACGGCTTCTACAACCAGAAATAGACGCCACCTCCGCAACGCCGTGATGGCCGCCCGCGCACCGCGCGGCGCGGCCATTTTGCACGCCGCCCTTTTTGCGGCAGAGTGAAGACGTGGCCCTGTTCGCGGTTCTGTACCTGGTGCTTTTCATCTTCTGGCTGTTGTTGATCAGCCGGGTGATTGTCGAGTTCATTCGCAGTTTCGCGCGCGATTGGCGCCCGACCGGTGTGGTGGTGATCCTCTTGGAGGTCATCTTCACGGTGACCGACCCGCCGGTGAAACTCCTGAGGCGGTTGATACCTCCGGTGAATCTCGGGGGTATCCGGCTCGATCTGTCGATAATGGTCCTGCTCTTCGTGGTGTTCATCCTGATGTCCATCGTGGGTAGGCTCGGGCAGCCCGTGACCTCCGTGTGACATACTGAATCGAGAAGACCGCTTGCTAGTTCTCCAAAAGACGCGTGAAGGGATCCTTCGATGCCGCTGACTCCTGCCGATGTGCATAACGTCGCGTTCAGCAAACCGCCGATCGGTAAGCGCGGCTACAACGAGGACGAGGTCGATGCCTTCCTGGATCTCGTCGAGCAGGAGCTTTCGCGCCTGATCGAGGAGAACGCCGACCTGCGTCAGCGGGTCGCCGAGCTCGACACCGAGCTGGCCGATGCCAAGAAGAACCGTGCAGCCGCTCCGGTCAACGCCGTGAAGGCGCCGGTCCAGCAGGCACCTCCGCCAGCACCCGAACCTATCGCGCCGCCGGTGCCTGCCGCGCCGCCTGCGCCGATGCCGGTCGCCGCGCCGGTCCGGGACAATACCGGTCCCGACGCGAACATGCAGGCCGCGAAGGTGCTCACCCTGGCGCAGGAGATGGCCGACCGGCTCACCACCGACGCCAAGACCGAGGCCGAGGGACTGCTCTCGAACGCGCGGGCAAACTCCGAGCGACTGGTCGGCGACGCCCGCACCCGCTCGGAAGCGATGATCGCCGACGCGCGTCAGAAGTCCGACGCGATGCTGACCGACGCGCAGAACCGCTCCGACACCCAGATCCGGCAGGCCAAGGACAAGGCCGAGGCGCTCACCGCCGACGCCGAGCGTCAGCACGCCGAGATCATGGCCACCATCACCCAGCAGCGCACGGTGCTGGAAAGCCGCATCGAGCAGCTGAAGACCTTCGAGCGTGAGTACCGCGTGCGGCTGAAGTCGTACCTGGAGTCGCAGCTGGAAGAGCTGGAGAACCGCGGGTCGGCCGTTCCGGTCGACGGTGGCGAGTTCGCCGGCGAAACCAACGGTTCGGCCAACAGTCTGGCTCCCGCCTCCTTCGCCAAGGGCGGCAAGTAAACTGGACCCGGGTCGCGCGGCACGCCGCGTGATCCGGGAACGCCCTGCTTTCATCGGGCTGCTCGGGTTTCTTGGGAGTCAGCATGCTCGTCTTGACGCTCGTCCTCGCGGCAATCGGTTTCGGTCTGCTTGTCGCGGCGCTCGCCACCGGTTCGGTGCTGTGGGCGTGGGGTTGCATTCTGATCTGCATGATCGGCGCCGCCACGCTGCTGGTGAGTGCGCTGGCCTCGCGGAAACCCGAGAACGACCCGGTCCGGCCCGGACGGCACCACGCGCAGCGTGCCGAGTGGCACAGCCGGCGGGACTGACCGCGGAATATTCGGTGGACGGTCCCCGCTAGAATCGAAGAACACACGGCACTGATCCGGCCATCACCGGGGAGCCTTCGGAAGAACGGCGCTCGCGCTCAGTAGAACCGAACGGGTGAGCCCGTCACAGCTCACACAACGAGTGGCCCGCACCGCTTCCCACCAGGGGCGGATCGGGCAAACGGGGTGGTACCGCGGTACGGCGCACCGGCGTCGGCATCGTCCCCGTGCCCAGGATTCGCGCCGACGGCGCGGCGGCACGAGGAGCAGATCCGCGATGGCGGACGAGACAACCACCGGTGCATACCCCCGGGTCGATTTCGGCGCCGGTTCCGGCGCGTCGTTCCCGGAACTCGAACAGCAGGTCCTCGACTATTGGACCCGCGACGACACCTTCCGCGCCAGTCTGCGCAACCGGGACGGGAAAGACGAGTTCGTCTTCTACGACGGACCCCCGTTCGCCAACGGCCTGCCGCACTACGGCCACCTGCTCACCGGCTACGTCAAAGACCTGATCCCGCGCTTCCAGACCATGCGCGGCAAGCTGGTCGACCGCCGCTTCGGCTGGGACACCCACGGCCTGCCCGCCGAGATCGAAGCCGAGAAGCAGCTCGGCATCACCGACAAGGCGCAGATCGACGCGATGGGGCTGGCCGAGTTCAACGCCGCCTGTAAGTCGTCGGTGCTGCGCTACACCGGCGAGTGGCGTGACTACGTCACCCGCCAGTCGCGCTGGGTCGACTTCGACAACGATTACAAGACCCTCGATCTCGACTTCATGGAGTCGGTGATGTGGGCGTTCAAGACCCTGTACGACAAGGGCCTGATCTACCAGGGCTTCCGGGTGCTGCCCTACAGCTGGTACGAGCAGACGCCGCTGTCGAACCAGGAGACCCGTCTCGACGACGCCTACAAGATGCGGCAGGACCCGGCGGTCAC
Organism: Nocardia sp. NPDC057663; assembly: GCF_042799895.1. Classification (NCBI taxonomy): domain Bacteria; kingdom Bacillati; phylum Actinomycetota; class Actinomycetes; order Mycobacteriales; family Nocardiaceae; genus Nocardia; species Nocardia sp. NPDC057663. The sequence continues at coordinate 7,040 of NZ_JBHVHX010000044.1, read as the reverse complement.
CGTCGACATGCAGCTGGTCGTCCCGGCCGAGCATCCCCTGGCCGCACTCGACGGCGCGAACGCCCTGATCTGGACCACCACGCCGTGGACCCTGCCGTCCAACCTGGCGATCGCGGTGCACCCCGACGTGCGCTACGTGCACGTGCGCGGCACCGACGACAAGCGCTATCTGCTTGCCGCCGAACGTGTCTCGCACTATGCCCGCGAGTTCGGTGACGAGCCGGTGGTGCTCGGCGAGTACGACGGCGCGGCCCTGGCCGACCTGTCCTACCGCCCGCCGTTCGACTTCTTCGTCGGCCACCCCCACGCGCACCGCGTGCTCACCGCCGACTACGTCACCACCGACTCCGGCACCGGAATCGTCCACCTCGCACCGGCTTTCGGTGAGGAGGATATGGACGTCGCGGCGGCCAACGGCATCGAGATCGTGCAGCCGCTGGACCCGGCGGGCAAGTTCACTTCGATGGTGCCGCCGTACGAGGGCCTGATGGTCTTCGACGCCAACCCGGTGATCATCAAGGACCTCAAGGCCGCAGGCAAGCTGTTGCGGCACGAGACGATCGAGCACTCCTACCCGCACAGCTGGCGCTCCGGCCAGCCGCTGATCTACATGGCCGTGCCGTCCTGGTTCGTCGCGGTCACCCAGTTCCGCGACCGGATGGTCGAGCTGAACAAGCAGATCAGCTGGGTGCCCGAGCACATCCGCGACGGCCAGTTCGGCAAGTGGCTCGAAGGCGCGCGCGACTGGAACATCAGCCGTAACCGCTACTGGGGCAGCCCGATCCCGGTGTGGGTCTCCGACGACCCGGCCTACCCGCGCGTGGACGTCTACGGTTCGCTCGACGAGCTCGAGGCCGACTTCGGCGTGCGCCCCCAGGATCTGCACCGGCCCTACATCGACGACCTGACCCGGCCCAATCCCGACGACCCGACCGGGAACTCGACCATGCGCCGGGTGCCCGAGGTGCTCGACTGCTGGTTCGAGTCGGGCTCGATGCCCTATGCCCAGGTGCACTACCCGTTCGAGAACAAGGAGTGGTTCGACAGCCACTTCCCGGGCGATTTCATCGTCGAGTACAACGGGCAGACCCGCGGCTGGTTCTACACGCTGCATGTCCTGTCGACCGCGCTGTTCGACTCGCCGTCGTTCAAAACCGTTGCCGCGCACGGCATCGTGCTCGGTGACGACGGCCTGAAGATGTCGAAGTCGAAGGGCAACTACCCCGACGTCAACGAGGTCTTCGACCGCGACGGCTCCGACGCGATGCGCTGGTTCCTGATGAGCTCGCCGATCCTGCGCGGCGGCAACCTCATCGTCACCGAGCGCGGCATCCGCGAAGGCGTCAGCCATGCGCTGCGCCCGCTGTGGAACGCGTGGACCTTCCTGCAGCTCTACGCCTCCAAGCCCGGACAGTGGCGCACGGATTCGCCGAACGTGCTCGATCGCTACATCCTGGCCAAGCTCGCGGTCACCCGCGACGTGATCACCGAGGCGCTCGAGACCTACGACATCGCCGGCGCCGCCGACGAGCTGCGCTCCTTCGCCGACGCGCTCACCAATTGGTATGTGCGCCGGTCGCGGTCGCGGTTCTGGTCCGAGGACCGCGACGCGGTGGACACGCTGCACACGGTGCTCGAGGTGGTCACCCGCCTGGCCGCGCCGCTGCTGCCGCTGATCAGCGAGGTCATCTGGCGTGGGCTCACCGGCGAGCGCTCGGTGCACCTGACCGACTGGCCCACCGAGACCGAGCTGCCGCACGATCCCGAGCTCGTGGCCGCCATGGACGAGGTGCGGGTGGTCTGCTCCACCGTGCTGAGCCTGCGCAAGGCGCAGAACCTGCGGGTGCGGCTGCCGCTGGCCGAGGTCACCATCGCCGCGGCCGACGCCGAGCGGCTCGCGCCGTTCACCGCGCTGATCGCCGACGAGGTGAACGTCAAGAAGGTCGACCTGACCACCGACGTCGCCGTGCACGGCCGGTTCGAGCTGGCCGTGAACGCGCGTGCCGCCGGTCCGCGCCTGGGCAAGCAGGTGCAGACGGTGATCAAGGCCGTGAAGGCAGGGGAGTGGACGGAATCGGCCGACGGCGTCGTCACCGCCGCCGGCATCACCCTGCTGCCCGAGGAGTACACCCAGCGCCTGGTGGCCGCAGAACCAGAGTCCACCGCCGCCCTGCCCGGCAATGCCGGTCTGGTGGTGCTGAACTCGGTGGTCACCGAGGAGCTGGAGGCCGAGGGTTGGGCCCGCGACCTCATCCGCGACCTGCAGGAGACCCGCAAGGCACAGGGCCTGGACGTGTCGGACCGGATCAGCGTGATCCTGGATGTGCCCGCCGAACGGGCCGAGTGGGCGCAGACCCACCGCGATCTGATCGCCGGGGAAATCCTCGCCACCACACTGACGTTCGGTGCGGCGGGCGCGGATGCCGCGGAGATCACCGGCGGGGTGCGGGCTTCGGTCAGCAAGGCGTAGATCGCCGCGGAACGGGGTGGGGGCGATACGGCCCCCGCCCCTTTCGCGTACCCCAGGTCGGCAGCAACGACACGGTGTCGAGCCGCCCGGGTCGAATCGACTGCGGCGCACGCTGGTTCGCCCGCTTCGGTCACTCGGCGACACGCTCGATGCTGAAGATTTGCTGAAATGTGTGACATTCGCCGGGCCGTCCTGCACAATCGACGCGTTGCTGCTGATGCGCATGGAACACGCTGAAGCGACAGTGACTGCTCGTAACGATTGTCCTGTGGAAACGGTGTCGCGCCGGGAGTGAGTCATCCCCGGCGCGACACCGGACCCTCGGGTAGCGCACCCGTGAGGTCAGGCGATGCCGTCCGATAACCGACCGGCTGGTGGCGCGGAATTCTGCGCGCGAACGCCTAGTCGATCAGCTGGCGCAGCAGCGGCCCGTACTCGGGATGGGCCAGCGCCGAGGCGAACTGGGCCACCAGGTAGTCGGCCGGATTGCCGGTGTCGTACCAGCGTCCCTGGATGACCTGGCCGTACACCGCGTGCTTGGCGGCGTAGTTGTTGATCGCGTCGGTCAGGTACACCTCGCCGGTTTGGTGGGTGTACCAGTTCTCGGTCTGCACCTGCAGCTCGTCGATGATGCCCGGCGTCACCACGTACCCGCCGATGGCCGCGTAGGCCGACGGCGCGTCCTCGGGCTTGGGCTTCTCCATCAGGCCGGAGATGCGCAGCAGACCGTCGTCGAGGTCCTCACGCACCACGGGCACGCCGTAGCGCTGCGACTCGCCCGGCGCCATCGGCAGCAGCGCGAGCACCGGGCAGCCGGTGGATTCGTAGGCGGTGATGAGCTGCTGGGCGCGCGGCACCTCGGCGACGAACACGTCGTCGGGCCACAGCACCAGCATCGGCTCGTCGCCCAGGTTCCGGGCGGCATTGAGCACCGGCGTGCCGTTGCCGTACGGACCGTGCTGGTCGAGATAGGTGATGTGACCGGCGCGCGAGAGCTCACCGACCTCCTCCACCGCGTCGGCGTAGGCGGACTTGCCGTCGGCGCGCAGCTGCGCGACCAGCGCCGGGTTCGGGCGGAAGTGATCCTGGATCAGCGACTTGCCGCTGCTCACGACGATGGTGATGTCGGTGATCCCGGAGGAGACCAGCTCACGGACGGTGTGCTCGATGACCGGTTTGTCGCCGACCGGCAGCATCTCCTTCGGCGTCGCCTTGGTCAGCGGAAGCAGCCGGGAGCCGATTCCCGCAGCCGGAATGACAGCCTTGCGGATCTTCATCCTCCGATCATCACATACCGGGCTGGGTGACCGCTGTGTCACGGCTGTCAACCGGCTGGCGGAATGTGTCGGCGGTGCCGCGTAGATTGCGGGCGTGAGCACCGACGCCGATACCGCCGGCGCCCCGGCCAGGGCCGATGCGGCGGTCACCGCCCGCCGCTGGGTGCTGCACATAGATATGGACGCGTTCTTCGCCTCGGTCGAGCAGCTGACCCGGCCGACCCTGCGTGGGAGGCCCGTTCTGGTGGGCGGTGCGGGTCAGCGCGGTGTCGTCGCGGGCGCCAGCTACGAGGCCAGGGCCTACGGCGCGCGCTCGGCCATGCCGATGCATCAGGCTCGGCGCCTGATCGGTGTGTCGGCGGTGGTGGTGCCGCCGCGCGGTGCGGTGTACTCGGTGCTCAGCGCCGCGGTGTTCGACGCGCTCCGCAGCCGCATCCCGGTGCTGGAGACGCTGTCGTTCGACGAGGCGTTCGCCGAACCCGCCGAGCTGGCCGGTGCGAGCGTGGCACAGGTCGAGGACTACTGCGCGATGCTGCGAGAACTGGTCAACGCGCGCACCGGACTCACTGCCTCGATCGGCGCGGGCACCGGCAAACAGCTCGCCAAGATCGGCTCCGGCCTGGCCAAACCCGACGGCATGCGGGTGATCTCCCCTGCCGAACAGGGCGGCCTGCTGGCCGGGCTGCCGGTCCGCAAGCTGTGGGGGATCGGCCCCGTCGCCGAGAGCAGGCTGCGCAGCCTCGGCATCGAGACGGTCGGCGCGTTCGCGGCGCTACCGGAATCCGAGGCCGCCTCGATCCTGGGCGGCAGCATCGGCGCGGCGCTGCACCGGCTCGCGCGCGGCATCGACGACCGCCCGGTCACCGAACGTGCCGAGGCCAAACAGATCAGCGCCGAGAGCACCTACGAACGCGACATCGTCACCCTGCCCGACTTACGCATCGCCATCACCGCCATGGCGGCATCCGCGCACCGCAGGCTCGAACGCGACGGCCGCGCGGCCCGCACAGTGGTGCTCAAACTCAGGAAGTCCGATATGAGCATCGTGACCAGGTCGTTCACGCTGCCCTACGCCACCGCCGACCTGGCGACCCTGGCCGCGGCCGCGCAACGCTCCGCCATCGACCCGACCGAACTCGGCCCGATCCGGCTGGTCGGCGTCGGCTACGGCGGGTTGTCGCTGGTGCGCCAGGAATCGCTGTTCCCCGAACTCGACCAGGCGGTACCGGAGGACCTGGCCGCAGAGTCGGTCGAGGACACCACACCACCCCCCGACGAGGCCCCCGCGCAACAGAATCTGCCTGCCGGACAATGGTTTCCGGGCATGGATGTCGCCCACCCCGAATTCGGGCACGGCTGGGTCCAGGGCGCGGGCTACGGCGTGGTGACCGTCCGTTTCGAGACGAGCTCGACAGGCCCCGGCCCGGCGCGTACTTTTCCAGCCGACGACGAGCACCTGACCCGGGCCGACCCGCTCGCCAGCCTCACGTGAGTATTGACGTCCTCCCTGCCCCGAAGGGTAGGCATTCCGGCCTGCACGGGCTGCGCCGCGCTTCCGGTGGGTTCCTGCTTCACCGCCGGTCGCGCACCCGAGGGCACGTCTGACACCAGCTCCACAGGCGTTGGTCTGTCCGCACGCCCTGCGGCCAGAATATTGATCGCGGCGTTCAGATCCCGATCGTGAGTGCTGCCACAAACACACGTCCACGAGCGGACATGCAACGGCTTCACACCGCTCGATACACCACACGATGAACACAGCTGCGACGACGGGAACCAGCGATCCACTCTGCCGAAGACCCGCCCATATCGAGTCGCTTTCTCTTCCAACATACGGGTGAACATGCCCCACCCGGCATCGTGAACCGACTTCGCCAATCGAGTTCGCGCCAAACCTTTGACGCACAAGTCCTCGACGTACACCGTTTGGTTGTCGCGGATGATCGTCGTGGACTGTTTGTGCGCCCAATCCCTGCGCATGCCCGCCACCCTGGCGTGCGCCCTCGCGATTTTGATTCGTGCCTTGGCCCGGTTCGCTGAGCCCTTCTGCTTGCGCGACAGCGCCTGCTGTGCGGCGCGCAGCTTGCGTTCGGCGCGGCGTAAGAACCGAGGATTGTCGACGTTTTCCCGTTCGACAGCACCGCGAACGCCGTCAAACCCAGGTCGATACCCACTTCGGAATCCGAGGGTGGCAGCGGGACGACCTCGGCCTCGACCACGAAGGAAGCGAAGTATCTGCCGGCCGCGTCCTTGATCACAGTCACACTCGACGGATCCGACGGCAGCTCTCGTGACCAGCGAACCGCAACATCCCCGATCTTCGGCAGCCGCAGCTTCCGGCTCGAGGTCACCGTGAACCTGGCATTACGCGCGAACCGGATCGATTGCCGATTGTCCTTGCGGGACCGGTACTTCGGTGGCGCGACCCGCGCACCCTTCCGCCTGCCGGTCAAGGAGGCGAAGAAGTTGCGGTACGCGGTGTTCAGCTCGGCGAGTGCCTGCTGAAGAACCACCGACGACACTTCCCCGAGCCATTCCCGTTCAACGGTCGCCTTCGACGCCGTCAACCGTTTGGACAACTCCGCATCACTGACCCTCTGCCCTGCCTCGAACGCTTCACGGCGAGTCCGCAAGGCATCGTTGTAGACCACACGGGCGCACCCGAATGCCTTTGTCAACGACCGCTGTTGACCCACGGTGGGGTACAGGCGGAAGTTGTATCGCAGCTGCACAGTCCGACAATACCGTTGGGCTATGACAGAAGATGCCGATGTCTGCACGGCCTGTAGAGCGGCCCGTCTGCGGATCTCCGGTAGCCTCGGCTACCGCGATGGAACTCCCACCTCGAACGCAAAGGACGAGCAGTTGAAGCTTCGTACGACCGGACGTGTCGCGATCGCCGGACTGGCCGTGGTTGCCGCCCTCGGGTTGAGCGCGTGCAGCGACGACAAGGGTGACAAGCCCGCCGCCAAGACCACCACCAGCGCTAAGGCCACGGCCACAGCCGCCGCGGAACTGCCCCCGGTGCCGACTGTGGAGGAGCTCAATGCGCAGCTGAACACCGCGCTGGATCCCTCGGTCCCGAACGAGGAGAAGACGGACTTCGTGCAGGGTGGTTCGGCCGATCCCGAGCTGCCGAACCGGTTGGCGCAGGCGGCCAAGGACGCCAACGTCCAGGTGCAGGTCACCGAGGTGACCTCGTTCGGTGACAGTGTCAATGCCAAGGCCAACTTCACCGTCAACGGTCAGACCAATGTCGTGGATGTGCCGTTCGTGGCCGAGGACGGCAAGTG
>NZ_JBHVHX010000043.1:0-17001 GCF_042799895.1 Nocardia sp. NPDC057663 | reverse complement strand
CCCGATCGGGTGCGGCGCCGCCTTCGTCCGTCTCCGGTCCCGGCCACCCGCCGGACCGGTGGTCAGGGCGGTTCCCCCACCTTCCCCACCGTTCCCCACCCCGCCCCCGCGCGGCTGTCCGGCGCGCGGCTGCGCCGGTCGCACCTGCGATGTTTGCTGAACGTTGTCGGAACCGCAGGTTGCCGACCCGCGCGGGTTGCCCGAACACGCGATAACCCCGAATCTCGGTGATAGCTGACATGACCTGCGGAATTGTGTTGGCGGGGAGCAGGATCACCCGGGGTTTCGATTGAAAGTGGGGGAAAGTGGGGTAATGTGGGTCGCGCACTACAGGAGAGGCCGTACGGCGAGGTGATCCAGTAGGGAGGTGGCCGAGATGTTTCTCGGTACCTACACCCCCCGATTGGACGACAAAGGGCGACTGACGTTGCCTGCAAAGTTCCGAGACGATCTGGCGGGAGGGTTGATGGTCACGAAAGGTCAAGACCACAGCCTGGCCGTGTATCCAAAAGACGAGTTCACCGCGCTCGCGCGGCGGGCCGCGGCGGCGTCTCGAAGCAATCCGCAGGCAAGGGCTTTCGTCCGAGCGCTGGCGGCGGGCACCGACGAGCAACGTCCGGATGCACAGGGCCGGATCACGCTGTCGCCGGACCATCGACGCTATGCGAACCTCGCGCGAGATTGCGTGGTGATCGGTTCCGTCGACTTCCTCGAGATATGGGACAAGCAGGCGTGGGAGTCCTACCTCGCCGAGCACGAGGAGGACTACGCGCAAGCCAGAGACGAGTCGCTGGGCGGGATCTTCTAGCCCGGAGCACGCGAGTGCTGCGAGGCCTCTGCCCGGGCGTGGACCCTGACGTACTTCCCCGACGCCAGGTGCCGCGCCTCGGTCAGAGACCTCGACGCATTCGCCGGTTCCATCGCAAGGGCGGTGGGGCAGCTTCATTCAGACCGCAATCTCATTCGAAAAGCACTGTGTGGCAAGGCGACCCGTCTGCGACGCGAGGCAGTATCCCGGGAGGTCGAGGTGAACCATGACACCGAGAACCCCCGTCATGTGCCGGTCCTGCTCCAACGCGCGGACGAACTGCTCGGCCCCGCGCTGAGCGAACCGGGCGCCGTCTACATCGACGCGACCCTCGGCCTGGGCGGGCACGCCGAACATTTCCTGCGCACCTATCCGAACGCGCACCTGGTCGGGCTCGACCGCGACACCACCGCGCTGAAACTGGCCGGCGAGCGGCTCGCGCCCTACGCCGACCGGACCACCCTGGTGCACACCCGCTACGACGGGATCGCCGACGCGCTGAGTCAGGCCGGGCTGCCCGAGATCGGTTCCGTGTCAGCGATTCTGATGGACCTCGGGGTGTCGTCGATGCAGCTCGACGAGGCCGATCGCGGCTTCGCCTACTCCGTCGACGCCCCGCTGGACATGCGGATGGACCCGACCACCGGCCCGACCGCCGCCGACGTGCTCAACACCTACAGTCACGGCGACCTGGCCCGGGTGCTGAAAACCTATGGCGACGAACGGTTCGCGGGCAAGATCGCCTCCGAGGTGCTGCGCAGGCGCGCGGTCAAGCCGTTCACCACCAGCGCCGAGCTGGTCGAACTGCTCTACGACACCATCCCGGCCGCGGCGCGGCGCACCGGTGGTCATCCGGCCAAGCGCACGTTCCAGGCCCTGCGGGTGGAGGTCAACGGCGAGCTCGACTCGCTGCGCGCGGCGCTGCCCGCGGCACTGGATTCGCTGCGCGTCGGCGGGCGGATCTGCGTCATGTCGTACCAGTCGCTGGAGGACAGACTGGTCAAGCAGGAGTTCGCGCCACGCATCGTGTCCAGATCACCGATGGACCTGCCGGTCGAATTGCCCGGCATGGGACCGGAATTCCGGATGCTGACCCGGGGTGCGGAGAAAGCGACCGAGTCCGAGATCGAGGTCAACCCGCGATCCGCGCCGGTGCGGATGCGCGCGGCCGAACGGATCGCGGAGAGGTCAGGGAGGACACAGGAGGGGACACGATGAGCGTGCGGACGAGCGCCGTCGCGGTGCCGGGTCGTACGGCCCGTCGCGTCGAGGCAGCCGAACGGGTGAAATCCGGTGCCGCACAGCGGGCCTACGCGCGCAAGCGCACCAGGGAGCAACTGCTCGACGGCATCGAGCTGCCCGAACGGGCATCCACGATGGCCGGGCGGATCCCGTTCGTCACCGCCATCATCGGTCTGCTCGGCTGCGGCCTTGCCCTCACCCTGTTGCTGACCACCCGCGCCGCCGAGGACAGCTACCAGCTCGGCGACGCCAGGGCGGTCAACCGCAAACTCGCCGACGAGCGGGCCGCGCTGCAGCGCGAGGTCGCGGCCGCCGACTCCGCCCCCGAGTTGGCCGCGCGCGCCAGGGAACTGGGCATGATCCCCGCGAAGGACCCGGCCCGCCTGGTGCTCGGTCCCGGCGGTGAGGTCACCGTCATCGGCACGCCGACGCCCGCGCAGGGCGCGCCCGCGCCGCCGCTGAACAGCCCGCCGACCACGACGCCCACTGGTCCGCCCCCTGGACACGTGCAGGCACAGGGGGAGCGGGTGGTTCCGGTGCAGCCGGGCGCCACGCCTGCGAGTCCGGCCACGCCGAGCGGAACGCCGGGGAATGCCCTCGCTTCGCCCGCCGGCCAGGATGGTGCCCCCGCACCGGTCCCCGCCGCCGGCGCTCCGGCACAGGCGCCCGCAGCCGCACCCCAGCCCGCGGTGGCACCGGCGCCCGCGCCGCTCGCCCCGGCTCCGGTCGAAGCGGCGGTGCCCGGTCAGCCCGCGGACGGTCAAGCCCCGGTGGACGGTCAAGCTCCGGCGCCGCTCGCCCCCGCGGCCGGTCGAGCGCCGGTGGACGGCCAGGTTCCGGCACCGGCCGGCCCCGCGCCGGTGACCGTGCCCGACCGGGTCGACGTCGCTACCCGTGCCGAGCAGAGCGCGCCACCGACGCAGGCCGACACGCCGCCGCCCGCCCCGGGTGTCGTGGCCGGACTACCGAGCCCGGCGATCCGGCCGCCGAGTGAGGCGCCGCAGATCGTCGCTCCGGAGGGCAGTCGATGAGGCAGAGCGGGCCCGCGTCGCCACGGCGACGCGGGCCGGTGTCGTCGAGGGCCCGCCGATCGAGCTCGCTCTCGCCGGACCGGCCGATCCGGTTGCGCCTCGGCGTCGGCCGGGTCACCCTGCTGGCCACGCTGGCGGTGGTGGCGTTGCAGCTGCTCTACATCCAGAGCATCGCCGCGCCCGCGCTCTCGGCCCAGGCGGCCTCGCAGCGCACCACCAAGGAGACCGAGGCCGCTGTGCGCGGCCCGATCACCGACCGCAACGGCAACCGGCTCGCCTTCACCATCACCGCGAAAGCGCTGACCTTCCAGCCGGTCCGGGTGCGTCAGCAGCTGGCCGACGCCAAGAAGGCCAAGCCGAGCGCGCCCGATCCGGAGCAGCGGCTGAAGGACATCGCGAAGTTCGTCCACGACAAGCTCGGCGCGGCAGCGCCCAAAGAAGAAGAGCTGCTGGACAAACTGCGCAGCGACAAGACCTTCACCTACCTCGCGCGCAATGTCGATCCGAGGGTGGCCGCTGAGATCGTCGCCAAGTACCCGGAGGTCGGCCAGGAACGCCAGGACCTGCGCGAATACCCCGGTGGGGCGCTGGCGGCCAATGTGGTCGGCGCGACCGGCTGGGACGGGCACGGCCAGATCGGCCTGGAATCCGCGCTGGACTCGGTCCTCGCGGGCACCGACGGTTCGCGCACCTACGACCGCGGCTCCGACGGCGCGGTGATCCCGGGCAGCTACCGGGACCAGCAGCCCGCCGTCAACGGCTACGGCGTGGAGCTGACGCTCGACGAGGACATGCAGTACTTCGTCCAGCAGCAGGTGCAGCAGGCCAAACAGCTGTCCGGCGCGTCCTCGGCCTCGGCGGTGGTGCTCGACGCCAAGACCGGTCAGGTACTGGCCATGGCCAACGACAACACCTTCAATCCCGCCTTGGGGCCGCAGCATTGGGCCTCGGCCGACATGAGCAACCCGTCGGTCGCCGAACCGTTCGAGCCCGGCTCGGTGAACAAGATCGTCACCGCCGCGGCCGCCATCGAATACGGCCTGACCACCCCCGACGAGGTGCTGCAGGTGCCCGGCTCGATCCGGATGTCGGGCGTCACCGTCAACGACGCGTGGCAGCACGGCAGCACGCCGTACACGACCACCGGCATCTTCGGGAAGTCCTCCAACGTGGGCACTCTCATGCTCGCGCAGCGGGTGGGCGAGGACCGCTTCGCCGACATGGTCGACCGCTTCGGCCTGGGCAAGCGCACCGGGATCGGCCTGCCGGGGGAGAGCCCGGGCCAGGTGCCCGCGCGCGACCAGTGGTCCGGCGGCACCTTCGCGAACCTGCCCATCGGCCAGGGTCTTTCGATGACGACGCTGCAGATGACCGGCATGTACCAGGCCATCGCCAACGACGGCCTGCGCATTCCGCCGCGCATCGTCAAGGCGAGGATCGCCCCCGACGGCACCCGCACCGAGGAACTGCAGCCCGACGGCGTGCGCGTGGTGAGCCCGCAGACCGCGAGCACGCTGCGCACCATCTTCCAGGCGACCGTCCAGAAGGACCCGATGGGCTACCAGATGGGCACGGGCGTGCAGGCCGCGATCGAGGGCTACCAGGTGGCGGGCAAGACCGGCACCGCGCAGAAGGTGGACCCGGGCTGCCGCTGCTACTCGACCTCGTCGTTCTACATCACCTTCGCCGGAATGGCGCCGGCCGACAACCCCCGCTACGTGATCGGCATGATGCTCGACGCGCCGGTCCGCAGCTCCGACGGCACCGGTGGCGGGTCGGCCGCGCCGCTGTTCCACACCCTCGCCTCCTGGGCGTTGCAGCGGGACCGGGTGCCGCCGTCGCCGGAGCCCAAGCGGCTGGTGCTGGAGGCCGGGCTCTAACTCCTTCGCCTTGGCACAACCCGCGTTGTCCGTCCGACACCGCGCGTCGGTAACCTGACTGCTCGTCTCGCCCACGCGCTCGATCACTCTCAGAGAGGAGCCTTGTGCCCGCGCAGTCCAGCCCGCACGCGCTCCGGCCGAACACGCCGCCGTCGACGTCGCTGCAGGCCCTGCTGGACCTCACCGGCGCCACGGTGGCGACTCCGGTGACCACCGAAGTGAGCGTCACCGGCATCGAGCAGCGGTCCAATGCCGTGCGCTCCGGTGACCTGTTCGCCGCCCTGCCCGGCGCCAATTCCCACGGAGCGCGGTTCGCCGCCGACGCGATCGATCGTGGCGCGGTGGCGGTGTACACCGATTCCGCGGGTGCCGCCCTGATCGGCGAGGTCGCCGTGCCCGTCCTCGTGCGCGAGCAGCCTCGCGCCGTGCTCGGTGAACTCTCCGCCGAGATCTACGGCCACCCGAGCGACCGGCTGCGCATCGTCGGCATCACCGGCACCTCCGGCAAGACCACCACCTCGTACCTGGTGGAAGCCGGTCTCACCGCGGCGGGCCTGTCCACCGGGCTGATCGGCACCATCGAGACCCGCATCGGCGGCAGGCGGGTGCCCAGCGCGCTCACCACGCCCGAGGCGCCGCAGCTGCACGCGATGTTCGCGGCGATGGTCGAGCAGGGTGTGCAGGCGGTGGTGATGGAGGTGTCCAGCCACGCGCTGGCGCTCGGCCGGGTCGACGGCGTGCGGTTCGCGGTCGGCGCGTTCACCAATCTGTCCCAGGACCACCTCGACTTCCATGCCGACTTCGAGGACTACTTCGCCGCGAAACGCAAACTCTTCGAAGCGGATTCGCCGGTCGCCGCGCGCACCGCGGTGATCTGCGTCGACGACGAGTGGGGCACCCGGCTCGCCGGTGACCTGACCGCGCCGGTCACGGTGTCGACCGTCGGCCAGGCCACCTGGCAGGTCGCCGGTGACGTGCAGGCCACCGGCGGTGAGCAGGAGTTCACCGCGGCCGGACCCGACGGCGAACTCACCGTGCGGCTGCGGCTGCCCGGCCGCTACAACGTCGCCAACGCGCTGCTCGCCGTCGCGACCTGCGCGGCGGCCGGTGTCGATCCCGCCGTCGCGGCGCCCGCGCTGGCCTCCGTCGACGTGCCGGGCCGGATGCAGCGGGTCGAGCGCGGCCAGGACTTCCTGGCCGTCGTCGACTACGCGCACAAGCCCGCCGCCGTCGAATCGGTCGTCGCCACCCTGCGCGGTCACCTCACCGAGGCCGGGCACGGCAGGCTGGCCGTCGTCGTCGGCGCCGGTGGCGACCGCGACGCGGCCAAGCGCCCGCTGATGGGCGCGGCCGCCGCACGCGGCGCCGACCTGCTGATCGTCACCGACGACAATCCCCGCACCGAGGACCCCGCGGCCATCAGAGCCGCCGTGGTGGCCGGTGCGCACGAACTCCCGGCCACCGACCGCGGCGAGATCCGCGAGATCGGTGACCGCGCGGCGGCCATCGCCGCTGCCCTCGCCTGGGCGCGTTCCGGCGACGTGGTGCTCATCGCGGGCAAGGGCCACGAGGCGGGTCAGGAGATCCAGGGCGTCAAGCATCCCTTCGACGACCGCGAGGTGGTCGCGACGGCGCTGGAAACCCTGCAGACACGACACAGTCCGCAGACGGACTCGGAGGACTTGACGGTTTCATGATCGAGATGACACTGCGGGAGATCGCGGACGTCGTCGGCGGCGAGCTGCACGACGTACCCGACCCTCAGGCACTGGTGACCGGTTCGGTCGAATTCGATTCGCGCCGAATCGGTTCCGGCGATCTGTTCCTCGCGCTGCCGGGCGCCAACTCCGACGGACACGACTACGCCGCCGCCGCGGTCGCCGCGGGCGCGGTCGCCGTGCTGGCGGCCCGGCCGGTCGGTGTGCCCGCGATCGTCGTCGCGCCGGACCGCGGCTCGGTGCCCGCGACCTCGGTCGCGCTGAGCCACGACGACGACGGCTCCGGCGCTGCCGTGCTGGCGGCACTGGCCGCGCTGGCCCGGGCGAGCACGCAGCGGCTGGCCGAGCGCACCGGGCTCACCGTCGTCGGGGTCACCGGGTCCTCCGGCAAGACCTCGACCAAGGACCTGCTGGCCGCTGTGCTGGCGCCGCTGGGCCCGGTCGTCGCCCCGCCCGGCTCGTTCAACAACGAACTCGGGCACCCGTGGACCGCCCTGCGCGCGGACCTGGACACCAAGTTCCTCGCGCTCGAGCTCTCGGCCCGCGGCCCCGGCCACATCGCCGCGCTGGCCAGGATCGCGCCGCCGCGCATCGGTGTCGTGCTCAATGTCGGCACCGCGCACCTGGGTGAGTTCGGCAGCCGCGAGGCGATCGCCAGAACCAAGGGCGAGCTGGTCGAGGCGCTGCCCGCCGACGGGCTGGCCGTGCTCAACGCCGACGACCCGAATGTCGCCGCCATGGCGCCGCGGACCAAGGCCCGCGTGGTGAAGGTCGGCCTGTCCGGTGACGCCGACGTGCGCGCCACCGGCGTGGTCACCGACGAGCAGGCCCGCGCCCGGTTCACCCTGCACGCGGGCGGGCAGTCCGTACCGGTGCAGCTGGCCGTGCACGGCGAGCACCACGTCGGCAACGCGCTGGCCGCGGCCGCCGTCGCGCTGGAATGCGGTGCCGACCTGGCGACGATCGCGCAGGCGCTGGCCGGCGCGGGCGCGGCCTCGGCGCGCCGGATGGACGTGCGGACCACCGCCGAGGGCGTCACCGTCATCAACGACTCCTACAACGCCAATCCCGATTCGGTGCGGGCCGCGCTCAAAGCGCTGGTCACCCTCGCCAAGACGGGCGACGAGCCGCGCCGCAGCTGGGCCGTGCTCGGCGAGATGGGCGAACTCGGCGACGACTCGGTGATCGAACACGACGCGATCGGACGGCTGGCGGTACGCCTGGATGTCGACCGGTTGATCGTGGTCGGCACCGGACGGCCATCCCGGGGGATGCACCAGGGTGCGGTGATGGAAGGCTCATGGGGCGAGGAGTCGGTCCTCGTACCCGATATCGACGCGGCGATCGCGCTGCTCGACGACGAGATCGCCACCGGCGATGTGGTACTGGTCAAGGCGTCGAAGGCGGTCGGCCTGTGGGCCGTCGCCGAGCACCTGACCGGGGCAGGGGAAGGTAACACGGCTCAATGAGTGAGCGTAGCGAACGAGTCATGAACACAGCGGCCATCGGCCTTACGACGGAGCCGAGCGTCAGCGAGGCGCAGTCGTGAGGCAAATTCTGTTCGCGGCTGGGATCGCACTGGCGGTGTCGATCCTGTTGACGCCGTTGCTGATCCGGGTCTTCGCCAGACAGGGCTTCGGCCAGGAGATCCGGGTCGACGGCCCGGCCAGTCACCAGGCCAAGCGCGGCACCCCGACCATGGGTGGTGTCGCCATCCTGATCGGCATGTGGGCCGGTTACCTCGGCTCGCACCTGATCGGCATCGGCTACGACGCCGAGGGCCCGACGGCCTCGGGTCTGCTGGTGCTCGGCCTCACCACCGCGCTGGGCGTGGTCGGCTTCCTCGACGACTTCATCAAGTTGCGCAAGCAGCGCAATCTCGGACTCTCGGCCGCGGGCAAGTACATCGGTCAGACCGCGGCGGCAGTGATCTTCGCCGTCCTCGTGCTGCAGTTCCGCAACACGGATGGGTTGACGCCCGGCAGTAAGCACATCTCCTATGTGCGCGACTGGTCGACGTTCTCGATGGGCGCCATCGTGTTCGTCATCATGGTGTGCGTCCTCGTGGCCGCGTGGTCGAACGCGGTCAACCTGACCGACGGCCTCGACGGCCTCGCCGCCGGTTCGATGAGCATGGTGCTCGGTGCGTACGTGATCATCACGTTCTGGCAGTACCGCAATGCCTGCGCCGTGAACCCCGAAGCGGGCTGCTACAACGTGCGCGACCCGCTGGACCTCGCGCTGGTCTGTGCGGCCGCGGCCGCCGCGTGCATCGGCTTCCTGTGGTGGAACGCCGCGCCCGCCAAGATCTTCATGGGTGACACCGGATCGCTGGCGCTGGGCGGCATGCTCGCCGGGCTGTCCATCACCACCCGCACCGAGCTGCTGATGGTCGTCATCGGCGCGCTGTTCGTCGCCGAGGCGGCGTCGGTAGTGTTGCAGGTGGCGGTGTACCGCACCACCCGCAACCGGTTGTTCAAGATGGCGCCGTTCCATCACCACTTCGAATTGAGCAAGTGGGCGGAAACCACGGTGATCATCAGATTCTGGATCCTGGCAGGCATCGCCGCCGCCGTGGGTCTCGGGCTGTTCTACAGCGAATATCTCTCGCAGGTCGGGTGAGGACGAACATGGTCGAACACTCTCCCCGCGCCCTCCGCTCGCCGGGCCCCATGCTCGAATTCCTGCGTGGTCGTGACGTTCTCGTCGCCGGTTGGGGCGTCTCCGGGCGCTCACTGATCGAACCGCTGCGCGATATCGGCGCGCACCCGGTAGTCACCGACTCCGGCGCCAAGGCGCTGGCCGAGGCCGCCGAACTGGGGCTCGAGGTCGCCACCAGCGTCGAGCTGGAACGTGCCGACCTGAGCCGGTTCGCGCTGGTCATTACCAGCCCGGGCTGGCGGCCCGACTCGCCGGTGCTGGTCTCCGCCGTCACCGAGGGCATCCCGGTCTGGGGTGACGTCGAATTCGCCTGGTGGGTCGATCAGGCCAGGATCTACGGTCCGGTCCGCAAGTGGCTGGTGATCACCGGTACCAACGGCAAGACCACCACCACCCAGATGACGCACTCGATCCTGCGCGCCGCCGGCATCTCCAGCGTGGCCTGCGGCAATATCGGCCTGCCCATCCTGGACGCGCTGCGCCGCAATCCGGGTCCACAGGTGCTCGCCGTCGAGCTGTCCTCGTTCCAGCTGCACTGGGCGCCGTCGGTGCGCCCGGAAGCGGGCGTGGTGCTCAATGTCGCCGAGGACCACCTCGACTGGCACGGCGGCCTCGACGCCTACGCCGCCGCCAAGGCCCGCGCGCTGACCGGACGGGTCGGCGTCGTCGGCCTCGACGATCCGGTCGCGGCGTCGCTGGCCCGCAAGGCCAAGGCGCGGCGCACGGTCGGCTTCCGGATCGGCGTGCCCGCCGACGGCGAACTGGGCGTGGTCGACGGCAAGCTGCTCGACCGCGCGTTCACCAAGGCCGCCATCCTCGCCGAGACCTCCGACATCAGCCCGCCGGGCCCGGCAGGCATCGCCGATGCCCTCGCCGCCTCCGCGCTGACCAGGGCGATCGACGTGGCGCCGCAGTTCGTGAAGGAAGGCCTCGCCGAGCACAAGGTGGGCCCGCACCGCACCGCGTTCGTGCGCGAACTGGGCGGTGTCGAGTTCATCGACGACTCCAAGGCCACCAACCCGCACGCCGCGCGCGCCGCGATCATGGCGCACCCGCACGTGGTGTGGGTGGCGGGCGGTCTGCTCAAGGGCGCGAGCGTCGACGATCTCATCGAGGAAGTGGGCGACCGGTTGGTCGGCGCGGTCCTGTTCGGGGCCGACGCGCCGGTGATCGCCGCCGCATTGGCGCGACACGCACCCGAAGTCCCGGTCATCGAGCTGGATGCGGGAGACGATGCAGACATGGAGTCGTCGAGATCCCAGCGTGCCGAAGCGGTCATGGGCCGCGCGGTCCGCGCCGCGGCGGGCCTGGCCCGCGCCGGAGACACCGTGTTGCTCGCTCCCGCGGCTGCCTCCCTGGACATGTACGACGACTACACCCACCGCGGACGCTGCTTCGTGGATGCGGTGACGGCACTGGAAGACGGTGACATCGGGCGGGCACTATGACCGAGGCGCGGCGAACGGGATGGGCGGGGGAGCGCTTCGGCGCTTGGTTGGCCCGTCCGCTCGCGTCCTTTCATCTGATCGTCACCATCGCGACCCTGCTGACCGTGCTCGGTCTGGTCATGGTGCTGTCGGCGTCGAGTGTCGAGGCCTATACCGGTGGCGGTTCGGCGTACTCGCTGTTCATCCAGCAGGCCATGTTCGCCGCGCTCGGCGCCGTCGCGTTCTACACCGCGCTGCGGCTGCCGCTGCGGTTGCTGCGGCAGTGGTCGTTCCCGATCTTCAGCATCTCGGTGCTCGCCCTGGTACTGGTGCTGATCCCCGGCATCGGCGCCGTCCACGGTGGCGCCCGGCGCTGGTTCGACATCGGCCCGCTGTCCATCCAGCCGTCCGAGGTCGTCAAGGTGACGCTGGTGGTGTGGGGCGCGCATCTGCTGGCGTCCCGGCGTGGCGCCCATCTCAAGGACATCCTGGTGCCGCTGGTGCCCGCCGGGCTGCTGGTGTGTCTGCTGGTGGTGCTCGAACCGAACCTGTCGACGACGATCGCGCTGGGCATCGTGCTGATGGCGCTGCTGTGGTTCGGCGGGCTGCCGGTGCGGTTGTTCGTCGGGATCATGGTCAGCGGGGTGGTCGTCGCGTCGGTGCTGGCGTTGTCGGCCGGCTATCGCTCCGACCGGGTGCGCGCGTTCTTCAACCCCGGTGACGACCCGCAGGGCGTCAATTACCAGGCGCGCCAAGCCAAGTACTCCCTCGCCGACGGTGGCATCCTGGGCCGCGGGCTCGGGCAGAGCCGTGCCAAGTGGAGCTACCTGCCCAATTCGCACAACGACTTCATCTTCGCCATCATCGGCGAGGAACTCGGCTTCCTCGGGTGCATGGCGGTGCTGGCGCTGCTGGCGATGTTCGTCTACGCCGGGATCCGGATCGCGCTCCGCTCGGTCGACCCGTTCCTGCGCCTGCTCACCGCCACCGCCACCACGTGGATCACCGCGCAGGCGCTGATCAATATCGGCTATGTCGTCGGGCTGCTCCCGGTGACCGGATTGCAGCTGCCGCTGGTTTCGGCGGGTGGTTCGTCGCTGGCGATCACGCTGTTCATGTTCGGCATCATCGCCAGCGCCGCCCGGCACGAACCGGAAGCGGTGTCGGCGTTGCAATCCGGCCAGGACGGGAGGCTCAGCCGGCTGCTGCGCCTGCCGATCCCCGAGGTGTACACCCCGGCCAGAGCCGATACGCCGCGCAAGTCCGCCGCGCGCGGCAAAGCCGAACGCCCCCGCCAGGCGCCCCGCCGTCAGCCGCCCGCCGAGCGCAGGCGACGCACGCCGCAGAGCCGCGGCACCAATTCGCTACGGTCGACCCGAGCATGGGAACCGACCTATCCGATGCCACACGCGAAAGAACGAGGTAGATCCAGGTGAGTCACCCGCGCACCGGGTTGTCGGTGATCGTCGCAGGCGGCGGCACGGCCGGCCATATCGAACCCGCGCTGGCCGTCGCCGACGCGCTGCGCAAGCTCGACGATTCGATCCGGGTGACCGCGCTGGGAACCGAGCGCGGTCTCGAGACCAAGCTCGTCCCCGAACGCGGGTACCCGCTGGAGCTGATCCCGCCGGTGCCGTTGCCGCGTAAGCCCTCCGCCGACCTGCTGCGCCTGCCCGGCCGGGTGCGCGCCTCGGTGAAGCGGACCAGGGCCGTCATCGACGAGGTCGAGGCCGACGTGATCATCGGCTTCGGCGGCTACGTCGCGCTGCCCGCCTACCTCGCCGCGCGCGGCGGGCTGTTCGGCCGCAAGCGCGCCGTGCCGGTGGTGGTGCACGAGGCCAATGCCAAGGCGGGCATCGCGAACAAGGTCGGCGCCAAGCTGGCCGCGAAGGTGCTTGCCGCCGTTCCTGATTCCGGACTGGCGAACGCGCAGGTCGTCGGGATTCCGGTCCGCGACTCCATCACCGGACTCGACCGCCCCGCCCTGCGCGCGCAGGCCCGCGCCCACTTCGGCCTGCCCGCCGAGGGCCCGGTCCTGCTGGTGTTCGGTGGTTCGCAGGGCGCGCGCAGCCTCAACGAGGCCGTCTCCGGCGCCGCGCCGCAGCTGGCCGCCGCCGGGATCTCGGTCCTGCACGCGCACGGACCCAAGAACAGCGTCGAGGTGAGCACCGCCGACGCGGACGCGCCCTACGTCGCGGTGCCGTACCTGTCCCGGATGGACCTGGCCTACGCCGCCGCCGACGCGGTGGTGTGCCGCTCCGGCGCGATGACCGTGGCCGAGGTGTCGGCGGTCGGGCTGCCCGCGTTCTACGTGCCGCTGCCGCACGGCAACGGCGAACAGGAGTTCAATGCCAGGCCCGTGGTCGCCCAGGGAGGTGGCAGAATTGTCGCCGACGCCGACCTGACCCCGAAATACGTGATCGATGAGGTGATTCCGCTGCTGCTCGACCCTGCTCGACTCGCCGAGATGAGCCGTGCCGCCGCAGGCGCAGGCCATCGCGACGCTGCCGACACGGTGGCCAGGATCGTCACCGAGGTCGCCCGATGAGCGGCATCAGCGAGGCCGCCGGCACCGGGCTGCCGCCCGAGCTCGAACGGGTGCACATGGTCGGGATCGGTGGCGCGGGCATGTCCGGCATCGCCCGGATCCTGCTGTCGCGCGGTGGCGCGGTGTCCGGGTCCGATGCCCGCGAGAGCCGCGGCGTGCTGTCGCTGCGGGCGCGCGGCGCGCAGGTCCGTATCGGCCACGACGCCGACGCGCTCGACCTGCTGCCCGGCGGCCCGACGGTCGTCGTCACCACCTACGCCGCCATCCCGAAGACCAACCCCGAACTGGTCGAGGCGAATCGGCGCCACATCCCCGTGCTGCTGCGCCCGACCGTGCTCGCCGCGCTGATGCGCGGGCACAAGACGCTGCTGGTCTCGGGCACCCACGGCAAGACGTCGACCACCTCGATGCTGATCGTGTCGCTGCAGCACTGCGGCGCCGATCCGTCGTTCGCGGTCGGCGGTGAGCTCAACGAGGCGGGCACCAACGCCCACCACGGCAGCGGTGACATCTTCGTCGCCGAGGCCGACGAGTCCGACGGCTCACTGCTGCAATACGACCCGGACGTCGCCGTGGTCACCAATATCGAGTCCGATCACCTGGACTTCTTCGGCACCGACGAGGCCTACGTCCAGGTGTTCGACGACTTCGCCGACCGGCTCGCCCCCGGCGGCCTGCTGGTGGTGTGCCTGGACGATCCCGGCTCGCTCGCGCTGGCGCATCGCGTCGCGCCCCGGATGGCGGAGCGTGGCGTCGAGGTCCTCGGCTACGGCTCCGGCGACCTGACCGACGCCCCGGTCACGGTCGGCGCGCGGCTGATCGACTGGCAGCCGCGCGATGTCGGCGGCATCATCGAGTTCCAGCTGGCGGGGGAGACCACCCCGCGCACGGTGCGGCTGTCGGTGCCGGGCAGGCACATGGCGCTCAACGCGCTGGCCGCGCTGCTGGCGGCCAGGGCCACCGGCGCCGATGTCGACGAGATCGTGCAGGGGCTGGAGGGTTTCGGCGGCGTGCACCGCCGGTTCCAGTTCACCGGCCGGGAGAACGGCGTGCGCGTCTTCGACGACTACGCCCACCATCCCACCGAGGTGCGCGCCGTGCTCGAGGCCGCGGCCCAGCTCGTCGCCCAGGAGGCGCGTGACGGCGCCCGCACCCGGCGCGGTCAGGTGATCGTGGTGTTCCAGCCGCATCTGTACAGCCGCACCGCCACCTTCGCCACCGAGTTCGGCACCGCGCTGAGCCTGGCCGACGAGGTGGTCGTGCTCGACGTCTACGGCGCCCGCGAGGAGCCGCTGCCCGGTGTGAACGGTGCGCTGGTGGCCCAGGCGGTGACCAGTCCGGTGCACTACCAACCGGATATGTCGAAGGTGGGCAGGCAGGTCGCCGGTCTGGCCCAGCCCGGCGACGTGGTGATCACCATGGGCGCCGGCGACGTCACCATGCTCGGCAGCCAGATCCTCGACGGTTTGCGGGCCCGGCCCCAGCAGGGCGGCCGGTGAGATTGCCGATGCCCGCCGCGCGCGGGTGGCACGGCTACCGGATCTGGACGGTGGTCGGTCTGCTCGTGGTGACGGTGCTCGTCGTCCTGGCCTGGTTCACGCCCGTGCTGTCGGTGCGCACCGTGCGTGTCGACGGTGTGGCGGCGGTGTCCCAGGCGGAGGTCCGCGGGCGGCTCGAAATCCCGGACGGCCGTTCGATGTTGCGCATCGATACCACCGCGATCGCCCAGCGGGTCGCCGCGATCCCGACGGTGCGCTCGGTCCGGGTGCAGCGCAAGTTCCCGTCCACCGTGCTGGTGACAGTGGTGGAACGAACACCGGTGCTGTACATCGAATCACCGGACGGCGCGCACCTGATCGACGCCGAGAGTGTCGAATTCGCGATCGAGCACGCGTCACCGATCGGGGTGCCCAAGTTGATCACCGAGGGCTCCTTCACGGGGCCCGCGGCGGCCAAGGCTGCTGTGGATGTGCTGGTCACGCTGCCGCCCGCGCTGTTGGTGCAGGTGGGTGAGGTTGTCGCACGGTCGATTTCGGACGTCTCACTGAACCTTCGTGACGGTCGGAAGGTAGTGTGGGGCAGCACGGGCGACGGCGAGCGCAAAGCTGCCGTCGTGTTGCCGCTGCTGACCCGTGAGGGGACCGTGTTCGACGTGTCGAGTCCGAATCTGGTCACGGTAAAGTGAGCGACACTCTTTGTGGCACAAGATTCTGGCTCTCGTCTCGGCGCGCCTGCGCCGGGATCGCAGTGGCTGCGAATAGCGTTCCGCAGCAGTCGGATACTTGACATAACGCCAACCCTATGGTTGAGGTTGAGGGTTTAAGATCGAAGGAAGGCGAGAGCCCATGACGCCCCCGCACAACTACCTTGCAGTGATCAAGGTCGTCGGTATCGGCGGCGGCGGCGTGAACGCCGTCAACCGAATGATCGAACAGGGACTCAAGGGAGTCGAGTTCATCGCGGTCAATACCGACGCACAGGCCCTGCTGATGAGCGATGCCGACGTCAAGCTGGATGTCGGTCGTGAGTTGACCCGCGGTCTCGGCGCAGGCGCCGATCCGGAAGTCGGCCGCAAGGCCGCCGAAGACCACAAGGACGAGATCGAAGAGGTGCTCAAGGGCGCCGACATGGTCTTCGTCACCGCGGGTGAAGGTGGTGGCACCGGTACCGGTGGTGCCCCCGTCGTCGCCAGCATCGCCCGCAAACTGGGCGCGCTGACCATAGGTGTCGTGACCCGGCCGTTCTCGTTCGAGGGCAAACGGCGTGGGAACCAGGCCGAGGTGGGTATCAACCTGCTTCGCGAGTCGTGCGACACCCTCATCGTCATCCCGAACGACCGGCTGCTGCAGCTGGGCGACGCGGCGGTGAGCCTGATGGACGCGTTCCGGTCCGCCGACGAGGTGCTCCTCAACGGTGTGCAGGGCATCACCGACCTGATCACCACCCCGGGTCTGATCAATGTCGACTTCGCCGACGTCAAGAGCGTCATGTCGGGCGCGGGCTCGGCACTGATGGGCATCGGCTCGGCGCGCGGCGAGGGCCGCTCGGTGAAAGCGGCCGAGACGGCGATCAATTCACCGCTGCTCGAGGCGTCGATGGACGGCGCGCACGGCGTGCTGCTCTCCATCGCGGGCGGCTCCGATCTCGGTCTGTTCGAGATCAACGAGGCGGCCTCGCTGGTGCAGGAGGCGGCTCACATCGAGGCCAACATCATCTTCGGTACCGTCATCGACGATTCGCTCGGCGACGAAGTCAGGGTCACCGTGATCGCGGCAGGCTTCGACGGTGGTGGACCGTCGCGGCGGTCGTTCGAGACCAACGTCAGCTCTGCGCGCAACGGGACCAACCCGATCGGTTCGGGCCGGGCAGGCGAGGTCGGCCAGGCGCGCGGCGAGGCGCCCGCGCGCGCCACCGAACCCGCCACCAGCGGGGTGTCGACCGGCCGCACCAGCGCGCCGAGCTACCGGGATACCGAGCGGTACCGGGAATCCGAGCGTCAGCGGGTCACCGAACGGGCGATGAACCAGGTGAACAATCCCGAACAGCGTGACGACGGCGACGATGACGACGACATCGAAGTGCCGATCTTCATGCGTCGATAGGCAGACAACGAGAAGCGGGCGCCGCCCCCGGTGGTCGGTGGGGGGTTCGGTTTGGGGGTGTCCGCATGCGAGGCACACGAGATA
>NZ_JBHVHX010000042.1:0-22485 GCF_042799895.1 Nocardia sp. NPDC057663 | reverse complement strand
CCTCCACGCCGACATGATCATCCACGTGGTGATGCAGTCACCCCTTGAGACCAAGATGCCGCAACTGATCGATCCGTCGCTCCCTGTTCAGCTTCATCGGCTGGAGCGGCTGGTCCAAGGTCGCTGCTTTGGCCACCGCAGCGACGGGCTTCCTTGTTCTCGCCCATGCCTGAAGTCCGGACACTGGTGTACATCGATCCCATCATCCCGATCATGCGTAACCGGCCCCATAGCGCATGTTTCTACGATTTTTCTACGATTTGCAGACGGGATCGGGCAGGAACTCATGGGAACGGACGGGTGGCTTCAGGACTACCAGATAGCCATCTACCTGCGGAAACAGGGAAGTTATGGGAAGAGTCAGGCAACCTTGGGAACCTGCGGAAACGCCGTGCCGACTTCATGACCGACAAGGCCTATGTCACCGCTGACCTGGGCATCTTCGTGGTCCACCCCTACTTTCTACGATTTCTCCCAGGATCGGGCACTCAAACCACGCCCCCAGCCACGACCGCTCACCAATGCAGTACAGGGTCGGTTGATCAGCTGGCCCTCGTCAGGACCGGATCGGCGGGGCGAGCAAGGGTTGCCTCCGCACGGGCGTACTCCACCGTCGCAGACCGGGCCTGCGGGTCGGTCAGTGTGCTCGCGAAACCATGGGGTCAGGTTGTCGCAGCGCCGCACCTCGGCCCCGACCCCGGCCTCATGTAGCCGTGAGATGAGCGATTCACCTTGACCGCGCAGAACATCCATGCCCGATCCATCTACCGGTCCAGGCAGCCCGTACACATACGTGCCATCATCCGTGGACTCGCCACGCTCTGGATTCTCATGGCGCTTCGGCCTGCCTCGACTGGTTCCCCGATCGAGCGGACCCGTTCGCACAGCCCGCCACATCGTGAGGCGGCATTCACTTCAGGTGCAGCAAATCTTTGGATCTGGGAGCCGCGCTCAACTGCTACCGGAGCGGCTCGGACAGCAGTCCATCAACACCGTTTGATCGCGAGGAACCGTCGACGCCCCTCGGACCCACCGACACAGGCTGTCGAAGCCGGTGGGTCCGCGCGGGCACAAAGCGCATGCTGGACGAGCGATCAGATTCGAAAGTGTGGGGTTTCTGTGAGAAATCGACAAACCACGTCAAATCTCCGGGTACGAGAAAACCCCCTCCGACCCAGGTCAGAGGGGGTTTTCACTGTCGGGCTGACAGGATTTGAACCTGCGACCACCTGGCGAGCGTTCCAGTTCTCTGTAACATGCTCGGTATTGCCCAATACTACCTAGCAACAACATCTTTCGCGAAACGACTGTGCTCAACAGTTCTCATAAATCAGCAACGATTCCGGTCAAAACTGTGGGGTTTCTGTGGGGCTCCGGAGCTCCCCCTCCCTTGCCTACTGGCGGACAACGAATCTGGGCGATGCGCACGACGGTTCATAGCCCCGGCCCTCGACCACAGCCAAGGGCCCCACCGCGCCCCATATCCCCACTCGGCCACGACAGTGCTCCAGCACCGCGACTCGATCCCGCAACGCTGACGATTTGCAGGACTTCCCGGACGGCTGGACCGGCCCCGCCATCGACGGCTCGGCTATCGCTATGAGGAGCCTCCGGCGTTCAGGCATGCACTCCACCCGAGCCGGAACTCGCCCCCGCTGGAAGGCATAGCACCCGATGCCGCAGTAGTTGACAACGCCGGTCAAGAACTCATCCCCGCTCGCGCGGGGAGCACGGCTGGCCGACATGCCGATTGTCGGGCCGATGGGCTCATCCCCGCTCGCACGGGGAGCACATCAGCCGGACCGCTTCCTGGCGTTCGTCGGCGGGCTCATCCCCGCTCGCGCGGGGAGCACACTAACTGACCTGCATATTTACAGGCCAAACAGCGAAATCTCATTCACTTTCGATCAGTCTCCTCGATAGCCTGGCGACTGCATCCCGCGCCTAACCCTCCATCTCACCGTAGCGTCAGCGGGACCCGGGAACGGCTCAAAATAGCCTTGGTTCAACTGCCTTCCTCGCGTCACCGAAGGTCCGCATCTGCGTCAGGTTGTCGGTGGTTCCAGCCCCACAGGCGTCAACGACAGAGCCTTCGGCACGATCGTTCCTCACCTCCTCGGGCGGCCATGCCGCGAAGAGGACCCTACGTCACGCACTTCTCCACGCAAACGAGTGAAGCATCGCGTCCATACGGTGTTCGCCAGCCACCGCAACCCACGGTCGACATCAGAACATCGGCAGCCACAGCCATCCGAGGCACCGTTGACCCTGGTGAGACCTTGGATGCGAGTACCGAAGAGCATGGGGCACAACACTGGAGAACCTGGCGGGACCGTCACCGCGAATACGAGGCAGACGAGGTCTCGAACCAGCGCCCATCGCATACGTGCAATCTTTCGGCATCTCAAGTCAGGCACCTTCGGCCTCTCCTGACGCAGCCGACCGCAGGTCTGCCATCGCAGCACGAGATCGATTGCGTCTCAAGGTGATCCCGTCGCCCAATCCGACGGCCACATCCGGGTCTTCCGAACCCGCCACGGCCGTGCCCAGGTCACAGGAAGTCGTCGACAGCAGCTGCGAGCGCACGTGCCAACCAGCGCGTCGGGCTCGATCTAGCTGTCGCCCAACAGATCTGCGGAGCAGACGTTGCCTTCTCAACTTGTCGTATCCGACGCGGACACTGCGCGTATGACCTCCAGAAGCTGACCGAGGAAGCCATCTCGCCCAAGCGGAATCGCGCGCGGTTGCGCCGAGCGATGGACGGCCTTCTCTCGGCTGTCATGACGGTGACTGAGGCGGGCACACCGGTGATCGAACTGGTGACGAAGGTGGCAGCGTTGCTCGGTTGAGCCCTCCAAGGATCTGCGCACTTCGCGCGAAACGGGTGGGCTCGATCCGCGAGAGCACCGCGGTGGTGTCGGCCGCGGGTGTCGCCCCGTCAACGGGTGCGGTGGGCACCAGGCAGTTCGGGCGGCCGTTGACAACTCCCCATTCACCCCCGACGGTTTCGGTCGAATCAAGATCAGCTCCTAGACGGATCGGGTGCCGTCCAGGCGACGGAAGCGACATAGATCCAGTTCGAGGGGAAGCGATGAGGCCTGTCCGCATGGCCACCATGGCGATATTGATCGTGATCGGCCTCGCCGGTTGCGCGACCCAAGCCCCGACATCAACATCGAGCTGATCCGGATCAACACCACCGGTGGCGGCTGCGACAACGCCAGGGCGACCGCCACCGAGCTGGTCCGCCTGTACAAACTCCTCGGCTGAGAGCCAGCGGGCGATCGCGACACGGCCGGTCTTGTGCGGGGCGGCCGAAGATGTTCGGGCGGTTTGGGTAGCTGTTCGAACGGCGAGTGATTCACTGCTTCCTCAACGTGAAATGATCAGAGCAATCGCGCAGTAGTGCGCGCGTCCCGAGGAGTCTGCAATCTTCGTACATCTACGCATTCTCGTGGTGGGCTTGGCCTTCGCCGTCCCCCTCACAGTCACCGCATGTTCCAGCGAGCAGACCGCAGCAACGCCCCCGGCTCATCTGACTACCTCGACCAGCGCTACGGATTTGAACTCTCAACCCAGCGCTACGGTTGTCGCTGAACAGCTCCAGAACCGCATCCCCACGATCACCAGGCTGGTGACGATCACCGAGAACAATGATCCGAACAATCTCATCGGTCGCCCGAATGGCTATGTCGATGCTGCAGTCCTCTATGACTCCACGACGACGTGCCCCGACCTCGGCAGTGATTGCGGAGCGATGGTAGAGGTCTGGCCTACGCCAGAAGCCGCACAGCAGCGTGCGAACTACATCGCCACGCTGCAGCAGGCCAGCCCGATCCTGGGAACCGAGTACCACCATGTTCGCGGCCGGGTTCTGCTCCGAGTCACCGGTGACGTCAAGCCCAGCCTGAACGCCGAGTATTCGAAAGCCTTCGCCGAATCCGGGTCCTGACCAGGCCCGGCGACACTGCCGCTCTAGGATTTTCGACGACGAGTAGGTCAGTAACCAGGCGCTTCAGGAGGTGTGGTGGCCCGGTACACCGAGCATCAACGCGGACAGATCGATCAGACAGTGCAGCGGTGGAAGTCTCAGTGCCTGCTCGGCGACGAGCCTCTCGTCTTCGCGGACTTCCCCGACCTGTGGTCGGTAGACCGACTGCAGGAACTACACCGGCTCTTCAACGACAACCCCCTCGCTGGCGAGGCTGCCGGCGGCCGGTTCTTCACCAAGCTCGACGAACAGCTCGCCACCGCAACGGTCGAGGTGCGGCTACTCACCGCCGAAGCCATGCTCGTGCATCTGCTGTTCTCGAGCGCCATGACCGCCGCAGGCAAACGCCGAACGATCGAACGCACCATTCAAGGCTCGGGAGTCAGCCTGCCCGCCTCGGTGGATGCCGCGCTCGGCGAAGGGATCGGCGATCCCGGGATGCGGTTCAATCTCCGGCGCGACCTGCAGCTCGGCTACTTCATCGAGTTCGCACTCCGACTTAAACAGCAACCCCTCGACCACCGGAACGAACTGCTCGAAAACCACTGGCAACTCAGAGACTTCGCCGACGCGACGCGATGGTCGACCAACGAGATGCGGCACATCCTTCTACATCTGCTGTGCCCCGACGAGTTCGAGCGGATCTCCAGCGGAACACACAAACGCCAGATCGCCAAGGCGTTCGCCGGCTTCCTTCCCGCCGACGCACCCGCTGACGTCGACGAACGCCTCTTCGCGATTCGCCAACGGCTACAAACCTTTCTGCCCGCCGGCAACACCCACGACGGTCGCAGCTCCATCGACTTCTATCACCAGCCGTTACACGCTGTATGGGGCACCACATCCTCTGGATCGAGCGACGGGGTAGCCGATATCGAGACCCTGCTGTGGAAGAAGCAGCTGGTGCTCTACGGCCCGCCCGGAACAAGCAAGACCTGGCAGGCCGGCAAGCTCGCCGAAACCCTCATCCGACAGGAAGCAATGAAGCGGTGGGGAGCTAAACAGTACTTCACCCACGCCCAAGCGCTGGACAAAGCCGTCGAGGACAACGTGTTTCGACTGCAGCTACATCCCGGGATCGGCTACGAGCAGTTCATTCGCGGTCTGCGCCTCGAGGGCAATGTCACCCGATACCGCCCTGGATACCTGCCCTGGGTAGTCACTCAGCTCGAGGCCCAGAACCACCCAGACGGGCTGGCACCACTGCCCGGAGTTCTGATACTCGACGAGATCAACCGCACCAACGTCTCGGAGATGCTGGGCGAGGCCTTCAGCCTGCTCGAACGAGACCAGCGCGGCAAACCGGTCCAACTGCCAGGTTTCGACGAGGGCCAACAACCGGATGTCCTGGTGATCCCCGAGGACCTGTATGTGATCGCCACGATGAACGAGATCGATCACTCGGTGGAAAGCCTGGACTTTGCCCTGCGCCGCCGCTTCCTGTGGCGCGAATGCCCTTTCGATCGAGACGCACTGATCGAGATCATCACCACCCGCTGGACCGAAGACATCGCCGCACGTTTCGGTCTCGACGAGGCCGCGATCGAACAAGTCCACACCCTGGCCGACCGGGCAGAAGCGCTCAACGCCGAGATCGAGAACTCTGCCGAGCTGGGCCGCCACTACCAGATCGGCCACACCTACTTCGCCGACATCACCTTCTTCGTCGGCACCTGGACAGAAGGCCGCAGAAACCGACCTCCCAACAGCACGTACTTGTGGAACAGTCGAGGCAACCCTCAGCCTCCGCTGACCGACCTGTGGCAACGATCACTGGAGCCGCTGTTGCACCAATACCTCGCGGGATCAGACTTGCGGACCGACGAAATCAACCGCTTCGCCGAAGCATTCCTCGGCCGTCCATGACCGACAGGATCGTCTTCCGAGACCTTGCGCCCTTGGACACCAACCCGTCCGAGGACGAGCGCCGGTGGCTCGAAGAGCTGGCCCAGGACACCACAACCAGTGAATACGTAGTCGATTTCGGACAATCGGTCGCTGCGAGTACTCCCGAACCGGTCGTGCAGTGCGGACCAGACGGAATATGGCGGGCCGGACGCTATATCGGCGAGATCTACCGCGACGGCCGCATCCTCGAGATCCGACCCCGGCTGGGCATCGAGACGATCGCAGCATGGGCAGGTGCGGCATTGAACGTGCGCATCGTGCCCGATTCGGCCGAACACGCCCACTCCCCCGGTTTCGTCGCTGAACTCCTCACCGCCGCCTGGCGCGCCACCGTCACCAGCGCCGCACGCCACGGGCCACCGGCACTCCGTGCACCAGTGCGTCACGTATCACCCCACGTACGTGGCCGTTTGGACCTACCGGCAACACTGACGTTGAGGTCGACGCGCAGCCCCAATGTGGTCTCGACGAGCCGGCCCAAACAACTCGACAACCTAGTCGCTTCGACGATCGTGCTCGCCGACCGTGTGCTCGATCGCGCGCTGCACCGCACAGGGTGGCGTGGGCAACGTATCGATGAACTGCTGCCGCAACTCAAAGCCGCCGTCGGCAGCCGGCCCGCCCTCCCCACCCAACACAGTCTCGCCCGCGTCCGATACACCCCGATAACGCTGCCCTACCGTGGCGCCGCCGAACTGTCATGGCGCATCGCACGCCATCGCGGCCTGCTCGCCAACGCCGCCGACCACACCGACAGCGGGCTCCTCATCGACGTCGCCGAACTATGGGAACTATTCGTCCTGCACTGCGCCCGCCGCGCTTTCGGCTCAGCACACGTCACTCACGGCACCCGGCTCACCAACTCGGGCGCACTCCTGCGCGCCATCGACAACCCCGCCCGCAAACTGGGACGGCTCTACCCCGACCTCGTCATCGGCCCACTGCATCACCCGTGGGCAATCGTCGACGCCAAGTACAAGCGCCTGATCGACCCTGTCGGTGTCATTCGTGAAGATCTCTACCAGATCAACGCCTACCTGGGCACCCACACCAGTGCACCCCTCCCGCTGGGCATGCTGGCCTACGTCGAATTCCCCGGACAAGCCACTACCTCGCGAGCAGAAAGACTCGGCCCATGGACCACCACCATCGGCCACCCAGTCAGATTCCAACGCCTGCCGGTCACCGAAGACGGCTGCGTTGCAGCACTACAGCAGCTGGTTCGGCGTCCACCCCACCATGTGCAGCGCTGACAAATCCTGCTGCCAAGTCCTATCCGCAGCGGCAAGCTCCTGAAGCCCTGTCGGGCACGACGTCGCAAGATGGGCAACGATCTTGTTCAGCGACTACAACCGCCGACCTGAGTACCACGTCCGAGCCTCGGCCAGGTTGCACGCGATCCTTCGCGCGCTGCCTCGTCGATCGCGGTGCCGGCGGGCTCGCTGACGTCACGCGTTTGCTGGCACTCCGCGCCGCAAGCCGCTGGAAGACGGCTTCGATCGCTGCCCGATCAAGAAGCGGGTGACCTGCATCGAGCAAGGCCTGCTGATAAGTGCGCAGAGAAGCAACCGGATTCAGGCGAGCTATGTCAGCGACTACCGCCTCAACGGTGGACCTCGACGTGACTGTCGGATCGACCGGGCGTTTTCGCTGCGACTGAGCAATTCGGAGCCGTTGCTCGGCCGCCATGCTCTTGGTGACATACACCAGGCCCGCAACCTGGGCCGCTTCCCAACAGGCATGCGACGAACCACCAGCATTTCTCGCATACCAAACGCCAGCGAACGACTCCCACTGCTTCTTGTGCTTCGCCGACAGCCTCTTCACCGAGTCTCGACTACGCCTACCCGTCGAACCCCGACCTGCAGTAGACGCCGACGTGCGACCAGAAGATCTGCTTCGTCCAGAGCGTCGTTGGCCACGTGCCTGTTCCCGTGCGGGCTTGCGGATCTCATGAACCGCACCGAACTCGAACGGGTCACGAATATCGTCGTTGACCGGGTCGAACCCCGGATCCCGGTCATGCCGGTGGGCCCGATTCGCATACCAATCGTCCAGCGACACCGCCACCTCCCCACAGTTGCACGTTGCTCTAACTCGGAGCATACGTCCGGCTACCGACGACTGCTCGCAGATTTGACAGAACTCCACCGCCGGCAATCCGTTGCGCGAGGTGATAGCAGGCGGATGATCGGAGCTCTAACGCCTACTGGCATAGCGTGATGGCAGCGGGCAGGCCACCCTGGCATGGCGCACGAACCTTGTTTGGCTTCGTTGAATTGCGGTGTCATCGCAGGACACCTTAAGAAGGGCTTGTCCCGACAGTCGCGGTCAGTTGGCGAAGCGGCAGCCAGCGTTCCCGGAGGTTGAAGCGAGATGTTGGCTGGCAATGCCCCTCGGAGCGGCTTGCTGAGCGGCCTGAAAACCGGGCACGGTCACGGTGATTCAAGGCCAGCATCGTGGCCCCGCACAGCCAATTCATGTCCATCGAACACTCCGAGCACAGCCGACGCTTGGAGATGACCACCAGTACATCGTCGTACCGTCAACCGCCTGCGATCGACGTCAGGGAGTCCAGGCCATCGGCGTTGGCGCGCGGTTCGACAGCAGCAACTGCAAGCCGAAGAGATACGTCGAAAGCCGCAGTAAGAGCTTCAGTTCCGTGGTGATGCTGGCAGGCTGTGGGTATGGCGCCGAATCCTGATAGGTACTTGGTCAGCAACGGGACAGCCGATCGCGTCTCCATCTTCTATGACGGACGGGTGAAGGTCTGGTCTCGCTTCCATCTGTGGGAGATCCTCGAATCGGGTCGGCACAATGCGTTGGGCGAGTTCGTACGGATCGGAGTCGGACGTGAACTTCAGGTGGCGGCACCTACAGGCGCTCGCCAACAACCGCACTTTGTCGCTACGACGGACCCATCCCTCGGTAGCGCCGAGGCGGCCACGATCGCTGCAGACAACGGAACGTTCGTGATCCTGCATCACGATGGCTCGATCACTGTCGGGAACGACGGCCGCGATATTGAGGAGACCTTCAACGCCGGCCGTGAAAGCCTTGCGGGCGGCAAGTCCGGTCGCGGCGGCTCTGTGATGATCTTCTTTGCTGGAAAGTATCGCCGGAAGGCGGTCCGTGCCAGCCACTTCCAAGTCGAAATACCTGAGGACAGGCCGCGCGGCCGCGGGCTCTACCCCGGCGAATACGAGATCCTTGAAGGCAAGATCGGCCCGCGTCCACCAACTGGCTAACCTCGGGATATCAATCGATCGAACCGACCCGATGCGACTAGAGACGCCCGTAGCCAGGTCGGCAAGCGCGTCGGCAGCTTACGACAACGGCCGACGGTAGGATTCCGCTCCGGATCGGATCCCGGCAGCTGTTTGCCGATGTTGTAGTCCTCGACGTTCTCGGACCGGTCGTGATTGGCACCGCGCTGGCGGATCAGTGCGGCCATCTTTGGCCAGGACATCGGTCGCTTTGCCGGACGTGACAAGAGCTTCTATACCCGAGGCCCAGTATCCCTGGCCCAGAGTGTACCGCTGTTGTCGTTTCCGCTCATCAAGGTCGCGTCGTGAATCGCCTTGTCCGTGTTGGTCAAAGCGGCCGTCGCGATCCGGCTGGCGAGACTGTAGGCGCCGGCCAGGTCGTAGAAGGCCTCTGGATCGACGTCGCGTTCTGCCAGGATGGTCAGCCCCACAGTTCGAGCCACCACCCACAGGAGCCGGACGGTGAGGCGGGGTAGACCACTGCGGCCCCTCGGGTCGCCAGCAAGACGACGAGAGCATCACCGAAACCATAGCCTGAGGACAGATGTGCGTTCTCGAAGACACTTCGCACGCGAACTCGGCCTCCACTCGAACAGCCACCACAGGCTCATCCCCGCTCGCGCGGGGAGCACCGATCCGGCACCAGCCCGAACTGTGCGCCGTAGGGCTCATCCCTGCTCGCGCGGGGAGCACGCGAAGGTGTGGCGGGCGTGGCGCCCGAAGATGGGCTCATCCCCGCTCGCGCGGGGAACACGGTATAGGCCCTGTCCGCGCCTTGGGCGAACGAGGCTCATCCCCGCTCGCGCGGGGAGCACATCTCCAGGTGCAGGTGCGGCGCGACGCCGCCGGGCTCATCCCCGCTCGCGCGGGGAGCACCGATGGTCGACAACGCCAAGAACAACACGCTCGGGCTCATCCCCGCTCGCGTGGGGAGCACTCCAGGCCCTGGTCGCCTCGCTCAACGCGACCGAGCCCATCCCCGCTAGTGCGGGGCCGACCGGTGCATGGATCACTCGATCCGCGGTCTCACCGGACCATCCCCGCGGGTGCGGGGCCGACGATCGCCAGAGCGTGCCGATGTTGACCTCGTGTCGACCCGCAGAAGGAGCTGACCTTGGCGGGGTGGGACCGGGGCTATTGCGTAGGCACGGCCGGTGATCGGACGGCTGTTTGGAGCGTCGAGCTGGGACCCGGCCGACGTGCGGCGCGGGATGGGGCGATGGGCAGCTGAATTCTGGGCCGCCGTCACGGACGTCCGACGGGTGGTTTCGACCTCCTCGAGGTCAACGATGTAGTCGACCCAGACCTCGCCGATCAGCGTGGCCGATGGGCGCTGAACGTGAATGCGCGGCTACTGCCGGGAGAACGACGGGGCGCCACGGTCAGTCGTCGGCCGCGCCTGGCGCGATCACGGTCACTCAGCGCTGCCCCGTGGAGGATCCTTATGCCCGTGCTGCGTCTAGTCGGTGTCGGCCCGATCGGCCGCGGTCGCCCCGATCTCTACGACACCGACGACCTGGTCGCGCA
Source organism: Nocardia sp. NPDC057663 (assembly GCF_042799895.1). Classification (NCBI taxonomy): domain Bacteria; kingdom Bacillati; phylum Actinomycetota; class Actinomycetes; order Mycobacteriales; family Nocardiaceae; genus Nocardia; species Nocardia sp. NPDC057663. The sequence continues at coordinate 11,793 of NZ_JBHVHX010000042.1, read as the reverse complement.
GGGCCACAACGCACGTGCCGGGTCGGCGGTGCTGGACCCCCACGCTACCGAGTCTCCTCGCGCGATGCCGTCACTGCCAATTGAATAGGCGGAAGAATGCCCAGGCAACTATTCGCACGACGATTACCAGCACTGCTACGAGCAGGATCGGCCACAGTACCAGCATCAAAGCTCGTTCTGCTGGGTCGTCCTCATTGAACTCGCGGCCTTCGGACGATTTGTAGATCCTCGAGTCGATGGCTGCCAGAAAGAGACACAATCGGACCACCAGGTGACCGATCAGCGGGTAGATCAGGAAAGCGACTAGCCACGCTGGCAGGATCGGGAATCCGTATAGCCATCGTGCGAGAAATGCAAGGCCGAGCGAGGCGATCGCCACGCCCGCAAGCCATCCCGTGACGGCCCCGCCACTGAGCGCCTTCTCTGAGTTCATGACTCCTCGTTTTCTCACGCATCGCGATAACACAGCATCGCAGCACTCAAGCTGCCGCGGTGCAGGTTTCGGCCAAAGGGCTGAAGGCCGATTGGACGAGAATCCGGTGCCGAAACGGCTACCTCGACACCGCCACCGACCTGGCCGCGACGCGTCCCACTTGAAACCAGTAACCGCCGTGTGCAATCCGCGCAGGTGCCCGGCGTGTCGGTATGCCGGAGTGTCTAGCTATTGCGGATCTTCATGGCCGAGCTTACGTTTCTATCCGGACCACCCGTTTCTTGTTCGCAGCCCTGATGTTCTGGCTCGCGATGACCAGGGTCTGGTGGCCTACTTCGTCTTCGCGACGCGTGATCCGAAGCCCAGCTCAACGTCCAGCCGTACACGGACACTGCTATGACGGCTTGCGCTGCCGGAAGGCACCAAGCTCGTTCTGGTATGCGAGTCAAACGCTCTGGAACTCCGAGACGACGATGTCGAGCTGTTCGACGCCCTACGGCGCGGAACGCCGCCTATACGGAACCATCGCGGCAGGCCGGAACCTTCGGAAAGCAGCAGGGTGTCTCCTGACGGTCAAGAAGGGACCCGCAAGAGATCCTGCTCGTCCATGCCGGCTGGTCCAACCAGTCCCGCCGCGGTGCCGGCCGCAATCACGTTGGCGATCATCTGACTCTTCCCTGTCCCCGGCGGCCCGTCGACAATCACGTGTTGGTCAGCCAGAGCTGTTGCCACTGACCCGTATTGGGAGGAATCGGCATCCAACACCAGGTAGTCGTTGTGTGCCGGCACCGTGTCGGGCTAGACCGGCGCATAGCTGCTGCCGACAGCGCTGGAGTCCAAGTCGTCGATCGGACCGCCGGCGAGCACGACGATCAGCGGGTGTTGAGCCAGCAAGGGCGCCGCCGACATCAAGTCGTCGACCATCGGCAGTTTCGCGTAGTTGCAAGTGCCGACCACGAGCAGTGGAGTGAGCTTGAGGGCTACTCCCTGCTGCGCTGCGGCCGCAACGATCACACCGAACACACGCGTGGTCAACCCTGCACCGCCAGGGCCGACATCCTCCCGGATCAGAGCGTCGAGAGCCAGCTGCACACCGTATTCACGCTCCAAGCAATGGACCAGTACCGGGTTCAACTCGGGTTCCCCCGGAACCTGGAGGGTGAAGTCGTTCTCGGCTGCGGTGCGGGCCCGGATTTCGATCGGATACCACAGCAACGGCGCTCGCAACGCGATCGGCGCTCGTGCGCCGCCTCGCCTGCTCCCATCGGTGGATACCCGGCCCAGGACCAGGCGTCCCACATCGACACCTTGTTCCTCGCTGAACCCGCGGATCCTGCGCACGACGTTGCGAGTGCGGGTGCAGGCGTCCTTGTACTCCAGCTGGTTGGCAAACAGCTGACCTAGCCGCACCTCCTCGCCTGAGATCAGCTGCTGTGCAACAGGATCAGGGCACTGTCCGAGATCCAGCGAGATCGTCTTCGTCAGCTTGAAGTTCAACAGTGTGTTTCGGGCATCGAGTTGAAAAAGCTCTTTCGCCCACACCTCCGCCTTGGCTTCCAGTACGTCCTCGAGCCCCGCCACCTTGCTTGTCATCGACAGCACCTCTCCAGAGGAACCAGACTGCGTCGAACCACCCCTGCAGCCCCCGGGGCGAAATCCCCAGTCGGACAGTATGGCCGAACCACAGCACATGCTCAACCCGTAGAAAATGACACCGACCAGCCTGTTTGTTCAGGCGGACCGAAGATTCCGGCAACGCCGTAGTCCGGGTCCGAACGCCGCGAAACGGGCTGCAGCGCCCTGGTATTCGCGCTAGGTTCTTTCCACATCGATCTGGTAGCCGTTGCTTCGAGCGGAAGGTTTCGACAGGTGGATCCGACGATTGTGGCGTCCGCGGTGGCGGCGGGAGCGACTGCCCTGTCTACAGGCGTGGTCGCCGGATTGAGCGACGGCGCCAAGCTAGCCGTCACCGACGCCTACCAGGGCCTCAAAGCGGTGATCGCCCGTAAGTACTCGACCGTCGACATCGACGTCGTCGAAGAACGCCCCCAGGTACCAGCACGTCAAAACGTATTGGCCGCCGAACTCGCCGAGGCCGGCGCGGCCACCGACGACGAACTCGAGGTCGCAGCGCAGCGACTCTGGCTAGCGATCCACCAGCACGTGCCCCAGGTCGCCGAGGTCGTCGGCGTGAAGCTGACACGCGTCAAGGCCGGCGAGCTGGAAATCGGCAAGGTCACCGCCACCGGTGCCAGCGGCGTGATCGCCGAGGAGGTCGTCGTCGACGGCGCATTCAGGATCGGTGACGTCACCGCCACCCAGGCGCCGCCCCACCCTCCACAAGCGCGGCCCTGACCGAGGGACCAACCGCGCCAACCATTGCCGCTCCCTCCACCTACCGACACGTCTCCGTCGATCGAGACCTGACCCACGTCACCGTCATCGGAGGCCAGTACTACCACGGTGCACCCACCACTCCCCCACCCACGCAAGCACAAAACACGCTCTCATCTGCACGCGCCTTCGTCGATCGGCCGCGGTCACGATGGGTCCTGACCGCACTGGGTGTCACTGCCGTGCTCGCTGTTACCGTCACGGTTCTGACGTGGCCTGAAGCGGACAGCGCGACAGAAGTGTTGGCCGTCGAGGCGGTGACTGCCGTCAACGGCTGGTGTGGCACCTACATCTTCGACAAACCTGCCACCGAGCTCGGACAGCCACCGAGACCGCAAACCGACTACGCGCGGTGGATCCGCGAACACGGTGGCGTCGAATCAATCCCCATGGGTGGCGACAACAGGTCAGGTCGCGTTCAGCTCAGCCTGCAGGGAACCGGACCGACGCCAGTAACCATCACCAGCCTCGACACCGAAATCGTTGACCGCACACCAGGACCGGTGAAGGGAACACTCGTCAGCGGTCAATGCGGCTCTTCCACCGTCGGACGACTCGCCGAAGTCGACCTGGACACCGATCCCCCGAAGATAGTGCGTTCCAACCGCGACCCCGACCAGACCTGGGGATCGGAAACCAACACCACACCCCTGCAGTTCCCCTATCGAGTCAGCTCCACCGACCCAGAACTCCTGCTGATCATCGTCAACAAACGCAGTACCGACACAATCTCCTACCGGGTACACATCGGATGGACCGACGGCACTCACTCCGGCACGAAAGTCATCGACGACCACGGAACACCCTTCCGCGTCGGCACTCCGGATCCGAACGCCCCCTTACGTCACCCTAGCCAAATGAAATAGCAGAAACGTCGACCACTTCCAGATCGACACACCACGAATAGATACGACACTCAATCGGTCCGAGCGAGCAGCATTAGTTACCGAGGCCAGTGTGGTAGTGAGCCAACTCTACATCTGGCATGGGCATCACTTCCAAGGAACACCAGAGCAGCTGAACCCTCTTCGATCCAAATGAAAGACCGCAGTATTGGCATCGGCCGTACACGACCGACCGAGCGGCAGCCAATCTTCGCCCAGTTCAACCAAGCCATGTTCCTCTGATTCCTACGCCCGCACTGCGATGGCGGTTCGGTTTAGAAGACTCATGGTTTTCGACGCCAGGAAGGATCCTAATGACTGCGTGGCTCGGCCAGGCCTGGCAGACGATCACCCACAAAAAGACAGTTGCCGCCGCAACGGTTTTCGGGTTTCCGGTGGCAATACTCGCTCTGTCTGTGGCGGTCGTTCAAGTTGTCGACAACGACGACAAAGCAGTCACCAACAACACGGTCACCAACAACACTCTCATAGCTCAGCCAGTCGAGGAATCCACTCTGCCACCGAAGGCGAAAGGTCAAATGGGGTGTCCGACTCATGGGCTGACAAAGACCCTCGACACTGGGGCAGCTCTATCGATCCGGAAGTCAGGTGTCGAGGAAGAGTGTTTCGTACCGAAATTCCTTGCGTCCGTCACGCCTACGACCGTGACAGTGCGGCTGCAGTACAAGAACATATCTCCCAAGCAGACGGACGACGTCATTGTCCAACTACGGCTGCCCGATGGGTTGCGTACCGTTCCAAACACTTCCATGATCTACAACGGCAACCACCCAGATGGAACGCTGCTGAGCGACAACATCGATACAGCCCAAGGCATCAATATCGGCAGTCATGCAGCCAACGCGAGCAGCTTCGTGATCGTCAACGTCGGCGTGCCTCCCACGGCAAGGCTGCCGTGCGGCACTACCGAATATCAGATCGTCGCATTGGCGGCCCCTTTCAACAGCGACGAGACCGCGGCCCCCATTGCCGCTGTAGAAGTTGCGCGGCCATGCTGAGTACATCTGCTAGCCCTCTTTGTGACCGGTATTCCGGCGGGTCAACACGATCACCCATAACAACGCCGTCGCCGAAGCCTATGAGTACGACCCGCTCAGCAACATCACCTCGAGTTTCCCGGCCAGCCCCGGTGAACAGCTACCCGAGGACTCCGCAAGCCGCCGCGAGTACCACAACAATCTCCTGGTTCGCGACGGCCGCAACCACTACTACTACGACCCCGCGGGCCGCCTCATCCGCAAAGTCACCACCCGCATCTCCCACAAACCCGACGTATGGCACTACCGCTACAACGCCTTCGACCAACTCACCGGCCTCTACACACCCGACGGCGTGTGGTGGCGCTACACCTACGACGGCCAGGGCCGACGCTGCCGCAAGACACAGTTCCTCCACGACGGCACAGCCTGGCAACCGGCCACACACGCCGACTACACCTACGACACCCACTACCCGGTTGAACAAACAACGTCCGGTCACACCGAACGATGGCACTACCTACCGGACTCCCACTCCCCCGCACTGGTGGCCAGAAACAACGATCCCGGCGCCGCGGTCATCACCGACCAAGCCGGTGCCCCGGTCGCGACTATCGACCCAGCGACCGCCACCGTGCAGGCCACATACGCAGCCGACCTGTGGGGCAAACTCGCGACCGGAGGCGATGCGATCTCGCTTCGCCTGCCGGGACAGGTATTCGATGCAGAGTCTGGGCTGCACTACAACTTTCAGCGCTACTACGACCCCGGCACCGGACGCTTCCTCACCAGCGACCCGCTCGGGTTGGCGCCATCGCCGAACCCACACGCCTACCCCGACAACCCGACCCGATGGATCGACCCACTCGGTCTGACACGCCGATATCCCCGACTGCTCCATGGCAGACGAACCTCCCGCACCAGGGATCGTCTTCCGAGCACTGTCTCCCGGCGAATACCCGGCACTCGGGCTTTCGCCCGCGACCCCGACGCCCTGGGTGTCACACCTCTGAGTCACGTTGCCGGTAAACAGGATTCACCGTGGATCTCCACAAGCAAGCTACCCGAGACAGCGTTCTCCAAGTACAACGGTGTAAATGGTATCGTCGCCATCGACCTGTCACGAGTCGCCAGCTTCACCGACGTATCCGGCGGATTCCAGGAAAGGGCCGATTGGACTTCTACGCACGAAAAGACCAAGAAGTCCTCATCTATCAACACGTCCCACCCGAAGCGATCATTGGATTCTGGCAATGAAATACGACTCACCCGAAGTCCTGGAAGCACTCGACACAGCCTGGGACCCAGAACGCGGATACCTCGGCAACCTCCGCGACGGCAAATTCGTACCCGAATTGGGTGACGCATACCTGGAGCTCCTCCATTCCATCGAGATACCCGAAGGCGAACGACTCCACTCAGACTTCGTCCGCCTATTGTGGTTTGCTCCACAATTCTCCGAATGGCAGATCAAGCGCGCTGTCGACCAAGGAGCGGATCGCATCGAGGTTTCCAAATACTCGAACCTGATTTGGAATGCTGTAACAGAACTCTTGGGTACACCGTAGCCGCGAACGCGTCCTCCAGCGAAAGCCAGCCGCGGCTTGAATTCGGACGACCAGGTTCTCGCGGCGGGGGTGATCGGGTGGGTTTCGTCCCAGGGCCCGAGCTGACCATGGCACCGCACGCACCGGCACTGGCCGCACTGCTGCCGATGCACGGAGCATCGATGACCGCTGCCCAAGACAAGGCCCGCAGCCTCGCCACCACCATCGCCCCCGTGCACGCCGCCTGACCGGTACCAGGAGACTTCCATGACCAGCCTGCTCGTTCTCGGTGGCAGCGGCCGCACCGGAATCCGCGTGCTCCAGCAGGCCGCCGCCCGTGGCCACTGCGTGCGCGCATTGGTGCGCAACCCCGATGCCGTCCAGGCGCCGCCCGGCGTCGAGCTGATTCAGGGCACGCCCGCCAACATCGACGACATCCGCGAGGCGGCCCGGGGCGCCGACGCCGTGACAGCGTGCTCAACAATGCCCGCGCCTCCGACAACCCCTGGGCCAAACCGATCAGCCCACCCAACTTCATGACCGACGCCGTCTACGACACCCTTACTATGATGGGCGAAAACAACATTCGCCGGATCGTGCTGGCCTCCACTCAAGGAGCGGGCGACGACTGGAGTCATCTCAGCCCCCTGATGAAGGCGATCATCAAGATGTCCAACCTCGATGCCGGATTCACCGACCACGATGGAGTCGACCAGGCCGTCCGCTCCTCCGGCGCCGACTGGACCCTCGTCCGCGCCGTCGCCCTCAGCGACAAGCCGACCACCAATCCCGTGCACGCGGCTGAACGCGGCACCGGTAAGCCGGCCACGCGGATCAACCGCACCGCCCTGGCCGACTTCATGCTCGACGCCGTCGAACAGAACACCTGGGTCCGCCAGGCACCGCTGGTGTGGAACGCCCGCGGCTGACCCAAGCCAAAGATTAGAAAGAGGCGAGCACGAACGCTGCGGGACCACAAGCAGCACTGGATATTTCAGGCCCAGAGTGGTCTCGCGGCAGTGGCTTCTCCTGGGCCAACGTTCTGGCCTGTTCGCCGGAGTGAACACAGAATGGTTGATCTGCCAGCACCGTTCAATCCACCGAACACGAAGACGGTGTGCCGACTTGCGTGGTGCAGAGAATGATCCAGGCCGACGAGCGGCGCCCGGGCTCGTAGATCGAGTCGATCCGCTTGCTGACGATGCCCTCCAGACCGGAGTCGGCGGCGGCATGCAGCAGCTGCTCGGCATCGTGGTCGGCCAGCGACCAGCTCGGTGGAACCTGTACGCGCGCACCGTCGTCGATGTAGAGGTCGGCCAGCTCCAACCGCCGAGACGAGCACGGGTCATGGTCGTACCCTGCGCGGGCTTCGCCTGACCGTTTCCTTCGGGTCGGGCAAGATGGTCTCATGACAGACCTCGACGGCCAGTTGACGATTCGGACCAGCGGAGACTCCGACGAGCTGTTCCGGCTGCTGGAGTGGTTCCGCAACGACGACGCGCTACGTGGCCGGGTCACCCTCCCCACCTCACAGCCTCGCGAAGGTCAGATGGGCGACGTCTACGACGTCCTGATCGTGTTGGTCGGCGCCGGCGGACTCGGGCCCGCTCTGGCCATGTCATTGAGCGGCTGGTTGAAGACTCGCCGGTCCCAGGTCAAGCTCACGTTGAAACGCAAGGGCATTGAACTCGAGCTCGACGCCGAATCCATCAAAGCACCCGAACTCGTCCGCGAGATCCATAAGCTGCTCGGCGACACGGAAACCCCACAGTGACCACACCATCCCGACGACCGGGTTCGCGTGCAGTCCTCATCGGCACCGCCACCTACACCCACCCCGACCTTGCCGCGATCCCCACCGCGCTCAACAACCTCACCGACCTGGGCGAAGTGTTGACTTCCGCCGGTGGGGCTTTCGCCCCCGAACACTGTGTTGCTCTGCCCGACCCGGTCAATGGCGCGCAGATCGGGCACGCCGTCGCCCAAGCCGCTGGTGAAGCCACTGATGTCCTGCTCGTCTACTACACCGGGCACGGGGTTCTCGACTCCCGAGGTCGTCTCCATCTGACTTTGACCGGGACAGACCCGGCACGCCCCTCCTGGACCTCGGTGCCGTTCCAGATGCTGCGTGAGGAGATCCTCGAGTCCCCTGCCACTGCCCGCATCCTGATCCTGGACTGCTGCTACTCCGGTCGCGCGTTCGAAGCGATGAGCGACACCACCAGCGTGATCACTGGAGTAACCAGCATCCAGGGCACCTACACCATCACCTCCTCCGCTGCCAACGAAACTTCCTTCGCTCCTCTCGGTCACCGCAACACCGCCTTCACCGGCGCGCTACTGGCTGCGGCAAACACTGGCGATCTCACTCTCGACGAGCTCTATCACCGCACCGAACAACACCTCATCGACCATGGACACCCCCGGCCCCGGCGACGCACCATCGACACCGCCGGCGAACTCAAGCTCCTGGGCACTCGGGAGCACCCGATCGAACAGCGCGGAGAGCTCGCCGCCGAAACCGTGTATCGCAAAGCCGCCGCCGCCGGCCGCACCGACGCCATGAACCACCTCGGGATCCTGCTCGAACAACGCGGGAACCTTGACGACGCCGAACACTGGTGGCGCAAAGCCGCCGACGCCGACCACACCAACGCCATGAACCACCTCGGCTACCTGCTCGAACAACGCGGGAAGCTTGACGACGCCGAACACTGGTGGCGCAAAGCCGCCGACACTGGCCACCCCGACGCGATGTACCACCTCGGCATCCTGCTCTATCAGCGGGATGACCTCGACAACGCCGAAACCTGGTGGCGCAAAGCCGCCGACACCGGCCACTCCGGCGCGACGTACAACCTCGGTGTCCTCCTCAAAGAGCGTGGCGATACCGCCAAGGCCGAACCTCAGTAGCTGGAGCCACGCTCGGTTTATCGGGCAAACTCGGTGGTTTCGGTCTCTCGGGCGGCCTTCACACTTCGCCGTGCACAACGGCCAGGCTGACTCCGACACCGTGCGAGGTTTCGCGCAGGGATTCCCCTTGGGCGTGAGGTGCCAGGATCGCGCGGCGTTTATCGGCGTCGACTTGTATCGCCAGCCAGCCGAGACAGCACGTGCGAGATGAAGCCGCGAGGCTGCCTGCTGAACAACGCCTGACTTACGATTTTGCGGGCGGTATCCAGGTCTCGCTTCTCGATACATTCGGCAGCGTCACGCCATGCAGGGACGTGGTTGCCCTGGTACACGACCTGCGCCAGCTTCACGGCCAGGGCCGGATCGACATCGATGGCGGACACCATGATTTCGCGGGCAGTGGATTCGTTGGCGCGGACTATCGCGTGCCAGATGGGTTGGGTGCGGTCGTTGCCATCAACCACAGTCGACAGCAGTCCCACACGATGTTCGGGATCAGCGGCGAGGACGAGTCGCGCCATGGCCTCAGGTCCACCGCAGGAGTCGGGTAGAAAAGTGCGCACGTTACTCGTTGGCTGCGTCAGAGCCAGCTGCAATAGCTGCGCAGCCAGCCGCGGATCCATCTCTACCAGGTAGGAAACGATATGCGGCTCGATCACCCTGATGACAGCCCGCATCAAGCGATCGCGGTCGGCCGGCGCGCTGCTTTCGAGCTGGGCGACCGTCATCGCGAGGAACTGCGCCGCACTGCCTGGGTCCACTCCTGTCAGCAGTGGTTCCGATTCCTGGTCTTCCAACAGCAGCTCAAACACGTAAGCGAGACCGCCGGAGTCGTGGGAGCCGACCCATTTCTGTGTCAGCGAGGTGACCAACAGCCTGTTGGTGGTGAAGGCGAGCAGGTCACGCAACTCCCTGTCGGCGGCGGGATCGCTCGTCTGGCGTGACCGGTCGATGAGGATATCCAGTACCGTTCCGAGGTGCTCCGGGAGCAGGCCGCTCAGTAGGACCATTGTGGTCAAAGAACGCCCACTCGAACGAGCGTTTGCGAATACTGCGCACAGGATCACCACGGCGGCATCAATGTCATCACCGCTGATCATCGCTGTCAGCAGTTCCCCCGCCGCATCAGCGTCGAGGTCGTTGGCCATCACAGCCATCACATCGGCGGTGTCGACACCAACAGATTCGGTCAAGGCTGCCATCTCCGCACACGCCTGCTTCTTCTCACCACGTCGCAACAGCGCGGTCAAGCGTCGGCTGATCAACTGTTCCGGTGATCTGTCGAGCAGGCGCGCATCACTGGTTTCCCACGGTCTCGACACGTCCGGCAGGTAAGAGTTGGGGATCTCCGTGACAGCTGTCGAAGCACCCATACCGACGGATTCCGCTGCGGCGAGCAAATTCTGAGCTCGGTCGAGACCGTGGGTTTGTTCGACCGCGCGAAGCAACGCTGCGACGGCTCCTGGGTCACGTAGTGCAAGCAGCGATACGGCGCGGTCCTCAGCATCGGAGTCACCGCCGAACAAGCCATCAAGGGCAATCGCCGCCTCGAATTCACGCCCGTCGAGAATCAAAGACCACCACCATGCGGTCCGCTGTCGCCACTCATCATCGCCGAGCTGTCTGTTCACCATCGGTAGCGGGCGGGTCCCGATGTGTTTATCGGCCCCGGCGAGAAGCTCGACTCGTCCGGTGTGGCGACGCAGCTGCGGAAACTCGTCGTAGAGCGCCTCAGGATCGGCACCCAGTTCAGTCGCCACTACCGTGACGACCGCCTCGACTAGTGCCGGAGCGGGACGGGCCTGTCCGAGCAGGTGCCGGGACATGGATTTCGAGTTCATGCCCAGGTCCGGCCGTCGGACAAGGAACTGTTCGTTGGTGATGGAGGCGCGTTCGAGCAGGTCGATGACGGCGTTGCAGACCTCGGCGACGGGTTTGGGAACCCGGGGAGCGGGTCGTTTGCGCGGCGCTGGCACGGGATGATCTTTCAGGCGGGGGCGCGGTTGTCTCATCCCATACGGTAATCGCTGTTCATCTGCCGTCGGCGAGATTACGCAAACCGTTGCGAGAGAAGCGTTAACGCAGGTCAGCGAATATTCTCGGGGTTGGCGGAGAAGTTTTCGCATCGCCACAATCGGCGTGCGGCTTCCGCGCTGACGGGACCGCCCCGGGGCTCGCATCGAAACTTGGAAGGCGACGTCGCGAGGCCACCGGGCCAGCAAGGCCACCTGGAAAGGGACCCACCCCATGATCTCGCAGACCTCACCTCCGTCGGAAGACTCCAGCGCGGCGAACGGGCGTCCTGTCCGCCGCCTCAACCTCACTCGTAATCGGCCTCACCCCACCGCAACTGGTGGTGGACACCCCACGATGGTCATGGCCATGGACCTCATCGCCTTCCTTGCAGTGATCACTGCAGTGATTGTCCTGGTTCTCGGCGGACATGCGGACGCGGCGGTGCTAGCCGCTGCCGGCGCGTTCATCGCCTGTGCATTCCGCGTGTATCGATCACGTCGATAGCCCTATCGACCTCGCCGCAGGAGCTGTCGGCAACGATCTTGGGCTCGCCATCAATTCTCGATACGTCATGCGCCCACGTTTCCCACGGGCCTCTGCCGCCGACC
>NZ_JBHVHX010000041.1:26110-26349 GCF_042799895.1 Nocardia sp. NPDC057663 | reverse complement strand
CGGCGGACACTCACCGGCCAGCCGCGTTCCCAACCTCTCAGGTCAGTACACCTAGCCAGCGTCCTCATCAACCTCGCAGCCTGTTACGGCGGGGTCGGCCGCCGCACCGACGCAGTACCACCCGTTGAAGAAGCCCTTGCCCTCTACCAGCAACTGGCCACCGAAAACCCTGTCTACCAACCTGGCCTAGCTTTGGCTCTCACCAACCTCGCAACCTGCTACAGCGAGGTCGGACGCCG
>NZ_JBHVHX010000041.1:9045-26011 GCF_042799895.1 Nocardia sp. NPDC057663 | reverse complement strand
GCATCGAAGCAGTACCACCCGCCGAAAGGGCCGTCACCCTCTACCGGCAACTGGCCACCGACAAACCCACCTACAAACCCAACCTCGCCGGTGCGCTTGTCAACCTCGGAGCGTGCTACAGCGGGGTCGGACGCCGCATCGAAGCAGTACCACCCGCCGAAAGGGCCGTCACCCTCTACCGGCAACTGGCCGCCGAATACCCCGCTTACCAACCCGACCTCGCCGGCACGCTCACCAACCTTGGAACCTGCTACAGCGGGGTCGGCCGCCGCACCGACGCAGTACCACCCGCTGAGGAAGCCGTCACCTTGTACCGGGAACTGGCCGCGGAAAACCCTGCCTACCAACCCAACTTCGCCATGGCCCTGAACAGCCTCGGCATCCGCTACAGCGAGGTCGGGCGCCTCACCGAGGCGGTACAAACCGCTGACGAGGCCGTCACCCTCTACCGGGAACTGGCTGCCGAGAACCCAGGCTACCAACCCAACCTCGCCGGGGCCCTCACCAATCTCGCTGCCTGCTACAGCGAGGTAGACCGCCGCACCGAAGCAGTACCACCCGGGGAAGAGGCCGTCACCCTCTACCGACAACTGGCCACCGAAAACCCGGCCTATCAACCCAACCTCGCCGGCGCCCTCAACAACCTCGGGAACTGCTACAGCGAGGTCGGCCGCCGCACCGACGCAGTACCACCTGCTGAGGAAGCCGTCGCCATTCGCCGGGAGCTGGCCGTGGAGAACCCGGCCTACCAACCCAATCTTGCCATGGCCCTGAACAATCTCGGCATCCGCTACAGCGAGGTCGACCGCCTCACAGACGCCGTACCACCTACCGAAGAAGCCGTCACCCTCTACCGGCAACTGGCCCCCCAGAACCCCGCACATCTACCCGGCCTCGCTATGGCCCTGAACAACCTCGGCATCCGCTACGGCGAGATCGACCGCCTCCCCGAAGCTGTACCACCTGCCGAAGAAGCCGTCACCCTCTACCAGCAACTGGCCACCGAAAACCCCTCACGTCTACCCGACCTCGCCAGCGGCCTGAACAACCTCATGCTTCGGTTGTCTCAGGTGAATCGCGATGATCAGGCAGATGTCGTGTGGCAGGAAGTGATCGAGTCGCAAGCGGGATTCGGGCAGATGTATCTGTTGTTGTCGCGTGCATGCTCTGTACCCGAGGGGGATCTGCGGGCAGTGTGCTGGCTGGTGCGCGCTGAGATCGAGGGTGCGGCGGATCCAGCATCAGCTGCTGCCATCCACGATTGTGCGCGGGAACATCGCCGTGCCGATCCCGAGACATGGGACCGGCACTGGAGCACCGCCTCTGCAGCACCGCTTCCAGCATGGCTGCTCGTGGACCCGGAACTGCTCGAAGTGGCTAGCGCGTGGGTCGCAACCAGCACCTACTACGCCGAACACACCTACCTGCTCGAGCACCCCGAACTGCTCACGGACAGCTGCGATGTCGCGGTCGAGGAAGCACTCCTCGACACCGCTGATTCCGACCGATACATCCAGCTACGGGCTACCGCCCACGAACACGGCATCACCGCCGCCTACGAACCCGTCTTCCGCGCTCTCACCCTCCAACAGTTCCTGGCGGCCGAACCCCAGCAGCAACGCGACCTACTGACCGAGCATCCCCACCGCCTGCTCCACGACGACACCTGGCAGCAGCTGAACGACCTCATCGACGCCGACCCCGATGATCCACGCCCACTTCGCGCGGCGGCATTGATCGACCTCGCCGCCCACGACACTGGTACCGCGACCCTGCCTGACACTTTCGATGCCCTCGACGACCCCACCCTGTTTCCTGCACTGCTGGCCGCCGCCGCCCGCTCCAACACCGCCTCCTATCTCCTCGGGCCAGTCGCGCAACTGGCTTACCTGTGTGCCGAAACAGTCGAGAGAGCCGCCGACGCAACCGTATACATGGCGTGTGCCTTCGTGATCACCTCCGACCCTGGCAATACAGACGCCAGCGAACATCTGCAGCACGCGATAGGACTGGCCCCGCACCGCCGTGCCGACTGGATCACTCTGCTCGCAGACCTTGCCACCGTTCATCCCACGCTCGTGTCGCTGATCCCTCTCCTGGCCAAGGAATCCACCGATGTCCAAGAATGACCTGATCGTGGTGCTGCCCGGCATCATGGGCTCCACCCTCACCCAGCACGGCAAGCCCATCTGGAAACCCTCCGCCGGTGCAGTCCTGCACGCGATCTCCACCCTCGGGCGCAGCATCAAAGAACTCCGGCTCCCCGACGGAATCGGCGACAACCGCCCCGGCGACGGAGTCACACCAGTCGCCCTGATGCCGGACCTGCACGTGATCCCCGGCCTGTGGACACCCATTCACGGCTATACCCGTCTACTCGCACACCTGGACCGGCTCGTCGAGACCGGCGGGATCGGGAAAGTGGTCGCCTTTCCATACGATTGGCGGCTGTCGAACCGCTACAACGCCACCCGCCTCGCCCGTGTCGTCGCCGACGAACTCGGCGCCTGGCGCGACAGCCACCCCACCCGCGCCGACGCGCGCGTGGTGTTCGTCTGTCACTCCATGGGTGGCCTCATCGCCCGCCATTACATCGAACACCACGGCGGCGCCGAGCACACCAGAGCACTCATCACCGTCGGCACCCCCTACCGCGGAGCCGCCAAAGCCGTCGACCAACTCGTCAACGGCGTCCGAAAGAACATCGGCCCCTTCGGCATCGACGTCACCGACTTCGCCCGCAGCCTGCCCTCCACCCACCAGCTACTGCCCGACTACGCCTGCATCGACCACGCGGGTGCCCTGCATCGCCTCGACGAAATCACCATCCCCGAACTCGATTCCCGCATGCTCGCCGACGGACTGGCCTTCCACACCGAACTCACCACCGCCGAGACCAACCGCCCCGCCGGACGCGAAACCACCCACGCCATCATCGGCGTCCGCCAAACCACCGCCACCACCCTGCGTCTCGACAACGGGCGTCTGGAACCCCTCGACACCATCGACGGCAACAACGACTACGGCGATGCCACCGTCCCCCTCGCTGGCGCGCTCCGACACGACCTGGCCCCCGACACCAACCGCATCCGCCGTGTCGTCGAAAACCACGGCGCACTCCAGAACCACCCCGCCGTCCTCGACGAGATCGAATCCATCCTCACCGCCCCCGTACGCCGCCGCGCACCGGACACCATCCCCGTCCGCGTCACCGCACCCGAACTCCTCACGACGGGGGAACCACTCACCGCCACGATCGACATCGAACCCGGCGACCGCCGCACACCCGCCATCCAGGCCCAACTCATCTCCGAAAGCGGCGCCCACACCCATCCCACCCAACAACCCCGCATCCGCAACAACCACGCCCACGTCACTTTTCCGCCACCCCCTCCTGGCGCACACACCCTCCTGATCACAGGCACGACCACACCCACCCTCGTCACCCCCGTCACCCATACCCTGCTGGTCTGGCAGTGACACCATCAGCGCACAGATCAAATTCGCGGACATCGCGGGAAACGTCGATGTGCCCGTCGAGGTACATCGGCAATGGGAACGGAGCCACCGCGCGCAGCTGACGCGGTGGTTCTATCGTCCTAGCTGGGCAGTGGCGCGCCGCTGACGGGCCGTCAGTGTTCCGCGCGCTGCGTTGCGGTTAGGCGGTTAGGGTTTGGCCGACGAGTGCGATCCGGTAGTTCGTCACAGTGCCGAAGGCGCCCGCGAAGGGCACCGTGGACATCGGTCACCGCGATGGGGCGATCGTCTACCAAAAGCCAGCGAGACAACGGAAACCACCTTGTCGCAGTGGAACCGAGGTCGTGGGTGTCTACGACCGCAAGACCCACACCGCGACGAACTCCGCACGCACAGCATCGAAGTCCTCGTCATCGTTGGCTCCACACAGGGCCGGGACAGCGGCAGTAGCACCGAATGACTGCGCCCCTGACGGTTTCGGTCGGAATCAAGATCAGCTCCTAGACTGATCAGGTGCCGTCCAGGCGACGGAAGCGACATTGATCCAGTTCGAGGGGGAAACGATGAGGCCTGTCCGCATGGCCACCATGGCGATATTGATGGCGATCGGCCTCGCCGGTTGCGCGACCCAAGCCCCCGGCGATCCGCAGCCCGCGGCCGCACCGCAATATCCGGACTTCCTCGGTCCTAAGATCGTGTCCAAGCTGGCCTACCTCGACAGCTTGCGAACGATCGACCCCTGCGGCTACCTCGACCCGGCCGCCCTCGACCGGATCGCGCGGCCCGCCTCTATCGGCGCCGACGGCGAGTACAACTCCTGTACCGCCGCGTTCGGCACCGAAGTCGGGCCCAAACGCATCGCCAAAGTCGAATTCGACATGGGAATGATCAACCAACCGGGATTCGGTACACCGGTCGATGTCAACGGCACCACCATCCGCGTCGCCGATGCCGGCGGCGAATTCTGCAGCGCCCACCTCAAGTTCGATGATCAGCAGGCCGTCGCAATCCGGGTATTCACCGCCCCGCTCGCGCCCCGCGCCGACCTATGTCCCGAAGCCATCGACATCGCCACAGCATCGATCCCGCTGCTCGGCACCCGACCATCACGCGCCGGATCAACCCACGCACACATCGACACCCGGCTATCGCGACTCGACGCGTGCGATGTGCTGCAAACACTCGGCCAAGGCCATCCCGACCTCGACGCCGGAGGACTCAATCCCTGGGGATGCTGGTTCCGGCTCGACCGCAGCGACGAATCCACCCAGCAGCAGATCGCGTTCCTGCGCGCCACCGACACCCACATCGGGAAGGGAATGAGCGGTGACGAGCTGACCGAGATCGGCGGCTTCCCGGCCAAATATCTGGCCGGGACCGGCCGGTACTCGGCGAGCTGTGAGCTGATGGTCGGTGTCGATGCTCAACGACGGACCAAACGAGAGCGAATCACCGGCCCCGACATCGACATCGAGCTGATCCGGATCAACACCACAGGTGGCGGCTGCGACAACGCCAAAGCGACTGCCACCGAACTGGTCCGCCTGTACAAACTCCTCGGCTGACACCGCGCCCACCGCGCCTCCGATGACGTCGAGAGATGCGATGCCAATCTGGCCTCCGATACGGCCCGCTTACCGGAGGCTAGGCCTCCACTGCCATATTGACGTGCTCGGCGGGCCTGCGGTTGACGACACTCCATGGATCCGAACCGGCCCGCCCGCAAGCTAGAACGCCGAATGCCCCGCACTCTTGCATTGCTAGTCCGGGGCATTCGTGATTGAGTAATCGGCTGCGCACAGGCTCTGACACAAAGCTAAATGGTTGGCTCTTCGAGTGTAGGCATGGCGGGATGGGCTGCGAAATCGGCCACGGAAGCAGGAACGTGGGATCAGACCCACTCGACGGCTGCAGGGGCGGCGGCACCCCGCCCAAGTTCGCCGTCGATCGAAGGAGCCGGGAACGCGACGCACGCGGAGCACCGACTTGGGGGCGCGCGCCCGAGATCAGCCCGGGTGCATCCCCGCTCGCGCGGGGAGCATCAGTGGCGCACGCCGTCGCCCCCCTTCGCCCCAGGTCCCACCCCCGATCGCGCGGGGAGCACGTCGCCCATCAGCTCATCGAGGGCAAGGCTCGGGCTCATCCCGCTCGCGCGGGAAGCACAACTATTTCACCTGCGTGTTTGCACGCCGAACACCCGATCTACATTCACTTTCGATCAACCACTACCAACAAACGCCAACAGTTCCACCACGTGCATACACCCACACGCCGGACGAGCCAGCCGGCCGCGCCGACCCTCGGAGCACTCGTCAGTGCCGAGCATAAGTCTCCGACCACCACCATCCGCAGACACACCCACAATGCCCATCGCCACATGCACAGCTGCTACCCGCAGCACCGACCGCAGCAGCTCGCCGTCGACCGACCCCGCTCATCGCTCGCAATCCGTGCGCGGAACCCAAGTTGTCCAAGCGGATTGCACGCGAGGTCGACCACCACAGCGAAGACCAATTCGAGCACGTCGACGAACGGCCCGCACCGCGCTGGCGCGTGTGACCGGTGTCGGGGAGATGGCGAGGCACGGTGCGCACGGTGCGCTAACTGTCGGCCACATCAACTAAGACACGGGCGCGGTGTCGATCACGAAGGCGTACAAGCGGGCCAACCGCAGGCTCTGGATGGGCGGCCCGTCGGCGAACTGCCTCGATCGTCGTCGCGGCAATCGCGAGCGGCAATCGCGAGCGGCAATGACGAACAGCGCACGTGTACCAAACCTCCTGTAGGCCACACGAATCCCCCCACACAGTCCGCTCATGGGCGATGATGACCAGTGTGTCGCACGAATGGGTGTTTCCCGCAGCGCAACCCGACGACCTGCCGCCCCAGCGAAGGCGCGACGACTCGATAGTTATTGATCCACACTATGTTTCGAATCGAGTGATCGATGACGTTGTGGTTGTCGTGCCGGGGGTCATGGGCACCGAGCTCATCGACTCGGCGACAGGCAAGAAGCTATGGGGATTGGATCCACATCTGATCGCACGAATGTGGACGGCGCCGACAGAGCGGCTGGCCCCGCTGGCCGTCGACCCCGACCGCACGACGGTGAAGCCCGGACGACTACTGCGGGTACCGACTTTCGCGCCCTTCCTGCGCGGGATCGATCCGTACACGAAGCTCGTGAAGGCACTTGAGGGCATCGTCCGGCATCCGGCCGCGGTCTCGCAGTTCGGCTATGACTGGCGGCTGCCCGTGCGATACAACGCAGGCTTGCTCGCCGAGCACATCGACGCACACGCGTCTTGGTGGCGGCGGGTATCCGACCGCTCTGACGCGCGAGTGCATCTCGTCGCGCACTCGATGGGTGGACTGCTGTGCCACGAACTGTCCACGGACTCGGGAGCGACCGACTCCATCGGCACGATCATTACCCTCGGCACCCCTTTCGCGGGCGCCGCGAAGGCAGCAGTTATGCTCGCGACGGGGAAGGGAGCGAGGTTGCCCGCGCGTCAGCTCCAGCAGATAGCGGTAACGATGCCCGGCATCTACGACCTGTTGCCGAGCTATCGTTGCGTGGACGTCGGTACCGATGTGCGGCGTCTGACCTCGGACGACATCGCGACTCACGGCGGCCGCCGTGACCTCGCCGACGACGCTCTAGCCCACCGCGCCGCCCGCGCCGCGGTTTCGCTGCCAGGCCATCGGCCGCTGGTCGGGGTCGAGCAAGCGACGACGTGTTCGCTGCGCATCGACGGAGATTTTGTCGAGGGGTTACGCCACGTCTTCGATGTCGACAGCGCTGGGGAGCTGGTGCGTGACAACGCTGGTGAGCTTCGACGTTTCGGGGGACTCGGTGACGGAACGGTACCCCGGAACTCCGCATTGCCGCCCCGAAGTGCAGTGCGACAGCACGGCGGGCCGGAGGTGGTACCGCTGCCGCAGCAGCATGGCCCGATCGCCAAGACCGACGAGGCGATTGCATTCGTGATAGACGTTCTGCTCCATCGCGAGAGGGACCTCGGACCGCGTCTCGGTGAGGGTGAGATCGGCATCGACACCCCTGACATCGTCACAGTTGGTGAGGAATTCGACTTCGCGGTCGAGGGCGCAGCGAAGCCGAACGACGTCCGCTGCGGGATAAGCGAAGTTGGGACCACGATGCCCCGGCGAGCTGAGGCGCACCGCCGCGATGGCCGACTGGTCGTCTCCACCACTGTGTATACGCCCGGTCTGTACCGGGTGCGGGTAGCGGGAAGCGGGACGTCTCCGGTGGAACAGCTCGTGCTGGCGGTGGACACCGACCAATGATCGACGGTCCTGAGTTCTTCCCGTTGGCGATCGGTTGGTACCGCGAACACGCCGACCTCGATGTTAAGGCCGAACTCGACGCGGTGACCTCAGCGCTGCAAGCATTCAATGTCCGCGTTCAGGACTGGACGGTCAAGATGGACGAACGCGGCGCCGACAACGTCCACAATCGAATCAGTATGTGGCGCAATGCCGACCATCCCGAGACGTTCCTCTACTGGGTAGGGCACGGCTGGACAAACAATGCCGACACTGCAGTGCTGTATCACGCTAATAGCGAGCGAGACAGCGGCGACGTCGGTGTGACGCCTGCCGACATGGCAAAGGCCATCGCAGGCCGACTCTATGACGAGGACATGTGGGCGATCGTCGTGGTCGATGCCTGCGGGTCCAAGCGCTTCATCGAACTGTTGAAGACTGAGCTGCTGCACAAGACAGTCGCCGGGAGATACCTGTTGGTGGGCGGGCTGTCTGGCGAAGGTGCCACCAATCTTGGCCGCTTCAGCCGAGACCTAGACCACCTGCTCAATGTCACGTTTCGAAGCGAGTTCGACATCGAGCTCGGCAAGCTCGCCGACGAGTTCGAACGGCTGAACGCGACAGTCGAACGCAAACGACTCGTCGACATTGTTCTCCGCCGCCGCCACGCCGTCCTCGTCAACAGCGCGCTCGACGTCACCGCCGAACTGGAAACCGCCCTATCGCAGCTCAGCGACGACGAACTGCGCCACTTCCTGCCGAAAGCGCACGGCGGCGAACTGCCATTCAAGGAAACAGTGCTCGGCGAGCAATCCTGGTACTTCGAAGGACGCAAGTCCGAAACCCGTCACATCATCGACTGGCTCGCCACGGCGCAACGGGGGGCGCTCGTTGTCACCGGGCCTGCCGGATCGGGAAAATCAGCCCTGCTTGGACATCTAGTGGTCCACAGCAACCCGACCCTACGCACCGCCTTGTCAAGAGCCGGTGTGCTTGAGGAAGTGGCGGAGGGCGACCGCCCAAGCGACGGGGCATTCGACCTCGTTCTCCACCTGACCGGCACATCACCAGAGGAGATCGTCACTCGTATAGCCGAGGGTATCGGGGCTGGCGAACCACCGTCGGGATCAGTCTCGGAGTCGACCCGATGGCTGTGCGAGCAGTTCGTCGACCGGCGGCTGACGACCATTCTTGTCGACGCGCTTGACGAGGCTATTGATCCGCTGACCGTGGCGCGGGTGGTACTTGGCGACATTGCGGGTGTGTCGACTGTTCGGCTGCTAATTGGGACAAGGCCGAGCACGCACGAAGGTCCCGACTATCCAGCTCCAGACGCGAACCTGCTCGACGCACTCGGCTCAACTGCCATCCATCTGCGTATCGACCGCGATGACACAGCTATCGAACGCTATGTCGCGCGGCGGCTGCATCGGACACGCGGCACGCTCGCCGTCTCAGTCGACGCCGCCGGGTTTGCGCGTGCGGTGCGCGAGAAACAACGTCAATTCCTGTTCGCTCGATTGGCAGTGCACGAGGTACTAGCAGACCGCCGCTGGCACGATCCATCCACTTGGGACGCTCTGCTCGGACAAGACCACCAACATCTTTTCGGAGTCGCAGTCGACCGGCTGGCCGGGCTACACCCGAGTCACCGACCGCTTCTGCGCGCACTGGCGTTCGCCCGGGGCCGCGGCGTCCCGGACCAAGGGGGACTGTGGGTCACCCTGGCGCATGCACTTGAGCCCGGGCTGGACGTCAGCGAGGACGATGTTCAGCGGCTCGTCAACGATGCCGCGCCCTCCGTCCTGGGCGACCGCGAACACGGCCAGACCGTATATCGGCTCGCGCACCGAACGTTCGCCGAGTTCTTCACCCGTCAGACCAATCTCACAAACGTGGACTGCCAAGCGAATTCGGCAATCTTGCAAGCCCTTATCAAAGCGGCGTCTGCCGACCTCAGCGCCATGGTCAACGGCTCCAAGTCGCTGAATCCCTATCTGACTCACTTCCTCTCCGCGCACGCAGGATTCGCTGGAGAGCGTGGTTGGCACCAACTCGACGAAAACCGGGATGTTCTCATCGCGCTGGACCCCGAGTCAGTCGCCCAAGACGTGCAGCGGTACGCATTCGGACGCCTGACACTCCCGTCCGCGATCAGCGGAGTGCTTGTTTCTTGGCAGCTTCTTCAGCGCGCCGATGTACGGGACCGGGGTTTGGTGCTTCAGATTGCCATCGCGCAGATCTTGGCGACCACGGTTGAGGTTGGCGGGCTGAAGGAGAACTACTACCGGGCCAACCTGCGATGGGCAGCTCTCACGAGAGTCGCCCCGCATCGCGTCCTTGCGCATACCAGCCCAGTGAATTCCGTCGCTGCGGTGCCGTTATCGAATGGTCGAACCCTCGTAGCCTCAGGCAGCGGCGATGGCACGGTACGTTTGTGGGATCCGGTAACAGGACATCCCGTTGGGGAACCGCTCACTGGCCACACCAGCGAGGTATACGTGGTCGCTGCGGTGATGTTGCCCAATGGTCGGAGTTTGCTCGCCTCAGGCAGCATCGATGCGACCGTACGGTTGTGGGATCCGGCTACCGGCCGCTCAGTTGGGGAACCCCTCACCGGCCACGTAGGCTCGGTCAACGCGATTGCGGCAGTGCCATTGCCCGATGGCCGGACCCTGCTGGCCACCGGCAGCACAGATGCAATAGTTCGCTTGTGGGACCTGCCTACAGGCCGCCCGGTCGGTGCCCCCCTCGCGGGCCATACCGGCTCGGTTAACGCGGTTGCAGCGGTGCCGTTGCCGGACGGCCGGACTTTGTTAGCCTCGGGCAGCATCGATGCGACGGTGCGGTTGTGGGATCCGGCGACTGGACGCTCGATTGGAGAACCCCTCATTGGCCACAGCGGCTCGGTGTTTTCGGTTGCGACGGTTCCGTCGCCCGATGGCCGGACCCTGCTGGCCACCGGCAGCACTGACGCCAAAGTCCGGTTGTGGGACGTGACGACCGGCTATCCGGTCGGAAGGCCCATGACCGGTCACACTGGCTGGGTGCGAACGGTGGCCGCAGTACCGCTGCCAGACGGCCGAAACCTACTGGCCACAGGAAGCAGCGATGCCACGCTGTGGTTGTGGGATCCCGACACAGGTCGTTCGCTCGGCGAGCCCTTGACCGGTCACACTGGCTGGGTGCGAGCGGTTGCGGCGGTGCCAGTGCCGGACGGTCGGACTTTGCTGGCGAGTGGCAGCGACGATGGCACGGTGCGATTGTGGGACCCGGTTGCCGACGACTCGATGGGGGAATCCGTAGCCAGCCACACCGATTGGGTGCGAGCAGTCGTGGCTGTAGCGGCGTTGCCAGATGGCCGAACTCTGCTGGCTACCGGCAGCATAGATGCCACTGTCCGGATGTGGGACGCGACCACCGGCAACCCAGCCGGAGAACCCCTCACCGGCCACACCAGTTCGGTGAACGCGGTCGCGGCGCTGCCGCAACCGGATGGCCGAATTCTGCTGGCCAGCGGCAGCAGCGATCGAAGGGCGCGGTTGTGGGACGCGGACTCAGGCCGCCCAGTCGGCGAACCCCTTTCTGGCCACATTGCCTCGGTGACTGCAGTCGCAATGGTGCCATTGAAGGACCGTGCAACCCTACTG
The DNA here is from genome assembly GCF_042799895.1 of Nocardia sp. NPDC057663. Taxonomy (NCBI): domain Bacteria; kingdom Bacillati; phylum Actinomycetota; class Actinomycetes; order Mycobacteriales; family Nocardiaceae; genus Nocardia; species Nocardia sp. NPDC057663. The sequence goes on along the minus strand of NZ_JBHVHX010000041.1, from coordinate 14,594 downwards.
GCGACCGGGAGCGCCGATGACACCGTGCGGTTGTGGGACACGGACTCAGGCCGCCCAGTCGGCGAACCCCTTACTGGCCACGTCGGCTCGGTGAACGCGGTAGTGGCCGTCTCGTGGCCGGATGGTCGGGTCCTGCTGGCTTCGGGCAGCGACGATACGACCGTCCGGTTGTGGGACCCAGCCTCCGGCCGCGCGGTCGGGGAACCCCTCACCGGCCACGTAAGCTGGGTGCGAGCAGTCGCGGCGGTGCCGTTGCCGGATGGTCGGATTCTGCTGGCATCCGGTAGCAACGATATGACGATCCGGTTGTGGGACCCAGCCTCCGGCCGCGCGGTCGGCCAACCCTTAACCGGCCATACCGACCGCGTGAACACGGTTGCAGCGGTGCCGTTGCTGGACGGTCGGACCTTGCTGGCCACTGGCAGCGACGATGCCACGGTGCGATTGTGGCATCTGGCTACAAATGACTCGGCTCAGGACATTCTGACCATCCACATTGGCAGGAGGGTGGAGAACATTTGCGCGGTCGGGTCGAGCTCGCTGGCCGTCGTGTCTCATGGCGGGTTGATGGTCATCAGTCTTGGCAGACTCTGACTGCCTCTACCGGCGGCATGAACCGTCACCGCCCAGCTGTCTTCCTATACCACGCGAACAGCGAGCTGACCAGCCGCCGATGAGGGTGTCATCCCCGGGGATCCTAGCGGGATGTTCGGCCTTGCGCCACAAGCTAATTCGGGAGTGGATATTGTCCAAGCCGCGATCCTTCATCGCGACGTTCCAGTCCTGGATGCGAACGCTGAAGGGCGCAAGCACTGAGGTCAGCGCACCCGAGTTCGGTTTCGACATCTGGTTCGCCGTGTTCGCGGTACCACCCGATCGCCATCGGGTAGAACTCGGGGCCATCGGTCATCGGTAGGTGTCCACCACCATGATGATCTGTTCCACCGCAGAATTCCCGTTACCAGCGACCTCCACCCGGTACAGCCCAGGTTCGTAGACGGTGGCGGATACGACGAGTCGGCAGTCGCGGCTGTGCGCCTCGGCACGTCGGGGCAGGCCGGTGCCGAATTCGGTGACCGCACACCTGATGTGTTGGGCTTGGCCGCTCCCTCGCCCCGATGTCGAATTCCACACCGACGGTGACGATGTCTGGTCTGTCGATGCCGAGATCGCCGTCACCCATGCCACGGAACTCGGCACTGCCGCCGGGGAACTGATCCTGGCGAAGGAGGACCGGATCAAAGTGCATGTGCTGCCTCAGCAGCATGGCCCGATCGCCAAGACCCGGGAGGCGATCGCCTTCGTGGCAGACGTTCTGCTGAACCGTGACGCCGACCTGGGCCCGCAGCGCACGGGCAGTCGCCAGTCGTAGCCGAACTCGAAGACCGCGGCCGGGTGCCGGATGGTGCGCTCGAGCGCGCACAGCTTGGTGTAGGGCTCGATTCCGCGCAGGGACGGCGCGAAAGTCGGTGCCCACAAAGGTATCCGGGCCGCACCGTTGCGCGCTCGGTGTCCACAGCCAGCGGAGTCAGCCGGTTGGTAGGCACGGGTCCGCATCCGTCCGATAAGGTGCCCGGATCCAATCCTCACAGTTTCTTGCTGGTCCCGATATCGATCACCTCGGTGCCCATGATCCCCGGCACGACGATCACCGCGTCATCGATGACTCGGCCCGAACCATGGACTGGGTCAAGGAGTGTCAGCGTCTCACTGCGCCTTCGGCAGACCATCAAATTTCGTTGCGGGAAAGGTCCATTCGTGCGACACAGTCGATATCATCGCCCACAAGCCAACGGGATGGGGGAATTCGCTTGACCGACAATCCTTTCGGCGCGCGCTCCCTGTTCGTCATCGCCGCCCGCAACTACCCCGACGACCCGTTGGGGCGGTTCGCCGCCGGCATCGACAAGCAGATCCGGGTGGTTCAGGACTGGTGGTGCCACGACCAGTTGAAAGACCGAGCCTTCACCGCCCACTGCCGCACCGACGTCACCACCCGGCGCGATATCGAGGACCAAGTGCACGAGCTGGGACTGCGCTCGCTCCCTGCCGAGGATGTCGCGGTCCTGTACGTCACCGGGCACGGGCGTGAAGCCGAGAGCGGGCGCCACTATCTGATGCTGCCGACCACACCCGACGACGAATACACCCATGCCTATCCCAGCGCCGATATCGTCACCGCGATCCTCGGCTCGCAGGCGCAGCACCTGCTGGTCATCGTGAATTCGTGTCACTCGGGCGCCCTGCGTGTCGAGCTTGAGACGCGCCGCAAGGAGTTGTCGCAGGCCCGGCGCGAGCTGTGCTCACTGCATGTGTTCACGGTCGGCGATTTCGACCAGAAGCCCCGCATCCTAGACTTCACCCGGGTGCTCGAGACCGTCCGCACAACGCTGTTGCAGGGTGGATACGCGGAATCGCATCTGAGCATCGGTGATTTCATGCGCGAACTCGCCAAGGCCGCATCATCGTCCGATGCCGACGCCCCGTTCCCGGTCCGAGCCAAGCTCGCGTTCGGTGAGTGGACCGACGACCCACATCTGTGTCTGCCCAACCCTGGATATGTGCCGCCCGACTCGACTGTCGACAACGCTCGACGCCAGGTCGCCGACTCTCGCGCCGAAGTGGACTACTGGCTCGATCGTGCCAGTGGCCGGGTTACCTCCGACGATCCCGGTTGGTACTTCGTCGGTCGACGAAACCTGACCGTGCAGGTCGCGAACTTCCTTCGATTCGGAGTGGGCATGCTCATCGTCACCGGCGCGGCTGGAACCGGGAAGTCGGCGGTCATTGCGCGAGCAGTGACATTGTCCGATCCGAAATTTCGGCGCGACCCGCGCTACGCCCAGGCAGTCGAGACCGCGCCCACCGAATCACTGCCACCATCTGGCTCGGTCGATATTGCTGTCCTGGCACGCCAGAAGAGCGCACCCGCGATCCTCGAACAGATCCTGAACGCCACCGGCATCACGCCGACGGCGACAGACCGCGCGAACACCCAAAGTTTGCGAAATCGCTTGCACGATAGCCTCATCGACATTGGACGGACGGTGACGATCGTGCTGGACGGTCTGGACGAGGCCGTCCAGCCGATGCTACTGCTCCCAGAAGTCGTGAGCCCCCTCGCGGGCTGGCGCGATCAGCACGGGACACACCTGATCCGGTGGGTGATCGGCGTCCGCAGCGACACCTCCGCAGGAACCTCACCGTTCCGTGACGGACACGGCCTGCTGCCTGAACTAACCAAGGTCGCCGCCGCCGACAACGTCACAACGCTGCGCACCGACGGGCCCGAGACAACCAACGACATCGCCGACTACCTAGAAGCCCTGCTGACCAGCGCACCGGCATACCGCGCCGACCGCATGGCACGTATGCAGCTCACGAACCTGGTCACGGACCGAATAGGACTGTCTTTTCTCGACGCCCGCCTCGTCGGCGAACGTCTACGCCGGCTCGATGCACCACAACCACTCGACGACACGACATGGCTGCAGTCACTCTCGGACGGCACAGTCGGGCTGCTGCGCCGCGACATCCACGACGCCGCCTTTGGCCATCACGACGCGGACGCGCTGCTGGCGGTACTGCGTGCCGCCGCGTTTGCCGGCGGCGCCGGGGTTCCGGTCGGCGACATCTGGCCAGTGATGGCGGCCGCCGTTCTCGACCGAGCGCTACCTGACGGCACGATCGACCATGTGCTTGGTGGTCCGCTGATCGGATACCTCACCCGGGATGTGGACGAGCGGATTGTCGCGTATCGGCCCGTGCACGAACGGCTCCGCGAGGTTCTACGGTCCCAACCTGATGCGCTACGAGAAGGACAGCAGTGACATTCCCTGCAGAACCATCCGACGAAGTCGCTGTTCAGGCCAGAATCAGCAAGGCGCTGCGCGCACAGCTGCCATCGTCCGCCGAGGTCCCTCCGCACCCGTATATTCGTCGGGAACTCGTAGCGCATGCGGCGAAAGGCGAGGTGCTCGACGACGAGCACATCCCCGCGTCGTTCCTGCCGTGGGAATCCAGCGGCATGGTGCGCAGCTACGTGGGTATCCCGGCAAAACCGGAGTTCGAAGCCACGACCCTTGCAGCCTGGGCGGGACTAGAACCACTTGTCATTGGCGTAGAACCTTCGTCGCGGGCACTGAGTTTGGATATCGCGATCTCGCCCAATGCACGGCCCGCTGGTGACCAAACAACCAATCTGCGAGTTCGGCGTCTATGGTCACAGTGGCAGGTCGTCAACAATATTGTTGCGCATTTAGGTCGTCCGATAGTCGCGCTGGAGACATTGTCATTGCCGGACGGTCGGACACTGCTGGCCACCGGTAGCCGCGATGACACCGTGCGGTTGTGGGACCCGGTCACCGGTCACCCGGTCGGCCAACCTCTCACTGGCCATACCAACTCGGTGCTCGCGGTCGCGGCAGTGCCCTTGCCGGACGGACGGACGCTGTTGGCCAGCGGCAGCGACGATAAGACTGTGCGGTTGTGGGACCCGGTCGCCGGTCACCCGGTCGGCGAACCACTCACCGGCCACACCCGCTCGGTGCTCGCGGTCGCGGCAGTGCCGCTGCCGGACGGCCGGACACTGCTCGCCACCGGCAGCAGTGATAGTACGGTGCGGTTGTGGGACCCGAGCACAGGTCATCAGGTCGGCCAACCCTTCACCGGCCATCCCAACTCGGTGCTCGCGGTCGCGGCAGTGCCGCTGCCGGACGGCCGGACCCTGCTAGCCACCGGCAGCAGCGATAGGACCGTGCGGTTGTGGGACCCGAGCACCGGCCACCCGGTCTGCCTACCCCTCACCGGCCACACCAGCTGGGTGACCGCGGTCGCGGTTGCGGCGATGCCGTGGCCGGACGGCCGGACCCTGCTAGCCACCGGCAGCTTCGATATGACGGTGCGATTGTGGGACCCGTCCACCGGCCACCAGGTCGGCCAACCCTTCACCGGCCACACCAGCTCGGTAACTGCAATCGCGGCGGTGCCGCTGCCGGACGGACGGACCCTGCTCACCACCGGCAGCGACGATGGCACGGTGCGGTTGTGGGACCCGAGCACCGGCCACCAGGTCGGCCGCCCCCTCACCGGACACACCAGCGTGGTGAGCGCGGTCGCGGCAGTGCCGTTGCCGGACGGACGAACACTGCTCGCCACCGCCAGCCGCGATGGCACCATGCGGTTGTGGGACCCGAGCGCCCGCCACCAGGTGGGCCAACCCCTAACCAGCGACACCAACTCGGTGCTCGCGGTCGCGGCAGTGCCCTTACCTAACGGACGGACACTGCTCGCCACCGGCAGCCGCGATGGCGCTGTGCGATTGTGGGACACAGCCACTGGCCACCCATTCGGGCAAGCCCTCACCGGCCACCGCATCGCGGTAAGGGCGGTCGCGGTGGTGCCGTTGCCGGACGGACGAACACTGCTAGCCACCGGCAGCGACGATGACACCGTGCGATTGTGGGACCCGAGCACCAGCCACCCGGTAGGGCAACCCCTCACCGGCCACACAAACTCGGTGTCCGCGGTCGCAGCAGTGCCGTTACCCG
>NZ_JBHVHX010000041.1:0-8945 GCF_042799895.1 Nocardia sp. NPDC057663 | reverse complement strand
CGCGGTCGCAGCAGTGCCGTTACCCGACGGACGGACACTGCTCGCCACCGGCAGCCGCGACTGCACCGTGCGGTTGTGGGACCCGAGCACCAGCCGCCAGGTAGGGCAACCCCTCACCGGCCACACAAACTCGGTGTCCGCGGTCGCAGCAGTGCCGTTACCCGACGGACGGACACTGCTCGCCACCGGCAGCCGCGACTGCACCGTGCGGTTGTGGGACCCGAGCACCAGCCGCCAGGTAGGGCACCCCCTCACCGGCCACACAAACTCGGTGTCCGCGGTCGCAGCAGTGCCGTTACCCGACGGACGGACACTGCTCGCCACCGGCAGCAGCGACTGCACCGTGCGGTTGTGGGACCCGAGCACCGGTCACCCTGCCAGTGAACCCCTCACCGGCCACACTGGCTGGGTTACCGCAATCGCGGCGGAGTCGCTGCCGGACGGACGAACTCTGCTCGCCACCGGCAGTGGCGATGGCACCGTGCGGTTGTGGGAGCCGCTGTCCACTGGCGCCATTGATCTTGCGGTCGTCGGGGCTTCAGTCAGCGCGCTCACGGTCATCAGGGCGACATCAACCTCGCCAACCGGTCTTGCTGTCGCCGGAGCAGCTGGATTGTTGCTGCTCGGTCTCGAGCGATAATCGGAGACACATCTGAACGAACTCCGACGCCCGCACAAGCGCCGCGCACTCGGCTTCTGCGGGGGTGGGAGCATCGTCGGCGTGAAATCGAACACCGGAACCCGGCGTTCCGGCTGGTGGGAATAGCGAGAACACCGCCAACTATGGCTTGACCAGAATGCAATTGACCTGTATCAGATTGAGTCGCAACAGCTTCGCGATAGGTATTCGATCGCACTCGATCAGGCCGCCACCCGGTCGGACCACCACTGGAACAGCTCGTCGCTCGGCGACGAGTGCGGTCCCTCACCCCCACTCCAGCCGAGGTCGTCGCCGGGCGCGGCGATGTAGCCGTCCAGGGTCACATTCATGCCAAAAGTCAGTTTCCGCATGGCGTCAGCCTCCCGTGAGTCGATCTCACACGTCCAGACCGGCCCGGCGCAGAAAAATCATCGGTCAAGCCACACCGAGGGCCGATTCACCACCTTCGCCGAGTTCGAGGTCGATCTGCTGCGGATGCGCACCCGCCCGGTGGCCACGGCTACCCGAACACCACACAGGGACGTCACTTTTCACCGTAACGATCGCACCGATCCGCCCTTATGTGACGTCAGAATTCGCCGATAAGTGACGTCAGAGTTCGGATCTGGCCCAAATTTCGTGAAGCGAAATCACGTATTCGTCAGTTGCTCAGCAGGATTCGCTTCCGAATAGGGTCCGGCTTCGCACGTCCGAACATCTGCCGCTTCAACATCTTGATCCGGTTGGCATGGCCTTCGACCGTCGCGCTGCTCCGGCGGGTAGTGAGGCCAACGGTGACCGCGTCCTGATCTCTGCGCAAGCCGCGGACGAAGGAGTGCAAGACCGCATGATTTGTCGGAGTCGACGCTGGTCATCCATTGTTCGAATTCCCGGCCGCGGCGCTCGGTCATGGTCGTGGCGAACGCGCGGTCGTGGCCTGCAACCGATTCCAGCTCCGGGCTGGCGTCCAGGATCGCGTCGGGCCGACGCTGGTCGTCGGGGTCGATGTTGGCCGGATGGGTCATATTCCATGCCGTGACCTCTCGGACCGTCGGTGGTTTCGGTGGTGGTGCAGGGATGTGCGCGGTCGCCCTGAACGGCTGCAGGTAAGCGCGAACCATGCTGGCCCGGCCTCGGTATCCGCGTTCGCGGATCTCCTCGAAGAGCCTCGCGGCGTTGGTGCAGCCGTCGTTCCAGCGTTGATACAGGTAGGGTTTGAATTCGTCGAGCAGGCCGGTTCGGTAGCCGGTGCGGTTGTTGACCAGCAGCTCCTCCGGCGACTCGGCGCGGGCGAATCTGCGGACCGTGACGCGGGCCAGACCGAGCCGGGTCACGCCCTCGGCCAGCACCCATGAATCTGGGTGTAGCGCTCGCGGGTGCGGACCGCGGTGCGGTCCTGCCGCAGCGCCGGTTCGAGCGGGCCGCGATGCAAGCCGACCGCGACGTCGGCGATATCAGGAAGATTGATAGGCCACTCCCGCGCAAGCCCGGGCAAGCTACAAATGCTACAGAAACGGACGGCGAACAGCTGCCCGTCGTCGGTGTACCAGCCCACGTGGAACACCGACGACGCTCGCCGTCACGGCTTCATGAATGTCACGCCGCTGAACTCGTAGTTTGCTTGGTCAATGGCCGAAGCCAGTGTGGGATGCCAGGTGTCAGTGAGAGCAGTCCAGGAGTCATTGCAGTAGAACAGGTAGTAGTCATCGTCCCCGTCGACACCTGGCGGCGACGATCTCGCGGATGACGCTGCTACGTCGGATCCGGGCGCTGCCCGATCCGATCGGCCGATACCAAAGTGCCCGTAGTCAAAGGTGACTGGTCGCGAAAGTAAACCTCACGGCACCGGCTTGGTGGTTCGCGTCCATCGACGTTGTGACGATGGAGGTGACAGTCCGCTGCGCGATATTGCTGTGGGAGCAGGCCAGCCGCAACAGCACCTACTCGTTGCCGGCCGCCGGCGGTCTCGCAATCGGAGGGATGTTCTGGCTCCCTGTCACCGTCGTCGGGCTCCTCAGCTACCGCAAGTTCGTCCTCGGACTGGCCGCTCCGCTCATAGTCATCGCCACCGTTTTATGCAGATCGCGTAGAACGCCGACCTGTCCCCAACACCCCTGCGGGGAACAACGCACCGGTCACCGAAGCGGTGACGGCGGAACCGGCCGAGGTGATCGGCCAGCAGACGCGAACTGCAACGCGTCACACTGTTCATCCCACGCGAGATGACCATTATTGGTCCGGATGTGGGTCGAGTAGGGCGGTGGTGGTGGCGATGATCGCCAGGTCGGTGGTGTCGTCGGCGGTGGCGGCGATACCGGAACGGAACAAGGACGCGCCTTCGATGAGAATGGTGAATACGCGCGCGTTGACCCGGCAGGTCAGTTCGGGCAGTTCGGGATGTCTGGCGCGGATCACGGCAGCGACATGCGCCTCGTAGGTGCGGTAGAACGATTGCACGACCGCCGCGACCGCGTCGTCGCGGCCGGCCAGCGCCCACAGTTCGGCGTAGATGCGAACCAGGTCGTGGTCGTGTTGTTCGGCCAACAGCAGCCTGGGCAGCTCTTCGGCGGGGACGGCGGTGTCGGTGGCGGCCAGCAGCGGAGTGAGCCGTCGCAGCGAGCGTTGCAGGGTTCGGTCGAGTACGGCGGCGACAAGATCGGCGTGGTTGCGGAAGTAGTACTGCAGATGCCCCAGTCGCACCCCGGCGGCGGCGGCGACAGCGCGCATCGTCAATTCGGCGTGCCCGGATCGGACGAGGATCCCTTCGGCGATGTCGAGTAACTGCGCGCGGCGCTGCGCACCCTTGTCCGTGCCCGCCACGCGGCCGCCGGTGGCCTCCTCGTTCACGCGGTCCGGGCGCCGGTGTGCCCGGAGATCGTCAGGTCGACCCCGTGCGCGGCGAGGAAGGCAGGCACCGATGCAGGCGCCGGCGTCTGCTCGGGGAAGTTCACCCCGGAGTGTGTCGGGCCGCCATCGGCGCCGAGCGCACGCCGCAGAGCCGCCAGGGCACCGACCGCGGTGAGATGCGCCTGCCCTGCCCGATCGGTGACGGTGGCGGTGCGGGACTCACCACCGTGACCGACGTCGACGCGCACGTTCGCTGTTCCACCCTCGCCGGGCGAGTACAGCAGCGCCCGACGCATCCCGATGTAGCGGTCGCCGCGTCCCCACCGGAATACACCTAGATGTTTGGCCGCCAGCAGCGCCGATGTCGCAGCGGCGGAACTGAATCCGATGCGCGTGGCCGCCGTCGTGGCCCCCAGCGTCAAGGGAAAAGTGAACTGCTCGGGGGTATCGATCAGCGCCACCTTCGTACGGTGCCCACCGATCACCACCCGCTCGACCGCACTGAGCGGCATGACCATGTGCCGCTGCCCGTCGCGCACCACCTCGTAGTCGAGCCCGAGCCGATCCATGAACTCGACCGAGTCCGCGCCGGCCCGGTCCCGTAGATCCCACCGTATCGCCACCTCGGCCGTGTCCATTCCGCCGAGTTCGGCCGCGAGATTCGCGGCGACCAGACCGACGACCCCACCCATCCACGACGACGACAGCACCACCGGCGCACGCGGATCCAGCAACGCGGTGACTGTGACCGCACGCTGCACCCGGGCCGTCCATCGGGTGATATCCACATACGGGATACCCGCCGTCACCGCGGCACGCAACACCCGATCATCGGGATCGTTGACCAATCCGACCACCGCGCGCACTCGGGCGCGAAACCCGTCGGGGCTCCCCAGATCCCATACCCGCAGACCCGCACCGAGTTCATCTGCCAGCGTTCGACCACGCTCGATCGATCGGCCGGTCAGCATGATCGGGAACTCCGAGGCGGCTAGTCGTGCCACCTCGGCTCCGACCGTGCCGTAACCGCCGACGAGCAGTACAGGACCATCGCTGTCCAGTTCGAGAACATCACTCATATCCGTCAATATAGGTCACTCAACCTATAATTTCTAGGTCAATCGACCTAGAATGCTGAACATGACTGACTCATATTCGGGCTTGCCGGCGTGCTTGCATGCGGGCTCGTGGGCGGGCTCGCAGTCGGGCTCGCGACCGGGCGATTCTTCGTAGCGGTGCTTACATTCAAGATCACCACAGACTTCCCGGCCCGATCTGCCGCCTTCTTGTCTGGGCCCGCAACAGTGGCCCGCTCCGCGTTAACCCCACCGCCTACCAATTCCGGCACCAGACCTATCCGCAGTGGATCCTCCACCCCGACTCAGCAGACCCTGCCCCTACCGGCTGCGCCTCCCGGTAGACCGATCCCGGCGACAGGATGCGAGTTGGCGACCTGCGGATACATGGTTCTCGGCGAACGACTGGCGAGACCGGGGAACACCTGCCGGCAAACAGGCGCTCGGCTCTGAATTGCTCGCGGACCGCCGACGCGCTTGTGGCGTGGCTACTTCGGCTTCAGCGAAAACTCCGCGCCGGGTCAGCGGTACAGTAATTGGGCACTGAACCACAGGGCTGCTACCGCCGTCAGGACAGCCGCGATCGCCGCAACCCTGGTCCATCCGTCCCACCGAAGTACCGACGACAGGATTTGCCCATCACGGGGCACTGTTGGGGTTGCGGTGCTGATCCAGCCCCGGGAGCGGACGGCGGCGCGGAGACAGCGGCGGCTTCCGCCGGGAGTTCACCGGAGTTGCTGTTGTCAGTGCTCAAATCCCGCCGCCTACTGTCCAGGAGAACCCAGCAAGACCGCTGGTTGCCTAGCATCGCTCGCCGTATGGTTATGAACGCGCGCAACAGGGTAGTTGGTGTGCCGCGCCTAGCGCCTAACCCCGGTCTGGCCGCCGACAAGGAAGGTTAGGGCCACGGTGACGGTTGCTGACTGCACCTCTCCCGATCGCGCGCTAGGTCGTCCAACAGCTTTACCACCGAACCGCATCGAATCGCGGACCCGCAGACTCACACTCCCCACGATCCGCTCGACGCCAAATCCCCTCCATAGCGCCCTGGTGCCACGAAAGCCGCTCGGCACTGGTAATCGGCGATGATCCCGTCCAGCTGCCCCAGCTGTTGGCGATATCTTGGTTCATCGCGAAAGGTCCTGTGCCACTGACATTCTTCTGTAGTGCGGTAGTGACGTTCGTGCAATCATGATGCAACGTCATCGACTTGGGGGCCTTGTGGAGATCGTCGTCCGTATCGCGTCGGATGAAGTGCCGGTGGATCTCGCTTCACTGCGGAGCTGGCTGATCGAAGAGGATGATCTGCGCGGCAGAGTGCAGGTCGTCCCCACAGCTCCGGAACCCGGCAAGCTAGGTGGCCTGTCGGACGCTCTGGTCATCGCGGTGGGCACCGGTGGCGTCGCAACTGTCGCGATACAGGCGATAGCGAACACTGTCATCGCGTGGCTGCGGCTGCGCACAGGCGAGGTCACAGTGACCGTTGACAGAGCAGATGGGTCGTCGATGACCTATCACGCCACCAATGTTCGCGATCTCGCGCTGCAGGAGGCCGATGCAACCGCACAGGCGCTGGCGCGCGAACTCTCCGCAGACACCGATGAACAACAGTGAGCTGGGAACACAGCCTTCGGGGCTGAGCCTGAGTTCTCGCGGAACGCGGGTACTCGTCGTCGGTTCCGGCGAATATGTAGATGGATCACCGGTGCCAGCGGTCAAGTCCGCAGCTGCGTCCGCGAGGGACCTATCGGCGGCGCTGACGGCGCGCTGCGGGGTCCGCGACGAAAATCTGGTCACCCTGATCGATCCCGCGAACGCCGGGCCGGTCCTCGACACACTGTCGAACCTGGCCGACGAGGCCACCGACGTCATGCTGTTCTACTACGTCGGCCACGGCCTGCTCAGCGCGGACAACCAGCTCCACCTCACCACCCATGCCTCCGACCATCTGACCAAGCTTCGCCGAGGTTCAGTGCCATACCCGACGATTCGCCAGATCCTCGCCGAGTGCGGCGCGCGGTCAAAGGTGGTGATGTTGGACTGCTGCTTCGGTGGGCGAGCGCGCGGAGCTTTCGGTCCCGAAGCTGCTGGCGGGACATACCTTCTGACCGCCGCGTCGGCACGCCAGCAAGCGTTAGCACCGGAAAACGAGCTGCATACCGCGTTCACCGGGACGCTGATCCACCTGCTCAATACTGGCGATCCATCCGAGCCGGCCAACCTCACCCTCGACTCCGTCTTCCGCTACCTGAGCCGGAAGCTGCCCGCATGCGATGTCCCCGCCCCGCGCAGACACGCGAGCGGAACCGTGAACGAACTCGTTCTCGCCCACAATTCAGCTGGGCGTGTCGCCAACCCGACAGTTCGCGAGCCAGGACAAATCGACGGCCCCTGCCCGTATCGGGGGCTGGAAGCGTTCACCGCCGCCGATAGCCGCTACTTCTTCGGCCGCGCAGAACTCGTCGCCGACGTCCTCGATCAACTCGCCGATTTCGATACCAACCCCGGCCTTGTGATCACCACCGGGGTCTCCGGCATCGGTAAGTCTTCGTTCCTGCAAGCCGGGGTCCTGCCCGCGATCGCCCGAGGCAACCACGAAGTACCCGGATCAGGCGGTTGGACCCACCGGCTCCTGACACCGGGCCCGCATCCACTCGACCGCCTCGCTACCGAACTCGCCGACTACAGCACCCGAAGCGAGAATGAGATCCGCGAAGCGCTACGCGCCGAACCGGTAACTATCACATCGACACTGGATCGCCGAGACGAGCGTCCGGGCCCCAGCATCGCGCGGGCAGTGCTGGTCGTTGACCAATTCGAAGAAATCTTCACCAACTGCGACGATCCCACCGAGCGCGACGCCTTCGTGACCGCTCTGAGCACTCTGGCTGACACTGCGGCACTGGTCCTGGTTTGCTTGCGAGCCGACTTCTACACCCAATGCCTGGACTACCAGCCGCTGGTGGCCGCCCTCAACGACCGGCAGATCGTCATCGGACCGATGACCGAGAAACAGATTCGCGCCACCATCGAAGGCCCGGCGCTCGAGGCCGGCCTCAGCATCGAAGACGGGCTGACCGACCGGCTCCTCCACGACCAAAGCCTTGGCCGCGACCTCTCCCAGACCAGCCTGCCACTGCTGTCCTACGCACTCCAACTGACCTGGACCCACCGCAATGGATCCACACTCACCCTCGCCGGATACGAAGCCACCGGCGGGATCTGGCAAGCAGTCACCCGCCAAGCCGACTCCACCTTCGACAACCTCGACGACGACGGCAAGCGCGGAATGCAGACCCTGCTTACCCACATGGTCCACATCGGCACCCACACCGACGACACCCGCCGCCCCCTCAACATCGCAGCCCTGCTCGCCGCCAACGACGACACCACCACCGGGGTCATCGCCGCACGTGACGCGCTCGTCCGTCTCCGTCTGATCACTGTCGATGAAGAAGGGACCGCCCAACTCGCTCACGAAGCACTGCTCCGTGCCTGGGACAAACTCCAGAACTGGATCAACCGTGACCGCCAAGGCCTCCTCGGCCGTCAACAACTGACCGTTGACGCCGAGCACTGGGACCGGACAGGGCGCGACGAGTCCTTGCTCTATCGAGGTGCCCGCCTCGCCAGCATCGAAACACACACCACCATCACTGAAACAACCCAACCAGCGACAGATTTCCTTGCCGAGTCATTCACAGCACGCCAAAAAGCCCAGCGCAGAACAAACCTCACCCGCATCGCCTTCGCTTTGTTGCTCGTCGTGTCGGTCGCTGTCTCGATCACCGCGATCGTCGGATTTCAGAATGAGTCAGCCGCGAGAGCACGCGCCGACGAGAACGCCCGAACCATCCTCGCCACAAGCCTAATCACCCAATCTCGCGCGATGCTCGACGGCAGCTACCCAGGTGATGACATCCGAGCCTTCCAACAAATCCTTGCCGCACACGCCCTTGCACGTGGACCGCAAACTGAAGCCGCACTCGCCCACGCAATAGCGCTACGCAGTCGTCTGGTCAAAATGATCGGCTTGCCCAACCCGATGCAAGCGGTCTCCTTCAGCCCCGACGGCACCCGCGTGGCCAGCGCCAGCAGCAACACGATCCGCATCTGGGATCTACACTCCGGCCGACCCCTCGGCGAACCCTTCACCGGACACACCGACACGGTCTCTAGTGTGGCTTTCAGTCCCGACGGCACCCGCCTCGCCAGCTCCGGCGGCGACAACACCATCCGCATCTGGGACCCACGCACCGGCCAACCCATCGGCGAACCCCTCACCGGACACACTGAGAGTGTCTACAGTGTGGCGTTCAGCTCTGACGGCACCCGCCTCGCCAGCGCCAGCGACGACAACACCATCCGCATCTGGGACCCAC
>NZ_JBHVHX010000040.1:0-28418 GCF_042799895.1 Nocardia sp. NPDC057663 | reverse complement strand
TCACCCTCCGACCTGGGGTTTTGCTCCCGTCTCTGAGTTCGGGGGGCCGCGCCCGGACTCCGGGCAGGGGCCCCTCGACGACCGATCAGACGTCGGTGGAGAAGCGGATACCGCCGTCGGGAATCTCCACGCCCGGCCACACCCTGGCCCCGCGCAACAGTTCGCATCGCGCACCGATATTGGCGCCGTCGCCGATCACGCCGTCGCGCACCAGCGCGCGCGGACCGATCCGGGCGCCGAAGCCGACGATGGAGCGCTCCACGGTCGCGCCCGCCTCGACGACCGCGCCGTCGAAGATGACCGCGCCGTCCAGTCGCGCGCCCGCGCCGATCTCGGCGCCACGCCCGACCACGGTGCCGCCGATGAGCAGCGCGCCCGGCGCCACCCCGGCGCCGGGATGAACCAGCGACTCGCCACGCTGACCCGGCAGCGCGGGCGAGGGGGCGATGCCGCGGACCAGGTCGGCCGAGCCGCGCACGAAGTCCTCCGGGGTACCCATGTCACGCCAGTACGAGGCGTCGACATGGCCCTGCACCCGCGCGCCCTCGGCGAGCAGCGCGGGGAAGACCTCGCGCTCCACCGACACCGGGCGCCCGGTCGGGATCTTCTCGATGTACTCGCGGCGGAACACGTAGCAGCCCGCGTTGATCTGGTCGGTCGGCGGATCCTGGGTCTTCTCCAGGAACGCGGTGACCCGGCCGTCGGCGTCGGTCGGCACGCAACCGAAGGCACGCGGGTCGCTGACCCGGACCAGGTGCAGGGTGACGTCGGCGTTGGTCGACTCGTGGGTGTCGAGGATCGCGCCAAGGTCGGTGCCGCCGAGCACGTCGCCGTTGAACACCATCACGTTGTCCGCGCGCAGCCTGGGCAGCACGTTGCGGATACCGCCGCCGGTGCCCAGCGGCTCGGTCTCGGTCACGTACTCGAGCTCGAGCCCCAGCTCGGAGCCGTCACCGAAGTGCTCTTCGAACACCTCGGCCTTGAACGAGGTACCCAGCACCACGTGGGTGATCCCGGCCTCGGCGATGCGGGCCAGCAGGTGGGTCAGGAACGGCAACCCGGCCGTCGGCAGCATCGGCTTGGGCGCCGAGAGGGTGAGCGGACGCAGCCGCGTGCCCTGTCCGCCGACGAGGATGACCGCGTCGGTGCCTGAGTTGCCTGCCATCGAGTTTCCCCTGTTCACAGTGGACCGGTACCCGCTCAGGCGCCGGTTCGCGCTTTCTCGCGCAGCGCCGATCGAACCGCAATCCGGGAGCGAACCGCAAGTCCGGCGCGCAAGGCGCCCCGCAACGGCGCCTGCCACCAGTGCGGATGCCGGTCCGCCTGGAAGCGGTAGGCACTCGCGTGGTGGGCGGGCAGCATCAGTTCGGGATGCTTGCCCGCGGCGTGGCCCTTGGCGTGGGTCACCTCGGCGTCGGGGACGAACACATTGTGCCAGCCGGCCTTGCCCATGCGGTCGCCGAAGTCGACGTCCTCCATGTACATGAAGTAGCGCGAGTCGAAGCCGTCGATGGTGTCGAAGGCGGCCCGGCGGACCAGCAGGCAGGAGCCGGACAGCCAGCCGACCACCCGCTCGGAGATCTCCTCGTTCTCCTGGCGGTAGCGCACCGACCAGGGGTTCTTCGGCCAGATCGTGCCCAGGATGGCGTGGCCCGCGCCGTCGGCGAGGCCGGGGACGCGGCGCGCGGACGGGTAGACGCTGCCGTCGGGCTCACGGACCATCGGCCCGAACGCGCCTGCCCGCGGCCAGCGCTGGGCGGCCTCGAGCATCTTGTCGATGGAATCGACGCCCCAGCGGATGTCCGGGTTGGCCAGGATCACGAACTCGATCGACGGGTCGATCTCGGCGACGGCCCGGTTGATGGCGCCGCCGTAGCCGATATTGCCGCCGGTCCGCAGCAGCCGCACGTGCGAGTTGGCCTCGGCGACGAGCTCGGGCACGCCGTCGGTCGAGCCGTTGTCGGCCAGGATCACCTGCGGCTTCTCGCTGGTGGCATCGGCCAGGGTGGTGATGAAGTGCTCGAGGTGCTCGCCCGGTGAATAAGTCACCGTGACGACGGCAAGGCCCGCAGGGGCCGCGGAATCGGCTGCGTTCACGACTGCGCAGCCTAGTCGGACACGCGCTGTAGCGCGTCGGCTAGTGCGGAACGCCAAGGCCGCAGCGGGGTGAGACCGGCCGCGTTCCACGCCGCGGGGGACAGCACCGAATAGGCAGGGCGCGGTGCGGGTCTGGGGAAGGCGCTGGAAGCACAGGGCTGTACCCGCGCCGGGTCGGCGCCGAGCTCGGCGAAAACGGCCACGGCCAGGTCGAACCAGGTGGCGGTGCCGGAATTGGTGGCGTGCAACACCCGGGGCGCGTCGGGGCGGGTGCTCAGTTCGAGCAGCGCGGCGGCCAGGTCGGCGGCGCTGGTGGGGGAGCCGACCTGGTCGTCGACGACGGTGACGGTGTCGCGTTCGGCTTCCAGCCTGCGCATGGTCGCGACGAAATCCCCCTCGACACCGGAGTACACCCAGGCGGTGCGCACGACCTGGGCGCCGAGCTCGAGCACGGCCTGCTCGCCCGCCAGCTTCGACTGCCCGTAGACCGTGGCGGGACCGGTGGGGTCGCCGGGTTCGTAGGGAGTGTCGGCGGTGCCGGGGAAGACGTAGTCGGTGGACACGTGGATCAGCCGGGCGCCCGCCGCGGCGCAGGCGGCGGCGAGGACGGCGGGACCGGTGGCATTGGCGGCGAAAGCGGCGTCGCGGTCGGACTCGGCGGCGTCGACCGCGGTGTAGGCCGCGCAGTTGATCAGCACCGCGCCCGGGGTGAGGACCGCGTCGACGGCGGCGCGGTCGGTGATATCGAGCTCGGTCCGGCCGTAGCCGGCGGCATCGGGCGCGAGCCGCAGGATCTCTCGCCCCAGCAGCCCGCGCGCTCCGGTTACGATCAGGCGAGCGGGGGCGGGGAAATCGGTGTACACGCGGCCAGTCTGGCACGCCGTGACACCTGTGGTTCGGCTCGTCTGTGGTAACTGTTGGTTAGCCTGTGATGGCCGGTCGCGGCGGACGAGCCAGGCATACGAGATGGCGGGATTAGCCGGGGGAGATACGGAGCCGGGCGCGGAGTTCGTCGAGAGGATGCGCGAGTGCGAGAGTCGACACGACCACCCACGGTCGCCACGCAGACCGGTGCGGTCGGCCCGGCGCAGATGATGGTGGCGATCGCGGCGGTCCTGGTGCTTGCCCTCACCGGCTTCGCGTGGCGCAGCGTCGACAATCTGATCGCCAATATCGACCGCATCGGCGGACTCGGCCTCGGCGGCGGCCGCGACGGTGCGGTCGACATCCTGCTGGTCGGCGTCGACAGCCGCACTGATGCCCACGGCAACCCGCTGACCTCCGCCGAGCGCACGATGCTGCACGCGGGCGACGAAGTGGGCACCAACACCGACACCATCGTGCTGGTCCGTGTCCCCAACGACGGCCGCTCGGCCACCGCGATCTCGATCCCGCGCGACTCCTACGTCGACATTCCCGGCCAGGGCAAAGGCAAGATCAACTCCGCCTACGGCGCCACCAAGGCGACCGAACGCGCGAAGCTGCTGGCCAAGGGCGGCTCCGCGGCCGACGCCGACCGTGATTCGACGAAGGCGGGCAGGCAGGCGCTGATCAAGTCGGTGGCCTCGCTCACCGGCATCACCGTCGACCACTACGCCGAGGTGAGTCTGCTCGGCTTCGTACTGCTCACCGATGCCGTCGGCGGCGTCGAGGTGTGCCTGAACAACGCGGTGGACGAAGGGATGTCGGGCGCCGACTTCCCGGCCGGGCCGCAGCGTCTCGGCGGTGGGCAGGCGTTGAGCTTCGTGCGTCAGCGGCACGAGCTGCCCCGCGGTGACATCGATCGGATCGTGCGTCAGCAGGTGTTCATGGCCCAGCTGGTCGGGCAGTTGCTCACTGCGAAGGTCCTGGCGAATCCGGGCAAGCTCGGCGAGATCAGCGAGGCGGTCGGCCGGACCGTCGTGCTCGACGAGGACTGGGACGTGCTGGCCTTCCTGCAGCAGCTCAAGGACTTGTCCGGCGGCAAGGTGGAATTCGAGACCATCCCGGTGGCCGACCTCAACAGCATGACCGCGGCGGGCGAATCGGTCGTCCGGGTCGAACCGAAGGCGGTGCAGGACTACGTCGCCGGGCTCGTCGGGGAGAAGAAGGAGTCGGACGACGAGTCGAAGGTCGAACCGTCGACGGTGACGGTGAGCGTGTTCAACGCGGGCGGCACCGCCGGGCTCGCCGCCAAGGTGTCGACGGCGTTGACGGGCAAGGGTTTCCGCGAAGGTCTGGTGGGCAATTACACAGGTGGCAGCGTGAGTTCGAGCCGGGTGCTCGCCGCCGACGCCGAGAACCCGAAGGTCGCCGCGGTGGCCGAGGCGCTCGGCGGTCTCACCGTGGTCGCGGATCCGTCACTGTCGGCGGATACCGTGAGCGTGGTGCTGGCGAGCGACTATTCTGGTCCGGGCTCGGCCGCGGCAGGCATGTTCGATTTCGACGGAACATCCTCGGCGACCGCGACGCCAGTACCGCCAGCCCCACCGATCGACGCAGGCCAGAACGGACCGAAATGCGTGAACTAGCCCATGCGTGAGCCGAACTCGACCCTCACCGACGCCCTTCTCGACCCGATCCTCGAACGCGATCCCGCCGGTCCACGTGTCACCTGGTACGACGATGCCACCGGCGCCCGCATAGAGCTGTCCGGCCTGACGCTGGCCAACTGGGCCGCCAAGACGGCCAACCTGATCCGTGACGAGTTCGCGCTCAGTCCCGGCGCCAGGGTCGCGGTGCTGCTGCCCGCGCACTGGCAGACCGCCGCGGTGCTGCTCGGCTGCTGGTGGGCGGGCACGGAGGTGGTGCTCACGCCCGATCCCGACGCCGACCTCGCGCTGGTCACCCCCGACCGGCTCGACGACGCCGACGGTGTCGGCGAGGTGGCGGTGCTGTCGCTGGACGCCATGGGCACACCAGTGCGTGACCTGCCGGTCGGCGTCACCGATTTCGCGACCGCGGTGCGCGTGCACGGCGACCAGTTCCTGCCCGGCGGATTCCGGGCCGCGCTCGACGGGCTCTCGGTCGGCGAGGTGCTCGCCGAAGCCAGGAAGTCTGCCGCACTGCAAGATATTTCCGCAGGTGATCGAGTGCTGTCGAGCTCACCGTGGGAGACCGTGCAGGAGCTGATCGACGGGTACATCGCGGTGTTGTTCGCCGGTGCCTCGCTGGTGCAGGTCGTCAATCCCGATCCGGCCGCCGTCGAGCATCGGGCCGCCACCGAGCGGGTGACGATCCGGCGCTGACCCCCGCCGGATCTCCTACCCAGGTATAGGTCGATCTCCGACTGGAACACGTTTCGCTTTGCTCGGGAAGTACGTACCGTGGAGGCATCCTTTCGGCAGAGCGGCAAGGGGTGGCGATGATTGCGCAGTACTGGTTGCGATGGTCGGCAGAGCACGGAGCACCGCGGGCGATCCTGCGCTGGCAGGTCCGCAGGCGTGACCCGTTCGCCACCCTGCTCAGCGGACAGCGCGGACTGCACGACCCCTATCCGCTGATCGATGAACTGCGCGAGCCCGGTGGTTTGCTCCGGTCGCCGCTGGCCTACGCCGCTTTCGACCACGGCCAGGTGCGCGCCACCCTGCGCGACAGCCGCTTCGGCGTGCGGCAGGCGCTCGGCGGCGAGCTGCCCAGACCGTGGCACAAGCTCGCCGAGCGGGTCACGGTGCCGCCCAATCCGGTCGAGCCGCCGTCGATGCTGGTCCTCGATCCGCCCGAGCACACCAGGATGCGCAAGCCGGTGTCCTCGGCGTTCACCCCGCGTGCCATCGCCCGGCTGCGCGACCGGGTGGAGGTGGTCACCGCCGAACTGCTCGACGCGATGCCCGCGCACGGATCGGTCGACCTGATCACCGATTTCGCGGCCAGGGTGCCGATCGCGATCATCGCCGAGATGCTCGGCTTCCCCGCCGCCGATCGCGAGCTGTTCCTGCGCTGGGGCGACCAGGTGACGCCACTGCTCGACATCGGCACCTCGTGGCGCGCCTACCGTGGCGCGATGGCCGCGATCGAGTCCATGGACGAGTACCTGGCCGCCCACATCGCGAAGCTGCGCCGGGAACCCGGCGAGGACATCCTGTCGACCCTGGTGCGCTCGGGCGATCTCGACCTGCGCGAATTGCAGGCGGGCGCGAGCCTGCTGATGGGCGCGGGTTTCGAGACGACGGTCAACCTGATCGGCAATGCGATCGCGGCGCTGTCGGCCAACCCCGACCAGCTCGCGCTCGCCCAGGCCGATCCCGACCGCTGGCCCGATGTGGTGGAGGAGACCCTGCGCTTCGATCCGCCGGTGCAGATGACCGCGCGCCAGGCGCTCGAGGACGTCGAGCTCGACGGTGTCACGATTCGCGAGGGCGCCACCGTCATCCTGTCGCTGGCTGGGGCCAACCGCGACCCCGCGGTCTTCCCCGATCCGAACCGCTTCGACATCGACCGCCCGAACCTCCGGGAACACGTGGCCTTCAGCAGCGGCATCCACGCCTGTCTCGGCGCGAGCCTGGCCCGCATGGAAGCCGTCCACGCCCTGCACGCCCTCTACACCCGCTACCCCGACCTGCGCCTGCGCGAGGCACCGGTCCGCCGAAACCTGTTCACCCTGCACGGTTTCGAGCACATGCCGGTAGACCTCGGCCCGGTCGCCCGCACCCGGTCCCCGGACGGCCTGACCGGCGCAGCCCGCACATCCTGACCCGGCTACGCGCCGGCGGTAGCCGGACGGCCGGGCCGGCGCCGTGCACCTGCCCTCAGCGACGCGCCCGCGCGCGAGTGGTAGTCGAACGGCGGGCGCCTGTCCTCAGCCGGGTTACGCGCCCGCGCGCCAGCGGTAGCGGGTTTTGGGGCGGCCTGCGCGGCCGTAATCGGCTCGGCGTTCGGCCAATCCGTCGTCGGCGAGTTTTTCCAGGTAGCGCCAGGCGGTGATGCGGGAGACACCGACGGCGGCCGCGGCGTCGGTCGCGGTGATGCCCGCTTCGGCAGAACGGACGGCGCGCGACACTTCCTCGAGGGTGTGCTGCACAACGCCTTTCGGTGCGCCCGCCCGCTGGTCGGCGGTGCGTAGCGCACCGAGGGCGCGGTCGATGTCGTACTGCGACAGGGCCGCTTCGCCCGCGGGCAGTGCGGTGTCGAAATCGCGGTAGCGCTCCAGCTTCTCGCGGAACGCGGCGAAGGTGAAGGGCTTGAGCAGGTACAGCACCACGCCGTGGGCGACGGCGCTGCGCACCATGTTCAGCTCGCGCGCCGAGGTGATCGCGATGACGTCGGGGCGCGGTTCGAGGCTGTTGAGCGCGGCGGCCACCTCGAGTCCGCTGATGTCGGGCAGGCCGATGTCCATCAGCACCAGGTGGAACGGCCTGCCGTCGGCGATCGCCTCGGCGGCCAGGCCGAGCGCATCGCGACCGGTATGCGCGACACCGCCGGTGGCGAACCCGTCGAGCCGCTCGAGATAGGCCCGGTGTGCCTGGGCGATCAACGGTTCGTCCTCGACGATCAGGACGCGGATCATGTCTTCTCCCTCAGCGGAATGCGAACGATGACCGCGCTGTGTGGTGCGGCCGTGGTGGTGATGGCGCCGCCGTGCCGATCGACGAGGCGGTGCACGAGTGCCAAGCCGAGTCCGGCGTGGTCGGATTTGGTGGTGTAGCCGCGTTCGGCGGCGCGCACGAACATCTGCGCCGACATGCCGGGTCCGCTGTCGGCGACCCGCACCAGCAGTTCGCCGTCGCGGTGGCGCACCGATACCTCGACCCGCTTGTCGACGGTGCCCGCGGCGGCGTCGATCGCGTTGTCGACCAGATTGCCGACCAGGGTGACGGCCTCGTGCGCCGACAGCGGATCGGTGGAGTCCAGCGCGGTGTCCTCGCTGATGGCCAGGCTCACCCCGCGTTCGGCCGCCTGATCGACCTTGCCCAGCAGCAGCGCGGCCAGCGCCGCGTCACCCACCGCGGCCAGCAGCCGGTCGATGAGGACCTGCGAGAGCTGCAGCTCCGCGGTGGCGAAGGCGACCGCCTCCTCCGGGCGGCCCAGCTCGACCATCGTGACGACGGTGTGCAGCCGGTTCGCCGCCTCGTGTGCCTGGGCGCGCAGCGACTCGGCGAAACCGCGGACCGAGTCGAGTTCGCCGAGGACCGCGCGCAGTTCGGTCTGGTCGCGGATGGTGAGCACGGTGCCGATCGGGCGGCCCTCCCAGCTGACCACATCCTGGTTGACCAGCAGCACCCGATCGGTGGTCACGTGGGTCTCGTCGCGCACGACGCCCCAGCGCATCTGCCGCAGCGAGGTCGGCAGGTCGCTGCGATGCACCGGCCCGTCGGGCAGGTCGAGCAGTGTGCGCGCCTGATCGTTGACCACCTCGGCAGGCCCGGGACCCGACCCGAACACCACCAGGCCCTCGTGCACGGAGTGCAGCACCGCGTCGTGGTGTTCGTAGAGCGCGCGCAGTTCGTCGGGCGCCAGGCCGTGGGTCTGGCGGCGCAGCCTGCGGCTGATCAGGAACGACGACAACGCGGCCAGCGCGAGGCCCGCCGCGGAGACACTCAGGATCACCGGCACCTGGGACGCGACCTGGGTGCCGATCCTGGCGCGGGTGACCCCCGCCGAGACCAGCGCGACCACCCGGCCGCTGTCGTAGACCGGGGTGACCGCGCGGATCGACGGTCCGAGCGTGCCGGTGAAGGTCTCGGTGAACGTCTGCCCGGCCAGCGCGGCGTCGATGCTGCCGGTGAACGGCTTGCCGATCAGCGCGGGATTGGTGTGGGTGTAGCGGGTGCGGTCCGGGGCCATCACGACGATGAAGTCCATGCCGGTATCGGCGCGGATCCGCTCGGTGGTCGGCTGCAGCAGTCCGCTGGGGTAGGGGGAGTTCACCGCGGCCAGCGTCGACGGCGCCCGCGCCACGGAGACCGCCACGTCGCGGACCTGCAGTTCGGTCGCCACATCGTGGTCGTGGCGGGCGTCGAAGACCGCCAGGATGGCCCCGGTGCCGATCATCAGCGCCAGCACCACCAGCTGCCACAGGAAGGCCTGTCCGGCGAGCGACAGTCGCACTCGTCGCATCTTGCCCCTCCGACCTCGCCTTGAACGTTATGCACCAAATGTGATGGGTATCACAGCGGTTGCGCATGCTTGGGCGCCATGAGCACAACCACCGCACCATCGCGGAAACGCGACCATACCCATTGGCTGTACATCGCGGTGATCTTCGCGGTCCTCGCGGGCATCCTGGTCGGCCGGCTGGCGCCGGAATTCGGTCAGTCGCTGGCGCCGCTGGGCACCCTGTTCGTGAACCTGATCAAGATGATGATCGCACCCGTCATCTTCTGCACGATCGTGCTCGGCATCGGATCGGTGCGCGCGGCCGCCACCGTCGGCAAGGTCGGCGGCCTGGCCATCGCCTACTTCCTCGCGATGTCGACGGTCGCGCTGGGTATCGGGCTCGTCGTCGGCAACCTGATCGAACCCGGCACCGGACTGGGCGCGGGCAGTGCGGGGGCGGGCGCCAAGTACGCCGAGCAGGCGCACGGCGCGGGCGGCACCTGGGACTTCATCCAGAACATCGTGCCGACGACGCTGGTGTCCTCGCTGACCGCGGGCAGTGTGCTGCAAGCGCTGTTCGTCGCGCTGCTGGTCGGGTTCGCGGTGCAGGCGATGGGCGAGGCGGGCACGCCGATCCTGCGGGCCGTCTCGCTCGGGCAGAAGCTGGTCTTCCGGATCCTGTCGATGATCCTGTGGCTGGCTCCGATCGGCGCGTTCGGCGCGATCGCCAATGTGGTCGGCCGGACCGGCTGGTCGGCGGTGGTGCAGCTGGCGACGCTGATGATCGCGTTCTACCTGACCTGCCTGGTCTTCGTCTTCGGCGTGCTCGGCGTCGTGCTGCGGATGGTCTCGGGGGTGTCGATCCTGAAGCTGTGCCGGTACCTGGCCCGCGAGTACCTGCTGATCGTGGCGACCTCGTCCTCGGAATCGGCGCTCCCGCGACTGGTGGCGAAGATGGAGCACGCGGGCGTCGAGCGCACCACCGTGGGTGTCGTCGTGCCGACCGGATATTCGTTCAACCTCGACGGCACCGCGATCTACCTGACCATGGCGTCGATCTTCATCGCCGACGCGATGGGCAAGCCGCTGAGCCTGGGCGAGCAGATCGGCCTGCTGCTGTTCATGATCATCGCGTCCAAGGGCGCCGCGGGCGTCACCGGCGCGGGCCTGGCCACACTCGCGGGCGGCCTGCAGAGCCACCGTCCCGAACTCCTCGACGGTGTCGGCCTGATCGTCGGCATCGACCGCTTCATGTCCGAAGCCCGTGCGCTGACCAACTTCTCGGGCAATGCGGTGGCCACCCTGCTCATCGGCACCTGGACCAAGACCGTCGACGCCGACCGCACCCGTCGCGTCCTCGATCGCGAACTGCCCTTCGACGAGGAGACGATGGTCGACGACCACCCGGTCGACGCGCCGGTACCCGAGCCGAAACCCGTTCCGGTGCAGTGACGCACGCGTAAGGCCCCGCAGCGACTGCGGGGCCTTACGAGCGGTGGGGATCAGGAGCGCGCCCATTTCTCCGGGTTGAGGTGGTACTGCACCAGGGCGGTGGCGTGGCCGTGTCCGAGGCCGTGCTCGGTCTTGAGCCAGGTGACCAGCGCGGCGTGCTTGGTCTGTTCGGACGCGCCGAGGAGAGTCAGCCACTCGTCGACGGTGCGGCCGTACTTGGCCTCGATGGTGGGGAAGTAGGACGCGGGGCCGTGCGGTGCGTTCGCCATGGTGGTTCCTCCTCGGTGGATGCTCGTTATGGGTGAAGACGATGGGGCCGCGCGGAATTCATCGCCGGGGTGAGCGGGGTCACACCGCGACCGCGACCCGCTGTTCGGAGGCGGTGGCGGTGCGGCGTTCGCGGATCAGCAGGGCACCGGTGAGGGCGACGAGCGCCGCGGTGAAGCCGTGGACGCCGAACGCGGTGGCGGTGGAGCCGTTCCAGCTCAGCACCGTGATCATGTCGCCGACCGGAATCAGCGCGAACGCCAGCATCGTGATGCCGAGCGCGAAGCGTTGCCGGGTGGCCAGCAGCGCGATGATCACGATGCCGGTGGCCACATCGCGCACACCTTTGACGTTCAGGAAGCCCACCGCGTCGCCCGTGGGCCAGGCGGGCAGGCCGAAGCCCGCGGCCGTGGCTTCGGGGGCGATCAGGTAGCTGAGGCCGACGTAGATGATGAACGCCCCGCCGGCCAGGGAGAGGGCGGTGGCGATGCGCGAGATGGTCATGATGTGCTCCTGGATCTGTTTTGCGTTGCTCTGAAATCTAGCGGCGCTAGATGTTGGGAGAACCATAACGCGCGATCGCTATCTTGTCTAGCGCTGCTAGAATTTCGAGCATGAGCACGCAATTGCGCAAGGAACGCGAACGCGCCCACCGCCATCAGCAGATCATCGACACCGCGCGGGAGCTGGCCGAAGCGGAGGGCTGGGACGCGGTGACCATCCGCAAACTGGCCGAGCGGATCGAGTACAGCCAGCCCGTGCTCTACAGCCATTTCGCGAACAAGGCTGCCATCGTGGGCGCCGTCGCCCTGGAAGGCTGCGTCGAGCTGGCCGAGGAGGTGCGTCTGGCGCGCG
Organism: Nocardia sp. NPDC057663; assembly: GCF_042799895.1. Classification (NCBI taxonomy): domain Bacteria; kingdom Bacillati; phylum Actinomycetota; class Actinomycetes; order Mycobacteriales; family Nocardiaceae; genus Nocardia; species Nocardia sp. NPDC057663. Next base: position 16,733 of record NZ_JBHVHX010000040.1, on the reverse strand, counting down.
AGAGCGCGACGACCCGCGCCGACATGCTCGACAAAGTCGCCCGCGCCTACCTCGACTTCGCCGCCGCCAACTCGGCCCGCTACGACGCGATCTTCGTGCTCACCACCGATCTCACCTTCGGCCTGGACGCCCCGCAGCCGCTGCGCGACGCCTTCGCCGGCCTCGAGGCGATGTTCAGCTCGGGCGCCGAGGGCGACGAACTCGGCGCGCGCACCGAGGTGGCCTGGGCCTCCCTGCACGGCATCGCGACGCTGGAACGCAATGGCAGGCTTCGCCCGGAACTGCGCGAGCGGCGGATCGCCCTGCTGGTCGAGAGCTGGGCCGCGTTCGCGTGACCGCATCCGCCCGTGGTCGCGCGCCGGTGGCGGCGGCCCGTCGCGGTGACCGAAGACTCGTCGGCGGAGGTCGCCGCTCCGCGTAGGTTGGAGACAACGACGCAGGTCGCCCGCAGCGGCCGAGGGCGAAGGGACGACAGATGGCGGAAGTCGTAGTAGTCGGGTCGGGACCGAACGGCTTGGCGGCGGCGGTGATCGCGGCGCGGGCCGGGTTGTCGGTGCGGGTGCTCGAGGCCCAGGATCAGCCGGGCGGTGGGTCGCGGACGGCGGAACTGACCCTGCCGGGATTCCACCACGACGTGTGCGCGGGCGCGCATCCGATGGCGCTGGCGTCGCCGTTCTTTCGCGCGTTCGACCTCACGGCGCACGGCGTCGACCTGCTCACCCCGACCATCTCCTACGCGCATCCCCTCGACGGCGGTATCGCCGGATTGGCCTGGCGCAATCTGGAATCCACGGTCGCCGACCTCGGTCGTGACGGCCCGGCCTGGCGCGAGTTGTTCGGGCCGCTGGTGCAGCACTGGCCCGAGGTGGTCGACCTCGCCATGTCGGACCTGCGGCACCCGCCGCTCCGGATACCCACCGCCGTCCGCTTCGGCCTGCGCCTGCTCGAACAGGGATCGCCCCTGTGGAACAACCGCTTTCACGACGAGGTCGCACCCGCGCTGCTCACCGGCGTCGCCACCCACGCGATCACCCAGCCCCGCGCGCTACCCGCCGTGGGCGCCGCACTGCTGCTCGGTACCCTCGCCCACGCGGGTGGCTGGGTGATCCCGCGCGGTGGCAGCCAGGCGATCCCGAACGCCATGATCGCCGAGCTGGAACGGCTCGGCGGCGAGATCGTCACCGGGCATCGGGTCGACGACTTCGCCGAACTCGCCACCGCGCGTGCCGTCCTGTTCGACACCTCGCCCGCCGAGCTGTTGCGCGTCGCCGGTGACCGGCTGCCGCCGCGATACCGCAACAGCCTGGGCCGATTCCGTTACGGCGGTGCGGCCTGCAAGGTCGACTTCGCGCTGTCGGGCCCGGTGCCGTGGACCGCACCCGGCTGTGAACTGGCGGGCACCCTGCACCTGGTCGGCACCCGCGCGGAGGCGATGCACGCCGAACGCCGGATCGCCGCGGGCGAATTCGCCGAGCGACCGTATGTGCTCGCGATCCAGCCCGGCGTCGTCGACACCACCAGGGCACCCGAAGGCAAGCACACCTTCTACACCTACGCCCACGTCCCCAACGGCTCCGACCGCGATATCAGCGAGGCGGTGATCGCCCAGGTCGAGCGGTTCGCCCCCGGGTTCCGCGACCTGATCCTCGCCAAGCACGTCACGCCCGCCGCCTTCCTGCCCGCCCACAATGCCAACTACATCGGCGGCGACATCTCCGCGGGCGCGATGACCCTGCGCCAGACCGCCTTCCGCCCCCTGGCCCGCTGGAACCCGTACTCCACCCCTATCCCCGGCACCTACCTCTGCTCGTCGTCGACCCCACCCGGCCCCGGCGTGCACGGCATGCCCGGCCTGCACGCCACCCGTCATATGCTGCGCACCCGCTTCGGCATCGTCACCGAGCCGCTGGATCTCCTGCGCGGCGCCGCGCCCGCCTACCACTGAATCAGGTCGCCGCGCGCGCCGATTCGGGCTTGACGACGTCCGGTTCCAGGTAGACGGTGCAGGCGTTCGGGGCGGCGGCGCGGATGCGGGTGTCCGCGGCGTCGATGGCCTCGCCGACCTGGCTGATGTCGAGGCCGGGCCGCATCGCGATCCTCGCGTTGACCAGCAGGTCCTCCGGGCCGAGGTATTGGGTCTGGATCCGGATGATGTGCACGATGCGCGGATCGGCGATCAGGGCGGCGCGAATCGCGATGTCCTCCTTGGCCGTCGCGCCCTCGCCGATGAGCAGGCTCTTGGTCTCGATGATCAGCACGATCGCGTTCACCCCGAGCAGCAGGCCGATGAGCAGGGTACCGACGCCGTCCCACACGCCGTTGCCGGTGAGCACCGACAGGCTCACGCCACCCAGCGCGAACAGCAGGCCGACCAACGCGCCCATGTCCTCGAGCAGCACCACCGGCAGTTCGGGATTGCGGGTGTTGCGGATGAAATGCCACCAGCTGTGCCTGCCCTTCAACGGCGCCGACTGCTTGCGCGCGGTGCGGAAGCTACCGCCCTCGAGCGCCATCGACACCAGCAAAATCACGACCGCGACGGCGGGGGACTCGATCTCGTGGGGGAACCGGATCTTGTGGATCGCCTCGTTCACCGCGAACAGGCAGCCCATGGTGAACAGCACCAGCGCCACGACGAACGAATAGAAGTACCGGTTGCGCGAGTACCCGAACGGATGCAGCGTGTCGGGATCCTGCTCGGCCCGGTTGCGCCCGACCAGCAGCAGCGCCTCGTTACCGGTGTCGGCCACCGAGTGCACGGCCTCGGCCAGCATCGACGACGAGCCCGTGATGAACGCCCCGATGAACTTCGCGATCATGATGCCCGCGTTCGCCGCGAGCGCGGCCAGGATCGCGATCTTGCTGTCTCCACCTTCGGCGGCCATGCCATCGGACGGTACCTGCCGGTCCCGCGACGGCCGCCGCGCTCGGGTCCCGTGTCGGCCCACCGACGGCGATCGCCGCCGCCCCTGGTGGGACGACGGCGATCGGTCGGAGCGTGGGGATCAGACGGACTGGGTCCGGTAGAGATCGGGCTCGAGGTAGATCAGCCGGGCGGTGGGCACCGCGGCGCGCACCCGCACTTCGGCCGCGTCGATCGCCTCGGCGATCTCGGCGATGTCGAGGTTCGGCGCGATCGCCACCTTGGCGGCCACCAGCATCTCCTCCGGGCCCAGGTATTCGGTCTTGAGGTGGATCACCGAGGTGATCTTGGCGCCGTCGACCAGGTTCTCGCGGACCGCGCGATCCTGCTCCGGCGTGGCGCCCTCACCGATCAGCAGACTCTTCATCTCCACGATCAGCACGATCGCGATGACGCCGAGCAGGATACCGATGGCCAGGGTGCCGATGCCGTCGAAGATCGGGTCGCCGGTGACCATGGTCAGCCCGACCGCGCCGAACGCGAGCACCAGACCGATGAGCGCGCCGGTGTCCTCGAGCAGCACCACCGGCAGCTCGGGGCTGCGCGAGTTGCGGATGAACCGCCACCAGCTGGCATCGCCCTTGAGCGGCTTGGATTCCCGCACCGCGGTGATGAAGCTGAAGGTCTCCAGGCCGATCGCGATGCCGAGGATGACGATCGCGACGATCGGCTGACTCAGCTCCTCGGGATGCTGGATCTTGTGGATACCCTCGTAGATCGCGTACACCGAGCCGAGGGTGAACAACACCAGCGCGACGACGAACGAGTAGAAGTAGCGATTGCGGCCGTACCCGAACTGGTGCAGCTCGTCGGCGTCCTTGGCGGCCGCGCGCTGACCGAACAGCAGCAGACCCTGGTTCGCCGTGTCGGCGACCGAGTGCACCGCTTCGGCCATCATCGATGCCGATCCGGTGATCGCCGCGCCGACGAACTTCGACACCGCGATTCCCGCATTGGCTGTCAATGCGGCGATGATCGCCTTCCTGCCACCACCAGCCGACATACCGGCCCGCCCTTCTGCTTCGCTGTAACGCTCGTGCCCGCAACAGCCTAGTGTGCGCCGTCGGCGTAGCCGTCCTCAGACCTGAGCATGGCCGGAGCGAATGCGGAGGTATTGCTAGGCGGCTGAGCGCGGAAAGTGCGCGTCGGCGTCAGTTCCCGGTGCCGACGCAGGCGCTGAACAGCTGCGCGGGCCCGCCGATCGCGCGTGCCTTGATGTCGGTGTCGGCCGCGGAGATCCACGCCGCGCTGCCGCAGGCGACGGTGAGCACGCGCCCGTTCTGGGACAGCTCGACGGTGCCCTCGGTGCACAGCACGATGCCGGGCCCGGCGTCGGCGAGCGCGACCGGCTCGGCGTCGGCGGACAGGTCGAACCGGCACAGCGCGAACTCCGGTGCGGGTGTGCGGTACCGCACGCTGCCGTCGGCGCCGAGCACCGGCTCGATCACCGGCAGTTCGATCGGCTCGAAGTCGAGTACCCGCAACAGTTCCGGCACGTCGACGTGCTTGGGGGTGAGACCGCCACGCAACACGTTGTCGGAGTTGGCCATGATCTCCACACCGACCCCACGCAGGTAGGCGTGCAGGTTGCCCGCGTCGAGGAACAGGGCCTGGCCGGGTTCCAGCGTCAACCGGTTGAGCAGCAGTGCCGCGAGCACGCCGGCGTCACCGGGGTAGACCTCCGCCAGTTCCAGCGCGGTGCGCACCTCGGCGGTGAACTCGCGCGTGCCCTTGCTGGACAGGTACCGCACACAGCCTTCGAGCACCGTGGGCAGCAGGGTCGACAGCGCGGCGGGCGGCAGCGTGATCCAGGTGGTGAACAGCGTCCGCAGCCCGGCCGAATCGGGCTGGGCGGCAAGCAGTTCGGCATAGATGTTGAGGCCGGGCACGTCGAGCGCGCGCAGCAGTGCGACGGTGCGGTGCGGGTCGCGGAAACCGGCCAGCGCCTCGAATCGGTCCAGTGCGACAACGAGTTCCGGCTTGTGGCTGTCGTCGCGGTAGTTGCGCAACGGGGAGTCCAGCGGCACCCCGGTGCGGTTCTCCCGCTCGAAGCCCGCCCGCGCCTGCGCCGAGCTGGGGTGGGCCTGCAGCGACAGCGGTTCCTCGGCGGCGAGGATCTTGAGCAGGAACGGCAGCCGGGTACCGAAGGTGTCGGCCACCGCGCCCAGCTCACGCGCAGGGTCGGCAGCGACCACCTCGAGCAGCGAGCGGGTGCCCTCGGCGGCCTTCACATACGCGGGGTCGGCGGGATGCGCCCCGAACCAGAGCTCGGCCTCGGGATGGGCCGACGGCACCGGCCGACCGCACAGCCGAGCGAGCGCGGTGCGCGAACCCCATGCGTAGGAACGCAGCGCACCAACGAGTTCCTGCACTAGTAGCGTCCCCCGTCGTGGTAGCGATCCGGGGGCGCGGCCGCACCGCGCGCACCCGTCAGTCGAAGATAAGCGGCGGCCATGTCCAGGCGCAGCGCGAGCACCGCCAGCTGCTCGATCTCGCTGCCGTGCCCGCCCCCTGCGGCGGACGTGGCAGCGGCGCTGCCGGTGGCCGGCACGGTGCCCGGTTCGGCGAGCTGGTCCTGCAGCACGTCGACGTCGGCGCGCACCAGATCGGCGTCGACGAGTCCGCCGCCGACGCCCTCGAACACCGCCAGCTTGCGCCGGACGGCGGTCTGATCGGGATGCACGCTCAGCGCCAGCACCCGTACCCGGTCGACCGGGGCCGGTCCGTCGAGTTCCTCGTCGTGGAACAGCGGATCGAAACCCGGCGTGGAACCGCCCGCGGCCTCGGTCAGTTGCGCGACGGCGGCGATGGTGTCGGACAGGTCGGCGGCCGCGGCCAGCCTGCCCGCCGACTGCAACAGCACCTCGGCGCCGTGCCCGGCCAGTTCGACCGCGGCCGGTGAGTCACCCGCGAGGACGACGCCGACGCCGAGCATGCGCGCGGCGAGCGTCTTGGCCGGGTTGTGGAAGACCTCGTTGTGCGGGCCGTCGCGCAGCGCCTCGGCGTCGAGCATGTCGGCCAGCGCTGTCAGATCGGGCGTGACGGGCACGCTGCGCTGGGCGTCGATTCCGCGGAGTACCGCGATACCGACGGCGAGGAAACGCAGCAGCCGGTTGTGGTCGAGGACGGGCACCCGCGGTTCGAGGACGATCGCGCGGCCTGCGGCGACCGCGCGCAGCGGACCCTCGTTCGGCGCCGCGATCACCACTTCGGCGCTGCGGCGCAGCGCCCGGTCGACGGCGTCGATCAGCCGCGGATCGCCCGCGTCGTCGCCGGCGACCAGCACCACGTCCAGCGGTCCGACCCACGGCGGCAGCGAGGTGACGGGCACGATCGGCAGCCCGGCGCGGTCACCGAGGGTGGCGACGAGCAGCCCGGCGGCGCGGGCCGCCCGGCCCGAACCGGAGACGAGGACCAGACTGCGCGGACGCAGCTCGGACAGGCGTTCGGTGAGCGAGGTTTCGGCGACCGCCGCGGCCGTCGCCCGCACCTGGGCACCGCCCGAAGCCGCCGAACGTAAGGCGCCGCCGGTGTCGGCCGCCTCCAGCGACGCGGCATCGTCGAGGTCGAATACCGGTGTTCCAGCGATCATCGCCGATCCCACCTCCCCTCATCGCGCTGTGTCGTCTGCCGGCGAGCCGTCGGCGAATACAAGGTCTGTGATTCCACTATTCCAGTCAGGCGCGGACGATGCCCAGAATCTCGGTCACGAGTTCGTCGACTTCAGCCTGCGATCCGGCTTCGACGTTGAGACGAAGCAGCGGTTCGGTATTCGAGGCGCGCAGATTGAACCAGGCATGGGCGCCGAGATCGACCGTGACGCCGTCGAGACGGTCCACCGAGACGGTCCGGTCGGCGAACGCGGCGAGCACCGCCGCGGTGCGCTCGGCAGCGTCGGCGACGGTCGAGTTGATCTCGCCGGAGGCCGCGTAGACGTCGTAGGCGGCCATCAGCTCCGAGACCGGACGCTGACCCTCACCGAGCGCGGCCAGCACGTGCAGCGCGGCCAGCATGCCCGAATCGGCACCCCAGAAATCGCGGAAGTAGTAGTGCGCGGAGTGCTCGCCGCCGAAGACCGCGCCCGTCGACGCCATCTCCTGCTTGATGAACGAGTGCCCCACCCGGGTCCGCACCGGCTTGCCGCCGAGCTCCTCCACCAGCTCGGGCACCGCGCGCGAGGTGATCAGGTTGTGGATAACGGTCGCGCCCGGCTCCTTGGCGAGCTCGCGCTGGGCGACCAGCGCCGTGATCGCCGACGGGGAGACCGGCTCGCCGCGCTCGTCGACGACGAAACAGCGGTCGGCGTCGCCGTCGAAGGCCAGGCCGATGTCGGCGCCGCTGCGGCGCACCAGCGCCTGCAGGTCGACCAGGTTCTTCGGGTCGAGCGGGTTGGCCTCGTGGTTGGGGAACGAGCCGTCGAGTTCGAAGTACAGCGGCACGATGGTGATCGGGCCGAGCGTGCCGAGCACGGCGGGGACGGTGTGGCCACCCATACCGTTGCCGGCGTCGACCGCGATGGTCAGCGGGCGGATGTCGTCGAGGTTCACCAGCTCGCGCAGGAAGCTCGCGTAGTCGGCGAGCAGATCGGTGGTCGTCGCGGTGCCGGGAGCGCCGTCATAGGCGGGCACGCCGTCGACGACCTCGGCCGCGATGGTGGCCAGTCCGGTGTCCTGGCCGACGGGCAGCGCGTTCGCGCGGCACAGCTTGATGCCGTTGTAGCGGGCCGGGTTGTGGCTGGCGGTGAACATGGCGCCGGGACAGCCCAGCTTGCCCGAGGCGAAGTAGAGCTGATCGGTCGAGGCCAGCCCGATGTGCACCACATCGAGACCCTGGGCCTGCACACCGTCGGCGAAGGCCGCGGCCAGTTCGGGGGAGGACTCGCGCATGTCGTGGCCGATCACGACCCGGGTAGCGCCCTCGTCGCGCATCAGGCGGGCGAACGAGGCGCCCACATCCCTGACGAACCCCGCATCGATCTGTTCGCCCACCACCCCGCGGACGTCATAAGCCTTGATCACGGCGTTCACGAGTTCGCCAGAGCGCGCGACAGTCGTCATGCCCAGCAGCCTATCCGCCTCCCCGCGCCTCAGGCCGTACAGGTCCGGTAGCTCGACTGTTTTCGACAGGTCCTGCGTGGGAAGCGCCACGGCTGGGAGGGGGTTGCGGAGTTACCCATGTGCTTGCGAGATCAGTGGGCTGCGTGTGTCTTACGGATCGGGGAGGACTCTGAGGTGGCCGCGGCGGCCGGTGCGGGTGGTGCGCGGTGCCGCGGGCGTGTTGTCGCGGTAGCCGGGCTGGTCGGCATCGGCGGGACGACGGCGCAGGCCCGCTTCGCGAACGGCTTCGGCCAGGGCGGTGAGATCGTCGTCGTCGGGGGTGCTCGAGGAGAATCCGCCTTCGTGGCGCACCAGTTCCCAGCCCTTGGGGGCGGTGATGCGGCAGGCGTGGGTTTCGCACAGATCCCAGGAATGCGGTTCGGCGACGGTGGCCAGCGGTCCGACGACGGCGGTCGAGTCGGAGTACACATACGTCAGCGTCGCTACAGCCGGGTTCTTGCAGCCGGGTCGGCAGCAACGACGCATGGGGATCACGACGTCGAGATTAGCCCTCCAGCCCGCAAAAGTGGATACGGACACGCGGTGATATGCCCCGTTATCGGCGCGTCGTTATTCGGGCTCGGGATCGATCAGGTCCGGGTCGACGCCGAGATAAGTGGCGATCTGCTGGACGAGGACCTCGCGCAGCAGTTCGACGAGATCGTCGGGATCGGCGGCGCGCAGTTCCAGCGGCTTACGGAACAGCACCACCCTGGCGCGGGTGGCTGCGCCGTGCCGGTCGACGCCCGCGGGGATCAACCGCGACAGCGGCACCGGCCCGTCGGCGACCACCTCGTCCGGCCAGGTGACCGAATCAGGGTGCAGCGGACGGATTTTCGGTACGTCGTCGACGGCGATGTCGAGCTTGGTGAGCCGGTCGTGCCAGCGGGTGTCCAGCGGGGCGAACGCCTCGAGCACGAGCCGGTCGAATTTCTGCCCTCTGGTGCGCCACGCGGGAACGGTGGGCGGGAGCATGGGTCCACGGACGCCACGACCGCGGCGGGTCACCGACCGTGCGGTGGGGGCCGGGTAATGACGCCGGGAACGTGCCATGGGAACTCGTCCACCTTTCTCGCGTGCACCTGTCGTGCCCGTCGAGCCGGAGGACGGCGCGACTACTGGGCGTTCGCCCGAAGCACCGACGTACTGCGCCTGCGTGCTCCGGGCTGGAGCCTCAGAGTCTACTTTCGAACATTCTCTTAACCGATTCCGCGCTTCAGCCTGCGACGCTCTCGTTCCGAGAGACCACCCCAGATGCCGAAACGTTCGTCGTGCGCCAATGCGTATTCCAGGCACTGATCGCGCACCTCGCAGCCCAAGCAGATGCGCTTGGCCTCACGGGTCGAGCCGCCCTTCTCGGGGAAGAACGCCTCGGGGTCGGTCTGTGCGCAGAGAGCGCGTTCCTGCCACTGCTCCTCGATGGACTCGAACATCTCGTCGAAGCCCGTCACGACCAGACTCAGCCGGGGAGCCGCGACTTCGCCTACCACGTCCGGTTCCGGCCAGCTCATGTCGGCGCAGACAGCGTGAGCTGCGCCTGCTGTGGAATCGGTCGGCGAGACCATGTTTTCGGTCATCGTTCCGCCTCCTCACTATGTGTTAGCGCAGAATGATTCTTTCCGTCGGACCAACACAAACCCCGACGGCCCAACACCGCGACGTAGTCTCGCGGGCTTCCCCGAACCTGTCTTCCGGCGAGCCAACACCCTCTCGCAAACGCCCCCGCGCTATGTCTTCTCGCGGTGACCGGAATGACATGTCTGTGATTAGACACGCCGCCCTCGCCGGTGGTCAACCCGCCGTCACCCTTCCGTTACACTCCACACCCGCCTTTCGTGTTGATCTTGTTATGTGCTGTGGCAAATGACCAGCAACTTTGCCGTAATTCGTCACGAAATAACCCGGCAACCGGCACCGCCTAGGCTGTGACCCTGTGACTGCACAACACGCGGTGCGCGAGCCCAAGATCGCCGTTCTGGTCGGCGGCGTCGGCGGTGCACGGTTCCTCCAGGGCGTCAGGCAGCTGCTGCCCGACGCCGACATCTCGGCCATCGTCAACGTCGGTGACGACGTCTGGATGCACGGGCTTCGTATCTGCCCCGACCTCGACACCTGCATGTACACCCTCGGTGGTGGCATCGACACCGAGCGCGGCTGGGGCCACGCGAACGAGACCTGGCACGCGAAAGAGGAGCTGGCGAAATACAACGCCCAGCCCGATTGGTTCGGCCTGGGCGACCGCGATATCGCCACCCACCTCATCCGTACCGAGATGCTGCGCGCCGGATATCCGCTGTCCGCGGTCACCGAAGCGCTGTGCAATCGGTGGCAGCCGGGCGTGCGTTTGATCCCGGCAACCGACGATCGCTGTGAAACCCACGTGGTTGTCAGCGATCCTGACAACGCCGGCGAACGTCGCGCGATCCACTTCCAGGAATGGTGGGTGCGGTACCGCGCGGCGCTCCCGACCCACGGATTTGCCTCGATCGGCGCCGAACAGGCCTCCCCGGCCCCAGATGTGACCGAAATCATAGCCGCCGCTGACGCCGTGTTGCTGGCCCCCTCGAACCCCGTCGTGAGCATCGGCGCGATCCTCGCCGTCCCCGGAATCCGGGGCGCCTTGCGCACCACCGAGGCCAAGGTGATCGGCCTCTCGCCGGTGATCGACGGAAAGCCGTTGCGCGGCATGGCCGACGAGTGCCTGTCGGTGATCGGCGTCGAGTCCACGGCCGAGGCGATCGGGCGGCACTACGGCGCCCGCTCGGCCACCGGCATCCTCGACGGCTGGCTGGTGCACTCCACCGACACCGCCGAGGTGCCCGGTGTGGAGGTGCGCAGCGTGCCGCTGCTCATGACCGACCCCGAGGCCACGGCCGAAATGGCCCGTGCCGCACTGGAATTGGCAGGAGTGAAAGCGTGAGCGTGCTGCCCGACCACGCGGCCGACGAGCTGCGGATCCTCCCGGTCACCGGGCTGCCGGAGTTCCGGCCCGGCGACGACATCGCCGAACACCTTGCCGCCCAGGCGCCGTGGCTCGCCGACGGTGACGTCGTCGTGGTCACCAGCAAGATCGTCTCCAAGGCCGAGGGCCGCATCGTCGCCGCGCCGACCGATCCGGAGGAGCGCGACACCGCCCGCCGCAAGCTGGTCGACGACGAGGCCGTGCGGGTGCTCGCCCGCAAGGGCCGCACCCTCATCACGGAGAACCGCCTCGGCATCGTGCAGGCGGCCTCCGGCGTCGACGGCTCGAATGTGGCCGAGGGCGAACTGGTGCTGCTGCCCACCGATCCCGATGCCAGCGCCAAGTCGCTGCGCGCCGGGCTGGCCCAGCGGCTCGGGGTGGACGTGGCCGTCGTCATCACCGACACCATGGGCCGGGCCTGGCGTAACGGCCAGATCGACGCGGCCATCGGCGCGGCCGGGCTGCGCGTGCTGCACGACTACGCGGGCGCGGTCGACGGGCAGGGCAACGAACTGCACGTCACCCAGGTGGCCGTCGCCGACGAGCTCGCCGCCGCCGCCGATCTGGTCAAGGGCAAGCTCGGCGGCGTGCCGGTCGCGGTGGTGCGCGGGCTGGCCACCGACGACGACGGGTCGAGCGCGGCGGCACTGCTGCGCGGTGGCGTCGACGACCTGTTCTGGCTCGGCACCGCCGAGGCGATCGAGATGGGCCGCAAAGAGGCTGTGCCGCTGCGGCGTTCCGTGCGTGCCTTCGCCGACGAGCTGGTCGACCCGGAGCGGATCAGGGCGGCCGTCGCGGCCGGGCTCACCGCGCCCGCGCCGCATCACACCCGCCCGGTGCGCTTCGTCTGGCTGCGCAAGCCGAAGCTGCGCGCCCAGCTGCTCGAGGCCATGGCCGAGCAGTGGCGGGCCGATCTCACCGCCGACGGGCTCGAGCCCGAACGGGTGGAGCGGCGGGTCGCGCGCGGGCGCATCCTGTTCGACGCGCCCGAGGTGATCATCCCGTTCTGCGTGCCCGACGGCGCGCACGCCTATCCCGACGCCCGTCGCCAGGCCGCCGAGCAGACCATGTTCACCGTCGCGGTCGGCGCCGCGGTGCAGGGCCTGCTGGTGGCGCTGGCCGCCGACGGTCTCGGCAGTTGCTGGATCGGGTCGACGATCTTCGCGCCGGAGATCACCCGCGATGTCCTCGGTCTGGACGAGGACTGGATGCCGTTGGGCGCCATCGCGATCGGTCATCCGCTCGACGAGCCCGCCCCGCGCACCGTCGGCTCGCCCGGCGCCGGCCTGGTGGAGCTGTGAGCGCGGAATCGCTGCACGCGTCGGCGACCGAGCTGTTGACCGACTGGCAGCCCGAGGCGGGTCATGATCGGTCGCTGCGGGAAGCGATGCTCGCGTTCCTCGGCTCGGCGCCGAACGGGTGCCTGCGTGAACACGCGCCGGGCCACATCACCGCCTCGGCGATCGTGTTGTCGCACGATCGCCGCGAGGTGCTGCTCACCCTGCATCCGCGGGTCGGCCGCTGGATCCAGCTCGGCGGGCATTGCGAGCCGGGCGACGAGACGGTCGCCGACGCCGCGCTGCGCGAGGCGGTGGAGGAGTCGGGCATCCCGGGGCTGCGTCTGACGCCCGGTCTGCACGGCGCGCAGGCGCACCCGATCACCTGTTCGCTCGGCGTGCCGACACGGCACCTGGACCTGCTGTTCGAGATCATCGCGCCGCCCGGGGCGGTGCCGGTTCGCAGTGCCGAATCGGCGGATCTGCGGTGGTGGCCGGTGGACGGGCTACCGGCCGGCGCTGATGTCCTGCTCACTCCGTAAAGGCCGCTGAATAGTCCTCTGACCTGCGAAATCAGCGACCGTGCCCAGGTGGGCGCGGTCGCCGTTTCGTTATCCGACTGTTGCAGCTTTACAAATCTGCAGATTTGTCTAGACGCCGGACAAATCCGGACATATCGTCTGTGACAGAGGGTTACGTACATCACAGGTGTGAGCTGTGTCGCAGGATGGAGACGACGATGTCGACAGATGCCAACGCGTCCGAACAGCGGGTGGCGCCCCCGCAGTGGCGCGATTCCAAACGCTATCTCTGGTTGTGGGGTCTGTTCGCCCCGACCGGCTTGTTCACCATCGGGATCCCGCTGATCTGGGGGATCAACCAGCTCGGCTGGCACCGGCTCGCGGAAGTCCCGTTCTGGCTCGGGCCGATTCTGGTGTACATCCTCATTCCGCTGGCCGATCTGTTCTTCGGTCCCGACGGCAACAATCCGCCGGACGAGGTGATGGAGTACCTGGAGAACGACAAGTACTACCGGTACCTGACCTACCTGTACCTGCCGTTCCAGTACGCCTCGCTGATCTTCGCCTGCTACATCATCACGGCGCCCAACCTGCACTGGCTCGGTTTCCCGGGCGCTGCGAACGTGGTCGACAAGATCGGCATCGCCATCAGCGTCGGCATGATCGGCGGCATCGGCATCAACACCGCGCACGAACTCGGTCACAAGAAGGTCCACCTCGAGCGCTGGCTCGCGCGCGTCGCGCTGGCGCAGTCGTTCTACGGGCACTTCTACATCGAGCACAACCGTGGCCACCACGTCCGCGTCGCCACCCCGGAGGATCCGGCCAGCGCGCGCATCGGCGAGACCTTCTGGTCGTTCTGGCCGCGCACGGTGGCCGGCAGCTTCCGGTCCGCCTGGCATCTGGAGAAGGAGCGCCTGCACCGGCTGGACAAGAGCCCGTGGACGTTGCGCAACGACGTGCTCAACGCCTGGGCGATGTCGGTGGTGCTGTGGCTGGGCCTGATCGCGGTCTTCGGCATCGAGGTGCTGCCGTATCTGATCCTGCAGGCCGTCATCGGGTTCAGCCTGCTCGAGTCGGTGAACTACCTCGAGCACTACGGCCTGGTGCGGCAGAAGACCGCCAGGGGACGCTACGAGCGGCCCGCGCCAGAACACAGCTGGAACAGCGACCACATCGTCACCAATATCTTCCTGTACCACCTGCAGCGCCACAGCGACCACCACGCGTACCCGACCCGGCGTTATCAGACGCTGCGCAGCTGGGACGGCGCGCCGAACCTGCCCAGCGGCTACGCGAGCATGATCCTGATCGCCTACTTCCCGCCGATCTGGCGCAAGGTGATGGACAAGCGCGTGCTCGCGCACTACGGCGGCGATGTCACGCTGGCCAATATCGAACCCAAGCGCCGGGAGCAGGTGCTCGCGCAGTATGGAACGGAGGGGCAGGCGTGAGTGCGTACAAGTGCCCGGTCTGTGATTATGTCTACGACGAAACGAAAGGAGCGCCGCGCGAAGGATTTCCGGCAGGCACGGCGTGGTCGTCGGTACCCGACGATTGGTGCTGTCCGGACTGCGGGGTGCGGGAGAAGATCGACTTCGAGGCGGTAGGAGTGTCGCAGTGACCGAGTACAAGCTCTACCAGTGTGTGCAGTGCGGGTTCGAATACGACGAGGCGCAGGGCTGGCCCGATGACAACATCGCGCCCGGTACCAAGTGGGAGGACATTCCCGACAATTGGACCTGCCCGGATTGCGGCGCGGCCAAGTCCGACTTCTTCATGGTCGAGATCGAACGTTCGTGAGCGTCGCGGGCTCGCGCACCGGATCGCGCATCCCGTACCAGGAGGCGGCGCGTGAACTGCTGCGCACCTCGGTCCTGGACGGGATGCGCGATCTGCTCACCGAGCGTGATTGGTCCAAGATCACGCTCGGTGACGTCGCGGCGAGGGCCGGCGTCAGCAGGCAGACGCTCTACAACGAGTTCGGTTCGCGCGTCGGCCTGTCCCAGGCCTACGCGCTGCGGCTCGCCGACGAACTCGTCGATCACGTCCGCGAGGCGCTCGACGACAATGTCGGCGATGCCCGCGCGGCCATCCGGGTCGGCATGACCGGGTTCTTCCTCGCCGCCGCGGCCGACCCGCTGGTGCGCTCGCTGCTGGCCGGGGAGATGAAGCCGGACCTGCTGCGGCTGATCACTCTCGACGCGGGCCCGCTGCTCGAACACGCCACCGCGCGCCTGGCCCAGGTGTTCCAGCACAGCTGGGTGAACGCGACCGACGAGGAGGCCGATGTGCTCGCGCATGCGCTGGTGCGCATCGCGCTGAGTTACATCCCCAATCCGCCGGTGCCCGAACGCGACGCTCCGGCGGAGCTGAGCGCTCTGTTCAGTCCGTACGTCGAGGCGATCGTGCAGGTACGAGGCGTCAGGGCACCGCGGGGTGACGGCGATCACTCCGGTGCGTGAGTGCCTCTGATTCGCCACTGTGTAACCGTCACCACGTTTGCCGATGTGACTCTGTGTAACGCGCCTGTGGTCTGTCAGTATTCACATCGGTCGGCGATTGGTCTTTTACAGCGGAGCGGGTGTGCAAACGGTTGGCAAACCGGGGGGTCTTCGTGATCCCAAACGGTATCTCTGGGCTCTAGGGTTGATCGCTCCGGCGTCCGCGCTGTTGCCTTCCCAGCTCGTGTACCACACCAAGGCCGAGGTGCTGTGGTGGATCGGGCCGGTCATCGTGCTCATCGCCATTCCCGTCCTGGACTGGATCGTCGGCGAGGACGGCAACAATCCGCGCGAGGAGGATTACGAAGCGCTCTCCGCCGACCGCTATTACCGCTGGTGCACCTATCTGTTCCTGCCGGTCCAGTTGATCGGTCTGGTGATCGCCTGCGCGATGTGGGCGGGTGACGATCTGGCCGTCGTCGACAAGCTCGGTCTGGCCGCCACCGTCGGCTTCGTCAGTGGCATCGGCATCAACGCCGCCCACGAATTGGGCCACCGGGTGGAGCGTGCTGAAAGATTGCTGTCGAAGATCGCGCTCGCCCAGTCGGGGTACGGGCACTTCTTCGTCGAGCACAATCGCGGCCACCATGCCCGGGTGGCGACGCCCGAGGATCCGGCCAGTGCCCGGCTGGGTGAGTCGTTGTGGGAGTTCTTGCCGCGCAGTGTGATCGGCGGCTTCCGCTCCGCGATCCAGCTCGAGCGCGCGCGCCTGGCCAGGCAGGGGCGCGGCTGGTGGAGCAGGGGGAACAACATCCTCCAGGCGTGGTCGATGAGTGCCGTGCTGTTCGGTTCGCTGGTGCTGGCGTTCGGGCCCGCGATCCTGCCGTGGCTGGCTCTGCAAGCCGTCATCGGGTTCGGACTGCTGGAAGCCGTCAACTACGTCGAGCACTACGGCCTGCTGCGCGCCCGCAAGCCCAACGGCCGCTGGGAACGCTGCTCCCCGCGCGACAGCTGGAACAGCGATCGCCTGGTCACCAACATCTTCCTGTTCCATCTGCAGCGCCACAGCGACCATCACGCCAACCCCGGTCGCCGCTATCAGACCCTGCGGTCCACCGAGGAGTCGCCGCAGCTGCCCGCCGGCTACGCCACGATGCTGCTGCTCGCCGCCGTCCCGCCGCTGTGGCGTGCGGTGATGGACCCCAAGGTGTCCGCCCACTACGGCGGCGACCTGACCCTGGCCAATGTCGCGCCGCCCAAGCCGCGGCGTTTGCTGGCCCGATACCGCGCCGCCGCCTGACCGCGGCCTCGAAGGACCCGGGAACGGGCGCGCCCGCACGCGGTAGCCTTGCCTCGGTACTGACTACCAGGAGAGGCTGATGACGACCTCAGAACTTCCCGCGCGCACTGAGCTCACCGCTGACGTCCGCAACGGCATCGATTACAAGGTGGCAGATCTCTCGCTGGCCGAATTCGGCCGCAAGGAGATCCGCCTGGCCGAGCACGAGAT
>NZ_JBHVHX010000039.1:0-31242 GCF_042799895.1 Nocardia sp. NPDC057663 | reverse complement strand
TCATTCCACGCCCGAACGACCGACTCACGTTCAGTGCTACCGAGCAAATCTATCGCGCCAACTCGAACCGACCCATCCCGCACAAACGACGTGATGACGTCGACAACGCCTTGAGCAAATCTTTCAATATCTTCTCTACAATAGTAATCATCATTGGCGAGGGTTATAAACTTGACAGCAGAACCACCGCCAACATTGCGCTGAACAACGAATGTAACGTCTTCAATTAGGCCGAATCTGATATGCTCGAACTCGCCTGTCGCATCGCCGAATCTGACGGTGCCGAGGAAGGGAATCAAATTCAACGTCGGCCCAAATGGATTCTCCAAGGATCCAGGGCGAACCAACCGATGTAACCTCGCCTCGCCGAACCCGGCGCGGGGCAAAATCGCACGCATCGAAGATACAACTCGCGCACAAACACTAGCAACCGAGTCGGATCTCCGGATATCTACACGCAATGGCACCCGATTTGCAGATACGGCGTGGGTATCTACTTCATGTTTCTCACCTCCCATTGTCGCCAGGCGGACACAAACACCATCGACTGCAGTCGATCTGTACACGTACACGGCGAAGCAACCGGCAATCAATTGATTCACACCGATACCCATCGACGCGGCCGCCCGCTGCCATTTCGCCACCTCCGAAGCTGTCACAAGAGTTTCAATCCGCAACGCTCCCGAACCGCGCCCGACCGAAGGCAAAGGGGCCATCGGCACGAAATCTGAAAGATAGTCAGACCAGAACTCCTCATCCGACATAGCGACGGGCTCGCCTCGAACAACCAGCTGCTTAGAGGGCGATGTAATCGCTGCCGGGTCGGGCTCGGCCGATTCGACCACACCCAAGGCGGCTGCCTCATATTCGCGGCTGATCCTTTGCACTATCCTACTAACTAGGCTGCCATCCAGGATGATGTGGTGACCACCGACTATCAAGATCGATCGCGTGTAATCAACGATAACGAGCCCGATTCTGAACAGAATGTCGGACTCGATCGCGTACTTCCTATCGAGAACCTCTGCAGCCCAGGACTCTGCCGTCGCCGCCGGGCTCTCACTATTCCGAAAGTCCTGAAGGAAAGGACGCCAAGCACCGAGCGGTCGCACTCGCTTCTTCAGAGCACCGTCTACCACGGTGAAGTTTGCTTGAGTTCCAATCATGTCGACGACCGACAATTCAATGGCCTTCATGAACAGTGAGTGGTCAATCGGACCATCAATCTCGACGCCACAGCCGATGTTGTGAGACTTTTCGCCAGCCACTTCTTCCATTGCCCACATGCCTACCTCGATATCAGAGGCACTAGACAAGTGACTAAACGATCTCACCACAATCTCCTCAAATCATTGTTCAGATACAAGTATCGCTCCGGCACAACTGCGAACAAACCCGTACCGTTGCTCCTTGGCTAGAAGGCAACATCTATTTGGCCAGACCACCTGGTTAAAGCCGGAGCTCGATCGGGGCCGAGTTCAGAATTCGAACCGAACCCGGCCCATACTTCAACCGCGCGGGCTTCGGCTCCTTGAGTTCAAACGATATCCAAGGCCCGTCATCGATGCACCTTAATCTCTGCCCCTATTAGCTCATGGTCTGACACCGGATAGCCAGCACTATTAACAGCTGGTGCGACGAATGGACATGAGGCCTCAATACCAGAACGTACAAGCAACCAGTCACAACGCCGATGAGGCTTGGCTGGCCACCCGTTCGGCTTGGTTCTCCGTGTGTGTGCAGAGGTATTGGACGTAGTCCAGTTGTACCCGAACCGTTGTGCCACCGTAAACATCGGTTCGTACTCCTGAACAGACCTCAACCACGGGTTGAATCGCATGACCGGCTCGGTAGTATCATCCGACGGGGGCACTCCGTTGGTATTCAGATCTCCACCAAAAATATCGGGAAGCCCCGCGGGCGACATGCCCTCCATAAGAGCGGTCACTTCGTCCTGCCGCTTCAGCGGAGTATAGAGGCTCTCGAGATGAGCTGACGCAACCCTGAGGCTTCCCGAACTGATCACGATATCTGCCAAAAGTACGCGCCGGCCTCCAATCCTTCGGTGATGCCAGTCCAGATCAAACCAGTTTCCCTGCCTGCCGGCCAGAACTATATTCAGATTCTGCATCGGAAAGCGAGATAGAATCGCATTTCCGTGGAGAGAATGGCTGTTCCGCTCGTCGGCATAGGCGACCGATTCCGTCTGATCGCCGATACCGATCTCAACGAACTCAGCACAGAATGCATATCCGAATCCCAGTAGCGAGGCCAGCGTACGAATTGTGTTGAGATTCCCGGATCGCGCCATCCCAATATCAACTTCGGAAATGAGTACGACATCCAGCTGAAGCGCACGAATAACCTTCGCGGTGGCGTTGACGAACTTACATCTCTCCAAGTTCCAAGCGCCGATGGTGATAGATTCGATAAGTTGGCCTGGGTTCGGCGGTGCCACCGGTTGTCTGACCTCGATGACGTCGAACACTCCCGAAGCAACGTACAACTCATTATGCGAGTCCTGCCCACCATCAGCGGAATCCGCACGCAATACAAACTCCCGCGGCACTGGTCGAATCTCCTGAACGATACGGGAGGGTCCATATAGGTCGTAAAGCTGAGACAACTGACTCATCCTGTGTCGACGTAGCATGATAAATAAGCGGCTCTCCGAACATGCATATCCGGAGAGCCCTCATCCGTGGTCAGCCCGCGTTTCGAGCTGCGAACTCGGATCGAGCAGCCGAGCTTGCCGCCAAGTACTCGTTGAACTCCTGCGATGCAACCTTGGGTTGCCACCAAGATGCATTTGAGCGATACCAATCAATGGTATCCGCCACAGCCTCGTCGTGCGTCCGCGTCGGCTTCCAGCCGAGTGCGCGTATGCCTGAGTCGTCCATCTTGTAGTTGTAGTCATGAGCCACTCGATCGACCGTGAACTCCGCTAGCGACCGCGGCTTTTCCAGGTGATCCAGAATACGATGGGCGAGGTCCTTCAAAGACGACTCATTTCGGGAGATGACATTGTACGCGGTTCCGACCACACCCATTTGCAATACGAGAGAGTTCGCCCGATTGAGATCATCAACGTGAATGAAGTCCCGTACTGCTGAACCGTCACCGTAAACCGGCAAAGGGCTATCTTGCAGTGCAGCGGTAATCCAACGCGGGGTTACCTTCTCCGGGTGCTGTCGTGGGCCGATTGCAACAGATCCTCGGGTGAAGACAATCGGAACTTTGAAGCTCTG
The DNA here is from genome assembly GCF_042799895.1 of Nocardia sp. NPDC057663. NCBI lineage: Bacteria > Bacillati > Actinomycetota > Actinomycetes > Mycobacteriales > Nocardiaceae > Nocardia > Nocardia sp. NPDC057663. The sequence goes on along the minus strand of NZ_JBHVHX010000039.1, from coordinate 27,994 downwards.
CAGGTAAGCACTGCAGAGCATTTCCGCAGCAGCCTTGCTGCCAGCGTAGATGTTTCTTGGAAACAATGCCTCACGCTCCGCAGCCGGAGCACCCATCCGCTCGCCGTATACTTCTGGCGTACTGATCTGAAGAAACCTCTTGATACCGTTCATTCGTGAGCCCTGCAGTAACGCACCGGTTCCAAGCACGTTCGACTCGAGAAATGCACGGGGATTGAGAACACTACGGTCTACCATCGACTCTGCGGCAAAATGTGCAACCTCGTCCGCCTCAGCCGTGAGCTTCATCGCAAGTTCTTCGTTACTTATGTCGCCCTCAACAAACCGAAATCTGTCATCACGTAGAGCAGCATCGACATTTCTTCGATCACCTGCGTACCCCAATTTGTCAACGCCCGTCACCGCGGTAACATCGGGTCGTTCGGCCAACACAAGATCTACAAAGTTGCTGCCAATGAAGCCCGCGGCACCTGTAACCAAAATATGCGTCATTCTCACTCCTATTCTAGGAAGCAGTCGTCACTGCTCGCTGTCAAACCTAAGATTCCAAAACAGACCGAACGACAGCTATAACACGGGAAACATCCTCCTCCACCATACTCGTCCACAATGGAAGGCAAATATGTTGTCTGCTAAAAGAGTCAGCCTCGGGAAAGGACTGACCAGACGGAACATAGCTCCGAAATATCGGCTGCAAATGGAGAGGAGTCCGATAGACCTCTCTGGCGAGAACGACGCCTGCCTCCTTCGCGCGCCGTCTAAGGACGTCGCGGTCGAGACCATCGGAAAGCAGACAAACGGCCTTGTGTCCGCTGAGGACGTCCGATTCAGCAACAGCCGGGAAGTTGAGGACATCCCCCAGACCTTCTCGATAGCGAGCTATTATCGCGTTCCGTCGAGACAATCCATCGCCGAAGGTAGCCAGCTGCACAAGCCCAAGCACGGCACCGACTTCAGTCAACCTCCAGCTATTGCCGGCGAGTACGTGAAGTTCGCCGCTGGCATCTTTCCCTTGGTCTCGATATTGCCTAGCCAATTGCGCGATGACCTCGTCGGAGGTCAAGATCATGCCACCTTCGAACGTCGTCATAACTTTTGTCGGAAAGAATGAGAAGGCCGAGTGAGCGAAGCATCCCGCGTTGACACCGCCCAGTGATGAACCATGTGCGTGCGCTGCGTCCTCGACTAGGTGGATATCCCTACTCCGAAGCTCCTCCACTATCGTCGGGAGCTCCGCAGATATGTGCCCACCGATATGTACGACAACTACCGCTGCCGTCCGTGGCGAGATTTTCGATAGAATTGCGTCAAGAGTTGCGGCTAGCCCGCTATCGTAGAATACAGGGATCCCGCCTGCGGCGACGACCGACATTGCCGTTGCAAAATTGGTATTCGTCGGCACTAGGACATCCCTTCCTGCAATGCCGATAGAGCGAAACAGGATCTCTAGGGCAGTGCTTCCAGAGTTGACCGAAACTGCATGCTGGCCACCGAGAATATCGGCAAACATATTTTCGAACTCGGAGGTATACGCACCGAGGATCAGCTGTCCCGACTCGAGAACCTTCCGAAATCCAGCTAATGCCTGGTCGATTTGCGAATCCGTAAAGTCGACTCTAAATGGAGCTACCGCGACTTTTTCAGTACCCTGCATCAAATTGCCCTCTTGCCCTAGTCATCTGCGTTCTGCGATCTCCCGGTTCAGCCCGGCTTCGGACTCCTTGCGTCGGTTCACTCACGGCGAGCAGATTTCGACAAACCCTTCCTAGCTTCTCGTCTGTCGACTATTGATATGGCAGGACGCTCCGAAATTCGGGTGGGCTCGTCGTATTCATCATCATCCGAAACATTTGGGTAATCCGCAGTCAAGATAACGCCGTCGCTCCTCAGCTTTGAAAGACATGCGGCGGCGGCTACAGGCGCTGCCGACATCTTGCCGGAATACAGTGAGTACAGACCTTCCGTCAACGTATCCACCTTGTGAAGGCGCGCAGATTCCTGCCCCCCACTTTCACCTTCGAGCATTAGTTTTTGACACGTGTACATACCCATTTCGGGACGCTTTGACTGCAGCTGGTGGCGGAGGCCGGGTAGCATATCGGTGCAATAGTCAATAGTTTTCTCAGTCATAGCAGGATGACCTTCACTAAGTTCGTAGCAGCGCTCCACTTCATTGTCGTACGGGATGCAAATTGTAATACCTTTGACTTCTCCCGCATGCCAGATGGGAACCACTGTCGGAGATCCCGGTGCGAGAGGAACGACGATAGTATTGAAGCTGGCGCATCCTATTGCCAGCACCCTCGAACGAGTCACCACGTATTCCGGGCCGGCTACTGATGGTAGATGATTCCTTAGAAAGGCAGGCAACCCCGCGCCAAGGGCAAGCACAACGGTTTCGGAAGATACCGAGCCACAATCGAGGTCGATCGTCCATAGTCCCCGTTGGTGGCGCATCCTGTCGACCGTGCCAGCAGTAACTATCTCTCCACCGCTTCTTCGGATCTCAGCGATCAGACGTCGAATGAGCAGCTGAGTGTCTATGGCGTAATCATCTGTTACTAGCACGTCATGATCCGGGTTGCCTGAACAGAGAAGATCAGCATCGCGGACGTCCGCCATAGCGCGTACCGAGAAGGGTATTCCAGCCGCATCGAGCCGAATTTTCACGGCCTCCATCTGTTGTGCATTCTCGGGCACAAATGCCCCCTTGACGTGCGGAGCGATGAGCGACGGCTGTGCGCCTCTGCATAAGCTTTGCACTTCGGCCGTCCCGCGGCGGCACGCGAGGGCTAGCTCAAAGGCCTCGTTCAGGGCATACAGCGCTCCACTGTGCAACCATCCCTGATTCTTCGTTGATGCATAGCCACCGAACGGCCCGATACTCAGTATTCGTGTCGGGGTACCTTGCCTCAGTGCACGAAGGGCCAGCCAAAGACCGCTCACACCTCCACCCACAACGGTCAGGACTCGGTTACGTCCTGTGACAACCGGGATGGCCTTTAGGCCCGTCTTTGCAGTGCTCAACGCTTGACCTGAGAATCACGCAGATCGGTAAACTGTCGGCGTTGGGACCGCATCACTTCGACGCCCTCTGGATATTCAGCGATCTCTCTCAAAAGAATCCGTGCGGCCTTACCGAAACTTGGACCTATACTGCGTCCAAGCAGGGAGTCTACTTTCGTACAGTCGAGCCTATGGCTCAATTTATCTAGCTCGCCATAGTGAGCTACAGCTGCGGGCTTACCATAGGCCTGTCCGAGCATTTTTGGGATCTGGGATACCGGGAATTGATCCATAGCCGATCCAACGTTCAAGATCGCGTTGCCCAACGAGTTTGGCGGCTCGTTGAGAATCGCGAGATAAACCTCAACAAGGTCGTCTAACCAAATGAACGGCCGGATCTGCGATCCATCTCCCATGACATTACATACGCCTGACATAACCAGGTCTGCTGCCATTGCGTTGACTACTAGATCGTAACGCATTTCCGGGGCCCATCCGAATACCGTTGCCTGACGAAGCACGAGCGGAGAGAAGGTCGGCGATGCCAATTTCAACACACCTCGCTCAGCGCTCGCATTCGCCTTGCTGTACACCGACGCAGGCTCGATATCGTCAATTTCGCTATAGGGATCTTCTCTCGCTCCGTATACGTTTGACGACGAGGGGAGGATATACCGCCTCACTCCGGCACGAGCAGCAAGGGCTGCGACCTTTCGCCTTCCAGCGTCGTTTGTCCCCCACGCGAGCATTGGATGCCGTTCCGCGACAGACTCATTACTTATCGCGGCGAGGTCAATGACTTCATCTATGCCGCTCAAGTCAGACAACGTTAGATAATTGATGTCGATTTTCCGAACTGCAATACTGTTGTCGTTCGAAGACTGTGGCGCTTTCTGGCCATAGAGCAGCGAGTCCACGACCACGACCCGACGACCACTTCGGACTAACTCCGGCACCAGCCTTGACGCTATATATCCGGCACCGCCAGTAACCATTGTTGTGATCATGTTAGTTTCCTTGACTCAGGCCGCTGGGACATATCGCTGCGGCTTCGCCGAAGCTTGCCATCCACTGTGGCAGCGGTATCTTCTGACTCGTTAGCTGAAGTATCGACATTACCGTCGAATCCTGCAGGCTTTGGGAATACCCGAACATCGATTGCTAGATGCTGGCATCGCCGCAGCCACAACCGAACTGTTCGGTGGTTTTCTTCTTATCAAATCCCGTAGTCGATATCAGAAGGTTTCCGACCGAAGGCGTGCGCCAGGGAACCTCAACTATCGGCTGCAGAGCATCGATGTTGCTGGCCCAGTTGTGACCAAGGTAGTCCACCGACATGCTCTTGATCGGATACCGCAATACGGTCCGCATATAAGTTAGTGATTCCGTAGGCACGCTTGAACTCACAAGTATGACATCATCAGCCATTGTTATGTTCGCGCTTTCTATTCCTACCGCTTCACCAGCTTGCCGAACCAAGTCAAGCGAAGGCCTCTGGTGTGCAGAGTGACACTTCTTGCGCTGCGCAGAGGGGCATTGACTATCCAAGCATTCTCGCCCGCTCAAAGCACCCTGAATATCCGGCTTTCGAAGTGCGAATGCTAGTGCACAGGCGGTGTCGAAGAACAACGGATAGTCTGGTCGGACTCCTTGCGCGTACTCGCGTAGGAAGTTCCGAACACCAGCGGGCCAAAAGTCGCCGACATTCTCGAATTCGTAATCAATATCCATCAGCTCGGGCCAGAATGGTGCCACGTGGTCACGGATGCCGTCGTTTAGCTTCAATCCGTTCACAGCTGAGCATAACGCATGCTCCGAAACGAACTCCAGTATTTCGGCGATGACGTCAGGATGCGAGTTTTGTGGAACAAATGGGCGCCAATAGTGCACGCGCGGAAGATCGAGTTCTTCGAGGCGGATGAAATTGTCCTGAAGCACGGCGCTACTGACAGTCGGCTCGAGACCGCTCCCGGCCAAGCCGGAGTAGCTGATGTAAAAAACAACCGGCTGGCTGATTGATTTTGCCAGTCGCATGAAGCTGTCCGGAATACTACGTTTTGTAATGAACACCAGTGGATTCACGCACTCAGACCTACCATACTGCTCAAGCACAGAGCTGTAGTATGCTATATTCGCTGGCGTCGCAAATGCGTCTGTTTGACTGCCGAAATGTATCGGCATATCTGGATGATAGGTGTCAGCATTTTGGAGAAGATCGACTGTCTCCGAGGGCGTCAAGTGAATGTCTGGACGCTTTGGAGTCTGGCCGTCCAACTTGAAGAAACAGTATGTGCAATTAACCGGACATCCCTCTACCCCCCCGCTCTCACTCAACCAGGTTTGAAACTGCGTGTATGCCTGTCGAGAGAATTTCTCAGGATCGAGTCCTTGACCTCTCACGCCTCATCTCCAATTCGATGCGGAATAACGTTCGTTAATAGCCCATGCTGCGTGCTGCCTACTAGTAATTTCGCCTGGCGTGCGGGCCGTGGCCACGTCCACCGATGGCCCCGAACTCCATCGACCAGCGCAATACTTAAGTACGTACGCCGTGGCTATGTACATATGGTTCTAAATTTAGTTCTTCGACAGCATCTTGAATACCGCTTCGCTCGCAAAGAACTCGCCATGCTCGGAGTCGACTGTTTGGAAATCAGCAGCTCGAGACAGTCCGCGATATGTCGATGTCGCGGCGGACCGGTCCTGGTCGTCCACGCTTGACCCGAAGACGGCCCGGATCTTTGTGTCTACCTTGCTCGGCCGATAGTCGAGGAAAGCCACCAGATTGCGTCCCGTAACTTGCATTCTTCTTTGGAAATGGGCCGGCGTAACATCCAACGGCAATAGACTGTGTTCGTGGAATTCGGCTACGATGTCGGCCCAGGTACTCACACCGAAGGTGGTCTCGCTGTGGCTGAGATGAGTCTTCGCGAGGCGCTCAAGCAGCGGATGGGTTCCGTCGACGAGAAGAGACTTTTCACTGGCCTGAAGCGCCTGGTCGCTCGGTACGGTGTCAAAGAGCAGCAGCTCTCGGACTTCGCTTCCTCGGGTGATAAGCCGCTGAGCAACTGCCCATGCGATCATCCCACCGAGGCAGAATCCAGCAAGGGTGTATGGCCCCTGCGGCTGATGTTGGACAATCTTCGCCGCATAGAGGTCTGCCATCTGTTCGATCGTTTGTAGCGGCTCGTGCTTGCCATCAAGACCGCGCGAACGAATCGCGACCACAGGAAAGGATCTCCGCGTTTTTCGTGCAAGACTAATCGCCGGTTGGAGAAAATAGACTTCACCACTGCGACCGTGCACGAAGAATACATTCTGGGTATTTCCTGCCGGTTCGTCGCCAAGGTCGAAAAGTAGGTCCTCGCGATTCTCGGCACCGATGGCGCGGCGACAATTCACGGCTATTTCTGCAACAGTGGATTTCGACAGAATTTCCTTGAGACTGACTTGGGCGCCCAATGCGCGCTCAATCCTACCGATCAGCGCACCCGCTAGAAACGAGTTACCGCCTGAAGCGAAGAAGTCTGTATCGTGATTGATGCGTTCTGGCTCCAACTTGAGCAGTTCTGCGATTATATTTCCTACTTGGTACTCAACCATATCTCGTGGTCGACTCATGCTCAGATCATCTCCACGTCTCAGCTACGCATCGCCGGAGGCTGCCATTAATGTTCGACGCAGCATCCTCGAATTTGGAGCGAATTGCATTGCTGAACGCTAGGTGTCCACGATTTAAAGATTGCGTTCCCCACCACGTGGTGTCATAACTAATGGCGATTCTCCGATGAGAATCGATCGCGTGCGCAAAAAACAAGTCTTGTACCCCTCCCCTGAGTGACGCTTGACGCGGATATTTCCTGTCGAGTGTTCTGGCCAGTATCACCAGATGGAGGCAATGTTGACAAATTTATGTGATGAGCGTCACATAGTCGCGGGCGACCTAGTCCATCGGTCGGGAGTGCCCCCCTTAGAGTCAACCCCAAGAGGGCTCACCTCCATCCAGAAACCGCGATCGTCATCATCTGCAGATATAGCGATTATCTATCGTTAGTTACGCACACTATTGATGCCCTGGGGCGGCGACGCTGAATCTGTAGGCGAGGATCCTTCCAGTTGCAGGGATCGCCCCTCGGAGGGCGTCTCTCGTTGCTCGGCCTCCTGATGTGGTTCTCCATCGGGCAGTTCCGAGACCAGTAGTGCTGCGACCCTGGAGTGATGGAATCTGTTGTAGCCGAATGGCTACTAGAACCCCTATCCAGGCGGTGGCGGCGGTAGGGTCGGGTCTCGTGGGCCCGTTCATACGCAAAGTGACGGCTGCCTCGGGCGCCACCGCGATGCAGACCCTGCACAGGTGTGGCCGCCCGATATAGGTAGTCGAGCACGTTGGCTCAGCCCACACCGCGGAGACCTCGCACTGCTGGCCCAAGCTCGGGCCCGTCGACATGCCGGTCGACGCGTTCTTGACCAACAAGTGCCGCTGGACCAGGTCGACTATCGTCGGTCACAGCGGCGACGGTCGCCGCGTCTGCGTCGATGGTGTTGGGCCATTTGCTTGCACACCGCCTATCAACGGCTCGGGTTCGGAGAGTTCGCCGACGACATTGCTCGATTTAGTGGCGTCGTTTTGCCACGTTAGCGTTGCCCATCGGGCCGACCAGCAATCCGAATACCACCCGGGTGCTGAGCGGGTTCCTGTCGATACCCGTCGCGATCCACGATCGCCCGCGTTCTGCCACGTAGCGGGGCGGAGAGCTACCGAACATCTTGGCCTGCAAGTGTTTAGAGCTCCGACTGTGTTCGACCGTTGTCAGTGAGACATGTGGTTGTGCAGGATGTTTCGTCTTTGGTCGTGGATGATGAGTTGTGTGCGGTTGTCGAACCGCTACTGCCAGCGAAGCCGATAAACACCGGGCCCGGCCCAGCACGACCCTGGTGTTCCAGGGCATCCTGTTCGTTCAGTTCATCGGGATCGGATGGGAAGACCTGCCTCGGGAACTAGGATTCGGATCCGGGATGATGTGTTGGCTCAGGTTGCGGGACTGGCAGCCGTCGGGTGTTTGAACAGATGCACCAAGCGCTCCTGGACCGCAGCAACCCGCCGGGTTGATCGGCCTCCGACCGGGTCATGATTGACGATTCGCATGTGCGGGCCAGAAACTGGGCGTCGCGACGAGACCCAGCCCGGTAGACCGTGGCAAGACCCGGTTCCAAGCATCTTATTCTGGCCTGCGGCAACGGATTTCCGCTCGTCGTCAGGCTCTCCGCTGCCAATGTCAACGACCACGTGATGCTGCCGGTCGTGCTCGATGGTGTCAGGCCGCTACGTGCCGAGCGGGGCGACTACGGCGTCGGATCAAGAATCTGATTCCGATATGGGCTATACCGAGCTGGGCAGGCGAGGGATCTCCGGCAGATCCTTCGCCGAGGTACCGAGACAAGGTCACTGTCGGCCGCTGGGTCGTGGAGCAGACCTCCGTCCTGCTTCACCAGTACCGACGCCTCGCTGTCCGATGGGAATGTCCCATCGACATCCACTACGGATTCCTGAATCTCGGTGCAGCGCGAATCTGCTGGCGATGACTCTCAGCAACCAAACGTGATAGGGCTCTAAGGCCCGAGGGGTCGGGTTTGTGCTCGTCTCACGTGGCCACCCAGTGTTTCAAAGCGCGGAAGGAGGACTCGCTTGGCAATGCCAAGATGGGCGAAGAATGCCGGCTAGACCCGCAGATCGTGGTCGGGCTATTGATCGATCACGAGGGATCCCGCTCTAGATCCACTCTTCGAGGGCAACGAGGCCGGAACAATGACGATCCCCCCGGGTCATCATGCACATATCCGGACCGGCACCAACTGGGTCGCCCCGGCATGTCCGGGGACTTCATCTCTTGGAGAGGATGGAGTCATGTCGAGGAGCAAGTACCCGCCGGAGTTGCGTGAGCGTGCGGTACGGATGCTGGTCGAGGTCCGTGATCAGCACAAGTCGGAGTGGGCCACGATGCGGGTCGTGGCTGACCTGCTGGGTGTCGCAACACCGGAGACGGTCCGTCAGTGGGTACAGGGGGCCCAGGTCGATGAGGGTGCCCCGTCCCGGCATCACCAGCGATGAGTCTCCGGAGTTGCAGCGGCTGCGGCGCGAGAACCCAGAACTCAAGCGCGCCAACGGAATCCTGAGAGCCGCGTCGGCTTTCTTCGCGGCCGAACTGGACCTCCCTAGCGCCGACCATCAGGTTCATCAGCGAACACCAGGGCGACGGCGACAACGGCGGCTTGCGATGGGGTGTTGAGTCGGTCTGCGCCGCGCTCGCCGAGCTCGGCGTGAAGATCGCCCCATCGACCTATTATGAACAGCGGCGCCATTTTCCGACGTAACGCGAAGTCGCCGACGAGGAGTTGAAGGTCCAGATCAGGCGCGTTCGCGGCGAGATTTCGGTGTCTATGGGGCCCGGAAGGTGTGGTTGCAGCTCAATTGTGAGGGCATCACGGTAGCCCGCTGCACGGTCGAACGATTGATGAAAGCCCACGGCCTGGCAGGTGCGGCGCGTGGCCGGATCAAACGCATCACGGTCGCTAATCCGGCCGCGCCGCGGCCGGTGGATCTGGTGCGACGCCGGTTCGCGCCGGTGGCGCCGAATCGGTTGTGAGTCGCCGACATCACGTATGTGTCGACGTGGTCGGGGTGGGTATATGTCGCGTTCGTCATCGATGCCTATTCCCGGCGGATTCTGGGTGGGCGCACCTCGACAACGATGAAGACCGCGTTGGTTCTCGACGCGATCGAGCACGCGATCTGGACTCGGGAGAAAGCTGGTTCTGACGTGAAAGATGTTGTGCACCATGCAGATAGGGGCGCTCATTATACTGCTATCGCGCTGACCGGACGTCTTGCCGAGGCTGGGATTCAGCCGTCGGTCGGCGCGGTCGGCCTTCCTATGACAACGCCTTCGCCGAGACGATCAACGGCCTTTACAAGACCGAACTGGTTCAACCACCGGCGCCTCTATCAATACAGCGGCGATATCCCGCGTGTCGAGGTGGAAGCGGCCTACTACGCTCGACACCCAGCCCGGCGACCAGCCGAGCTGTCACACCAATATGTCTCCGGACTCACCGGGGCGACTCAGACGGCAGTTGAACCCAAAGGTTGGCTCCAGTCAAACCCAGGCTCGCCGGTCTTGGATATGATCCGTTCCCACCAATCACGATTATCGACATACCATTCAACGGTCTGACGAAGGGTAGAGCGGAAGTCCCGTGTCGGATACCACCCGAGCTCGGTCTCAATTTTGGTCGGCTCAATCACGTATCGTCGGTCATGGTTCGGCCGATCGGGGATATATTCAATCCATTCTTCCGGGTGACGACCAAGCGCAGTAATGATTCCGTGCACAATCTCCTGATTGGTGACTTCATTACGCGATGAGATATCAAAGATCGGCAGGCGCCCAGGGTCGGTTGCCGCATCGGGATGAATTGGATCAAGCTCGGCTAGCAGCACGCGGTGTACAGCATTGCAATGGTCGGCTACGTGCAGCCAGTCTCTTGATTGCAGCCCATCTCCATAAAGTGGGACTTTCCGCCCTCGTAGAACTTTTGCGATCGCTAACGGTATCAGCTTCTCAGGATGCTGGAAAGGGCCATAGTTGTTTGCGCAGTGAGTTAGGCGAATATTCATGTTCGGATAGGTTGACATATAAGCCCGCACCATCTGGTCGCCTGCTGCTTTTGCTGCACTGTAAGGTGTCTTTGCATTAAGCGGTGATCGTTCAGTGAAGTACGGCCTCTCAGCGGGCAACTCTCCGTACACTTCGATGGTCGAAACGTGAACGTGTGACTTAACCGGATAGAGTCGGCTGCACTCAAGCATAACTTGCGCACCGAGTGCGTTGGAACGCATGAATTCCGACGGACCAAGGATCGCTCGGTCGTTATGCGACTCAGCTGCAAAATTGATCACGTAATCGGGCCTGTGACGACGATACAACGCAGCCATGGCCTCAAAGTCGCTAATGTCCACCTTGTGAAATACGATCCTGTCCATGACAGCGTCAAGGTTCGCTTCGTTAGCGGCGAAGCCTAGATAGTCGACAGCGATGACATCTGTATCTGCTTCCTGTTGCAGGAGATGATGGACGTAGTTCGCACCGATGAACCCTGCGGCGCCGGTCACGAGATACTTAGTCACGATCGTGATAGTAGCGGACACCATCCGGTCGGCGTGAGTGGGAGGATCTAGTTCGGCTGGCCTCAGCCACGGGGGCACGATCAACCGGCAGCGTACAAGCGTCGAGGGCTTGGCCCGGACGAATGCAGCAGTACGGACCCTAGTCGTAGCGCGACGATACCGACCTGGTCCTCGGCCAACGCCGGCCGCCCTGCCTCGTTCGCCGCCCGATCACCTGCTCGTCATGCCCACCCATCGACCACTTCCTGCCAGCAGCCCATCGTCTCGAGGCATACATCGTCAGGTAGATGGTCCAGGGCTGATCTCACACCGTGTTCGGCCACTTCCTCGGTCAGGCAGGCACCACACACGTACTCGTCGGACGCTCGATGCAGGACATGCAGCAACACCCGCACTCGCCCCCGGTGATTGACCGACTCGTCGACGCCGGGGCGCCCGTGGACAGATGCTGCCGGATCCTCGGCATCACCCGGCAGAAGCACCACAACCGCAATAGGCGGTACCGCGAACAGAACCTAGCACCAGAACGGGGGGGTAAACGGGGGGGCTGGACATAGAAAAACAGGTCAGGCCCGGTCTGAGACCGGGCCTGACCTGCTATTTCTGTGGAGCTAAGGGGACTCGAACCCCTGACCCCCACACTGCCAGTGTGGTGCGCTACCAGCTGCGCCATAGCCCCGTGTTTTGTTGTTTCAGCGGCTCTCGCTGCTGCCTGAATGAAGTTACACCATGCCTCTCGGGGACAACAAATCGGCTGGTAGAAGGCAGAAAAGTGGAGTTCTGGGCGGGGTTGGTGGGGCGTGCGTGGAAGGCGGGGTGGGTGGGGGCGGAGTAGAATGTGCCGAACCTCACGTGGGGGTGGTCAGGGGGCGAGGTTCACGACCCAGTTCTCGTCGGTCCAGTCGATCTTGGTGGTGCCGTCGTAGACGGCGGGGGTGGCGGCCTTGTTGCCGGTGCGGGCGTCGAGGTCGTCGAGGTTCTGCTTCGCGGCGGTGCGGGCGGCGTCGAGCTGGGTGCCGTTGGTGATGCACGGACCGACGGATTCGGGGGCGCCGGATTCGATGGCGAGGGTGGCCAGGGCGGGGTTGCTCAGGTCGGCGCCGCCCTCGTCGGGCTGCTTGGTGGTGAACAGGGCCTCGTGGAATTTGCTGTAGGTGGGGCCCGAACCGGTTTGGACGACACAGAGATTCGCGGCGATCGCGCGGGTGGAGTAGTCCTTGCTCTTGGACTGGGGGTCGAGGAACGCCACGAAGTGGTAGTTCACCGCCAGCTTGCCCTCGTCGATCTTCTGGGCGAGTTCCTGGCCGAATGTCGTTTCCAGCACGCCGCAGGCGGGGCAGATCGGGTCCTCGAAGATGTCGACGGTCTTCGGTGCGTCGGGGCGGCCGAGGCGGATGACGCCCGCGGGCTGGATCGCGACCTGCACGGCGGGCTCGCGCACGGCGCCGTAGCCGTCGTTGCGTACCTCGGTGGGCGCCGTCTTGTTCCCCTTGAACGCGGCGAACACGAGGAGCCCGATGACGACGAGGGCCACCGCGGCCAAGGCATAGGTGGTGTTGCTCGACACGGGGCGGGGATTGTGCTGGGAACCGGCGCTGCTCACCCGTCCACTTTGCCTCGAGTCACCGGCGGCTCGCCGACGGGGCCGATAAATATCTCGCTGACCTGCGGATCTATCGTTTCGTCTGGTCGGAGTCGACCGGCCGCAGCGATGACACCATGCCGGTGCGCACCACAGGGACCCCGTCGGGGCAGCCGTCGCAGGTGCACTGCGGGTCGATGCCGTCACCGGCGTGATCGGGGTGCTCCGGGTCCTCGGGATGTTTGATCCGGGACGGTTCCGGCGTCACCAGCCACACCGCCGCCGACACCGCGAGCACGCCACCGGTGACCGCCATGCCAACCCCGAACGAGGTGCGCTCGGCCACCCAGCCGATCCCGATCGGTCCGAGCACGGTGCCCAGATCCGCCGCCATCTGGAACGCCGCCAGCACCGGTCCGCCGCGCGCACGGGCGCCGATCACATCGGCCAGCGCCGCCTGCTGCGCCGGGCTGAACATCCCCGACCCAACCCCGGCGACGAAGGAGGCTGCCAGGAACCAGGGCAGCGAGGGCGCGAACCCGAGCACACCGGTGCCGACCGCGCAGATCGCCGACCCCGCGATCAGGAACGGTTTACGGCCGAACCGGTCCGACAACCGCCCCGACACGAACAGCACGGCGGCATTACCCGCGGCGAACACGGTCAGCGCCACACCGGCCATGCCCGATTCCTGCTCGAGAATCTCCACGACCAGCAGCGGAACGAACGCCATTCGCACACCGAACACCGCGGCGCCGCCGGCGAAACTCGACAGCAGGACCGCGCGATAGGCAGGTTCGGACCAGGCGTGGCGGAAGGTGAATTCCGGTGCGGCCGTGCCCTCCTCGACCGCCAGCACCGGCGATTCGCGCAGCCCGACGAAGACGATGCCGCACACGATCAGCAGCGCGGCCGCGTAGATGAGGAACGGCGCGCGCAGCCCGAGACCGGCCAGGCCGCCGCCGACCAGCGGACCGAGCAGCGAGCCGATCAGGAAGCTGGTCGAGTAGATCCCCGAGACCCGTCCGCGCGCGGCGGGCGGGGACACCCGGATGATCAGCGCCATCGACGACACCGTGAACATCGTCGACCCGACGCCGCCGAGCGAACGCAGCACCAGCAGTTGCCAATACGTCTGGGCCAGCGCGCACGCACCGGTCGACAACGCGACGATCAGGATGCCGGCCAGATACACCCGCCGCTCGCCCAGCTTCTGCACGAGCCGCCCACTGGCGGGCGCGAACAGCAACCGCATCAGGGCGAACGCGCTGACGATCGCCGAGGCCGCCGCGATCCCGACGCCGAATTCGCGCGCGTACTGCGGCAGGACCGGCGCGACCAGGCCGAAACCGAGTGCGATGACGAAGGCCGCCGCGATCAGTACCCAGATCTCGGCCGGTAGCCGAACCTTCGCCGGAGCGCTCACTCGCTCAGCGCCTGGTTCACCATCTCCTCGGCGGCGGCCTGCACCTGGGTCAGATGCTCGGAGCCGAGGAACGATTCGGCGTAGATCTTGTATTTGTCCTCGGTGCCGGACGGCCGGGCGGCGAACCAGGCGTTCTCGGTGGTCACCTTCAGACCGCCCAGCGGTGCGCCGTTGCCGCGCGCGGTGGTGAGGATGCCGGTGATCTCCTCGCCCGCGATCTCGGTGCCGGTAACGGCGTCGGGAGTCAGCGCCGCGAGCTTGGCCTTCTGCGCGCTGGTGGCCGCCGCGTCGATGCGCGCGTAGGCGGGGCTGCCGTACTGGCGTTCCAGCTCGCCGTAGCGGGCGGACGGGGTCTGGCCGGTAACGGCGGCGATCTCGGCGGCGAGCAGCGCCAGCAGGATGCCGTCCTTGTCGGTGGTCCACACGGTGCCGTCCATCCGCAGGAAAGACGCGCCCGCGCTCTCCTCGCCACCGAATGCCAGGCTGCCGCTGAACAATCCGGGCACGAACCACTTGAACCCGACGGGCACCTCGTAGACGTCGCGGCCGAGCACATTGACGACCCGGTCGATCATCGACGAGCTGACCACGGTCTTGCCGATCTTGGTCAGCGCGTCCCACCACATCCGGTTCGCGACCAGGTATTCGATCGCGACGGCCAGGAAGTGGTTGGGGTTCATCAGGCCACCGTCGGGAGTGACGATGCCGTGCCGGTCGGCGTCGGCGTCGTTGCCGGTGGAGATGTCGTAGTCGTCCTTGATGCCGACCAGGGCCGCCATGGCGTGCCGGGAGGACGGGTCCATCCGGATCTGGCCGTCGCTGTCGAGGGTCATGAAGCGCCAGGTCGGGTCGACGAACGGGTTGACCACTTCCAGTTCGAGATCGAAACGCTGGCCGATCTCCTCCCAGTAGTCCACGCTCGCGCCGCCCATCGGGTCGGCGCCCATCCGGATACCCGCGCCGCGAATCGCGTCCAGGTTCAACGCGTTCGGCAGGTCGGCGACGTAGTGGTCGAGGTAGTCGTAGCGCTCGACGTGGGTGCTCAGCGCCTGCGTCAGCGACACCCGCTTCACCGCGGCTAGGCCGCCGCGCAGCAGCTCGTTGGCGCGGGCGGCGATGGCGTCGGTGGCCTTGGTGTCGGCCGGGCCGCCGTGCGGGGGGTTGTATTTGAAGCCGCCGTCGCGCGGCGGGTTGTGCGACGGGGTGACCACGATGCCGTCGGCCTGATGCTTGGTGCCGCCCCGATTGTGGCGCAGCACAGCGTGACTCAGCGCGGGGGTCGGGGTGTAGCGGTCGCGGGCGTCGACCACGGCGGTGACGTCGTTGCCCGCGAGCACCTCGAGCGCGGTGGTCCACGCGGGCTCGGACAGGGCGTGGGTGTCGCGGGCCAGATAGACCGGGCCGGTGATGCCACGGGTGGCGCGGTATTCGACGATCGCCTGGGTGATCGCCATGATGTGCGCCTCGTTGAACGCGCAATCCTCGCTGGAGCCACGGTGGCCGGAGGTGCCGAACACGACCTGCTGACTCGGTTCGGCCGGATCGGGCACGCGGCTGTAGTACGCGGTGACCAGGTGGGCGATGTCCACCAGGTCGGTCGGGCGGGCGGGCCGTCCGGCGCGATCGTGGGCCATGGTGGGTGTTCCCTTCCGTGTCGGCTGCGCGCGGCTGGTCATGAGGATCATGCGCACAACCACTGGGTAAGGGACGCGGCGGCGTACACCGCGGCCAGGCTCGCCGCGACGCTGATCACGACGTTGCCCACGGCGTACACGTAGGCGCCCTCGGTCACCAGACGGACCGTCTCGTAACCGAACGTGCTGAACGTGGTCAGCGCACCACAGAAGCCGGTTGCCGCGAACGCCAGCAGCGCACTGCCCGCACTCGCGCCGATCAGACCACCGAGCAACGCCGAACCGACAATATTAACGGTTAGCGTCCCCCATGGCAGCCCCGCCGGGAAGCGCGCGGACACCGCCCGATCGACCAGGTAGCGAGCGGGGGCGCCGAGCATTCCGCCCGCCAGCACGAGCACCGCCGTCATCCCCGGCCTCCGCGCGCGGTAGCCCACATCTCGACCATCGGATGGCACCCTTCCGTCCTCGGATTCACGTGGTCCGCCGTCCGGCGCCTGCCACCCACCGGGTCGCGATCACGGCCACGGCCACGGCACCCAGTCCGGCGAGCACCGACAGGCCGAGATAGGCCACCGCCGTGCCCACCGCACCGGTGTCGATCAGTCTACGAAGCTCGACGGCGAAGGTGGAGAAAGTCGTGAACCCGCCCAGCACACCGACTCCCAGGAACGGGCGCACCAGTTTCGGCGCCGCCCACAGTTCGGTGACCGCCACCATCAGCACCCCGATCGCGAAGCAGCCGGACACATTGACCGCCAGCGTCGACCACGGGAACTCCCCCGGATGTACCGGCCACCAGTGTCCGGCGGCGAATCGGGCGCTCGCGCCGAGGCCGCCGCCCACCGAGATCGCCGCGAGGACGGCGGGATCGAGCGCCGGGGGCCGCGATGTCATGGCGCTGCCCTCCCCTGCTGATCCGACGGTGGTCGTTGCTCATGGTATCGAGACGCCGATCAACACCGATGGCCCGGACCGATTGTCGGTCCGGGCCATCGTCGTGCGGATCAGCGAGTCAGTGCGCCAGCACCGGCTCGCCTTCGGCCGGAGCGGGCACCGTGTTCGGCATGAGCACACCGATCACGATCGCGCCGAGCACGAATGTCGCTGTCGCCCACCAGAAGCTGGTGGTGTAGCTCTCGATCGCGGCCTGCGCCATGGTCAGCGGGCCGGGCTGATGCGCGGACACGTAGTCGGTCATCGCCGACGCCGCGATCGTGCTCAGCAGCGCGGTGCCGATGGAGCCGCCGACCTGCTGGCTGGTGTTGACCATCGCCGAGGCGACACCGGCATCCTCGTGGTCCACACCGGCGGTCGACCCCTGGAAGGCGACCGACATCGCGCCACCGAGACCGAGGCCGAGCAGAACCAGCGCGGGCAGGATGTGGGTGGCGTAGCCGGTGTCCAGGCCGATCTGCGTCAGCCAGAGCATGCCCGCCGCGGCGACGAGGAAGCCGCCGCTGATGACGACCTTGGGTCCGACCCTGGGCAGCAGCAGCGAGGGCGCGGTGGTCGAGGAGGCCACCATGCCCGCGACCATCGGCAGGAACGCGACACCGGTCATGATCGGCGAGTACTGCAGGGTCAGCTGCATGTAGTAGGTGAGGAACAGGAAGATCGCGAACATCCCGATGCCCATGATGAACACGGTCAGGTAGGCCGCGCCGCGGGTGCGGTCGGCGACGATGCGCAGCGGCAGCAGCGGGTGCGCCACCCGGGTCTCCAGCCACACGAACGCCGCGAGCAGCACCGCGCCGCCGAGCAGGAAGGCCAGCGTGGAGGGCGCGGTCCAGCCTTCGGTCTCGGCCTGCGAGAAGCCGTAGACGATGCCGAACAGCGCCGCGGTGACGGTGATCGTGCCCGGCCAGTCCAGCTTGGGCCGCGCGTTCGAGACGTGCTTGGCCAGCAGCAGCACGGCGCCGACCAGCGCGACGGCGGCGAAGATCAGGTTGACGTACATCGCCCAGCGCCACGACGCCCATTCGGTGAGCGCGCCACCGAGCAGCAGGCCGATCGCGCCACCGGCACCGGCGACGGCGCCGAAGATGCCGAAGGCCTTGGCCCGTTCACCGGGTTCGGTGAAGGTGACCGTCAGCAGCGAGAGCGCGGCGGGCGCGAGCAGCGCGCCGAAGACGCCTTGGCCGACGCGGGCGGCGACGAGCATCTCGAAACTGGTGGCCGCGCCGCCGATCGCGGAGGCCACCGCGAAGCCGATCAGGCCGATGATGAAGGTGTTGCGGCGACCGAACAGGTCGCTGAGCCTGCCGCCGAGCAGCAGCAAGCTGCCGAAGGCGAGGGCGTAGCCGGTGATGACCCACTGCCGGTCGGCGTCGCCGAAGCCGAGGTCGGCCTGGGCCGCGGGCAGGGCGATGTTCACGATCGTCGCGTCCAGCACGACCATCAGCTGGGCGATGCCGAGCACGGCAAGCACCCACCAGCGCAGGGCGTGCGACCCGCGGCGGCCGGTATCCGCGGCCGCGGGACGCTTCGTCCCGGTGTCGAGTGTGGTGGTCATAACTCCCCTTGTAAGTCGGCTGGGTTCGATGTAAGTGGCATAATCGGAGATACCGCCTCCGCTTCATTCGAAGCTACCAGAGTAACGGAGAAACCACCTCCACTTAATCCATCGATTGGTAGGATGTAGCTGTGAATCACGCCACGACGACTGCCGCACCACCCCGCCGCCTGCGTGCCGATGCCGCGCGCAACCAGGCGCGCATCGTCGCGGCCGCTCGTGAACTGTTCGCCGATCACGGCCTGGAGATCACCCTCGACGACGTCGCCGAGCGCGCGGGCGTCGGCGTCGGCACCGTCTACCGTCGCTTCGCGAACAAGAAGGAGCTCATCGCCGAGGTCTTCGACCAGCACATGGTCGACTTCGCCGACGCGGCCGACGCGGCGATGAACAACCCCGACCCCTGGCTGGGCCTGGTGGAGTTCTTCGAGGACGCGTGCAGGCACCTGGCGACCAACCGCGGCTTCGGCGAGGTGATGCTCGAGCTCGAGGAGGATCCGGCCCGCTTCGCCGAACTGCGTGACCGGATCCGCCCCTCGGTGACGGCGATCATCGACCGCGCGCGCAATGCGGGGGCCGTGCACCCCGATGTCACGACCACCGATTTCTTCGCGCTGATCCACATGGTGAACGCCTTCGCCGAGTTCGCCGGACCGGTGAATCCCGAAGTCTGGCAACGGTATATGGCCATCACCCTCAACGGCGTCCGCACCGACGCCGTCCCGCGCAGGCCGCTGCTCGTCGCCCCACTGACCGACGACGAGGTGGAGCGCGCCAAGGCGGCGGCCTGCCTCGGCCGGCGCCGCTGAGCAGTACTTCCACCCCCGTGCAGTAGCGCGCGTCACAGTCCATCCTCTACTGTTGGACACATGACCAAGAGCACCTGGGTGAACTGGGCAGGCGAGCAGCGCTGCACACCCGCCGTCGTCGCCGCACCGCGCGACGTCGAAGAACTGGCCGAGATCGTCGCCGAGTCCGCCGCCGCGGGCCGGACCGTGCGCGTCGCGGGATCGGGCCATTCGTTCACCGACGCCGTGCTCACCGACGGCACCCTGATCGATCTGGGCGGCCTGGACCGCGTGCTCGAGGTCGACACCGCGACCGGCCGCGTCCGGGTCGAAGCCGGAATGACCCTGCACGCGGCGAGCCCGCTGCTGCACTCGCACGGCCTCGCCTTCCCCAACCTGGGCGATATCGACACCCAGACCATCGCGGGCGCGACCGCCACCGGTACCCACGGCACCGGTGCCAAGCTGCGCAATATCTCCGCGGCGCTGCATTCGGTGGAGGTCATGCGCGCCGACGGCACCAGGGTCGAGCTCAACGAGGAGACCGACCCCGACGGCTGGCGGGCGGCGCGGGTCAGCATCGGCGCGCTCGGCATCGTCACCGCGGCGACCCTGCAACTCGAGCCCTCGTTCGTGCTCGACCTCGTCGAGCGGCCGGTCCCGATCGCCGACGTGCTCGACACCCTCGACGAACTCGCCGACGGCAGCGACCATTTCGAGTTCTTCGCCTTCGCGCACAGCGAGGTGGCGATGACCAAGTCGAGCAACCGCACCACCGCGCCCGAGCAGCCGCGCGGCCGGGCGAGCGCGTGGCTCAACGACGTCCTGCTCTCGAACCACCTCTTCGACGGAATGTGCAAGGTGGGCAGGCGGATTCCCGCCGCCGTGCCCGCGATCCACCGCGTCGCGACCCAGGCGGGCAGCAACAACCGCAAGATCGACCGGTCCTACCGGGTCTTCGCCAGTCCGCGCCTGGTCAAGTTCACCGAGATGGAGTACGCGATCCCGCGCGAACACGCCCGCGCCGCGATCACCGAAATCCTGGATCTGACCAAGAGATTCGACACCCCGATGCCGATCGAGGTGCGCTGGGTGGCCCCCGACGACGCGTTCCTGTCCCCGGCGGGCGGGCGCGACACCTGCTACATCGCAGTGCACCAGTACGAGGGCATGGTGTGGGAGCCGTATTTCCGCGCCTGCGAAGCGGTGTTCGACCGGTATCAGGGCAGGCCGCACTGGGGTAAGCGGCACTTCCAGACCGCGGAGACGCTGCGCACGCGCTACCCCGAATGGGACCGCTTCGCCGCGGTGCGCCGCCGCTTCGACCCCACCGGCGTGTTCGCCAACGATTACGTGAACCGGGTGCTCGGGCCGCTGGACTGACGGCGGGCGATGCGGACGTCCGCCGGACGACGGTGTCGCCGGTCGCGCCCACACCCACCTGTCCGGATGGAATGATGGTCGGCGATATCCGAAGCGCCACAAGCACTTCGCCCCTGCACCGAAAGGGCGACCATGGCCCACACTCCCAGCGTGCTGTTCGTCTGCGTCCACAATGCGGGCAGGTCACAGATGGCAGCGGGTTTCCTACGGGCGATGGCCGGTGGCCGGATAGAGGTGCGGACGGCGGGCAGCGAGCCGGCCGCCGAGCTGAACCCCGCCGCGGTCGCAGCGATGGCCGAGATCGGCATCGACATCGCCGGTGAACGGCCCAAGCCGCTCACCGACGATGCCGTCGGCGTGTCCGACGTGGTGGTCACCATGGGCTGCGGCGAGGTGTGCCCGTATTTCCCCGGAATCAGTTATCGCGACTGGGTTCTCGCCGATCCCGCCGGGCAGCCGATCGAGGTGGTCCGCAGCATTCGTGATCGTCTGCAGATCCTGATCGGCAACCTCATCGCCGAACTGGTGCCCGTGCCCGCGCGCTGAGATCTGTCGCGCCGAGGTCCGATTCGTTCAAGACGACACCACACGCCCGTGTCTACGCTGCGGATATGACTCCACAGCTCGATGTCGTCTCGATCGTCGTCTCCGATATGGCCGCCTCGGTGGCCTTCTACCGCAAGCTGGGGCTGGCGTTCCCCGACGGTGCGGAAACCGAGGGCCACACCGAGGCGCCACTCGGCGGTGGCCTGCGCCTGGCGCTGGACACCGAACAGGTGATCGCCTCGTTCGTCCCCGGCTGGCAGCCGCCGACCGGCCCCGGCCGCAGCGGCATCGCGTTCCGCTGCGCCGATCCGGCCGAGGTCGACAAGCTCTGGGGCGAGCTCGTCGACGCCGGCTACCACGGTGAACTCGCGCCGTGGGACGCCGTCTGGGGCCAGCGCTACGCCACGCTCGCCGACCCCGACGGCCAGGGCATCGACCTCTACGCGCCGTTGCCCAGCGAATAGGCCGACCAGCCGCGCGGATCGCGCTGACGCTGCTGATAGCGGCCCAGGATCTCGCGCACCTCGTCGCTGACCGGTGGTTCGCCGGTCAGCCTGGTCCACAGGTGCGTGTCGTGTTCGGTCAGCGTCACCGGTCCGGTCGCGGAGACCTCGACGACGAAGGTGAACTGCCTGGTGCGGGCGCCGCCGCCGGACAGATAGTCGAACTCGCCCAGGTAGTCGCTGATTCCGGTGACCTCCAGGCCGGTTTCCTCCGCGACCTCGCGGGTCACCGCGTCGTCGAGCGCCTCGCCCGGCTCGACCACACCGCTCGGCAATTCCCAGCGACCACTCAGATAGTCCGATCGTCGGCGGCGCAGGATGAGAACCCTCTGGTGGCGGACGACGACGGCGCCGACGACAAGTCGACGGACCTCATCTCGCTCGGCCTCGATACGAAGCGTGGAATACACGGATTCGTCGATCATCAGGTCACATCCTCTCGTCGGTGGTTCGGACTTGCCTGGCACATACGACGGGGCGTGCCTTTTGAGCGTAACCCTCCGTCACGACGTTGCCGAATGAGACTTTCCGGGCGTCGACGGGTCGATCAGCAGGCCTGTAGCGCGCGGACCGAGCATCCGGCCAGGTCACGGAACTCTCGGGACAGATGGGCCTGGTCGGCGAACCCGGTGACGGCGGCCGTTTCCGCCGCCGGGACACCGGCGCGCACCGCCGCGAGCGCGCGCTGAAAACGCAGAATCCGGGCCAACATCTTGGGTCCGTAGCCGAACGCGGACAGTGAGCGCCGGTGCAGCAGCCGCGCCGACATCCCGGCCAGCGCCGCCGTGTCCGACACCGTCGCGCCCCCGGCGATGGTGTCGACGATCGCGGTGAGCGCCGGGTCGGCGGGGCCGGATTCGGCTGCGAATTGCCACGCGATCGATTCCATCGCTGCCACGCGGTCGGGCGCGTTGTCCACGCGATCGACCAGTTCACGGGCTCGGTGATCGGCGACGATCGCGGCCAGGGCGACGCGCTGATTCAGCAGTTCCACCGCCGGAATCCCCAGTAATGCCGGAGCGGTCCCCGGCGCGAACCGGATTCCGACGAATTCCGTCGCCCGGGCAGGTGGCACGTGGAAGGCACGACTGTCGGGACCGGCCACCATCAGCGTGCCCTCGGTCCAGATCAGATCCATGCAGCCGTCGGGGAACACCGTGACCGGGTCGTCGGGCGGGGGCCCGGTGCGCGCCCAGACGACGGCTCGGTCGAGCCGCGATGCGCGTTCCCGGTATTCCGCCACGCCTCGACGGTAGCCCCGGGCACCGACAGAACGCCCTGCCGCGGTGCGCTACCGCCGATACCCTGGGCTGAGCCGGGACAGCGGAGTCCCGTTCGGGAAAGGACGCGGCCCATGCCCGCAGACGACTTGGTCGACACCGTCAACAGCGCCATCGAACTCATGGTTCCGGCGGCGGCGAAGATGGGGGTGCGCGCGCTCGACGTGCGCCGCGGATTCGCGGCCACCACCGTGCCGAGCGAGGGCAACGGCAACCATTTCGGCGCCATCTACGCGGGTGTGCAGTTCACCGTCGCCGAGGTGCTCGGCGGCGCAATCACCGCGGCCAGCTTCGATACCAGCGCGTTCTATCCGCTGGTGAAGTCGTTCGAGATCTCCTTCCGGGCGATGGCCCGCAGCGACCTGCGCGCGGAGACCACGCTGAGCGAGGAGGAGATCGAACGGATCAGCACCGAGGCCGCGGCCCGGGGGAAGGCCGATTTCGTGCTCGAGGCGGTGGTCACCGACACCGCGGGCACCATAGTCGCCACCTCGCGCGGGGTCTACCAGCTGCGCGCGTTCGGGCGCTGAATCGTAGGGTCGGGGCGCACTGGTCTGCCTGGTCGGGGTCGGCATCATCATGTAGGTGCCGCGCGTGGCGAGCTAGGTTTCGTGCCGAGGAGACCTCGCTGCCACAAAGATACGGGACCGGTCGTAAGATCTGGCGGCACAACGTTTCGGCTCGGCAGAGGGGTGGGCTCGATGCAACCGGCAGGATCTGTGCAGCGTCCGCGAATCGCGGGATTCCCCGGCCCCGACATCGACGACGAACCCGATGTCTGGTCCGGCGCGGCCATCGACGACGACCGGATCAGGGCACTCGCCGTCGGCGCCTATTACGGCCGCAGCTGGGGTGCGCACTGCGACGGCGTCGCCTTCCTCCCCGAAGAGGAGGACAGCTCGTCGACCCGGCGCGAGACCGCGATCGAGGGACTGCACGAATCGTGGGGCGTCGACAACGCCGACGACGCGCGCGACACCATCCGCAGGCTGCTCGCCGGCATGCACGCGCCGCTGTTCGAACTCGTCCACCCGCTCGCCGTCGCCGCGGCGAACGAAACAGGCCGGGTCGACCGGGCCGGACTGGCCGACGAGCATCGCGAATTCCTGCACACGCTCTCGGGTTTCCGTGGTTATCGCGGCCCGGCCGGCATCGACCGCGACTACGACGCGTGGTTGCAGGCCATCAAACTCGGCATCACCGACAGCCTCCCCACACCGCTGCAGACCGATGCCACCGCGTGGGATCTGGCGCGGCTGGTCTTCATCGCCCGCGCCGCCTGCACCGCCGGGTACCTCACCGAGGACGAGGCGTGGGACCACATGCTGACCGGCCTGGACCGGGCCCGGCAGCACTACCGCAACTGGCGGCAGTTCGGCGACGGCTTCCTCACCGGCGCGATCTTCTGGGCGGCCGCGCAGGACCTGTCGGCCGCCAGGACCCAGATCGCCGAGCGCAGGCGGATGATCGCCGGGCTGCACCTGCGCCCGTCGAGTCCGTGGCGGCGGGTGGCCCTGCATCAGGGTGCGCCGGTGTTCAGCCCGGCATGGCCAGCATGATGCCGACGGCCTGACGCCGGAACGGATCGTCGGCGACCATCCCCAGCTTGCGCCGTTCCACCAGCAGCTGCCATTCGCCGAACAGGTCGGCCGAGGACGGCAGCGACTGCGCGATCGAACCGTCGACGTGCTCGATCTCGCAGGCCAGCCGCAGCGCCTCGGCGACCCGGCCGAAATCGACCGGGTCCCAGTCGAGGAAGTCCAGCTCGGCGCCCGCGCCCGACACCCGCAGTGTCACCACCTGTCCCGGCGCTGTGCGCACCTCGGCGCCGGTCAGCACCGCGACCGGAAACTCGTAGACCGCCCACGCCGAGACGAACAGCAGCCGCAGCGTGGTGATCGCGACCAGTCCGGGTGCGCCCTCGTGCCCCGCCTGGGCCAGCTCGAGCACGTACTCGTCCGGTCGCGCACAGCCGTGCAGGATCTCGATCTCGCGCACGGAGTTGCCCGCGTATCGCATCCGCGCCGCCGCGGCCGTCACATCGGGGCGCTGCGAGCCGTTCGGTCCGGGAACCGGGCGCGGCGGAATGAGATTCGGGCGCGGCGGGAACACGCGACGCAAGCTGATCAGGTCGCGTTCGACCGCCCTGACCAGAACCTGCGCCTGCTCGCGCACCCCGGTCTCCAGGAACACCGGCACCGGATGCCGATCGGTCGGCGCCCCGTGCACGCTGACCTGCGCGGACCGGAAGAACAGCAGCATGGCCAGCTTGTCGTCGTCGGTGGTCGCGAGTGCGATCCGGGACAGCTCGGCCACGGCGATGTCGAGCGCCGCCTCGTTGTCGGCGCGCAATGGTGTCGTCACCAGCCGTCGGTCCGCATAGCGCACGGCGACATGCGCACCCCACACCTCGATCACAGCCACATCCCTCCTGGCCCGCCCCGCCTGGCTGGATCCTACCGATGGGCTGTTCCGGTGAAAGGGGGCGGCGTAGATTCGACTGCGCTGCTCGGGTGAGTTTTCTTCCACGAAGGGATCGCCGTCATGAGCGTGTCGCCCCGGTACCGGGGGCACCGCAGAGCGTGTTCGGTGCTCGCGTTCCTGCTCGTCCTCGGCTCTGCGGCCTGCGGGTCCGACACCGGGTCCTCGACCTCGCCCCCGGAGAGTCCGGAGGCCACGCAGATCACCGACATAGTGCGCGGCAAGGTGACCGAGCTCGGCGTCAGTTCCGCGGTCTACGGCGTCTGGCGCGGCGACGACCGGATCGCGCTCGGCGCGTTCGGCGGATCACCGCTCGGCGTCCCCGCGACGCCCGAGATGAAAGTGCGCGTGGGTCAGCCGATGGAGCCCATGCTGTCCACGGTGCTGTGGCGGCTCGACGGCGACGGTGTCCTGAAGATCGACGAGCCCATCGCCCGCTGGCTGCCCGAGTTCCCGCGGGCCGACAAGATCACCCCGCGCATGCTCGCCGACAGCACCTCCGGCATCGCCGACTACGTGACCGAACCGGAATTCCTGAAGATCTTCGGCGAGAACCCGATCCGCGAATGGACCGCGTCCCAGCTGTTCGAGCGCGCCAACGCGCGACCACCCCTGTTCGAGCCGGGCACCGACTTCGCCTACGCGCACAGCGATCTCGTCGTCCTCGGCGAGGTCCTGCAGAACGCGACCGGTAAAACCCTGGGCGAGTTGATCACCGAGCACATCCTCACGCCCTTGGGCATGCACAACAGCAAGGTCGTCCTCGACCCCGCGATCGACCCTCCGTATCTACACGGCTATACGAACGAGCGAAACGTCTTCGAGGACTCCACCTTCTGGAACCCCACCGCGTTCCTGCACAGCGGCAACCTGAACGCCCCCGTCGCCGATCTCGGCCGCTGGGTCCGTGCCCTCGCGAAAGGCGAACGCCTCACCCCCGACCAGTTCCAGCAGATGATGGGCCCCTCCACCGCCGGCCTCGGTCCCTTCACCCCCGAGCGATACTTCGCCTTCGGCGTAGTCCACCTGGCCGACTGGCTGTATATGAACCCCGCCTACGGCGGCTACAACGGAGTCGCCTTCCACGACACCAGAACAGAGACGACGATCATCGTCTACACCACCCACGGCCCCACCTCCCCCGCCACCAACAACGCCATCGCCATCGGCACCGCCCTCGCCACCCACCTCGTCCCCGACCGCCCACCAGCGGTTCCTGGGTAGCCGGCTCGACCTAGGACGGAGCCGCTCGGCTGTGGAGCCGAAGACGGCTCGGAGGTGGCAGGCTGTACCTATGGCCGACAAACAGGAACCCACCGCAGAACACACCGGTGGCGAAGCAGACGAGTCGCAGGAAGAGGCGACCAAGCGCAAGTTCCGGGAAGCACTCGAACGGAAGAACGGGCACGCCTCGATGGCTGGAGCGGCACAGAGCTCCGCCAAGGTGCACGGCACCCACGCCCAAGCCGGCGGCAAGCGCACCTTCCGTCGCCGGGCGGGCGGCTGACCTACCACCACTGACAAACCCCTCACCTGGCTTCCAGGTGAGGGGCTTCGGGTGGGCGATACCGGGAATCGAACCTGGATCGAGGCCCAGGCAGCTGGAGGTCGACGATCGACGTTCTCGCCGGCTACGGCTCGACGACCAGCCCGGCAGCTACCTGGAAATCATCTACGAGGGCCACTCGACGGCTCGGGAACCTGGCGCGACCTGGGCTGGTTACAGGACGACTTCGGCGAGTTCGAGGCATACGACCGTTTCGGTGACTGATCGCCCGCCGCGACCGGAGCATTTCCGGCCGTCGCCGCGGCAACCCGGCCGCGTGTCGTTCGCGTCAGCCGCCGAGCCTGCGCGGTTCGCGGCAGACTCTGCTACTTCGTGTATCGGCACTTCGGTTCCCAGTCTGGCGGCATGTATTCCTGTAGTTGAGCTCGGGTCACGTAGGGGGTAGCAATCTCACACGCAGCGTTCGCGTCCAGTGGATCCCATACCCGCACCGTTTTGTCGTAGCTGGCGGACGCCAGTCGGGCGCCGTCCGGGCTGAACGCCAAGCCATTCACCCACGCGGTATGGCCGCCGAGCGGTTCCCCGACTGGTCGCCCGGTGGCCGCATCCCACAACCGCACCGTTTTGTCGAAGCCGGCGGAAGCCAGCCGGGTGCTGTCCGGGCTGAACGCTACCGCGTACACCGCGTTGGTGTGGCCGGTGAGCGGTTTGCCGACCTGATCGCCGGTGACCGAATCCCACAAGCGCACCGTGCCGTCTCGGCTGGCGGAAGCCAGCCGGTTACCGTCCGGACTGAACACCACAGTGTTCACACTGCTGATGTGGCCGGTGAGGGGGCTGCCGACCGGTTGCCCGGTGACCGCATCCCACAACCACACGGTCTGATCGGCACCTGAGGAGGCCAGTCGGGTACCGTCCGGACTGAACGCCACTGTGTACACCCAGTCGGCGTGGCCGGTGAGCGGTTCCCCGATCTGATCGCCGGTGGCCGAATCCCACAACCGCACGGTTTTGTCCCGGCTGGCGGAGACCAATCGGGTACCGTCCGGACTGAACGCCACCGAGTACACCTTGTCGGTATGACCGGTGAGCGGTTCCCCGACCTGATCGCCGGTGGCCGAATCCCACAACCGCACGGTGTTGTCCCCGCCGGCGGAG
>NZ_JBHVHX010000038.1:0-31893 GCF_042799895.1 Nocardia sp. NPDC057663 | reverse complement strand
TGTTCTACGCCGACCACACCTCGATGCTGTTCGGTGATGCCAAGAAGTCCGTCGGTGCGGTCACCGAGGAACTGAAGGCGCTGTAAAGAAGCACGACCAAAGGGGCCCTTGCCGTTCACCACGAACGGCAAGGGCCCCTTGCGTTGTACCGGCACACACTCCTAGAATTGGCGCCAGTGACGTCACTGGCGCCAATGGCGCCATTTTCTGGAGTGGGTGACCATCATGGCCCGATTGACCGTTCGCGATCTACCCGATGATGTCCGTGACCGGCTACGTCTGCGTGCGGCCGCGAACGGCCGTAGTACCGAGGCTGAGGTACGCGCGATTCTGACCGATGCCGTCACACCCGAACCAGATGAGAACATCAAGCTCGGTTCGCTCCTGGCCGATATCGGCCGCGATTTCGAACTCACCGACGACGAATACGACCTGATCAACGATCGTGACCGTGCACCTGCCGAGCCACTGGAGTTCGACTAGTGATCGTCCTGGATACCAACGTCATCTCCGAGACCATGCGCAAGGTCCCCGACCCGCGGGTGATCGCGTGGCTGGACGGCACTTCGTTCCGCACGCTCTACCTGTCGACCATCACTGTCGCCGAGATCCGCTACGGACTGGCCGCGATGCCGGACGGCGCCCGCCGAGACCGGATGCGTGAACGTTTCGAGACCCGGATCATGCCGCTGTTCGCCGGCCGTGTGCTCCCGTTCAACCTGGCTGACGCCGCGGAGTACGCGGACCTCATGGCAACCGCACGGGCCGCGGGCATAGCTATCGGCAGGTCTGACGGCTACATCGCGGCCACGGCCAAGGCCGTCGGAATGAGTATCGCGACCCGCGATACAGCTTTCCGCGCGACCGGCGTCACGGTCATCGATCCGTGGGAATGATCTGTGCCGTAACGGCTTCCGTCGCAAGTTCAGGCGGGTGGTCGGTTCAGAACGGGCGGTTGTCCTTGCGGGTGCCGGGGAGGTCCAGGTAGGGGCAGTCGGCGGAACCGGTGCGCAGGGTTGCGGTGGCGTCGCCGGGGGCGATCCAGTGGAGTTTGCCGTTGTCGAGCCAGGGTTTCAGGTCGAAATCGCGGCGGTTCGAGCCCCAGTTGTCGTCCCAGGCGGCGTACCGGTGGGGAGGCATGTCCACCTCGTAATGGTCGCTGCCCCAGACCGGTTCGAGCGCGATGCCGCGCGGCCGGTAGGTGGAGCAGTGGTAGGTGATCGGCCAGCCGGTGTGCGGGCCGATCCGCACCTGGGTGATCACGGCTCGCATCTCGGGATGGCTGAGGACCTGGGGGAAGACGTACGGCACGTCGGGGCCGAGGGAGCGATTGAACGGCGCGCGAGCCTGCCCAACTCCTTGTATACGGCGGTGAGGCGGTTGCCTTCCGCGAGCAGAGCCGAACGCTCGGTGACGAACGGCTCCACTCCGACGATCTTGCGCACCGATGACCCCCACTCCCACGCGACTGTCGCGAGTCCGACTGTGCCACAGCCGGACTCCGCGGCCCATCGTCAGGCGGAACGCCGCTGTGTCGTTTCGGCCGTCGCGGTCCCGAGCTGCTGGATCAGGTCCTCGGTACCGGTGACCGCACCACAGCGCCGCGCGACATAGTTCAGCGCCATCACGTGCTCGTCGCGGCTGAAATCGGCGGTCGCGTCGTAGACGAGGAACGGCCGCACATCGCTCATGAACGCCTCGGCGGCACTGAGCATGCAGCCCATGTGGGTGTACACGCCGGTGATCATCAGCTGGTCGCGGCCGTAGTAGCCGAGGAGTTCGCGCAGGTCGGTGCGCTGGAAGGCGGAGTACCGCCACTTGGTGACCTGGATGTCCTGCGGTTCGGGGGCGATGGCGTTGACCACCGCGGTGTCGGCGCCCTCGGCCATGCCCGAACCCCAGAAGTCGGCCAGGATGCCGCGCCGCGACGGGTGCTGGTTGCCCGGCTGCATCGTGTAGATCACCGGGATGTCGAGTTCGTGGCAGCGGTCGCGCAGCAGGGCGATATTGGCGATGAGGGTGCGGGCGGGGTCGCGGTAGATGTCGTAGGCGTCGAGGAAATACTGCTGCATGTCGTGGATCAGC
Organism: Nocardia sp. NPDC057663; assembly: GCF_042799895.1. Classification (NCBI taxonomy): domain Bacteria; kingdom Bacillati; phylum Actinomycetota; class Actinomycetes; order Mycobacteriales; family Nocardiaceae; genus Nocardia; species Nocardia sp. NPDC057663. The sequence goes on along the minus strand of NZ_JBHVHX010000038.1, from coordinate 29,808 downwards.
AGGGCACTGCGGCCGGGTTCGATGGTCCAGGCCACCTGGTCGGCGGTGAACTCGTCGGCGGCGGGCATCGGATATGGCGCGATCGGGGGAATCGGCATGACGGCCTTTCGGTGGGATCGGCGTCAGCCGACGGAAACGGGCAGGTCGGCGATCCCGAGCGGGGCGAGGATGCGCTGGAATTTGCCGGTGGTCTCGGCCAGTTCGGCCGCGGGATCGGACTCGGCGACGATGCCGCCGCCCGCGTGGGCGAGCAGGGTGGTGCCGTCGGCGGACAGTTCGGCGCAGCGGATGCTCACCATCCATTCGCCGTTGCCGTCCGCGTCGCACCAGCCGACCGCGCCCGCGTAGAACCCGCGTTCACCTTCGAGGTCGGCGATGAGCCGCGCGGCGGCGCCGGCGGGCGTGCCGCAGACGGCGGGGGTGGGATGCAGGGCGACCGCGAGCTCTAGCGCGGAGGGCCCGGCGAGCGGGACGGTCGCCGAGATCGGCGTGCCGAGGTGCCACATGGCGGGCGTCGCGGTGAGTTCCGGTGCGGGAGTGTCGATGCCGGCGCAGCGGTCGCTGAGCACGGCGGCGACCTGGTCGACGACGTAGCGGTGCTCGGCGTGATCCTTCGCCGAGGTGAGCAGCGCGTCGGCGGCGGCGCGATCGGCGGCCGGGTCGTCGGTGATGCGCCGGGCCGAGCCGGCCAGCGGGTGGCTCAGCACCTCGGTTCCGGTACGGCGCACCAGGATCTCGGGGCTGGAGCCGACGAGGTGACGGCCGGGATAGCGGCCTCCGGCGGCGGAGAGGTCGACCAGGAAGCCGTTCGACAGCGGGTCGGAGGCCACCATCAGGTCCAGGATGTCGTGCGCCCGCACGGGCCGTGGCGAGATCGCGCGAATAGCCCTGGCCAGCACGACTTTACGAAGGGGGTGGCCCGGATCGGCGAGCAGCTCGACCGCGGCGGCCACGCGTCGCTGGTGCTCGTCGGGGGCGGGCACGGCGGCGTCGATGTCGAAGCGGGGGATCACCGTGCCCGGCCGTGGCCGATGCGGCGCTGCGGTGATGTGCACCGATTCCGGCGCCCACAGCGCCGTCGGCGCACCGGGGGTGAAGGGCAGCGCGCCGACGATGTGGCTGATCCGCCCACTGCGCAGCGCGGTGACGGCGTCGTGCGCCGACCGGAAGACCGTCCCGCCCGCGGACGCGGACACGGTCCGCTGCGGACGGGACAGGACGAAAGCGGGGTCTGAACTGTCGGTACTGATGGTGATCACCCTTTCGGTTCACATGTCGAGCGTTGCGCCACCGTCGACCCGCAGGTCGTGCATGGTGATGTGGCGGGCGCCGTCGGACGCCAGGAAGTGGACGGCCGACGCGATATCGGCGGGAGCGGCGATGCGGCGCAAGGGAATACCGAGCCGGTAGGCGGCGGGGTCGCCATCGAGCAGCGCGGTCTCGGCGTCGTCGTCGAGCGGGGTGCCGCCGAACATGTCGCGCAGCATGGCGGTGTCGGTGGAGCCGGGCGAGACCAGGTTGACCCGCACGCCGAGCGGCGCGACCTGGAGGGCCAGCGACCGGGTGAAGGCGGTGGCGGCGGCTTTGGCCGCACCGTAGGCGGCCATGCCGACCCGCGGCGCCGCCGCCGCATTGGAGGAGACCACGACGATCGATCCCCGGCCCGCCGCGGCCATGTCGGCGGCCGCGCGCTGGGTGACCAGCATGGTTCCGGTGGCGTTGACGGTCAGACAGCGCGCCCAGTCGTCCGCGGTGAGCTCGAGCGCGCTGCCGCCGACCATGACACCGGCCGCGTGCACCACGACATCCGCCGGCCCGTACTCGGCGGTGAGCCGGTCGAACGCGGCGGCGACGGACCGGGCATCGCTGACATCCACCTCGACCCCGTGAATGAGAGCCGTTGTCGCGCAGGCGGTATCGCTACGACCGGGCAACCGGGCCGCGCGGTCTACGTCGTCGCGACCGAACGGTGCGGTCACGCCCGGCGTGCGGTCGCCGTCGTCTCCGGCGCTCGGCGCTGTCACCGTGCGGCCGTGCGGTGCGTCTATCGTCGTCACTTCGGCGAGAGCGGCGGCGGTCGCGTGGACCCTGGGATCGCAGTCCCAGAGCGAAACGACCCGGTCCGCGGCGGCGAACCGGGCGGCGATCGCGGCTCCGATACCCCCGGCCGCGCCGGTGACGACGACGATCCGCCCGGGGAAATCACCATTTGACATGAGGTTAGCCTAACCTGAATTCATCGTCGGATGGTTACCTTCGCTCACAACTTCCGACGGGAATGCCCGAAGATCCGTTGGAAAGAGGTGCTCGACTTGACCGATCCCGTGCTCCCCGGCTTCACCCCGTGGCCCGCTGAGCTGGCGCAACGCTACCGAGAGCAGAACTGCTGGACCGGTGAGACTTTCGCCGATGTGCTCGCCGCGCGCGCGGCCGCCGCACCCGACCGGATCGCCGTGCTCGACACAGCGAACAGCTGGACCTACGCCGAGCTCGACCACCGGTCGAGTGCGCTCGCCACCGGCCTGGCCCGGCTCGGCATCGTCGCGGGCGACCGGGTGCTGGTCCAGCTGCCCAATCGCGCCGAATTCGTGGAGGTGATCTTCGCCCTGTTCAAGCTGGGCGCGCTCCCGGTGTTCTGCCTGCCCGCGCACCGCGCTGCCGAACTGGTCCCGATCGCCAGAGTCGCCGCGGCGAGGGCGATGATCACCTGCGGAACCCACCAGCGCTTCGACTACGCGGCATTGGCCGAGTCGGTCCGCGCCGAGGTGCCGGGCCTGCGCCACATTCTGCTGGTGCTCGACGAGCCGGGCCATGCGCTGTCGGAGTGCGTGCACGACATCGCCGAATTTCGCGACACCCCAGGCGAACTGGCGGGACCGTCCGCGAGCGCCGTCGCGTTCTTGCAGCTCTCCGGCGGCAGCACCGGCATTCCGAAACTCATCGCCCGCACGCACGACGACTACCTCTACAGCGTGCGGCGCAGCGCCGAGATCTGCGAACTCGGCAGCGACACCGTGTATCTCGCCACCCTGCCGGTGGCGCACAACTTCCCGATGAGCTCGCCGGGCATTCTGGGCGCGCTGTGGGCGGGCGGCGCCGTGGCGATGACCCCGGACCCGACCCCCGCGACGGCGTTCCCGCTGATCGAGCGGTTCGGCGTCACCATCACCGGCTTGGTGCCGCCGCTGGCGCGGTTGTGGACCGAGCGGGCCGAGGCGCGTGACACCCCCGATCTGTCCAGCCTGCAGGTGGTCCAGGTCGGCGGGGCGCGCTGCCAGGAGGAGCTGGCCCGCCGGGTCGGCCCCGCCCTCGGCGTGACCTTGCAGCAGGTGTTCGGCATGGCCGAGGGGCTGGTCTGCTACACCAGGCTCGACGATCCGATCGACGTGGTGGTCGGCACCCAGGGCCGCCCGATGTCCGAGCACGACCGGATCGCGGTCGTCGACGACAACGGCGCCGAGGTGGCACCGGGCGCGACCGGCAATCTGATCACGCAGGGGCCGTACACGATTCGCGGCTACTACGACAATCCCGAGGCCGACGCGCGCAGCTTCACCGCCGAGGGCTGGTACCGCACCGGCGACATCGTCTCCGTCCGTCCCGACGGCAACCTGGTGGTCGCGGGCCGGGCGGGTGACTGGGTCAACCGGGGCGGGGAGAAGGTGTCGGCCGAGGAGCTCGAGGCGCATCTGCTCGAGCACCCGGACGTGCGCGACGCGGTGATCGTCGGTACTCCGGATCCGGTACTGGGACAGCGCATCTGCGCCTTCGTCCAGCCCGCCGACCCGGCTGTGCGGCCGTCCCTGATCACAGTGCGCTCGTTCGTCCGCTCGCGCGGTGTCGCGGCGTGGAAGATGCCCGACACCGTCGTCGTGGTCGACGAGTTCCCGGAGACCGGCGTCGGCAAGACCAGCCGCAAGGAACTGCGGCAGCTGCTCGCCGACGGCGCGCTCGGGCAGTGACCGTGGCGGGGGCGGCGCACTCATCGCTCCGCCCCCGCCACGGTCAGGCCAGTTGCTCGATCCATGATCCGAGGACGGGATCGCCTGCCAGCGTGGGGAAGTCGATGTGGGCATATCCGTCCGACCGCCATTTCTCCACCAGCGACATGATGCGCACCGAATCCAGTCCGGCGTCGAGCAGATCGGTTTCCGCGGTCAGTTCGGCCGGGTCGACCCCCAGCGCCGTGGCGACATCGCCGATCACCTGGTCGTCGGTCATGGTCATTCCTCTCGATCGAAGTCGGCGACGCCGCGCTTCCAGTAGCCGGCGATGAGTGAGTCCTTGGGGCCGATGCCCAGGTCGTTGCGGACCACCTTGCGGATGCCGCGCAGGCAGCCGGCCTCGCCCGCCACCCATGCGTAGACCCGTTGTCCGGCCGCCACTTCCACGGTGCGCACGGCTTGTTCCAGGATGTCGCTGGTGCCCGCCTCGGCCGCGCCGCGATGCAGCCAGCGCACCTCGACGCCGTCGGGGGCATCGATCGCGATCTGCTCGTCCGCGTCGGTCACCTCGATGAACGCCCAGCCGGACGCCGTGCGCGGCATCCGTTCCAGCCAGCGGGCGATGGCGGGCAGCGCGGTGATGTCACCGGCGAGCAGGTACCGGTCGTAGGAATCCGGGACGACGACGCCGCCGGGCGGACCGGCGATGTGCACCTTGGTACCCGGGGTCACCGTGCTCGCCCAGTCGGAGGCGAGGCCGCCGGGGTGGATGGCGAAATCGATGTCGAGTTCGCCGTCGGGAATGCTGTGGCGGCGCACCGTGTACTCGCGCGAGACCGGGCGCGGGGTGCCCCATTCCAGCGAGGCGCCGTCGCGTTCGGGGAGCCGCAGCACGCCGTCCGCACACGGAAAGATCAGGCGCACATGCTCATCGGGGACATAGCTGTGGAAGCTCGCCAGATCGGGTCCGCCGAAGGTGATCCGCAGCAGCGCCGAGCCGACCTCGACGGTGCGGATCACCTCGACTTCCTGCAGGCCGATCGGATAGGGGACCTTCGCGCCGTGGTCACCGCCGAGCACCTCGGCGATGTTCGCGGCGTAGGCACTGCGATCCTTCACCTCTGTTCCTTTCTGTGCAGCGGCCCGGCGGCGAGCGCCATCAGGCCGGTGAGTACCAGGACTACGACGCCGTAGAGCACGAGCGCGGTTCCCGGAGCGAAGAATTGGCCGACGGTTCCGGCCACCATGGAGCCGACCGCGGTACCGGTGACCGACTGCACCATCAGCAGTCCCGACATCCGGCCGCGCATGTGGTCCGGTGCGGCGCGCTGCAACATCGCATAGCGCAGCACCATGTTCACGGCCCTGGCCAGGCCGAACCCGGCGAGCCCGAGGAACACCAGTGCCGCGTGCGACCACAGCCCGGCCGCGATCACGCCCAGCGGCATGAGCGCGAGCGAGACCAGCAGCGCGAGTCCGGTATCGGCGCGGCTCATCCAGCCGCTGGTGAGCGAACCGAGCACCGCACCGGCACCGGGCGCCGCGTAGAGCAGGCCGAGCGTGCCGGGGCCCGCGTGGAGTTCGACATCGGCGAAGACGGGCAGCAGGACCAGCGGTCCGCTCACGAGCATCGCGATCAGCCCGGTCAGCAGGATCAGCCGGATGGATTCGTGGCGCACCGCGAAGGAGATGCCCGCGATGAGCTCGCGCAGCGGGTTCTGCAGGTCACGCTCCGGTGGCGGCGACGGGCCGATCGCGGTGATCAGCCCGACGGTCGCGGTGGTCGCGAGAGCGCAGAGGAAATACGCCGAGGCCACACCGGTTTTCGCGACGAGCAGCCCGGCGATCGCGGGGGTGATCATGGTGCCGAGGTCGGTGGTCAGCGACACCAGTGCACCCGCGGCCGCGACCTTCTCGCGGCCGACGAGCGCCGGAACCATGGCCATCAGGGCCGAACCGCTCACGCCGCCCGCGAGGCCGTCGATCACGGCGGCGAGATAGATCACGGGCAGCAGCGGGTCCGGCAGCACGGCATTCACGCCGAGCAGCAGGAATCCGATGCCCGCCGCACTGCGCGACCACTGGATCACCGTGCGGCGGTCGTACCGGTCGGCGACCACACCGCCCGCGAGACTGCCCGCGAACAGGGCCGCCGCGGTCGTGGTGGCGACCCCGGCGACCTGCAGGCTCGACCCGGTCAGCTGATAGACCTGCAGGGGCAGGGCCACCATGAGCAGCCCGATGCCGAGCACCGACACCAGCCGCGCCGCGAACGCGCACCGGAACGGGCGCGACGCCCGCAGCGGGCTGAGGTCGATGAGCAGGCCGCCGGTCGCCGTCACCGGAAACGATCCTTCAGCAGCTCGAGGGTGCTCATGACCGAGCGATAGTCCGGTCGCGAGCTGATCGCGGGCAGCTCGTACACCTTGTTCGCGGTGAACGACGGCAGCTTCGCGTAGAGCGGGTCGGTCCGCAGCTGCTCGAGTGAGCGCCCACCGTTGATCGTGACGACGAAGGTCACCGGTGCGTCGACCACGGTGTTGAGCAGCTCGGGGCTCATGGAGAAGTAGTCGGCGGCTTCCGGCATCTGCGGGTTGCCCGCCTTGGCCTTCACCTGGGTGTCGAGCGTGAAGCCGACCTCGGCCATAAGCTTCGGCAGCGCCGCGGTCGGCACGAATACCACCGGCTTGTCGCCCTTGGCGGACTGCAGCAGGGTGGTGTTGCCCGCCGGAATCTCGAGCGCGGACTTCACCTCGGCCAGCTTGGTGCGGTAGTTCGCGAGCAGACCGTCGACCTTGTCGGCGCGGCCGACGAGGTCGGCCAGGTAGCGCAGCTGGTCCTGCCAGTCGGTGGTGGTCGCGGGCATCAGCGCGGTCGGGGCGATGGCGCTGAGCTGGTCGTAGGCATTGAGCGTCTGCTGGGCGGGGAAGCCCTGGCCGCCACCGATGATGAGGTCGGGCCGCTGCGCGGCGACGAACTCGAGATTGATGTCCTCGCCGGTCGGGACGACCTGGGTTCCCTGTTCCTTCGCGTCGGCGGCCCACACCTGCGGGAATTCGCCCTTCGGGGTGGCGACGCCGAGCAGCCGCGGATCGGCCGCGGCGACCGGGGCGTCGAGGTCGTAGAGGTAACCGGCCAGCGCGCCGTTGAGAACGACGATGCGCTTCGGGTCGGCCGGTACCGAGACGGTGCCGCGTGCGGTGGCGACCTCACGGGTGCCCGGCGCGGTGTCCTTCGCCTCGTCGGTGGAGCCGCCGCAGCCGGTGAGCGCGGCCATCGACGCGACGACCAGGACGGCTAGCGCCGCGCGGACGCGGCCGGATGATCTGGTGACCATGGCGGCCCTCACTGGAAGCGCTCGACGAGCAGATCGAGGGTGCTCATGACCGTGCGGTAGTCGGGCCGCGAGCTCGTCGCCGGCAGTTCGAAGACCGTGTTCGCCTTGAACGAGGGCAGCGTCGAGTACATCGGGTCGGCCCGCAGTTCGTCGAGGGAACGGCCGCCGCTGAGCGGGATGGTGAACAGCACGGGCGCGTCGATCACGGTGTTCAGCAGTTCGGGGCTGAAGCTGATGAAGTCGGCGCTCTGCTCCTTGGCGGGGTTGCCCGCCTTGGCTTCCACCTGCTTGTCCAAGGTGAAACCGACCTCGGAGAGCAGGGTGGGCAGCGCGGCGGTCGGCGCGAAGACCGTCGGCTTCTGGCTCTTGATCGACTGCATGACGACGGTCGCGCCGGCGGGCGCCTTGATCTTGCTCTTGGCCTCGGCCAGCTTGGCCTGGTAGTTCGCGATCAGGGTGTCGACCTTGGCCGGCTTGTTCACGGTCGTGGCGATGAACCGCAGCTGGTCCTGCCAGTAGGTGGTCTCGGTCGGCAGCAGCACGGTCGGCGCGATGGCGCTGAGCTGGTCGTAGGCGTTCACCGACTGCTGGCCCGGGTAGCCCTGGCCGCCGCCGATGATCAGGTCGGGACGCTGGGCGGCGATGAACTCGAGGTTGATGTTCTCACCGGACGGCACGGCCTGCGTGCCCTGCTTCTTCGCGTCCTCGGCCCAGCCGGTGGGGAACTCGCCCGGCTTGTTGGGCACACCGAGCAGGCGCGGGTCCGCCGCCACGACCGTGGCCTCGAGGTCGTAGAGGTAACCGGCCAGATTGCCGTTGAGCACCACGATGCGCTGCGGCTCGGCGGGCACCTTGATGGGGCCCTTCGCGGACGGCACCTCACGCGGGCCCGCGTCGGCGGATTCGGAGGACGAGTTACCGCACGCGGTGAGCACCGCGACCAGCGCGAGAACCAGGAGGGCGAGGGCGGCGCGGAGGCGGCCCGATGATCGGTTGGTGAACATGGACGGGGATTTCCTCATTTCTTTCGAACGGCCGACAGCGGTGGGCGGGAAGCTCCTGCGCTGATCGCCGGGTCTGTGTCGAGCAGTGCCGCGACTTCGGCCCAGCCGGTGGGCGACACGATCTCGAAGTGGGAGTAGGGAAGTCGGCGCACGACCAGCCGCGCACCCGCCGCCTGCCACCCGGTCAGCTGGGCTTCGGTGCGGCCGGGTGTGGTTCCGGTGTCGGCGGCGTAGAGGGCCATGGGCCCGTCGTAGGCGGCCGGTGCGGACGCGGTGACCATGCCGAGCAGGGTTGTCGCCGCCTCGCGCAGCGCGGTCGCGAGTTCCGGTGCGTCGTCCGGGATTTCGGGGAGGAGACGGTCGAGCTCGGTGGGATCTGCTGCCGCCCGCCCGGCCTGCTCGACGAGGTCTGACAGGGCGAAGGCATCGACCAGCCCGGTGAACGTGACCTGCTCGCCCGCCGCGGTCAAGGCGGCCGCGAGTGCGTGCGCGATGGTGCCGCCGAGGGAGTAGCCGAGCAGGTGGTACGGGCCGTGTGGCTGGATCCGGCGGATCGTGGCCAGGTAGTGGGCGGCGAGGTCGTCGATCGTGGCGGCGTGGAAAGTGCTGTCGCTCAGGGTCGGTAGTTGCAGGCCGATGATCGGGCGGTCGGCGCGCAGGAGGTGGGCGAGCGGCGCGAACTGCCAGGCGGTGCCACCTACCGGGTGGATGCAGAACAGGGGTTCGTGCGCTCCGGTGGTGCGCAGTTCCAGGACATGGTCGAGCCGGGTTCCCCACGCATTCGACTCGCCGTGTTGTCCCGGCTCGGCGCCGTTGTCGCCCTGGCTGATTCGTGCCGCCAGTGCCGACGGGGTGGGGGCTTCGAAGATGTCGTCGAGCACCACGCCGAAGCCCGCGCGCCGCAGTCGGCCCATCACCCGGACAGCGGTGAGGGAGTGGCCGCCCGCGGCGAAGAAGTCGTCGTCGGGGCGGAGGTTTGGTGCTGACAGCACCGCTGCCATGGCCGCGCCGATGGTGGCGGCGAGGTCGGCGTCGTGGTGAGCCGAGCCGATTGTGGTGCTGCCCGATCCGCGGTGCGCTGTCGATGCCGGATCCGGCGCTGTGCGCAGACCGATCTGTGCTTGCTGCCGTTCGGCCTGCGGCGTGCCGGAGTCGGCCGCCACGCTCGGTGCCGGGTGCGGCAGGTTCGGGTAGACCTGGTCCGCTGGGGGGTGTGTCGGAACCGCCGGGAGCGCGCTGTCGTAGGTCGGAACGGGGAGTGCCTTGCGGTCGACCTTCTCGCTGACCGTGCGGGGGATGTGGTCGAGGACGACGAAGGCCGCCGGGACCATGTAGGCGGGAAGCGCTGTGTGCAGTGCGGAACGTACCGCAGCGGTGTCGATTTCGGCGCCCGACTTGGCGACCAGGTAGGCGGCCAAGCGCTGGTCGCCCGGTGTGTCCTCGCGCAGGATCACCGTGGAGTGGGCGACGCCGGGGCAGGTGAGGAGGGCGGCTTCGATCTCGCCCAGTTCGATGCGCTGGCCGCGCAGTTTGACCTGGCTGTCGGCGCGGCCGACGTACTCGAGCTCGCCGTGCGGACCCCAGCTGACGAGATCGCCGGTGCGGTACATCCGTTCGCCGCGGCCGCCGGGGTCGGCGACGAACGAGCCTGCGGTGCGGGCCGGGCGGGCGAGGTATCCGCGCGCCAATTGCGCTCCGGTGAGGTACAACTCGCCGATCTCGCCCGGCGGTACCGGTCGCAGCTCGGTGTCGAGGACACGGACGTCGGCGCCTGCCGCGGGCAGCCCGATGGGGACGGTGCCGCGGTCGCCGTCGGAGGTCTCGTGGTGGGTGATGCACACCGCGGCCTCGGTGGGCCCGTACAGATTGTGCACCCGGGCGCCGGTCTGCGTCCTGATCCGCTGTGCGGTGCCCGGCGGCAGGGGTTCACCACCGGTGATCACGCAGCGCAGCGCGGTGCAGTCGCTCAGGTCGGCTTCCTCGGCGAGCACGGTGAGCATCGACGAGGTCATCTGCATCATGCTCACCTGCTCGCGCGCTATCAGCTCGGCCAGGTGGTGCGGGTCGCGGTCGAGTCGTCCGGCGCTGGGCGCGGGCAGTACTCGTGCGCCGACCAGCAGCGGCAGGAACAGTTCGAGCAGCGAGGCGTCGAAAGTGGCTGCGGTGCGGTACAACACGGTGTCACCCGTGCCGAGCCGGTGTCGTCGCTGCATCCAGGTGAAGGTGTTGACGATGGCCTCGTGGGAGACGCTCACCCCCTTCGGCTCGCCGGTCGAACCTGATGTGAAGAGCAGATACGCGGTATTGCCGGGAAGCAGTGGTGCGTGCCGGTCGCGGTCGGTGACCGGGGTATCCGGGAAGCCGGTGAGGTCAAGGTCGTCGACCGCGACCATCGGCGCGCGATCCGTGCCGAAGCCGTCGGCGGTCGTGGTGAGGACCAAGGCGGCACCGGCCGTCCGGAGGACGCGGTCGGTGCGCTGGGCCGGAGCGTGCGGATCTATCGGCAGGTACACACCGCCGGCCCGGCAGATCGCGTGGGCTGTGACGATCGACTCGATACCGCGCGTCATCGCTACCGCGACAACGGTTTCGGGCCGCACACCGCGCTCGATGAGCCAATGCGCCAGCCGATCGACCCGGGCGTGGAAATCCTGATAGGTGAACGTCTCGCCGTTCGCGGTGATCGCGGGCGCGGCAGCCGGGATCGGCGTGGTCGAGGTCCAGTCGGCGAGTGTCGCACCGGTCGTCTCCAGCGGCATGGCCACCGCCGTCACCTCGGCGACGGTGCGCCCGAGATCAGAGGCCAGCGTGGTGAGGACCGCGCCCAGCCGATCGGCCAGCCGCCCGGCGACCGCCCCCGGTACGGCGGCCGGATCATGATGCAGCATCAGCGTGAACTCGGCACCGGGCAGCGCGGTGACCGTGACCGGGAAGTCCGTCAGTCCGTCCACCTCGACGTCGACGACCTGCACGCCGCGCGGATCCGGCTGCAACAGACCGGCTTTCGGGAAGTTCTGGAACACCACGAGCGAGTCGAACAATCGCCCCAGCCCCACCGCCCGCTCGATGCCGGCCAAACCCAGATACCCGCGCGCCTGCGCCTCGAACGAGGCCTCCTGCAACTCGGCGAACTGCTCGGCCACCCTCCGCCCGCCCGCGAGCGCGACGCGCACCGGAACGGTGTTGCTGAACAGTCCCACCATCGATCCGACCCCGGGCAGATCAGCGGGCCGCCCGGACACCACAGTCCCGAACACCACATCGGTGCGCCCGAGATGCTCGGCCAGCACCATGGCCCAAGCCCCCTGCAGCACCGTATTCATGGTCAGCCCGTGGTCTCTCGTGGCATCGACCAGAGCGCTCGCGACCTCGGACCCGAGGGGAACGCTCAGCCCGATCGGGCGGGGCCGCGCGGCGGGTGCGTGATCTGCTGCACCGCTGTCGAGCACGCTCCCGGCGCCGGCCGAAGCGGCTGCTCCCGCGCCGGATCGAATGCCGCCCTTGGGAGTTACGGGTGTTGCTGATGTGCCTGCGCTGGACGGGGATTGCGTGGCGACCGGGGCCGGCTCGAGTGGTGCCGGGTGCCGGTGGACGGTGGTGCCGAGCAGGGTCGGTGCGGGGAGGCCGGTCAGGCGATCGGTCCACCAGTACAGGGTGGCGGTGGTGTCGCGGTCGTCCAGCCAGGTGAGGTAGTCGCCGAAGTAGGGCGGGGTGGGGAGGGGTTCGTCGCGGTAGAGGGCGAGGGTCTCGCGCACCATGGTGGGCACGGACCAGCCGTCGGCGAGGAGGTGGTGAGCCACCAGGACCAGCCACTGGGAGGTGTCGGTGAGGCGGACCAGCAGGCCCCTGATCAGGGGCGGATGGTCGATGTCGAACGGTTCCGCCCCTGCACGCTGCGCGCAGAGCCGCGCTTGCGCTTCGGGATCGGCGCTGCCCCGCAGATCCTGGACTTTCCAGGCGACGCCGGGACTGCGGGGAACCACCTGCACCGGCTGGTCGAAACGCTCGTAGCTGAAGGCAGCGCCGAGATTCGGATGGCGTCGCAACATAGCCTCGAACGCCGCACCGAGCCGCGCCGGGTCGACCACTCCGTCGAGGGTGAACCGCGCGGTCATCGTGTAGATGTCGTCGGCGCCGTCACGCAGGGCATGGAATACCAGGCCTTCTTGCAGCGGCGACAACGGCAGCACATCGGCAATCGGGCCGTAGGCTACGGCGAATTCATCGATGTCGGCGCCGGTCAAGCCCGGGATCAGCCGCCCGGCAGTGCTGCGCTGGCGGCCCCCGTGCGCGTCGGCCGTCACCAGGCGACCCACGGTCGAAGTGTCTTCGGCGGGCTCGCGAGTCCGGGCGGAACCGGCCTCGGCGTGCTCGGCTGGCACCGGCCGACTCGGCGTGGAATCGGACTGGGGGTCGAGCGTGAAACCGGCTGGTGCCGCGGTGGCTGTTGTGGACAACCCGGACGGTGCCGATCGGGCAGCCTCGGCGGCGAGGGTGGCGAGGCTGCGGCGGGTCAGCAGGTGCTGGGGGAGCAGGATCAGGCCGTAGGTGCGCAGGGCGCTGCTGACGGTGATGGCGGTGATGCTGTCGCCGCCGACGGCGAAGAAGTCGTCGTCCATACTCAGCGAATTGAGGCCGAGAGTCGTGGAGATCGCCTCGTGCACAGCGTGTTCGGCCGGAGTTTCCGGAAGGCGGCCCGTGTTGTCGGTCGACGGGTCGGGCAGGGCGGTGCGGTCGAGCTTGCCGTTGACGGTGCTCGGCAGCTCATCGAGGACGACCAGGCGGGCGGGCACCATGTGCTCAGGGACCACATCGGCCAGGCGGGTACGCGCCGACGCCGTATCGAGGTTGTCGGCCACGGCGACCACGTACCCGATCAGGGTGAGCCGACCGGCGATCTCGCGGATATCTGCGGCCGCTGACCGGATCTCGGGTAGTCCCTCGAGGGCAGCCGCCACCTCACCGAGCTCGACGCGATGCCCGCGGATCTTCACCTGATTGTCGACGCGCCCGAGGTACTCGTAGCCGAGGCCAGGTACCCAGCGGGCCCGATCGCCCGTGCGGTACATCCGCGCACCCGGCGGCCCGTATGGGTCGGCCACGAAAGTGCCTGCGGTAGTGCCGAATCGGCCAAGGTAGCCACGCGCGAGCTGCGGGCCCGCCAGATACAGCTCACCCACTTGACCGTCGGCGACAACCTGTAAACCGTTGTCCAGCAGATGAACACGAGATCCAGCCAGCGGCTGCCCGATCCGCGGACCGGAGTCGTCGATAGCCGCGCCGATCGCGTCGACAGTGACCTCGGTGGGACCGTACAGATTGACCGCAGCGAACCCGGCTCGATCGATCGCACCCCACAGCTCCGCTGAACAGGCGTCACCGCCGATGACCAGCACCACCGGTGCCGGTGTATCGACCGCCATGTCACCACTGCTGAGCCCGTGTTCGAGCAGCGCGGCGACCAACGTCGGGGTGCCGTCGACGACATCGATGCCGTCGCGGGCGAACGCCTCGACGAGTGCGGCCGGATCGCGCCGGGTTTCGCTGTCGTAGACGTGGATTCGGTGTCCATCGAACAGCCAGAGCAACGGATCCAGGGAGGCGTCGAAGGCGAACGAGGTGGTGTGGGCGACGGTGAGCTGACGACCACCGGCACGGCCTGCGGCCGAACGGTAGATCCCGGCCCGGTGGGTCGCAAGGAGGGTGGCCAGCGCGCGGTGCGAGACGACGACGCCCTTGGGCCTGCCGGTGGAGCCGGAGGTGTAGATGACGTAGGCGGCGTGCTCGGGACGCAGCGCGACATCGTCTGTCAGGCCGGGATGATCCGCCAGCTGCGCACGAATGTCGTCGAGCACGACGACACCGTTACCGAGTTGCGCGGCCAGCGCCGCCGAGCCGAGAACCAGCACGGGCCTGGCATCGTCGATCGTGGTCTGCAACCGGGTCACCGGATGTTCCGGGTCCAACGGCAGATACGCGCCACCGGCTCGCCACACCGCGAGCAGGGCGACCACGAACTCGACGTCACGGGGAAGAGCGAGGCCGACGATCGCATCCGGGCCGACTCCCGCATCCCGCAGGAAACCGGCGAGGCGATCGACACTGCCCGCGAGTTCGGCCGCGGTGTAGCGGTCGGTGGCCGAGCTGAGGACCACCGCGTCAGGTCGTTCGGCGAGCGCGTGTTCGAGCAGACCGGGAACAAGCTCGACAGAACCGGACTGGTCGGCGATCCGGGAGCACGGGAGGTCCGGCTGCTCACCGTCCGGGGTCGCGGAGTCGAGCCGCATGGGCTGGGCCCGTTCCGTCAGCAACCGCGCCCGCTCGGCAGGCTCGAGCAGTTCCAGCGCGCCCACCGCGATCTTGTCCGATCCGGTGAAACCCTCGATCGCCCGGACCAATCCGGTGATCCGCCCCCGCACCATGTCCACATCGTTGGTCCGCGCGTCGGACTCGAAGCCGAGCAGTACCGTGCCGTCGGGCAGCGGGGTCACGGTCAGTCCGAGGTCTTCCGGCGGGCCGCCGGCCACATTCCGCAGGACACCGCGCGCGCCGTCGAAGTCGAGCGTGAAATCGAAGACCTTGAGGTTGATGCCGATGCCGTGCAGGAGCTCGCCCGCGCCGTGGCCGTGGAAGTCGCGGGCCAGGTCGTCACCGCTGTAGCGCTGGTGGGCGCGGATCTCGCGCAGGGTGCCGGCGACGCGCGTGCCGAGCTCGCCCAGCCGGTCACCGGCGCTGACCCGGACGCGCAGGGGCAGCACATTGACCGCCATCGCCGGTGTGCGCAGCGCGGCGCGGCCGACGCGGCCCATCAGCAGCATGGAGACCACCACGTCACCGGTGCCGAGCAGGCGGTGCAGGTACGCGGCGTAGCAGGCGACGAGGGCATCGGCCCAGGTGATGCCGTGCCGGTCGGCGCTCTCGCGCAAGGTCGTGAGCATCTCGGTGGTGAGCACCGCTTCGGCGCGGATCGTCCGCTCCACCGCGCCGCCGAGATGGCGGCCGCGTCCGTCGAGATCCGGCCACGGGGTGAGCTGGTCGCGCCAGTAGGCGCGGTCGGCGGCGAACTCGGCGCCGGCGCGGTAGGCCTGCTCCTCGGCGATCAGCTCGGCGATGGTGCCGAAAGTCCGCTTCGGCGTGGGCTTTCCGCGGCGCAAGGCCGTGTAGTGCGCGGCGACCCGGCGCGACAGCAAGGCCGCGCTGTATCCGTCGACGATCAGGTGGTGGTAGAGCTGCACACACCAGACCACCGAGTCGGTGACCTGGATCAGCGTGTAGTTGTACAGCTGCCGGTCGACCATGCCGCGGCACCGCTCGGCGGCCTCGCGCCGCTCCAGCGCCACGGCCTCGTAGGCCAGAGCCATAGGCTCGGCGGCCGCGCGCAGGTCGACCGTCGGCCGCAGCTCCGCCGCCGCGTCGGTGACGAATTGCCGCGGCCCGTCCGGGGTTTCCCGGAACCGCAGGCGCATGTTCTCCGCTTCGGCGATCGTGCGCCGGATCGCCTCGGCCAGCAAGTCGACATCGATCGGCGCGTCGCCGGTGATCTCTAGTACCTCGCCGACCAGGTAGCGGCCGGATTCGGGATCGAAGCGCTGAGCGTTCCAGATGCCGAGCTGTGGTCCGCTCAGTGGCAACCCGAGACCGTCGGTCGTTGTGTCTCCCCGCTTCGCCGATGGCACGGCAACTCCCTTCGCCCGCACTGACATTCGCCTGCGACCCGCCGGCGAGACGCCGAATCCAGGCACAATAAGATAGGTTAGCCTAACTTAACTTGTTATGGAATAGCTACGTCTGCGAACGACTTTGCCGCCGCCGCTCAGTGCACCTGGGCCGCGTCCTGCGCCAGCGGAATCACCAGCGGCGTACCGGTTTCCGGGTCGTCGACAATCCGGCACCGCAGCGAGAAGACCTCGTGCACGAGCTCCGCGGTGACGATCTCCGCCGGTGCGCCGCTCGCGACGATCCGCCCGTCGCGCATGGCGATCAGGTGATCGGCGTAGCGGAAGGCGTGATTCAGGTCGTGCAGCACCGCGACGACCGTGCGTCCCGACTCGCGGTTCAGCGACCGGCACAGGTCGAGCAGCTGGATCTGATAGGCGATGTCGAGGTAGGTCGTCGGCTCGTCGAGCAGGACGATGGGGGTGTCCTGGGCGAGCACCATCGCGATCCACACGCGCTGCCGCTGCCCACCGGACAGCTCCTCGACCGGCCGCGCCGACAACTCGGCGACGCCGGTGGCTGCCATCGCGGCCGCTACCGCCTTCTCGTCGGCCTTCGACCACTGCCGCAGCAGGGTTTGGTGCGGATAGCGGCCGCGGGCAACGAGATCGGCGACCCGGATGCCGTCCGGCGCGGTCGAGGTCTGCGGTAGCAGCCCGACCTGCCGGGCGACTTCCTTCGCTGGATAGGAGGTGATCGGCTTGTCGTCGAGCAGCACGCTCCCGGACTCGGGCGGGAGCAGCCGGGCCAGCGCGCGCAGCAGGGTGGACTTGCCGCAGGCGTTCGGGCCGATGATCACGGTGAACTCGCCGTCGGGGATGTCCACCGAGAGCTGATCGCTGATCGTGGCGCCCTTGTAGCCGAGGCGGACCCGGTCGGCACGCAGCCGCGAGGCGTGAGAGTCGTTCATGTCGCTTTTCCCTAGTTCCGTCGCGCTTCGGCGACCAGCAGATACGCCAGGTAGAGGCCGCCGGTCGAGGCGGTGACGATGCCGACCGGCACGGTGGTCGGCGCGAACGCGTGCTGGGCGATCCAGTCGCAGGTGATCAGCAAGGTCGCGCCCATCGCCGCCGCGGGCAGCAGCGCGATCGACGGTGTGCGGGTGAGCTTGCGCGCCAGATGCGGTGCGGCGAGCGCGACGAACGCGATCGGCCCCGCCACCGCCGTGGCCACCGAGGTGAACGCGACGCTGAGCGCGATCAGCCACCCGGTCGCCCGGCTGACGTTCAGGCCGAACGCGCGCGCGGTGTCGTCACCGAGTTCGAGGACCTGCAACCGGGGCGCCGCGGGAATCAGCGCGAACGCCAGCACGGCCAGGATGAGGAGCGTCGGCCCCACCTGCGGCCACGACAGGCCGTTGAGCGATCCCGCGCCCCAGGCCGCCGCCGCGATGGCCGCGTCCAGATCGGCGCGCATGATCAGCCAGGTGTTGATCGAGGCGAGCATGGCGCTCACGCCGATGCCGACGATGATCATCCGGAAGCCGGTCACGTTGTGGCGGAAAGCGAGCAGATGGATCACCAGCGCGGCGCCGAGTCCGCCGATCGTCGCGCCCGCCGCGGTCTGGAAGTGCCCGCCGCCGAGGGTCAGGATGACGATCAGCGCACCGGTGTAGGCGCCGGTGTTGAACCCGATGATGTCGGGGCTGCCCAGCGGATTCCTGGTCACCGACTGCAAGATGGCGCCGCTCACGCCGAGTGCGGCGCCCAGCGCCAGCGCGAGCAGGATGCGCGGCAGCCGCCAGTCCCACACCACCAGCCGGTCGAAGCGCTCGTCGCCGAGGAACAGCGCGCGCAGCACCCGCAGCGGCGGGATCGAATAGTCGCCGCTGCCGAGGGCCAGCACCGCGGTCGCGAGCGAGATCGCCAGCAGCACCGCGCACACCACCACGGTGCGCACGCCGATCCTGGCGGTGAAACCCAGCGTGGGTGGCCGGACCACCAGCATCGCCCGGCCGAAATCGATTCCCGAACTCATGCGGCGGCACCTACCCTCGCGCGGCGGGCCAGCCAGATCAGCACCGGCGCGCCGAGGAACGCGGTGATCAGGCCGGCGGGAACTTCGTCGGGGCGAATGATGATGCGGCCGAGCACATCCGCGGTGAGCACCAGGATCGGCGCGAGCACCAGCGAATAGCCGAAGATCCAGCGCTGATCGGGGCCGACCAGCCACCGGGCGATGTGCGGTACCGCGAGGCCGACGAAGGCGACCGGGCCCACCGCGGCGGTCGCGGTGCCGCACAGCAGGACCAGGGCCAGCGCGGTCCACAGCCGGGTCCGCGTGACATGGACGCCGAGCGATTGCGCCAGGTCGTCACCGAGGGCGACGGCGTTGAGCGAGCGCGCGCACAGTGCGGCGATGATCAGCCCGACCAGGATGAACGGCGTTGCCCCCGAGACGATCTCGTAGCCGCGTCCGGCGAGCGAACCGGAATCCCAGCGCCGCATCTCGTCGAAAGCCTTGGGGTCGACCAGGATCAAGCCCCTGGTGAGTCCGCTGAGCACGGCGGTGGCGGCAACGCCTGCCAGGGTCAGGCGCACCGGATCGGTGCCGGACCGCCCGGCGGTGCCGAGCCGGTACACGACCACCGAAACCAGCGCCGCGCCGACGAATCCGAACCAGACATACGAGGTGATGTCGCTGACGCCCAGGAGCCCGACCGCGATGGTGATCGCGAACGCCGCGCCCGCGTTGACGCCGAGCAGGCCGGGATCGGCCAGCGGATTGCGGGTCAGACCCTGCATCAGGCAGCCCGCGACGCCGAGCGCGAGCCCGACGAGCAGACCGAGCACCGTGCGCGGCACCCGGTACTCGGTGACGGTCACGTGGTCGGGTGTGCTGGAAGTCCCCGTCAGCGCCAGCCAGACCTCGCCCACCGGAATCGCTTTCGTGCCGACGAGCAGGCTGAGCAAACAGGCCGCGACCAGCACGAATACCGCCAGCAACCACCCGCACCACCGCGGACTCTTCATCAGGGGTTTCTCTCTCGAGTCGAACGCTGTCCCGAAGGAGGTTAGCCTAAGCAAGGTCTTGATAGGTGAGGCTTACCTAGCTATCGTTCCGGTTCGTTCGGTCCGCAGCCTCTGCGCCGCGCAGCTCACCACGAGGAACACGAAAGGTTCACCCCCGTGAAAATCACCAAGTTCGCCCTGCTGGCCTCGACCGTCAGCGTTGCCATCGGCATCGCGGCAGGCACTGCCCACGCGGCTCCCGTCGCGGACCCGAACGCGCCGATCAACTACACCGCGAGCACCACCGGGGAGTCCACGATCATCGGCACCGACGCGGGCTCGATGGTCGTCGAGGACGGGGTGTTCAAGATCAAGGCTGCCGACGGCACCACGGTCGCGGGCACCGAACTGTCTTTCCGTGTCGACGAATTCGTCTTCCCGATCGCCGCCGAAATCTCCGGCCGCAACGCCACCCTGACCCCGCAGTTCGACCTCGCGCACGCCACCTACAAGCCGGTCGCGCTGCCCTACGAGGACAAGGCGCCGTGGAAGAGCGAATACGACCGTGAGGTCGCGGCCTGGAGCCGGATGACCGGCACCATCTCGCTGGGCGCCAGCATCGCCACCCTGGTCGGCGGCCTGGGCGGCGCGGCCGTCGGTTGCGTGCTCGGCGGCATCCTCGGCGCCGGTGTCGCCGCGGCGACCATCGTCGGCCTGTTCGGTCCGTTCATCCCGGCCGCCGCGGTCGGCTGCATCGGCGGCGCGCTGATCGCCGGCCCGGTCGGCACCATCGCGGGCCAGATCTTCATCACCGCACCGGTCGCGATCCTGGCCGCGGCCCAGTACTTCACCACCATCAACTCGCCGATGCCGAACCCCGCGCCCGCCAAGTAGGCCGCACCCAGAACTCTCGTGGAGGGGACAACTCGACGAGATGACGAGTCCCGCCCGATCCGTATCGGGCGGGATTTCGCCGTGTCCTGACGACCCCACTCTGCTCGGCCAGTTGCGTCAGCAGTGCCCTGCCGATATTGCTGGTCGCGCCAGTCACCAGAATCGTCTTCGTTGATCATGAACGCAAAGCTAGAACCTGAATAACAGTTCAGGTCAACCGAGCGAGTCTCCCTCCACTCGTTGATAATTCGACAGACGTCGCGGGTTCTATGGTCTCGGCGCAGAAACGTCTTTGGAGGGGGATCCATGGATCCGCAGGAACAGCCCTACTCGCGGCAGCCGAATTTCCCGCATCAGCAGAGAGTTTCCGGGCAGCAACCGGTGGTCGAGTCGATCGACGTCTCGTATGTGTGTGACGAGCACACCGCCCGCCGCCTGAGTCGCGGCCGGGCGCTCATGATCTGGCGTCGGCCGAGCGATGTGGCATTGATGGCCGGCGGCGTCTGGGGTCTGACGGTTGGCGCGGCGACGATCCTGTCCGCCGTGGGCGGAGTCGAGACCGGTGCGTTCCTCATCGCGCTATCTGCCGTACTCCCTGTGGCCGGGCTGTATTTCTACGTCATGGCAGCACGGGTGAATCGCGGTCTCCGCGCGGTCGCGGGGGCCGGTCACCGGATGTCGGCCCACTACACCGCCGACGCGGTGGAAATCGAGCAGACTAGCGGCCGGGTCACCCTTCGCTATAGCGGTATCAAGAAGGTCGTCGTCCGCGGCGACGTGGTCTTCCTGCAGCCCAAAGGTTTCCACCTGGAGTCCATATACGACTACGGCCTTTTCCTGCCCCGCGAAATTGTCCCTGACGAGGCCGTCGCTCGCATCCGTGCCGCGCGTGGCTGAGCAAGCCCCAGGTGACGAATCCCGCCCGAGGTGTATCGAGCGGGATCTCGTCGGGTTCTGACCGCCGTCAGCTCGGGTCGATGTCCGTGACGCCGGTCGTCTCGTTCGGTGCGGGGAGGTGGCGCAGCAGGATCAGTACCAGGGCGGTCGCGGCGGCGGTCAGGCCGATGGCGACGACCGAATTCACTTGGAGCGCATCGGTATAGGCCTGGCGGGCGATCGTGGTCAGCTCGGCACCCAGCGCTTCGGGCAGCGCCGCCGCGATCTGCAGCGCGCCGGCCAGGGTGTCCTCGGCGGTGTGGGCGAGCTCCGCGGGCAGGTCGTCGGGGAGTGCTTCGACCATCCGGCCGCGGTAAACCGCGGTGCCGATGCTGCCGATCACGGCGACGCCGAGGGCGGTCGAGAGTTCCTGTCCGGTTTCGGAGATCGCGGAGGCCGCACCGGCTCTGGCCGGGTCGACCGCGCCGACGATCAGGTCGAGGCCGAGCACGAACATCGGGCTGAGGCCGAGGGAGAACACCACTGTGCCGGTGACGATCAGGGCGAGGTCGTCGGCGCCGGAGAGCTGGGTGAAGATCGCGTAGCCGGCCATGGCGATCACCAGGCCGCCCGCCATCAGATACGCCGGGCGGACCCGTGGCGCGACGGCGCTCACCACACCGGCGGCCACGACCATCGCCGCGGCCTGCGGCACCGTCCACAGTCCGGCTTCGAACGCCGACAGGCCGAGCACCAGCTGCAGATACTGGGCCAGCAGCAGGAACAGCCCGCCCATCGCCAGCATGGCGACCATCAGCGCGACCAGCGATCCGCTGAACCGCACATTGCCGAACAGCCGTAGGTCGATCAGCGGATCGGTGAGTCGCTGCTGGCGCAGCACGAACACCGTGCCGAGCGCGAAACCGGTCACCAGGACGGCGACGGCATCGATCGCCCAGCCGTCCCTGGCCAGTTCCTTGATGCCGTAGATGACGGCCATCACCGACAGCAGCGACAGCAGCGCGCTGAGAATATCGAGCCTGCCCGGGTTCGGATCCTTGTATTCGGGCAGCAGAACCGGACCGCTCGCCAGCAGCAGCACCATCGCGGGCACCGCGACCAGGAAGACCGAGCCCCACCAGAAGTTCTCCAGCATCGCGCCACCGACCAGCGGACCGATCACCATGCCGATCATGAAACTGGTCATCCACACGCTGATCGCGGTGGTGCGCTGGCGGTCGTCGCGGAACATGTTGCGGATGAGCGCCAGCGTCGACGGCATCAGCGTCGCGCCCGCGATGCCGAGCAGCGCGCGGGTGCCGATCAGCATGCTCGCGCTGGTGGAGTACGCGGCGATGATCGAGGCGACGCCGAAGGCGAGCGCGCCGATCATCAGGAGCTTGCGCCTGCCGATCCGGTCGCCGAGGGTACCCATGGTGATGAGGAATCCGGCGACCAGGAAGCCGTAGATGTCCAGGATCCACAGCAGTTGTGTGCTGCTGGGCTGCAGCGCCTCGCTGATGTGCGGAATCGCCAGGTAGAGGACGCTGAGGTCCATCGAGATCAGCAGGGTCGGCAGCGCGAGCACCGCCAGCCCGATCCATTCCCTGAGTCCGGCTGTCGCGGTAGGTTCGCCGGTGGCGGCCTGGTCGCTCTGTGCGGACGTCACGGTACCGACGTTACCGACGGATCGGCGGCACGTGCCAGGCATTTTTCGGCGTCGCGGCCGGTGCGCGGACGCAGAAGTCATTGGACATTACCGGGCCGGTCCCACCAGGATGGGCGCGGTGTCCACACGTAATGAACAGCTCAGGCTCGTCGATCCGCCGCGTCAGCCGGAGGGTCCGGGCGAGCGGTTTCCGTGGTCGGCGGCCATCGATTCCACCTATTCCACCCGTGACGCCATCGACGCGCTGGCGCTCGCGCCGTTCCTGCGCGGCGACCAGTCCTTCGCCCGGCAAGCGCACCTCGACCGGGTGCGACCCGACGCACCGCTGCGGCCCGCCGATTCGCGGATCGTGCGCTCGGTGGCCGACGACGACAGCAGCGCGATGCTCGCCGAGGGCGAGGGCTGGTCGCTGCGGGCGGTGCGCTGGGCGGGCGGTTCGGCCACCGTCGAGGTGACCGCCGTCAGCGACGAACTCGCCGTCGACGTGCTGGCAAGGGCCACGGCCGAAGCCGTGCAGCCGCCGGGCGCGGGCTCCACCGTGGAGATGGGGTTCTGGCACATGGATGTCCGGCGGCCGCTGCGCAGGCGCCGCCAGATCAGCGCGCCCGCCTGGTCGGAGATCCGCGGCAACTACGCCGCGGCGGTGTCGGCGAGCATGGATCGGCTGATGGCGCTCCAGGTCGCCGAGATCCGGGGCAGGCTGGTGCTGCTGCACGGCGAGCCCGGCACCGGCAAGACCACCGCGCTGCGTGCGCTGGCGCGGGCGTGGTCGTCGTGGTGTCAGGTCGACTGCGTCGTCGATCCGGAGGAACTGTTCAGCAATCCCGGCTATCTCATGGAGGTGGCCGCAGGCGCCGACGGCGACGACGGCAGCCGCTGGCGCCTGCTGGTGCTCGAGGACTGTGACGAGCTCATCCGCGGCGAGGCGAAAGAGGCTGCGGGACAGAAGCTCTCGCGACTGCTCAACCTCACCGACGGCATGCTCGGCCAGGGCCGCAATGTGCTGATCGCGGTCACCACCAACGAGGATCTGTCCCGGCTGCACCCCGCGGTGGTGCGGCCCGGCCGCTGCCTGGCCCAGATCGAGGTCGGCCGGTTGTCGGCCCCCGAGGCGCGGGATTGGCTGGCCGCGCAGGACTGCCCGCCGGGCGAGTCGATCGGCCGGGAGGGTGCGACGCTGGCCGAACTGGTCGCCCGCCGCGACGGCGAGATCCAGATCCAGTCGGTCACCCAGGACGCGACCGAGGTCGGCATGTACCTGTGATCACGCGGGGATATGCGCCTTGACCAGCTCGGTGAGGTGACGGCCGAC
Organism: Nocardia sp. NPDC057663; assembly: GCF_042799895.1. Taxonomy (NCBI): domain Bacteria; kingdom Bacillati; phylum Actinomycetota; class Actinomycetes; order Mycobacteriales; family Nocardiaceae; genus Nocardia; species Nocardia sp. NPDC057663. The sequence continues at coordinate 6,105 of NZ_JBHVHX010000038.1, read as the reverse complement.
GCGGTCCAGCGGCTCGGTGCTGTGCTTGGCGAGCGACATCACCACCGCGCCCTCGATCGTGGCGATGACTGTCGTCGCCAGGGAGCGGGCGGTGTCGGGCGCGATGTTCTCCGCGCACAGCCGCGTCGCCAATGCCCGCTCCCAGTCGTCGAACGACTCGCCCGCGGCGTCGGCGGCCGCGGGCGATTCCGAGCGCCCGAGCGCGGCGGCCACGATCGGGCAGCCTGCGAGGAAATCGCTGGACTCGACGACCTGTTTCCACGCGTCGGCGAAGGAGGCGATGGTCTCCTCCGGCTTGGCACTCTTGCTGAAGGTCTCGATCAGCGTCGTCATCGCCCGCCCCGCGACCCGGGTGGCCTCGGTGATCAGCTCGGACTTGCCGCCGGGGAAGTTCAGGTAGATCGTGCGGCGGGAGAGCCCGCTGTGGTCGAGCAGCTGCGCGACTCCGGTCCCGGTCACGCCGTTGCGGCGCACCAGATCGATCGCGCTCTGCACGAGTCCGTCGCGTGCTGCCATCGGCGTCCTTTCGGTCGGTCCGATTGAAGTATACCGATCGGTGTACTACCGTCGGGTAAGTACACCGATCGGTGTACTCGACGCGATCCGCGGAGGAGTCGACGATGACAGCCCTGAGCGATCCGCTCGCCCTGCCCTGCGGCCAAGTGCTGCCCAACCGGCTGATGAAGGCCGCGCTGAGCGAAGGTCTCGGCACCGCGGCCGGTGCGCCGGACGAACGCCTCGAGCGGCTCTACAGTCGCTGGGGCACCGGCGGTTTCGGCCTGGTGGTCACCGGCAATGTGATGGTCGACCCCGACCACCTCGGCGAGCCGGGCAATGTCGTCATCGCCGACGAACGCCACCTCGACGACCTGGGCCGCTGGGCGCGGACCGCCAAGGACGGCGGCGCCCGGCTCTGGATGCAGATCAATCACCCTGGCAGACAGGCGAATCCGCTGGCGACCCGGTCCCAGCCGGTGGCGCCGTCGGCGATCGGCCTCGGCCTGCCCGGCATCCCCGCGCCGCGCGCGCTCACCGACGCCGAGATCGCCGGCATCGTCGGCCGCTTCGCCACCACCGCGCGGATCGCGGAGCGCGCGGGCTTCGACGGCGTGCAGATCCACGGTGCGCACGGCTACCTCGTCTCCCAGTTCCTCTCACCGCTGGCCAACCAGCGCGACGACCGCTGGGGTGGCGATCCGGACCGGCGGGCGCGCTTCGTGCTCGAGGTGGTGCGCGCCATCAGGGCCGAGGTGTCGCCGTCGTTCGCCGTCGCGATCAAGCTCAACTCCGCGGACTTCCAGCGCGGCGGCTTCACCGAGGACGAATCCCGCGCGGTGGTACAGCGGCTCGCCGCCGAGCGGCTGGATCTGATCGAGATCAGCGGTGGCAGTTACGAATCGCCCGCGATGATGGGCAGGCCGGTGGCTCGTTCGGCGAGCAGTATCGCGCGCGAGGCGTATTTCCTCGAGTACGCCCAGTCGGTGCGGGCGGCCGCAGGCTCGGTGCCGCTGGCCGTCACCGGCGGGTTCCGGTCCCGCGTGGCCATGGTCGACGCCGTCGAGTCGGGGGAGTGCGATGTGGTCGGCCTCGGCCGCCCCAGCGCCGTCGCTCCCGGCGCGGCCGGTGACATCCTGCACCGGCGCACCGAGCGGCTGCATTCACCCAGCATCTCCCTCGGCCTGCCCGCGCGGGTGTCGACGCTGCCCAATGTCAAGAGCCTCGAGGGCGCGCTCGACCTGCAGTGGCACACCGACCAGCTGCACCGCATCGGCGCGGGCGCCGACCCCGATCCCCAGCGCACGCCGTGGCTCACCGCGGCGGCCATGCTGAAGCACCACGGTGTCGACGCGTTCCGGAGCAGAAGGAGTTCCACCGTGACCCAGCCATCCAAGGATCCGACGCTGCGCAAGTTCGAGATCGAACGCGCGGTCGGGCGCTATCTGGCCAACCCGGCGGTCCGCGCACTGAGCCGGCTCGGTATCCGCACCTCGTTCGCGACCGAGCTGGAGACGACCGGCCGCAAATCCGGGCTGGCCAGGGTCGTCCCGGTATCGGTGGCCTTCGACGACACCGGCGCATGGGTCATCAGCCAGCACGGGACCAGGTCGGGCTGGGCGGCCAATATCGGCACCGAGCCGAAAGTCCGGGTGCGCCAGGGCAATCGGTGGCGGACCGGAATCGCGGAGCTGCGCCCGGCCGACGACGTCATCGCGCGGGCCCGCAGCTTCGCACCCAACCCGGTGCTCGCCGGGCTCACGGCGGCGACGTTCCGCGCGTTGCAGAGCACGCCGGTCTCGGTCCGGATCACCTTCACCGACTGACGACCTTCGCCCCGGCCGCGCAGGCCAGGGTGAGCACCAGCGGAACGGCCAGCGCCGCGGTGAGCGGGATGACGGCGGTCAGCCAGCCGATCACCGCGGGGCCCGCCAGCAGTCCCAGATAGCCGATGGTGAACACCCGGGACATGTCGGTGGCCGCGGTCGTGCCACCGAGATTGCCTGCGGCGGTGAAGATCTGGGGTACGCCACCGGCGAGTCCGAGGCCGCACATCGCCCAGCCCGCGAGGGTGAGCGGCAGCCACGGTGACGCGATGACGACGCCGAGCCCGGCGGCGGCGAGCAGACTACCGAAGCGCACGATGGCGACCGGACCGATCGCCCCGCTGACCCGGTCGGCGAGGAACCGGCCGAGCGTCATGGTCGCGGAGAAGGCGCCGAAAGCGAGCGCGGCGTCGGATTCGGAGGCGCCGAGATGCTCCCGCACCTGCAGCGCGCTCCAGTCGGCCGCCACGCCCTCGGCGAGCAGCAGGACGAAGGCGATCACGCCGAGCGAGAGCACCTTGCGTGTACGGTCGCGGTCTCCGTGCTGGGTCTCCGGCGATTTCAGCCGGGTCGACTCGCCGGTGCCGCCATGCGCGGCATCGTCGCCATCTGTGGCGGTGGTCGCCGTGTGCTGTCGGCCCGCGTCGTAATGCTCGGGCCGAGAGCCGGTTTCGGGGTGGTGGTGCCGAATCAGGTGGGGGACGAGCACGGCGGTGACGACGAGTCCGGCGATGCCCGCGCAGGTCAGGGTCAGCTGCGGAGGCCAGCCCGCGCGTTGGGTGGCGGCGCCGACCAGCGCACCGGCGAAACCGCCGCCGGAGAACATGGCGTGGAAGGCCGACATGATCGGCCGGTGGTAGGCGCGTTCGACGTGCACCGCCTGGGTGTTCATCGAGACGTCGAGCGCGCCGTTGCCGAGCCCGAAACAGCTCAGCGCGATGGCCAGGGTGACCGGACCGGTCGCCAGCCCGGGCCCGATCACCGTCACCGAGATGGTGGTGGCCGCCAGTGCCACGAGCGTGCGGCTGCCGAAGCGGTCCGCCGCCGGTCCCGCGAGCCGCATCCCCACGATCGCGGACCCCGCCAGCAGCAGCACGAACATCCCGAGTAGGGACGCCGACACTCCCGTGCGATCGGTGATCGCCGGAATGTGCACCACCCACAAGGCCAGCAGGAACCCGTTCAGCGTGAACGCGCCGAACACCGCGGCCCTGGCCAGCCGAAGCTCGCGGTCGATCGTCGCTGGGGTCACCAATTCGACGGTACCGGCACTGACGCCACTGCACACCGAACCGGGATCACCACGCTCCGTGTGCGGTCGGCTGTCGCGCGATACCGCCATCGGAGCGTGGTGATCGGCACTCCGGTCACGCCTGGGGAGTCCACACTCCGGTTGCCGCGACTTCCTTCACGTACTCGCTGAAATCCCGTGGTGCGCGGCCGAGCGCCCGCTGCACACCGTCGGCGGTCTCGATGTTGCGGCCGTCGAGGATGGTGCCGAACAGGTAGTCGAGCAGGCTGATCACGTCTCCGGGCAGCTGGTATTCGGTCAGTGCCGCAACGAATTCCGGGCGCGAGACCGGGATGAAGGCGATCTCGCGGCCGGTGGCCGTGGCGATCTCCCCCACCGCCTCGGCGAAGGTCAGCGCCCGTGGACCGGTGATTTCGTAGATCTCGCCCGCGTGCCGGGAATCGGTGAGCGCGGCGACGGCCACCTCGGCGATGTCGTCGGCGTGCGCGAACGGTTCCGGCACGTCACCGTTGGGCAGGGCGACCGCGCCGGCCAGCACGTCGCCGAGGAAGGCGCCCTCGCTGAAGTTCTGGGCGAAGAAGCTGCACCGCACGACGGTCCAGGCCAGGCCCGAATCCTGCACGATCTGTTCGCATTCCAGTGCTTCGGGCTCGCCGCGGCCGGACAGCAGCACCACCGAGCGCACGCCGGCTTCCTTGGCGGCCGCGGTGAACGCGCGGATGGTGTCGGGGGCGCCGGGGACGGCCAGATCGGGCTGGAAGGCGAGGTAGACCGAGTCGACGCCGGTCAGGGCGGGTCCCCAGGTTTCCCGGTCGGTCCAGTCGAACGGGATCGGGGCGGTGCGGGAGCCGAGCCGGACCGGGTGGCCCGCGGCCTCGAGGAGCGCCGCGACCCGGCTGCCGGTCTTGCCGGTGCCGCCGGTGATGAGGGAAAGCTGCTGGTGAGAAGCGGTGTTTGTCATGAGATAAGTACATCGTCCGGCGGGCTCCGGCGACATCGTCGTGCCGCTCGCGAACATGCGCCGTCGTCTACGGTGGACGTGTGGATGCGTTAGCCGGTTTGCTCGAAGGTCCGCGTGCCCGTGGTGCGTTCCTGATGTGCTCGCTGCTGAACCCGCCGTGGTCGCTGCGGATCCAGGACGAAGCGCCACTGACGGTGGTCGCGATGATCCGTGGAAAGGCCTGGGTCAGTACCGATTCCGCGCCACCGCGGCAGCTCGGCACGGGCGATGTCGCGATATTCCGTGGGCCGCAGCCGTATACGGTCGCCGACGATCCGGCGACCGAACCGCAGATCGTCATCCATCCCGGTGAGGTCACCACCACGCCCGACGGTGAGATCCTGTGCGAGACATTGAGTCTCGGCGTCCGGCAGTGGGGCACCGATCCCGACGGTGAGACGCTGATGGTCACCGGCACCTACGAATCGGCGGGCGCGGTGAGCCGGCGGCTGTTGCGTGCGCTGCCGCAGGTCGCTGTCCTGCCGCGCGGGGACCTCGACACCCGCCTGCTCGACCTGCTCGTCGACGAGGCGACCAAGGACCTGCCCGCGCAGACCGTGGTGCTGGACCGGCTGCTCGACCTGCTGCTCATCGCCGCCCTGCGCGCCTGGTTCGCCCGCGACGACGCCCCGGCCTGGTACCACGCCTACAGCGATCCGCTGGTCGGCAAGGCCCTGCGCCTGCTCCAGCACAATCCGGCGCATCCCTGGACGGTGGTCGCGCTGGCCGAGGCGGTCGGCATGTCCAGGGCCGCGCTGGCCCGCCGCTTCACCGAACTGGTCGGCGAACCCCCGATGACGTTCCTGACCGAATGGCGGCTGTCGCTGGCTGCCGACCTGCTGGCCGAATCCGATGCCACGGTCGAGACCATCGCCCGCCAGGTCGGGTACGGCAGCGCGTTCGCCCTGAGCACCGCGTTCAAACGGCATTTCGGGGTGAGTCCACGCGACCACCGGCAGGGGAATGTCGCTGCGCTATCGTCTTCGGCATGAGCGGTCAGCGGCCGGAGGCGGTAGCGGAGCGTGACCACGCCAGGCCGCCCGCGCATGCTGCATGATGACAGCGTGAACTACCCCGTCTTGTGGCCGATGCCGACCCGGTGGGCCGACAACGATCAGTACGGCCACGTGAACAACGTGACCTACTACTCCTACTTCGACACCGCGGTGAACGCCTGGCTGATGCGGGCCACCGGCATGGACATCACCGCGCTGCCCGCGCTCGGCGTCGTCGCCCAGACCGCGTGCCGCTTCCAGGGTTCGGTCAGCTTCCCCGACCAGCTGCAGGTCGGGCTGCGCATCGCCCGCCTCGGGAACTCGAGCATCACCTACGACCTGGCGATCTTCAAGGAGACCGAGGCCGGTCTCGAACTCGCCGCGACCGGCGATTTCGTGCACGTCTACGTCGATGCCGAGACCCGCAAACCGGTGGCGATCCCCGAGGTGGTCCGGACGGCCGCCGCCGAACTCGTCACCGACTAGCTGTACTGACCACGGACGTTGGTGACGGCGTGGCGAGCTGACATGACGAAG
>NZ_JBHVHX010000037.1:0-34516 GCF_042799895.1 Nocardia sp. NPDC057663 | reverse complement strand
TGCTTGCTCCTTCGTCGCCTACGCAACGGCACCTGACCGGCGGGACGGCCGCGACCGCCGCTGCGCGGCGGCCCCTCCTCGAGGTCGGGGCGTGCGGGGCCGGGTCGGGTTCGGACGGTCAGGTGCTCGGGTCTGTACCCTCGGTTGAAGTAGCGGCCTGAGCGGAGGCGATGTCGGTGAGCGGTGGCGGTGGTATCGGGGCCTCGTTCGATCCGGATCGGATCGCCGGGCTGCAGGGGCGGACAGGCGCGAGCGGGGGAACACCCGTCAAGCGCGCAGGCACCAGGGTCTGGGCGAGGGCCGCGGTCGTGATCCTCGGGTTCGTCGGGTCGCTGTATGTGATCGAGGGCATCGACGCGGTGCTCTCCCACGATCGCCCCGCCGGTGCGCCGGGTCAGCTGGACGCGGGCGGGATCGAGCCGCGCTCGGCCGACGGGCTCGACGGCATTCTCTGGGCGCCGCTGCTGCACGGTGGCTGGGACCACCTGATCGCCAACACCCTGCCGCTGCTGATCCTCGGTTTCCTCGTCCTGCTGTCGGGGATCGGGCGTGGCATCGCGGCGACGGCGATCATCTGGGTGGTAGCCGGCGTCGGCACCTGGCTGACCGGTTCGTCGGGCAGCGTGCACGTCGGCGCGTCGTCGCTGGTGTTCGGCTGGCTGACCTATCTGATCTGCCGTGGGTGGTTCACCCGCAATGTGGGGCAGATCGTGCTTGGCGTGGTGATCTTCGCGCTGTACGGGTCGATGCTGTGGGGCGTGTTGCCCAGTGACCCCCTAATTTCTTGGCAGGGACATCTTTTCGGGGCGGTGGGTGGAGTCCTGGCGGGCTGGGTACTCTCTGGTGATGAACGTCGACGCCGCCGTGGAGCATCGGTCGGCCGCGCAGTACCTACGCGGTAGCCGGGGATCCAGTCTGGAAAATGGGGGGATCCTGCATTGAGCACCAGCACGTCGTGGCAGCATGGGGGCATGCGCCTTACCGTCCTCGGGTGCTCGGGCAGCGTGTCCGGCCCGGACTCTCCAGCGTCGGGCTATCTGCTGACCGGCCCTGATATGAGGCCCACCGTCATCGACTTCGGTCCCGGTATCTTCGGGGCGCTGCAGAAGTACTTGAACCCGGGTGACGTCGACGTCTTCCTCACCCACCTGCACGCGGATCACTGCCTCGACCTGCCCGCGCTGCTGGTGTGGCGCCGCTACCACCCGAACCCGCCGCAGGGTCAGGCACTGGTGCGCGGTCCCTCCGACGCCGCGCTGCGCATCGGCAACGCCTCCGCCGAGATCGGCGGCGAGACCGACGACTGGTCCGATGTGATCGACTCGCAGGTCTGGGTCGAGAACGTCCCGGTGCCGTTCGGTCCCGGCCACACGGTCGAAGCCCGCCGGATGTACCACCCGCCGGAGTCCTACGGCCTGCGGATCACCGCTGCCGACGGCCGCGTCTTCGTCTACACCGGCGACACCGCCATGTGCGACGCCGTCGTCGACCTGGCGCAGGGCGCCGACGTGCTCATGGCGGAAGCCTCGTGGACCCACGATCCGGCCAATCGCCCACCCGGCATTCACCTTTCGGGCACCGAGGCAGGCGAGATCGCCACCCGCGCCGGCGCCAAGGAACTCCTGCTCACCCACATCCCACCGTGGACCTCCCGCGAGGATGTGATCGCGGAGGCCAAGGCGGCATTCTCCGGACCGGTGCACGCGGTGTCGCCGGGGGAGACGTTCGACCTGTAGAGCACGACTCGCTGAGTTCCGGGGAGGCGGAACAGCTAGGGTGTTTCCCGTGTCGAGACGAGCCGATGGCAGGGCGGATGACGAACTCCGCGAGGTAAGGATCACCCGTGGCTTCACCACGCATCCGGCGGGATCGGTGCTGGTCGAGTTCGGGCAGACCCGGGTGATGTGCACGGCCAGCGTCACCGAGGGTGTGCCGCCGTGGCGCCGGGATTCCGGGTTGGGCTGGCTCACCGCGGAATACGCGATGCTGCCCGCGGCCACCCACACTCGCAGCGGGCGTGAGTCGGTGAAGGGCAAGGTCGGCGGGCGCACCCAGGAGATCAGCAGGCTGATCGGCCGTTCGCTGCGCGCGTGCATCGACCTGGCCGCCCTCGGCGAGAACACCATCGCCCTCGACTGCGACGTGCTGCAGGCCGACGGCGGCACCCGCACCGCCGCGATCACCGGTGCGTACGTGGCGCTCTCGGACGCGGTGACCTACCTGGCCGCCGCGGGCAAACTGGCCGACCCGCAGCCGATCTCGTGCATGATCGCCGCGGTGAGCGTCGGCGTGGTCGACGGCCGGGTGCGCCTGGACCTGCCCTACGAGGAGGATTCGCGCGCCGAGGTCGACATGAATGTGGTCGCCACCGACACCGGCACCCTGGTCGAGATCCAGGGCACCGGCGAGGGCGCGACGTTCCCGCGCTCGACCCTGGACAAGCTGCTGGACTCGGCGCTGGCCGGGTGCGAGCAGCTGTTCGCGGTCCAGAGGGAGGCGCTGGCGCTGCCCTACCCGGGCGCGCTGCCCGAGCCGGCCGCGAAGAAGTAGCCGTGTCCGCGCGTGTGCTGGTCGCCAGCCGGAATGCCAAGAAGCTGAAGGAGTTGCGCCGGATCCTCGACGAGGCAGGCGTGGCCGGGATCGACCTGGTCAGCCTGGCCGACGTGCCGCCGTACGAGGAGGCACCCGAGACCGGGGCCACCTTCGAGGAGAACGCGATCGCCAAGGCCCGTGACGGTGCCGTCGCCACCGGATTGCCGTGTGTGGCAGACGATTCCGGGATCGAGGTGGACGCGCTCAACGGTATGCCCGGCGTGCTGTCGGCGCGCTGGTCGGGTCGCCACGGTGACGACTCGGCCAACAACGCGTTGTTGCTCGGCCAGCTCGGTGACGTGCCCGACGAGCGGCGCGGCGGCGCCTTCGTCTCCACCTGCGCCCTGGTCCTGCCCGACGGCACCACCACCGTGGTCCGCGGCGAATGGCGGGGCACCATCGCCCGCGAGCCCTCGGGTGAGGGCGGCTTCGGCTACGACCCGCTGTTCCTGCCCGAGGGTGGCACCGGCAGCGCGGCCCAGCTGACCCCGGCCGAAAAGGACGCGGTCTCCCACCGCGGACGGGCCCTGACCCAGCTCATCCCCGCACTCGCCGCCCTGGCCTGATCGGAAACGACAGCGCCGCCGCTCCGGATTCGGGGCGGCGGCGCTGTCGTGACTGGGGTCAGAGGCTGTACTGCTGCTTGACGTCCTTGGCGTTGCGGTGCTCGACGAAGAACGACAGCAGCGGGATGGTGCCCGCGATGAGGGTGCCGACGGTGCGGCCGATCGGCCAGCGGACCTTCACCGCGAGGTCGGCGGTGACGAGCAGGTAGGCGAAGTAGACCCAGCCGTGCACGACCGCGATCCAGCTCGGGGTGTCGACGTCGAAGCCGTACTTGGCGATCATCTCGCCGGTGAGCAGCAGCAGCCACAGACCGGTGACCCACGCCAGCACCCGGTAGCGCTGCAGCGCCGGGGCGATCTTGGCCGTGCCCGCGCTGCCCGCCGGTGTGCCGGTGTCCTTGTCCAGCGACGGTGCGGTGGTCTTGTTGTCGGTCACCCGGCGTTCCTCTCAGTGGCGTGCAGACCGGCCGAGCGGACCTGCGCATCGATGTCGTTGGCGTGCAGTTGTGCCAGGTACTGGTTGTAGGCGACCGTTTCCGGGTCGTCGGCGGGCGCGGCCTTCGGCCGTTCGGGCAGGATCCCGGCGGGGATCTCGCGCGGCGCCTCGGCCTCGGCCGTGCGTGGCTTGGCCGATGCCGGTTCCTCGGCCTCGCGTTCCAGCCGCACGAACCGGACGTAGGCGAACACCGCGAACGCGGCGAACAGCGGCCACTGCATCGCGTAGCCGAGGTTCTGGCCCGTACCCGACGCCGATTCGAACCGCTCCCACTGCCACCAGGCCAGTGCGAGGCAGCCCAGCGCGACGACGACGACCAGCGCGATCAGGGCCGGTCGATTGTGCGCCGGGCGGGGAGAAGAAGCGGACACGCGCTCCACGGTACCCGGCTACTACAGCGTGCGTAGGACCAGGTCGCAGCTGAGAGGGGCGTCATAGCCGGGTTCGTGGCGCACCGTCAGAACTTGTAGCTGACGCCCGTCATCCGCTCGGATTCCTCCCACAGCCTGCGCTGCAGTTCCGGATTGCGGGAGATCGCGCTCGACGGGCAGGCCTCGACCGGGCCCTGGGACTGCATCCACTTGTTGGGACCCCAGTAGACGGTGGGATCGGCAGCCGGTTCGGTGGCCGCGAACAGGGTCGAGTGGGCGGCCTTGGCCGGCGGGTGGCCGACGAGCTTGATGAACGGCTTGCTGACCCGGTCCAGGATGGTCTCGGTGTGGGCGAACAGGTCGGTCGCCGAGACGCCGGGGTGCACCGCGTAGGACTTCTTCGCCGAACCGGCCTCGGTGAGCCTGCGCTGCAGCTCACGGCCGAACATCAGGTTGGCCAGCTTGGCCTGGGCGTAGGCGAGGTTGCGCTGGTAGCGGCGGTTCTCGTAGTTGAGGTCGTCGATCCAGAGCTTGGGCGTCTGCTTGTGCGCGATGCTGGCCAGGGTGACCACCCGGTCGGTGATCCGGTCCAGCAGCAGGCCGGTGAGCGCGAAATGCCCGAGGTGGTTGACGCCGAACTGGGTCTCGAAGCCGTCGGTGGTGCGGGAGAACGGGATGTTCATCAGGCCCGCGTTGTTGATCAGCACGTCGAACTCGCCCTGCTGCTCGGCGAACGCGCGCACGGAAGCCAGGTCGGCCAGATCGAGCGCGGCGACCCGGACGTCACCGGGGATGGCGTCGGCGATGGGCTGTGCCTTGGCCGCGTTGCGGCAGGCCATGATGACGGTGCCGCCCTTACCTGCCAGCACCTTGGTGGTTTCGGTACCGAGGCCGCCGTTGGCCCCGGTGATCACGAACGTGCGCCCGCTCTGGTCCGCGATGTCAGTTGGTTTCCATGCCATGCGCCGACCTTACTCCGGAGTAAGATCGGAAGGAAGCATTCAGTCGAGCAGCCCTGTCAGCGTACTGGCGCAGGCGGGCCTGCGGAGCTTGGACATGGCCTTCGCCTCGATCTGCCTGGCCCGTTCCCGGGAGACGCCGAGCGCGGAACCCACCTCCTCCAGCGTGCGGCCCTCGCCGCGATCGAGGCCGAACCGCAGCCGGATGACGGCGGATTCGCGCTCGGTGAGGACCGCCAGCGCGGCGTCGACATAGCGGGGCAGCATGCGCTCGGCGACCGTGTCCGCCGGGGCGGGCGCGGTATCGGGCAGCAGCGCGCCCAGCTCGGTGTCCTCGCCGATCGGCGCGTGCAGCGACACCGGCTCGGCCTCGTGCCGCAGCATCGCCTCGACCTGGGCGACGGTGAGCTCGGCGGCCGTGGCCAGCTCCTCGACGGTGGCCGCGCGACCCAGCTGATGGGCCAGCTCGCGCCGGACCCGGATCACCCGGTGCAGGACATCGGCCACGTTCGACGGAAGCCGGATCGCGCGGCCCTGATCGGTGAGCGCGCGGCCGATCGATTGCCGGATCCAGTACGTCGCGTAGGTGGAGAGCTTGAGCCCGCGCTCGTGGTCGAACTTCTCCACCGCGCGGATCAGCCCGAGGGTGCCCTCCTGGATCAGATCCAGCAGCGACATGCCCGTATTCGTCGGGAACCGCCGCGCGATGGAGACGACAAGGCGCAGATTCGCCCGCACCATATGGTCTTTCGCGCACAGTCCGTCGATCTCCGTGCGGCGCAGCTGTTCTCGCCGCGCGGCGGTGAGTTCGATGCCTGCGGCGGCGTTCTCGTCGAGTTCGGCGCGGGCGGCCGTACCCGCGGCGATGCGCGCCGCGAGCGCATATTCCTGCTCGGCGGTCAGCAGGGGAGTGCGGGCGATGGCGGTGAGGTAGTCGCGGATGGGATCAGCGGTGACGGTCAAGAGGAACTCCCATGCAGAGGCGGCAACGAGGACAAACTTAGATCGAACCTAAAAATATGTCAAGAACAAGTTTGGGACGACTTCAGATATGCTTCCGGCATGACGACGCAGCAGGGGCTTCGGGCCAGGAAGAAGCAGCAGACCAGAGAGCAGATCTCGCACCGGGCGACCGAGCTGTTCCTCGAGCGCGGATTCGACAAGGTGACGATCGCCGACGTCGCCGCGGCCGCCGATGTCGCCAAGATGACCGTCACCAACTACTTCCCGCGCAAGGAGGATCTCGCCCTCGACCTCGGCGAAGTGTTCGCCGAACAGCTCGCGGCGGTCGTGCGGGGACGTGAGCGGGGGGAGTCGGCGCTGGCCGCGCTGCGCGGCGCCTACCTGGCCGCGGTGGCGGCGCAGGATCCGGTGATCGGGTTCAGTGGGCAGCCGTTCGCGAAGATGATCACCGACAGTCCCGCGCTGGTGGCGCGGCTGCGCGAGTTCCACGACGACCGGCAGGCCGCGCTGGCACGCGCGCTTGCCGAGGACACCGGCGCCGCGCCCGACGACATCACCCCGCGGGTCGCCGCGGCCCAGCTCGCCGGTGTCCACCGGGTGCTGTTCGACGAGATCCTGCGCCGCACGCTCGACGGCGAATCCGGCGACGAGATCGCCACGGCCCTGGCCGAATACACCCGGATCGCGTTCGACGCGCTCGAGCCGGGGCTGGGCGAATACGCGGTGCGCTGAGTTCCGGCACCGATTTGCTGCCGTGTCACTGAAGTATCGGGAGAGGTCGGAAAGCCCATACTGAGGCAATGGCGGATGGTGTTGCTGTAGACGAGCCCGTCGAGCCGATGAGCAAGGCCAAGATCAACATCGTTTTCGCCACGGTCGTTCTCGGCATGCTGATGGCCGCACTCGACCAGACCATCGTGTCGGCGGCGCTGCCGTCGATCGTCGCCGACCTCGGCAGCGCGGGCCACATGGCCTGGGTGGTCACCGCGTACCTGCTCGCCGAAGCCGTCGCGACCGTGCTCGCGGGAAAACTCGGCGACCTGTTCGGCCGCAAACTGCTGTTCCAGGTCAGCGGTGTCATCTTCATCGCGGGCTCGGCGCTGGCCGGACTCGCGCCGGGCATGGCGGTGCTGATCCTGGCCAGGGGCATCCAGGGCATCGGCGCCGGCGGGTTGATGGTCACCTCGATGGCCCTGATCGCCGACACCATCCCGCTGCGCGAACGCGGCAAGTATCAGGGCGCGCTCGGCGCGGTCTTCGGCATCACGACCGTCGTCGGTCCCACCCTCGGCGGGCTGTTCACCGACCACGCCAGCTGGCGCTGGTGCTTCTACGTCAATGTGCCGCTGGCGATCATCATGGTGGCGATGGCGGCGCGCACCCTGCCGCACCTGCGCGCGGTCGCGCGGCCGGTGATCGACTACCTCGGCATCGGCCTGGTCGCGCTCGGCGTCTCGGCGCTGATCCTCGGTCTCGAGTTCGGCGGCAACGAATATCCGTGGGGCTCTTGGCAGATCATCGGGCTGTTCCTGCTCGCGATCGTGCTGCTGGTCGCGTTCGTCGCGGTGGAGAACCGGGCGGTGGAGCCCATGCTGCCGATGCGGCTGTTCCGCAGCCGGGTGTTCACGGTGTCCTCGGTGCTCAGCTTCATCGTGGGCTTCGCGATGCTCGGCTCGATGACGTACCTGCCCGCCTATCTGCAGTACGTCGACGGCGCGACGGCGACGGTGTCGGGCGTGCGGACGCTGCCGCTGGTCGTCGGCCTGTTCATCACCTCGGTCTTCTCCGGGCAGGTGGTCGGGCGCACCGGGCAGTACCGGTATTTCCCGGTCGTCGGCATGGCGGTGATGGCCGTCGGTCTCGCCCTGATGTCGACGATGGGCCGCGAGACCAGCGTCTGGCTGGAATCGCTGTACATGCTGATCCTCGGCGCCGGGCTCGGGTTGTCGATGCAGGTGCTCACCATCGTCGTGCAGAACACGGTGCCCTACGCCGACCTCGGCACCGCCACCTCGGGCGTGACGTTCTTCCGCACGCTGGGCAGCGCGTTCGGCACCGCGGTGTTCGGCACGCTCTACACCAACCAGATCACATCGGCGCTGGCCGAGGCGCTGCGGCAGACGCCCGGCATCACCCCGGCGGCGGCGGCCAACCCGAAGATGCTGCGTGAGCTGCCGCTCGAGCTCTCGGCGCCGGTCATCGACGCCTACGCGAACTCGATCAACTACGTGTTCCGCTGGGTGGTCCCGGTCGCGCTGCTCGGGTTCGCCGTCGCCTGGTTCCTGCCGCAGGTGCGGTTGCGTGACAGCGCGCGGCACGGCGCGGGCGATATCGGCGAGGGCTTCTCGGTGCCCGATTCCGACGACCGGGTGGTGCAGCTGGAACGGGCGGTCGCGGCGACCGTGCGCAAGGCCAGGGCGGAGAAGCCGATCCTTCCCGAGCTCATCGCGGCGGCGGGCAGCTCGCTCGGGCCGGACGCCGCCTGGGCGCTCGGGCAGGTGTATCTCTACGACAAGCGGGGCCTGCCCGCGAAGATCCACGGCATCGCCTTCCGGCACCGGCTGCCGGTGGAGGTGCTGTCGCCGGTGTTCCGGCAGGCCGTCGACGACGGACTGCTGGCCGACGACGCGGGCACGCTGACGCTGACCGAGCTGGGCCACCGCGAGATCGACCAGCTGCGGGCGGGCTGGCGGCGCTGGCTCGGCGACCGGCTCGACGACTGGAACTACCAGGACCCCGCCGATCGCGCGCTGCTCGACGAGGCCCTGTCGAATATCGCGGGCAAGCTGCTCGAGCAGGGCGCCGACAGCGTCGAGGTCGCCAAGGTCTGATCTCGTCCAGTCCACTGGACAGGCCTTGCCCATCGAATACTCGTAGACGTATATTCGTAGACGAGTAAGGAGGCGATCATGGCTACGAAGCGCAAGGTGAACAATCTGCTCGCGCTCGCCGTGCTGTCGGTGATCGTGCAGCGGCCGATGCACCGGTACGAGATCGCCGCCACCCTGCGCGCCCATGGCAAAGACAAGGACATGGACATCAAGTGGGGTTCGCTCTACACGGTCGTCCAGAACATGGCCAAGGCCGGTTTCCTCGAAGTCGTCGGCAGTGAACGCGACGGCGCGCGGCCCGAGCGGGTGATCTACCGGATCACCGATGCCGGGCGCGCCGAGATGGCCGACTGGACCAGGGAACTGCTCGCCTCGCCCGAACCCGAACACCACCGGTTCACTGCGGGACTGTCGATCCTGGCTGCACTCCCGCCGGACGAGGTGATCGAGCTGCTCGGCATCAGGATCGCCGCGCTCGACGAGGCCGTCGAGCGCGCGAAGGCCGATCTCGCCGAGCTGGCGGGCACCCTGCCCCGACTGTTCCTCGTCGAGACCGAATTCGGCATCGCGATGCTGGAAGCCGAAGCCCGATGGGCGTGCTCGCTGCGTGACGAACTGCGCGCGGGCACCTTCGAAGGCCTCCAGATGTGGCGGCAGTGGCATGCCGAGGGCATGCCCGCCGACCGGATTCCCGAATTCGGCGAAAGGGGGAACGACTAGCTCTCGCTCCCGAAAAGACCCCGGACCCGGTGGTGTGCGGCAACACCCCACCGAGTCCGAGAAACCGTCCCGACACCGTGCTCACACGCATGCGCACCCGGCTACGAGGCTGGCAACCACAGGATAGCCCGGGTGACGCAGACACAGATCTGGAGATCACTCATGTCCACAACCCGTTCCGCCTTGGTCATCGGCGGTGGTATCGCCGGACCCGTCGCGGCGACCGCCCTGCGTCTGGCAGGCATCGACGCCCATGTCTACGAGGCCTATTCCGGGCCGTCCGACGGCATCGGCTCCGGGCTCGCGCTCGCCCCCAACGGGGTCGCGGCCCTCGACATCATCGGCGCGGGCGACGCCGTGCGCGGGATCGCGCTGCCCGTCCAGGGCATGCGGCTGGCCGTCGGCGGCCGCGAACACATCCTGCCGGTGCTGGCCGATCAGCCGCCGTTGCAGGTCGTCGATCGCGGTGAACTGCACCGCACGCTGCACGATCACGCGGTCGGCGCGGGCGTGCCGTTCAGCTACGACAAGCGCCTGGTGCGCGTCGACGAGCACGCCGACGGCGTGACCGCGCACTTCTCCGACGGCTCCAGCGCGTCCGCCGACATCCTGGTCGGCGCCGACGGCATCCGGTCTACGGTCCGGAGCCTGATCGACCCGGCCGCGCCCGGCCCCGACTACACCGGCATGCTCGGCTTCGGCGCCCTGATCGACTGCGATCTCGACCTGCCCGCCGACACCATGGTGTTCGCGTTCGGCGCCAAGGCCTACTACCTGTACTGGCAGCACGCCGACGGCCGCGTCGCGTGGGGCGCGAATCTGCCCAGCAAGCAGTACTACTCGCTGACCGAGGCCCGCGCGGTCCCGGCCGAGCACTGGTTGCGGGTGCTGCGCGAGACCTACGCGCCCGACACCCCGGGTGGCGAGTTCGCCCGCCGCACCACCGCCGAGAACCTGGAGATCACCGGGGCGCTGCACATCATGCCGCCGGTGCCGCACTGGTACCGCGACCGGATGGTGCTGGTCGGTGATTCCGTGCATGCGCCGTCGAACAGCTCGGGACAGGGCGCGTCGCTGGCGATCGAGAGCGCCCTGCAGCTGGCCCGCTGCCTGCGCGACCTCGACACGCCCACCGCGGCCTTCGCGGCCTACGAGCAGCTGCGGCGAGCCAGGGTGGAGGGCATCGCGGCCCGTGCGGCGAAGGTCAACCACAGCAAGACCCCGGGCCCGTTCGCCCGCAAGATCATGAACGCGATGATGCCGTTGATGGTCAAGACGGTGATGAACCCGGAGAAGACGATGGGCGCCGAACGCCGCTACCGCATCGACTGGGACGCACCGGTCCAGCGGGAGCTGGTGGGCGTCACCAGCTGATCCGGGCAGCCCCTCGGTCGTCATCCCGACCGAGGGGTTCGCCGCGGCCGCGGGGAGTGTCGCCCCCACAGCGCGAGCAAGGCGGCACTCGGTGTCCTCGCCCAGAAATAGCGAAAGACTATGGATCGGAGAGTTCAGCGGCGGTCGGCGCGCAGCCGGAGGATGCGGGCGGTCTCCGCGTCGGCGGGCAGGAACGCCTCGAGGTGGAGTTCGGCGATGGTGACGTCGGTCGCGGTGGCGAACGAGGTGAGGGTGGTGATCAGGCGGAGATCGCCGTCGTCGGTGCGCAGGTGCAAGGGGACGGCGAAGCCGACGTGGTCGGGGCCGGGAGCGGTGGCGGGCAGGTAGCCGGACAGTTCCGCGATCAGTTCGTCGAGGGCCGGGTCAGGGGTGTGGGCCGCCCGGCTGCGCAGCGAGTCGATGATGTGCCTGCCCCATTCGGGCAGGTTGCGCACGCGTGGCGCGACGCCGTCGGGATGCAGGGCCAGGCGCAGGACGTTCATCGGCGCGCGCAGCAGGTCGTCGGCGACGCCCTCGGTGAACAGGTCGAACGCGGCATTGGCGGTGACCAGCTCGCCCCGTGGCCGCGCGACCAGCGCCGGATACGGCAGGTGCCCGTCGAGGACAGCGCTGAGTGCCTCGCGCACCGGCGCCAATTCCGGTGCGGCCAGGTCGCTTTCGGGGAACACCGGGGCGAAGCCCGCGGCCAGTAGCAGGTTGTTGCGGTCACGCAAGGTCAGCTCGAGCGATTCGGCCAGGCGAACCACCATCGTGCGGCCGGGCTGGGACCTGCCCTGTTCGAGGAAGCTCAGGTAGCGCTGGCTCGTCTCGGCGCGAATCGCCAGGTCGAGCTGACTGACCCGGCGCAGCGTGCGCCAGTGCCGCAGTTGCGGGCCGAAGGCGGTGGTGGACAGCGCGGTCGTCATGGGTCGAGTCAACCGTGCGCGGGCAGCACGCTATTCCCACGGGGAATGAGCCGACGGCCCGTCATTCCCCGCAGGGAATCGCGGGGCATCGCGGGCTCCGGCACAGTTGTCGCCATGAGCATCAACGACCTCGCCACCGCTTACGTGGCTCTCTGGAACGAATCCGACCCGGCCGCGCGCCGCACCCTGATCGAGCAGCTCTTCGCCGTCGACGGCGCGCAGTTCCTCGTCGATCCGCCCCTCGAAATCCGCAAGGCCGCCGCCGAACTCGCCTTCCCGGTCCCGGCGCTCGCCGTGCACGGTCACGACGCGCTCGACCGCCGCGCCACCCGCGCCTATGAAATGTTCCTCGCCTCCGGCGACTTCGTCTTCGCGGCCGCCGGACCCGCCGTCGAACTCCCCGCCAACACGGTCGGCATCGCCTGGACGATGTCCCGGCGAGACGACGGCACCGCGGCCGGCGGTGGCTTCGACCTGCTCGCCCTCGACACCGACGGCCGCATCGTGTCCGACCACCAGTTCATCGAGGGCTCGCGATGAACGCGCCTGCCGGGCCTGGCAATCCGGCGGACCGCGGTCGGTAGCCGGACCGGCAGCGTGAGGATGAACCGCGTGATCACCGAGCATCGGCTGCGCCCGGTGATCGACCGTGAATTCGGGTTCGGCGAGGTGGTCGCTGCCGACGACTACCTGCGGTCGGGGGCGGTGTTCGGCACGGTGGTGGTCTCGGTGGGCTGATCGGCGGGGGAGTAATCGCGGTAGACCCAGGCGAACACGGTGACGCACAGGATCAGCCAGAACAGGCCGAAGTTCCAGCCCGCGAGGACGTCGGTGAACCAGTGCACGCCCAGGTAGACCCGGGACAGGCCGACCGCGATCGGGAACACCACCGCGAACACGGTGGCGGCTACTCGGACCGCGGTGTGGCGGAGGCCGGGAATGACGGTGAGCGCGACGATGCCGACCACCACCGTGGTGCCGAGGGTGTGGCCCGACGGATAGGACAGGCTCGGCTCGACGGCAAGGCGGGTCAGCTCGGGTGGCCGGTGCCTGCCGACGATCCGCTTGACCACCACGACCAGCACGCCCGCACCCGCCGAGGTGACGGCGACCAGCATCGCGGTCGGCCAGTTGCGCCGCCAGGCGAACCAGGCGACGGTGATCGCCGCGAGGATCGCCATCGACAGGGTGTCGCCCAGATCGGTGACCACCCGGGCGATCGAGGTCAGTGGTTCGCCGCGGTGGGCGATCATCCAGTCGAGCACCCGCGGATCGATCCGGATGATGCCCGCGTCATTGTTGACCTGCCAGGTGAGCGCGGCGACGAGGATCGCGGCGGTCGCGATCAGCGTCACCGCGAGCGGCAGCCGCCGGCCGAGCGCGGACCACGCGACATCGTCGGACGGGGGTCTTCCAGAGGCAGTCGGCATAACTACCAGATTGCCAGCCGCGGGCTCAGGCTTCGAAGACCACCGTGTTCCCGGCGACATCGCGGGTGCCGGCGACCTTCTTGATCGCCTTCACCAGGTCGGCGACGCTGTCCCACGCGCGCGGGGGTTCGGCCTCGATGTTGCCGATTGTGTACCAGGTGTCGGTACCGCGGTAGCGGACGAGGCCCTTGCCCGCATCGTCGAGCATGACATCGAGCTCGCCGGACACCGTCCCTTCCTCTTCGGTCATGACGGCGCTCTCGGCGGTGATCTCGATCGTCTCGCTTATGTGAACTCTCCTCGGCGGAGGCAGTCGTCGACTGCGGTGCGCAACGCGGTGTGCTCGGCGGTATCAACGGTCAGCGCGTACTTTATCTTGACCTTCACGTAATGCTCGACATAGGCACACCGGAAATTGCCGGGCGGCAAGTAGTTCGCGGGGTCCTGATCGCCCTTCGAGCGGTTGGCCGAGGGGTCGGCGGCGACGAGATTCAGCGAGTCGTTGGCGATGCGGCGGCGGGTGTCCTCGTCGCGGTCGGCGGCGCCGGAGCGCCACGCCTCGGCCAGCGCGACGATGTGCTCGGCGTCGACCTTGGCCGGATCGGTGATGAACTTGTACGGCCCGAGCTGCCCGGTCTTCTTGTCGACGAATCCGTAGCGGTCCTGCCAGCCCGCACCCGAGGGAATCGTCAGGTCGCAGGTCTTCGGGTCGAGGGTGACCTTGCCGGTGGCGTCGCGCAGCATCATCACGTCGCGGCTGGTGCACTTGGTGTACTGCGCGAGGTCGCCGCCGAAGCCGTGCTCGGGCTTGTTGGTGTCCCAGTGCGGGAACTTCTCCCTGGTGTAGCCCGTCATCGGGCCTTCCTTCGCGACGACGAGCTTGCCGACCAGATCGCCGATCTCCTTGCCCGACACCGTCGCGGCGTTCGCCGGACCCGGTCCGGGCGCGGTGGGGCTCACTTTGTCCAGCAGCGAATTCGCCACGGTCAGGACGACGCCGAGACTGACCGCCGCGGCGAGGGCGAGCAAGGCCCGGCCCAGAGGAGAGCCACTGATCGAGGACCACTTCATGCCCGTACCACCCACATGCCTTCGTCGAAAATGAACCGGCACAACCTAACGGCCACACCCGATGTCGTAACTGATTGTCGGCTATGACCTTCCGCACACGACAGGGCAAACGAACTGCGGCTCAATAGCGTTCACCTATCGACGGTGGTGACCGGCGGAAATGGCCGGTAAACCCGGGGTGACGCACATCACGTCGGATTCCTGTCGGCGTCGGTCGGTTCCCCGCGTCCAACCCAGCGAAGGACCATCCACCGAAAGGAACCGGCCATGCCGACCGTCGACGTCATCGACTCGTTCATCTCCTACAGCGACGCGGGTGCCGACACCCGTCCCGTCGTCTTCCTGCACGGCAACCCGACCAGTTCCCACCTGTGGCGCAACGTGCTGCCGGTCGTGCGCGAGCACGCGCGCTGCCTGGCCCCCGACCTGATCGGGATGGGCGCCTCCGGCAAACCCGACATCGCCTACCGCCTCGATGATCACGCGCGCTACCTCGACGCCTGGTTCGACGCGCTCGAGCTGACCGATCCGATCCTGGTCGGCCATGACTGGGGCGGCACCCTGGCCATGGATTTCGCCGCCCGCCACCCGGGCCGGGTCGCGGGCATCGCGGTCATCGAGACCTTCCTGCGCCCGCTGACCTGGTCGGAGCTGCCCGCCCGCTCGGCCGAGATGTTCCGCCTGTTCCGTTCCCCCGCGGGCGAACAGGCTGTGCTGACGGAGAACAAGTTCATCGAGTACAACCTGCCGACCCTGGTCCCCGCCCTCAGCGCGGCCGATCTCGACGCCTACCGTGCCCCGTATCCCACCCCGGCATCGCGGGCGCCGATGCTGGCCTGGGCCAGGGAGTTCCCGCTCGACGGTGAGCCCGCCGACGTGGTGGCGAGAGTGAACGCCTATGGGGACTGGATGGCGGCGAGCGCGGGTGTGCCGAAGCTGCTGATGACGGTGGAGCCCGCCATCGGGCTCGGCGGCGCCGAGGTCATCGAGTGGGCGGCACGGACATTCGCCGACATCGAGGTCGAATCGGTCGGTGCCGGTTCGCATCACGCGCCCGAGGACCAGCCG
This sequence comes from Nocardia sp. NPDC057663, assembly GCF_042799895.1. NCBI lineage: Bacteria > Bacillati > Actinomycetota > Actinomycetes > Mycobacteriales > Nocardiaceae > Nocardia > Nocardia sp. NPDC057663. Next base: position 19,149 of record NZ_JBHVHX010000037.1, on the reverse strand, counting down.
GAAGCGATCGCGAAATCCGTTGCGGGATGGCTGGAGCGGCACGGGCTGCTCGATCGGGTATGACCGGCGACAATGGCGGGATGGAGACCGAGGAGGCCGAGCTGGTCGCCCGCGCCGTCGACGGCGACAAGGCGGCGCTGGCCGAGGTGATCGGCCAGTTGCAGGATCCCCTGTACCGCTTGGCCTTGCGGATGACCGGCCGCCGGGCCGATGCCGAGGACGCGGTGCAGGAGATCCTGATCCGGGTGGTCACCCGGCTGTCCACGTGGCGCGGCGAAGCCAAGCTGCTCACCTGGGCCTACCGGGTCGGGGCCAACTATCTGATCTCGCTGCACCGGCGTTCGGCGGCGGAGCAGACTCAGCTCAGCCTCGACGATTTCGGTGCGAACCTGCTCGACGGGCTGGCCACCGAGGACTATCGCGGTCCCGAAGCCGCGCTGCTCACCGAGGAGGTCCGGCTCAGCTGCACCCAGGCGGTGCTGCAGTGCCTGAGCCGCGACGAGCGGGTCGCCTTCGTCCTCGGTGACCTGTTCGGGCTCTCGGCGGCCGAGGCGGCCTGGGTGCTCGACATCACCCCGGCCGCGTATCAAAAGCGCTGGGAGCGGGCCAAACAGCGGCTCGGCGCGTTCCTGCGCGCCTCCTGCGGGCTGGTGAATCCGGCGGCGCCGTGCCGGTGCGCCCGCCGGGTGGCCAGGGCGAGCGAGCTCGGGCGGATCGATGTCGCGCAACCCGCCTATACGAAACACGCCGTGCGACACGGTGGTCGCACGGTCGCCGAGGCGGCGGCGGAGCTCAGCCGCCTGCGGGACGCGGCCGCCGTCCTCGCCGCGCACCCGGATTACGCGGCGCCGCAGGAGAAGATCGCGGCGATCACGGCACTGGTGGGCTCCGGCCGGTTCTCGCTGCTCGACTGAGGGATCAGTCGGGCAGCGAGCCGGTCTCCGGCGGAATGCCGGTGTCCAGGAAGCGGATCAGGCGGGCGATGCGGGCGGTGTGGTCGACGCAGCGCTGGAATTGACTGCCGAGCAGGGCCAGATCGATCGCCGCACCCGCGTCCGTGTCGGTCATGGCCAGCACTGTGCGCAGCTGTCTGCACAGCCCATCCATGGATTCCGCGGCGGTGCCGTCGTCTGCGACGAAGCGGCCGGTCGCGACCGAAGCACCAACCCGCGCAACGCATTCGGCGGCGAGGGTGCCCATCGCCACCAGCTCGGCGACGACCGGCTCCGGCGCCACCGCGCGCGGATGGGCGCGATACACGTACTGGCCCGCGGTCTCGGTGCGCCTGCCGATTCGCGAGAGTTCGCCGGCGATCTGGATCGCGGTCACCACGTGGCGAAGGTCGCGCGCGACCGGCGCCTGCAGGGCCAGCAGCGCCATGGTGCGGTTCTCACAGGCGGCGAACATCTGCTGTAGCTGTTCGTCGAGGGCGAAGACTTCGTAGGTCGCGGTCAGGTCGGCGCCTGCCAGCGCCTCGGTGATCCGCTCTGTCGCATCATGAGCCAGGCGCGACATCAGGGTGAGATCGTTGGACAGGGCAACGAGCTCGAGGGTGAACTGGGTCCGCACGGGCTGAATTGTTCCCCATCGAGGCGATCTGGGGAATCCAACCGGCGATCTTCGCGGCCGCGTATCCGGGTGCACTCGTGCGCAGCTGGGACGATGGAGATCATGATCGCCGCGTTGAGGACCAGATGGAGCCTGTACATCCCGATATTCGCCGCACTCGTGCTCGCCGCGACCTGGGGGCGAGACGTACCGGGAGTCGTGGTGGTGCTGGTCGACATCGCGCTGGTCGGTGCGGTGCTGGCCGCGGTCTACCACGCGGAGGTGGTCGCGCACCGGGTCGGTGAACCGTTCGGCTCGCTGGTGCTTGCGGTGGCCGTCACCGTGATCGAAGTGGCGCTGATCGTGACGATGATGATCTCCGGAGGCGACAAGGCGGCGTCACTGGCTCGGGACACCGTCTTCGCCGCGGTGATGATCACCTGTAACGGCATCTTCGGGCTGGTGCTGCTGGTCGGCGCGCTGCGCAGGCGGGTCGCGGTGTTCAACTCCGAGGGCACCGGCGCCGCGCTGGCCACCGTCGCGACCGTGGCGACGCTGAGCCTGGTGCTGCCCACCTTCACCACCAGCAAGCCGGGTCCGGAGTTCTCGCCCGCGCAGCTGGCCTTCGCCGCGGTCGCCTCGCTGGCCCTGTACCTGCTGTTCGTGATGGTGCAGACGGTGCGGCACCCCGACGACTTCCTCCCGGTGGAGGAGGCGGGGGCCGTCGACGACGCCGACACCGGCCACGACACCGCGCCGTCCAACCGGGCCGCTGTGATCAGCCTGGGTCTGCTGGTGCTGGCGCTGGTCTGCGTGGTCGGGCTGGCGAAGGTGGTCTCGCCGGTGCTGGAGCGGGGCGTGGCCGCGGCCGGTCTGCCGCCCTCGGCAGTCGGCGTGGTGATCGCCATGCTCGTGCTGCTGCCCGAGACGCTGGCCGCGTTCAACTCCGCGCGCCGCAACCAGGTGCAGATCGGCCTGAACCTGGCGCTCGGCTCGGCCATGGCCAGTATCGGCCTCACCATTCCGGTGATCGCCCTGGCAACCATCTGGCTGAGCGGTCCGCTGGTCCTCGGTCTCGGCGCCACCCAGATGGTGTTGCTCGCGCTGACCGTCGTGGTGGGCACGCTGACCATCGTTCCCGGCCGCGCGACCCTGCTGCAGGGTGGCGTTCACCTGGCGTTGTTCTCGGCGTTTGTGTTCCTGGCCGCAAGCCCGTAGCTGAAGTGTTGCGGATCACATGGGGTGTCGAGCTGTCATGGAAACGGAAGAAAAGCGACGAGGGTCACCACCCTGAAATTTTGTTGTGACGCAGAGTACCGGTTAGCTTGCTGGAGTTGGCACCGACGCCGAAGCCAGAGAGTGCGGTATGAAAATCACCATTTCCCGCGCTTCGCGAGCGGGCCGGGGGCATCGCTGATGTCCACCGATCTGCATTCCGCGAAGCCGGATTCCGCCACCCAGATCGTCCGCAAGAACTTCACCGACACGGTCGTGTCGTCGTTGCGGACCTTCGGGCGCGCGGTCGACCTCGCGCAGGAGTCGGTCACCGGCACCGTCGCCGATGTCGCCCGCGGACACTTCCAGTGGCGCGAGACCCTCGTGCAGGCCTGGCGGCTGATCACGGTCACCGCGATCCCGGCGATCCTGATGGCGATCCCGTTCGGTGTGATCGTCTCTATCCAGGTCGGCAACCTGATCCACAGCCTCGGCGCCGACTCCATGCTCGGCGCGACCGGCGGTCTGGGCGTCATCAAGCAGGGCGCGCCCATCGCGACGGGCTTCCTGCTCGGTGGCGCGGGCGCGGCCGCGATCGCCGCCGACCTCGGCGCGCGCACCATCCGCGAGGAGATCGACGCGCTCAACACCATGGGCATCAGCCCGGTGCACCGGCTCGTCATCCCCCGCATGATGGCCATGCTGATCGTCGCGCCGATGCTCAATGTGCTGATCATCTTCGTCGGCGTGCTCGCCGGGTACGCGGTCGCCGTCGGCGGCCAGGGCGTGACCCCGGGCAGCTACTGGTCGACCTTCGGCTCCTTCGCCACCGCCGGTGACGTGTGGGTGTCGCTGCTCAAGGCGCTGATCTTCGGCTTCCTGGTCGTCGTCATCTCCTGCCAGCGCGGCCTCGAGGCCAAGGGCGGTCCGCGCGGTGTCGCCGACGCGGTGAACGCGGCGGTGGTGCTCTCGGTCGTCTCGATCGCGATCGTGAACCTGCTCGCGACCCAGATCAGCGCCATGTTCCTGCCGACGAAGCTGGCGTGATGGCTGCCTCCTCCTATATCCCCACCTCGCTGCACTGGCTGCGCAAGCCCGCCCGTGCAGGCAAGCGGATCGCCTCGGCGGGTGAATCGCTCGGCTTCGTCGCGGTGTTCGTGTGGCAGGTGCTGTCCTCGGTGCCGCTGACGCTGCGCCGCTACCGCGACGAGACGCTGCGCGCGGTGACCGATATGACCTGGGGCCGCGGCTCGATCATCGTCGGCGGCGGCACCGTCCCGATGATGATCGTGCTCGGCCTGGTGATGGGCGCCTCGGTCGGCGTCGAATCCTTCGCCTCGCTCGACATGCTCGGCATGGGACCGGTGACCGGCGTGATCTCGGCCTACGCCACCACCCGTGAGCTGGCCCCGATCGCGGCCGCCATCGGCTTCGCCGCCCAGGCGGGCTGCCGGATCACCGCCGAGATCGGCTCGATGCGCATCTCCGAGGAGATCGACGCGATCGAGGCGCTCGGCCTGCGCTCGGTGCCGTTCGTGGCGACCACCCGCGTCATCGCGGGCGCCATCGCCATCGTGCCGACCTTCCTGATCGCGCTGATCCTGTCCTACGGCGCCTGCCGCGGGCTGCTCACGATGGTCTACGGGCAGTCGGCCGGCGTGTACGACCACTACTTCTTCCAGTTCATCTCCGGCTTCGACATGATCGCCGCCGTCATCAAGGTCGCCGTGTTCGGCACCGTGGTGATCCTGGTGCACAGCTACTTCGGGTTCTTCGCCACCGGCGGTCCCGAGGGCGTCGGCATCGCCTCCGGTCGCGCGGTGCGGGCCAGCTCGGTGGCCATCGTCGCCATCGACATGGTGCTGTCGATCATGCTGTGGGGCTTCAACTCGGCGATCAGTTTTACGGGGTGAGCTAGTGCCTAACTATGGAATGCCCGGCGTCGCGGCCGATCGGCGCACCTCGCGGCTGACCGGTGCGATCATCCTCGGCATCATCGCCGCGGTCGTGCTCGCCACGGTCGCCTACCGCAATCTGAAAACCGAAGAGGGCCTGCGGATCGCGCTGCACACCGAACACCTCGGTGACGGCATCAGCGCGGGCAGCCAGGTCCGCATCGACGGCGTCACCGTCGGTGAGGTCGCCGAGGTGACCCCCGGCGAACGCGGCACCCAGCAGATCGCGCTGCTGCTCGACGCCGACCGGCTGCACGGCATCGACGACAGCCTCGCCGTCGACTACGCCCCGACCAACCTGTTCGGCATCGCCGAGCTGGAACTGCGCCGCGGCACCGGCGGTTCGCCGCTGCGTGCAGGCACGGTGCTCGACCTGACCGGCGCTGACGCCGACCGGGTCTACGACGCGACGATGAGCGCGATCCTGCGCAGCCTCTCCCAGGTCGGCATGACGGTGACCAGCCCGCAGATGGCGACGGTGGTGTCCCAGCTGGCCGCCGATTTCAAGGCCTTCACCCCGCTGGTGCAGGCGCTGATCACGATCGCCAAGACCATCGCCGACAACCAGGACGTCGCGCCCTCGGAACTGTTCGGCAGGCTCGGCCCCGCCTTCGACGGCGGCGGCCAGTTCGCCGGCGCCACCATGCAGGTGATCGACCGGCTCAGCGAGATCAAGGTGACCCAGGTCGACAAGGACCGCTACGACATCGGCGTCGGCGTGATCGGCGGCAGCATCCTGCCCGCCCTGACCACCACGCTGACCACCGCGGGCGGGCATTTCGCCGAGACCACCGACATGCTCGCGCCGATGCTGTACGCGCTGGCCCAGATGTCGCCGAATCCGCGCCGGACCGGCGCCGACCTGCAGGCACTGCTGACCAACCTGCGCGGCGCCATGCCCGACGGCCCCAACGGCCCGGTGCTCAACCTCGACGTCGAGCTCAGCGGCGTGCCCGCGATCGCGGTGCCGCTGTTCGGAAAGGCCGGTGCGTGATGAAGATTGGCGGTGTCGCACTGCGACTCGGCGTGTTCGCGCTGGTGATGCTCGCCGTGCTCGGACTCGTGTTCACCCTGATCAAGCGGCCGGTCTCCGGTGACACCGAGGCGCACGACGCGCTGTTCACCGACGCCAACGGCCTCAAGGTCGGCAACGACGTGCGGATGTTCGGCGTGCAGGTCGGCAAGATCGAGAAGATCAGCCTCGAAGGCGACAAGGCCAAGGTCCACCTCACGGTGAAGACCGACACCCCGATCTACGACAACAGCAAGCTGGCCATCCGGTACCAGAACCTCACCGGCCAGCGCTATGTCGACCTGCAGCAGGCGCCCAACCCGGGCAAGCGGATCGCCGCCGACGCCAGGATCGGCGCGAACATGACCGTCCCGTCCTTCGATGTGACGAGCTTGTTCAGCGGCCTGAAGCCGGTGCTGGCGACGCTGTCCCCGGAGGCGATCAACCAGTTCACCGCCAGCATGCTCGCCGTCATCGAGGGCGACGGCAGCGGCCTCGGCCCCGCGCTGACCGCGATCGACCAGCTCGCGAGCTACGCCGAGGACCGCCAGCAGGTCGTCAACACCCTGATCAGCAACCTGTCGACGCTGGGCGACCGGCACGGCGGCCGCGTCGGCTACCTGCTGCCACTGCTGGCCCGGCTCACCGACATCTTCGAGGCGATGCAGCGCAATATCGGCGGCGTCGCGCAGTTCGCCGCCACCGCGCCCTCGGTGCTTGCCCCGGTGGACCGGCTGCTGGCCTCGCTCGGCCTGGTCGAGGGCGGCAGCGCCGAGGTCGACGCGATGATCCGCGGCCTGTTCCCGAATCCGCAGGAAGCCGTCGACGTGTTCGGGCGCCTGCCCGGGCTGCTGGCCACGGTCGACGCTTCGCTCTCGCGCGATTTCGCCGACTTCACGCCGCACTGCAGCAACGGCGCCGCCGAGGTGCCCGCGCCGCTGCAGGTGCTGATCGCCGGACAGAAGGTGACGATATGCAACGCCTGAAGTTCTTCTCCGGTGACCGCCCGATCATGGACGAGGCGACCAAGCGCGCCCGCGAACTGCGGATGGGCATCATCGGCCTGAGCCTGGTCGTGCTGTTCATCATCGGCGCGGGCATCGTCTACGTGGTGCCGCTGGGCAAGCACACCTACACCGCCGAACTCAGCGAGGCGCAGTCGGTGCGCGAGGGCGACGACGTGCGCCTGGCCGGTATCTCGGTCGGCAGCGTCACCTCGCTCGAGCTGAAGCCGGACAGGGTGCTGATGGAGTTCACCGTCGATTCCGACGTCTTCGTCGGCGACCAGACCTCCCTCGACGTCCGCATGCTGACCGTGGTCGGCGGCCACTACGTCGCGCTCTACCCGGCAGGCTCGCGGCCGCTGGGCGACGCCGCGATCCCCGCGGACCGAATCCGCCTGCCCTACAGCCTGATCGAGACCTTCCAGGACGCGACCGCGCCGCTGGCCGCCGTCGACGGCGACACCGTGCGCAAGAACCTGGCCGCCGCGAATTCCGCGATCGCCGCCTCTCCGGAGGCGCTGCGCTCGACCCTCGACACCGTCGGCAAGTACGTCGACATGCTCGATCGCCAGCGCTCGCAGGTGTCGAAGTCCATCGCGATCCTCGACGAGTACATCTCCATGTACGACGGCGCCAAGTCCGATCTGGGCAGGCTGATGGACAACGTCAACCTGCTCGAGGACGTGCTGCTGAGCAAGAAGGCCGAACTCGCCGAAGCGATCCGGCTGCTGACCTCGGTGGTGAACCGGCTCGCCGGGCTCGCCCCCAGCTGGGAGTCCACGCTGAAGCCGCAGGCGCAGGCACTGGCCGACGCGCTGCCGCAGATGCAGGAACTCGAAGGGCGGTTCGAGCCGATCCTCGGCACCGTGTCCGACCTGCAGACCAAGCTGTCGCAGCTGGCGACGCCGGACGCGGGCGTCGTGGTCGACCAGTCCGGCGTGCGCGTGTGCGTGCCGCTGCCCGGGAAGGCGTGCTGATGCTGAAACGACTCCTCGGATCCCAGGCGTTCATGTCGATCGCCGGTGTCGCGGTGCTGGTCGTCATGGTGATCGCCGGCTACTTCGTCGCCTTCGATCCGCTGAAGAAGACCGAATCCTATTGCGCGCTCATGCCCGACGCGATCGGGCTCTACCCGGGCAACCACGTCACGATGCGCGGCATCGATGTCGGCGAGGTGACCGCGGTGCGCAACGAGGGCGCCAAGGTGCGCGTCGAGTTCGAGGTCGACGCCGACTACCCGGTCTACGCCGACGCTTCCGCGACCACGGTCGCGTATTCCGTGGCCGCCGACCGCAATCTGGCCGTGCTGACCAGCGGCAAGGACACCAGACAGTTCACCGGCGGCTGCATCACCAAGACGCTGACCCCCAAGAGCATCACCGAGACGCTGACCGCGCTGGCGAGCCTGTCCGAGCAGCTGTCCGGCGCCGAAGCGGGTCAGCCGAGCGCGCTGGTCGACGGCCTCGCCTCGCTGGACCGCGCGACCGAGGGCACCGGCCCGACGGTCAACGAACTCGTGCACAAGCTCGGCTCGGCGATGAACAAGCCCGACGCCGACATCGGCCACCTGGCCGGGCTTTTCGACGCGTTCGCCTCGGTGTCGAACCGGGTCGCCGCCAACTGGGGTGACCTGCAGTCGATGCTGGTCCGGCTGGCCCCGCTGCTCAACCAGGCCTCCGACGACCTGCTCGGCCCGGCGACCTCACTGTTCGACGGACTGGCCGAGCTGCTGCCGATGCTCAACGACTTCACGACCATCCTGGGCGACCCGCTGATCGGCGCGCTCGACGGCGCGGTCCCGCTGGTGAAGTTGTTGCGCGCCAACGTCGGATCGCTGCGCGAGGTGGTGCTGAAGATGCCCGCGCTGACCTCGGCGTTCCAGAGCACGGCAGGCGGCACCGCGATCACCTACGCGGCGCCCAAGGTGGCACTGCCCAGCGGCGAAGCCGATCAGGTGTGCGCCGCGGTGAACACGCTGATCCCGGGGCAGTGCGCCGACCCGGCGCAGGGGCTGACCGATGTGAACCTCGTCCAGGTCGTGCTGGGAATGGCAGGTGCCCGATGAACCCGCGAAAGACGCTGCGGCGCAGCATGATCGCGCTGGTGGTCGCCGCCGGACTCGCGGTGGGCGGCTGCGGCTTCGACCCGGCCGAGGTGCCGGTGCCGGGCTCGACCGTCAGCGGCCCGACCTACCGCGTGCAGATCGAGTTCAGCAGCGCGCTGAACCTGCCCGCGAAGTCCAAGGTGATCGCCAACGGCGCCGAGATCGGCAATGTCGACACGGTGCGGGTGGTCCAGCCCGCCGACGCGCCCGCGGGCCGCGGCGGCTACGTCGTCGTCGAGGCCGACATCCTCGACTCGGTGCAGCTGCCGACCACCACGATCGCCGAACTGCGCCAGGACACCATCCTCGGTGACATCCATGTCGCGCTGACCACCCCGAAGGACGGCTTCGGCGCCCTGCTGCGCGACGGTGGCACCATCCCGATCGCCCGCACGAAACCCCCGGTGCAGCTGGAAGACACGATGGCCACCATGGCGCTGTTCGTGCAGGGCGGCGCGATCGGCCAGTTGCAGGACATGATCGGCCGGGTCAACTCGGTGATGCCGCAGGATCCCAAGGAGACCGCGCGTATCTCGGCGGTCATGGGCGCCGACGCCGCCGATCTGGCCGCGCACCTGGACCAGGTCGACCTGCTGGTCAACGGCCTGGCCGCCAATGCCGAGATCATGGTCGGCATCGAGGCCGAACTCACCGACATCCTCACCCCCGAAGCCGTGCGGGCCCTGTCGGGCACCCAGGACTCGATCGCCAAGACCATGGCGATCTTCCTGGCGCTCGGCCCGGTCGGCTCGTCGCTGACCTGGCTGGCCCCGATCGCGAACGCGGGTGACGCGGCCGCGACCGCGTTCCTCCCGCTGGCCACCGGCGGCTCGGCCGACCTGCGTTCCTCGACCAACATGGCCCTGCTGACCGCGCTGCTGCGCGACAAGATCATCCCGTTCGCCGAGCGCGGGCCGAAGGTGAACATCACCGGCGTGCAGGTGTCCGAGGACGAGCAGGTCGAGCAGATCGTGACCGCGCTGCGGATGATCGGAATGGTGCGATGAAGATCGGTGCGATGGCATCCCTGGGCGGCATCGCCGCCATCACCGTACTCGGCGCGAGCTACCTGACCTTCGGCGTCGTGCGGGTCGACCCGTTCGCCGACTACACCGAGGCCTCGATCGAGCTGGCCAACTCCGGCGGCCTGAGTGTCGGCTCGCCGATCCTGCTGACCGGTATCGAGATCGGCAAGGTCACCGCCGTGGACACCTCCGCCGCCGGTGGCGTGCAGGTCGGCTTCCGGTTCGGCGCCGGCAACAAGGTGCCGATGAGCAGCATCGTCACCATCGAGCACCTGTCCTCGCTGGGTGAGCCGTATGTGCAGTTCGTGCCGCGCAGCGCCGACGGGCCGTACCTGAGCAACGGGCAGCGCCTGGCGGGGGAGAACGTGCGGACCCCGATGTCGATCCCCGAGGTCGCGCGGCTGGTCACCAAGACCGTCGAGCAGCTCGACCCCGCGGTCGTCGGCTCGCTGGTCGACACCCTCGGTCAGGCGATGACCGGCACCGAGAACGTGATCCCGGAACTGGCCAGGGCCGGCGACCTGCTCGCCGCGGCCATCATGAGCCGCGCGCCCGCCATCGCCGAGCTGCAGAACAACTTCGAGTTCGTCTCCGGTGACATCGGCTGGGCCGGACCGGCCACCTCCGCCGCCGCACCCGCGTTCGTGCGCCTGAGTCAGGTGATCGACGAGTTCGTCGAGTCGGTCGGCCGGGTCAGCGCGGCGGGCGGCGATCCGGAGATGTACCTGCGCGACGGCGGTCTGGTGCCGTTCCTCGAGCAGGTCGTCGCCACGCTGAACGAGCTCGGTCCCGAGCTCTCGGCCCTGCTGCCCGGCCTGCGCCCGCTCACCGAATCGATCACCGTGACCGGTCCGCAGATCGATCTGAGCACCCTGATCGCACAGGCGCTACACAACACCGATACCGATGCGGTGAAGGTTAGGGTCGCAATCAAGTAAACATCTGGCAACTGCTGAATGTAGGTATGTGCCCTGGTCAGTGCAGTTTTATCTGGACAGTCGGCCTTTCAGCAACCGTGCGGTAGCCTGCTGGACGAGGGGGGTCCGCGGTTGAAGGCGGTGCGATGGCAGAGAGCGGCGAAGGCCCCGACGAGGGGACCGGCAGCAGTACTCGGGTGATCGCGATCGCGGCAGTGCTCGCCGCACTGCTGGCGCTGGTCGTCGCGCTCGGGTTGGTTCTGCGCGCGAGTCAGGGTGACGAGAACGACCCGTCGACTGTCAACCCGATGGGTTCCGATGCCGCCGGCCAGCCGGTCACCGCCGACGAGGCATCCGACCAGGAGGTGGCCTTCGCTCCGCCATGGCCCGCCCGGCGGGTCGGCGGAAACTGCTCGGCGGGCGGCATCGTCGCGCACTGGCAGGTCGATGCCGACGGTGCGTGGCAGTGCACGATGACGACCCCGGACGCCGCGGTACCCGCCGCGCCCGCCGCGCCGGCTCCGCCGCCCGAGCCTGCCCCCGCGCCGGAGCCCGTGCCCGTCGAAGCTCCGCCGCCGCCCGTCTACGAGGCGCCGCCGGTGTACGCGCCGCCCGTCTACGAGCCGCCCGTCTACGAGCAGCCACCGCCCGCGCCGGAGCCCATTCCCGCGCCGGAGCCCGTCCTGCCACCGCCTCCGGTCATCCAGCTGCCGTTCCCGTTGCCGCCGATCTTCATTCCGCCCGCGGCCGCCGTCCTGCAGTGACGGGCGGCGGGTCGCCCGCCGCGCACCATCGATGTCGATGACACTGATCCGCTATGGACCAGTTGGTACTCACTCTGGTGATCCTGCTCGCGGCGGTGCTCGCCGAGTCGCTCGGCGAGCGGATCGGGGTCGCGCCGTCCATCCTGATGACGGTCTTCGGCTGCCTGCTCGCCCTGATCCCCGCCGTACCGAGCCTGAACATCCCGCCGGAGCTCATCCTCCCGCTGGTCCTGCCGCCGCTGCTCTACGCCGCAGCCCGGCGCACCTCCTGGCGGCAGTTCGCGGAGGACTGGCAGGTCATCGCGTTGCGCGCGATCGGCCTCGTGATCGTCACCGCCGTCGCGGTGGCCGCGGTGTTCCACGCCTGGAACCCGGCGACCGCGGTCGCGGCAGGTCTGGTGCTCGGCGCGCTGGTCGCGCCGCCCGACCCGGTCGCGGCCACCTCGATGGCGAGCAGGCTCGGCCTGCCGCGGCGGCTGATCGTGACCCTCGGCGGCGAGGGCCTGTTCAACGACGTCACGGCGATCGTCATCTACACCGTCGGCATCCAGGCGGTGGTGACCGGCCTGTTCTCGCCGTGGCACGCGCTCGGTGACTTCGTGCTCGCCGCGGTGGTCGGGCTCGTCGTCGGCCTGGTCCTGGGCTGGGTGGGCAGCAAGCTCACCAAGTACCTTGACAACGCGACCGGCCAGGTGGCGCTGAGCCTGCTGCTGCCGTTCGTCGCCTACGGCGTCGCCGAACGCTGGGAGGGCTCGGCCGTCCTCGCGGTGCTGGTCTGCGCGCTGTACCTGACCGACGCGGTGACCGAGATCGGCGACCGGGACTACCGGCTGGTCGCGGATTCGTTCTGGGACATCGCCGAGATGCTCATCACCGGTTTCGCGTTCGCGCTGATCGGTCTCGAACTGCGGGTGGTCATCGATGCCACCGGGCGCAACTGGACATCGCTGGCCGGGGTCACCGCGGCGGTGATCGCGGTCGTGGTGCTGCTGCGGCTGGCCTGGCTCCTGGTGACCTGGGCGGTGAGCACGAAGCTGTGGCGCGACACCGACGAGCCGTTCACCTGGCGCGAGGTGATCGTCACCTGGTGGGCGGGGATGCGCGGCGTCGCCACGGTGGCCCTGGCACTGGCTGTGCCGTTCACCATCGACTCCGGCGCGGATTTCCCCGCCCGCTCGGAGATCCTGTTCGTCGCCTTCGCGGTCGTGCTGTTCACGCTGCTCGTGCAGGGCACGACCCTGCCGCTGGTCGTCCGGATCACCGGCGTGCACGCCGACACCAGACAGGAACGCGCGGTCGAACAGCAGCTGTGGACCAGGGTGGTGCGGGCCGAACTGGCCGAACTCAAGATGATCGCCGCCCGCGACGGGCTGCCCGAAGACGTCTACGAGGACATCAAGGACACCCTGCGTCACCTCTCGGCCAAGGCCGACCCCGCAGCGGCCGACGCCGACGCCAAGGCCACCCTCGACGCGGAACGCAAACTCGCCACGCAGATGCGCGCGGTGCGCTCCGCCGTCATCGAGGCGGGCAGGCGCGAAGCCCAGGCCGCGCGCCGCGAACCCGGCATGCCGCCCGATGTCGTCGACCGGGTCACCCGCAGGCTCGACCTCGGCCCGACCCGCTGAGCGGTCTCAGCCGCCGAGCGTGTCGGTGAGCGTGCCGATCGCGTAGGTGATCGCCATCGCCAGCGCACCACCGATCACCACCCGCACCACCGCCTTACCGCGCTGGCTGCCGCCCAGGCGCGCACTCACCGACCCGGTGATGGCGAGGGCGATGAGCACCGCGGCGAAGGTGACCGGGACGCGCCACTGCGCGGGCGGCAGCACGATCGCCAGCAGCGGCAGCAGCGCGCCGCAGATGAACGCGATCGCCGAGGAGACCGCCGCCGCCCACGGATTGGTGAGCTCGTCCGGGTCGAGCTTGAGTTCGGCTTCGGCGTGCGCGGTGAACGCGTCGTGGGCGGTGAGTTCCTCGGCCACCGTGCGCGCTGTCGCCGGGCTGAGTCCCTTGGCCTCGTAGATCCCGGCCAGCTCGGCCAGTTCCGAGGCCGGGTCGTCGGCCAGCTCCCTGCGCTCCTTGGCGAGCAGGGCCTTCTCCGAATCCCGCTGGGTGCTCACCGACACGTACTCGCCCGCCGCCATCGAGATCGCGCCCGCGACCAGTCCCGCCACACCCGCGGTGAGGATGGTGCGGGCATCGTTCGTGGTCGCCGCGACACCGACCACCAGACCGGCGGTGGACACGATGCCGTCGTTGGCGCCGAGCACGCCGGCGCGCAACCAGTTCAACCGGGACGCGAGCCCTTCGGCATGGGGTTCGTGCGGATGGGCGGTCGGTGACGAGTCCTGCACCCGGCCAGCCTAATCGGGCGCGGTACCGGATCAGCGCGGGGCGCGCGGTCGTCGGGCGGGGTGTCAGCCAGGCCGACCACGTGTTCTGGCGGGTCACCGCGGGGCGCGCAGTCCAGCGCGCAGGGTGTCGGCCAGGCGCACGGCCAGCGCGATCACGGTCAGCGTCGGGTTGACGTGGCCGTTGGTCGGAAACACCGAGCTGCCCGCGATGTAGAGGTTGTCGACACCGTGCACCCGGCAGTGCCGGTCGACCACCCCGTGCCGCGGATCGGCCGACATCCTGGTGGTGCCACTCGGGTGCGCCCGGTCCGCCAGTGGCAGCGGTTCGGTACTGCCGGGTCGTGCCGGGGGCGCGATCTGCGGCGCGGGCAGCCCGAGCCGGGCGAACTCGGCCGTCAGCAGCGCCGTCGCCCGCCGGACGGTCGCGTCCTCCCGCTCGCCGATCCGCCAATCCACCTGGGGCAGCGGCATTCCCACCGGGTCGGTGCGTTCCGACAGGCGCACCCGGCTGTCCGGGTCCGGCGCCTGTTCGACCATCGTCCACACCTCGACGCCGGTGAGCCGGTGCGGCAGCCCGACACCGTCGATCAGCCTGCGCCGAGCCCCTGCCAGCAACAGCCTGGTGTCCGACAGCATGATTCGCGCGTCGTTCCACTCGCCCCGCCCGCTCAGCACCCGTTTGACGGCGTCCCATGGATCGTCGGGTGCGGTGACCTCCTGCAACCACAGCGCGCAGTTCAGCAGTGATTCCCCGCGCTGGATCTCGGGAGACAGGGCGAGACCGTGCAGAAAGGTGTGCTTGCCCCGCGGACTCCTGACCACGTATTTACCGAACCGGGCCAGCGCCGCGCCCGCGACGGCGGGGGACAGGGTGCCGACCACGCCACTGCGGTGGTCGATCAGATACCGCCCCACCTGGTCGTATCGGTTCCCGATGCCACCGGGAACGGTGCGCCGCGAGGCCAGCAGCAGACGCGGGGTGTCGATCCCGCCCGCCGCGAGCACGAAGGTCCGCGCCTCCACGGTGCGGATCCGGCCACCGGCACCGGTCACCTCGACCGAGTTCACGTGTGCGCCGGTGGTATCGGTGTCGAGGTGGGTAACGGTCGCGTTCACCAGCACCCGTGCGGTCGGCGCGACGATGTCGCGCACCAGCCTGCCCCACCGTTTGCAGTCGAACCGGTCGACCGGATCCCGGCTCAGCTGCCAGAAGTACGGACGCAGCGACCCGGTGTCGACGGCGGCGGCGGGCGCCGGGCGTCCGGCGAGCGGCCAGAACTCGGCGTCGGTGTACCCGGTGCCGTGCCCGAGCCCGGCATGCGCGGCGGCGCGTTCGGCGTACGGACGCAGCTCCGCCGCATCGATCGGCCACCCCGATCGCCGTACCCACGGCCGGGTGGCGAAGTCGAGGTCGTCGAGCACGCCGCAGCGCCCGGCCCAGACCAGCGAGCTGCCGCCGAGGACCCGGGTGCCCGCGATCCGGTCGGGTGGCAGCCGCGGCGCACCGACACTGTCGATGGCGGCGAATTCCGGCTCGGTGGGGCCGATTTCGTGGTCACCGCTCTCCAGGACCAGCACCTGCAGGCCCGCGGCGGCCAGTTCGGTGGCCACGGTCAGTCCGGCCGGGCCCGAGCCGATGACGCAGATCTGGGCGCGCAGCGCGTCGTCTCCGACCGTGCGCAGATCCTCGACAAGCATCGGCGGTCCTCTCGCCCGTGCCACCCGCGCGGCCCGGCACCCGGCCACGCATTGGTGTCACTCTAGAAGCCGGGACGCCGAATTTCTGGAGGTCTCACAATGCTGGTTCACGAAAGCCCGGATATATCCCGCGGATTGGCGCACATACATCCACGACCAGAACCCCAGCCCGGATTCGGTGGGGCTGGCGACCATGGTGATCTCGCCGTCGAAACACCGGCCGACGATGTAGCGGGCGCGCGAGACATGCGGGGTGAAGGTGACCACGATGATGTGCCGCCAGCCGTAAATCGTTGCCCGCCGGACAATTTCGCGCGCTTCACCGTCGGTCGTCCACGGGTCGGGCACGAAACACGAGACACGGAAGGCGAATCGGCCGCCGCAGTACTTGTCCATCAGCGGATCGTCGGGCCCGGTGGACTGCGAGATCAGCACCTCGGGGGCGTAGCCACGCTCGGCGAGCTCGATCCCGAGGTCGAAGCGTTCGTAGGGGGTGCCACCGAGCACGACGATCACATCGGCGGGGCGCAGCGGATCCACTTGCGGCCGGACGTAGACGGGCCACCCGGCGAACGCGGCACTCAGCGCGATGACAAGTGCGCCGACGAGCAACCATCCCGCACGCCGAAAGATCGACACTGCATCGAGAATAGCGAAACGCTGCCTTCACCTCGCGATGTGTCGCCAGGCACACTGGAGTCATGACCGACTCCGCCGTTGCCCCCGAACACCTCGACGTCGTCATCGTCGGCGCAGGATTGTCCGGTATCGGGGCCGCCTATCGGCTGCAGACCGAACACCCGCACCGCAGCTACGCGATCCTCGAGGCCCGCGCCGATCTCGGCGGCACCTGGGACCTTTTCCGGTACCCGGGCATCCGCTCCGACTCGGACATGTTCACCCTCGGTTATCCGTTCAAGCCGTGGCGTGCGGCCCGCTCGATCGCCGACGGCGCGTCGATCCTGGACTACATCCGCGAGACCGCGCGGGAGAACGGCATCGACCGCCGCATCCGCTTCGGGTCGCGGGTGATCGGCGCGGACTGGTCGTCGGCGCAGGCGCGCTGGCAGCTCACCATCGCCCACGACGGCCCCGACGGCCCTGAGCTGAGCACCCTGACCTGCGGTTTCCTCTACACCTGCGCCGGCTACTACGACTACCAGCAGCCGCACACCCCCGACTTCGCCGGTCACGAGGACTTCGCGGGCACCATCGTGCACCCGCAGTTCTGGCCTGCCGACCTGGACGTGCGCGACAAGCGGATCGTCGTCATCGGCAGCGGTGCGACCGCGGTCACCCTGGTGCCCTCGCTGGCCGACGAGGCCGAGCACGTCACCATGCTGCAGCGCACCCCCACCTGGATCAGCGCCGTCCCCGGCCGCGACAAGCAGGCCGACAAGATCCGCGAACTGCTGCCCGCCGGGCTCGCGCACCGGCTGATCCGGACCAAGAACATCCTGTTCAACATCGGTTTCTACCAGTACTGCCGTCGCCGCCCCGCCGCCGCGCGCAAGCTGCTGACCGGCCTCACCACCCGCATCCTCAAAGACGACAAACTGGTCGCCGAGCACTTCACCCCCGACTACGACCCGTGGGATCAGCGCCTGTGCGCGGCACCCGACGCCGACTTCTTCAAGGCGATGAAGAAGGGCAAGGCCGCGGTGGTCACCGACCGGATCGACCGGTTCGTCCCCGACGGTATCCAGCTCGAATCGGGCAAGATCCTGCCCGCCGACATCGTGGTGACCGCCACCGGCCTGCGGCTGCTCGCCTTCGGCGGCATCGCGCCCGAGGTCGACGGCACCCCGGTCCCGCTGTCGGACCAGTTCGTCTGGCAGGGCGCGATGCTGACCGGCCTGCCCAATTTCGCCATCTGCGTCGGCTACACCAACGCCTCGTGGACGCTGCGCGCCGACCTCACCTCGCGCCTGGTCTGCAAGGTCCTCGCCCACATCGACCGGACCGGGGTCCCCGCCGTCGTCCCGGAGCCGAAGGGCACGCTTACCGAGCGTCCGCTGCTCGACCTGAACGCCGGCTACATCCTGCGCTCGATCGCCGCGTTCCCCCGTCAGGGCGACAAGCATCCGTGGCGGGTCAGGCAGAACTACCTGCTGGACGCGGTGATCACCCTGCGCACCGATCTCGGCAAGACGCTGCGCCCGGTCCGTCGCGTAGGCGAGTTCACCCACAACGGGTGAGGCGCGCGGCCCCGTCGGGTTCCTACCGTTGGCGTGTGCCGTGGTGGCACGTCCGTTGACCTGACGGGAAGGCCGAGCGATGACAGATCAGAATGAGCACCCGGTACGCGAGGGAATCGCGGCAGGAACCTCCATCGGCGCCGGAATCCTGCTGGCGGTGGTCGGTGTCCTGCAGATCCTCGAAGGTATCTCGGCTGTCGCCAAGGACGATCTCATCGTCGTGGGGCCCGAGTACCTCTACCAGTTCGACCTGACGTCATGGGGCTGGTGGCACATCGTTTTCGGTGCCATCGCGGTGATCGTCGCGATCGGCCTGCTGGCCGGTCAGACATGGGGACGGGTGTTGGCGATGGTGATCGCCGCCATCTCGATCATCGCGAACTTCCTGTGGCTGCCGTACTACCCATGGTGGTCGATCCTGATCATCATCATCAACATCGTGGTGATCTGGGCGGTGGCCACCTGGCGCCCGAACAACGCCTGAACCAGCGCACCGACGAGAACGCCGCCCCGGTCATCGGCCGGGGCGGCGTTCTGTGTCGGTCAGCAGTTGAGCGGCGGTTCGCCTGCGGCCGCGTCACCCAGGGTGCCGACCAGATGGTCGGAGAGCCGTTCGCCGAGTGTCGCCAGTTCGGCCTTCTGTGCCCCGTCGAGTCCGTCCATGACCAGCCGGCGCACCGCGACGAGATAGTTCGGCGTCGCCGCGGACACCTTGGCCAGCCCGCTTTCGGTGAGTACCGCGTCGACGCCGCGCCCCGATTCCGCGGCCGCGCGCTCGGCCCAACCGACCCGTTCCAGCTTGGACACCACATGGGAGAGCCGGGAGATCGACCCGTGCCCCCGCGCGGCGAGCAGGCTCAACCGCATCCGATGGTCCGGCGCCTCGCGCAGCAGCGCCATGACCCGGTACTCGAAATGGGTCATGCCGAGCTCGCGTTGCAGTCGCGAGTCGAGTGCGCTCGGCACCCGCATCGCGAGGGTGACCACCGCGCTCCAGGCGCGACGTTCGACCGAGTCGAGATCCTCTGCCACCTCGCCCCTTCCCCGGCTGTGTTAACTGAAAAATTGCTAAATGACGGCAAACTGTATATCGGAGGGTGTTCGGTGTCTATGTGCAGCATGTCATGTCGCCAGGTGGGAGAAGTTTTGAAGATCAACTTCAGCTGGACGGATGATCAGTTGCCATGGGATCGCCATTGATGATCGGGCACCCGATGGGCGCGTGGCCGGCCCGGCTGTGGAGCCTTGTGGGCACGTCGAGCGTGTGCCGAGCTGGGGAAACGCCGGATCTACCAGGCGATTTGACTTCGCGTTCGTGGCTGCGTAACTTAATTCGAGTCAGAGCGACACGG
>NZ_JBHVHX010000036.1:0-34915 GCF_042799895.1 Nocardia sp. NPDC057663 | reverse complement strand
GGGGGCCGCGGCGTGGGGGGGGTGGGGGCGGTCCGGGGTTTTTGGGGGGTTTGGGTTGCGGACGAAGGAGCAAGCAACGGCGCCTGACCGGCGGGACACAAGGGGCCGCGACTCGAGCGCGCCAGCGCTCCAAAGACTCAAGCCCAGAGCTGCCCGTCGAGCTTCTCCTCGGCCTCGTCCAGTGTTCCGTCGTAGGCGCCGGTGGACAGGTACTTCCAGCCGCCGTCGGCGACGACGAACGCGATATCGGCGCGCTTGCCCGCCTTCTGCGCCTTCTTCGCCACGCCGAGCGCGGCGTGCAGGATCGCGCCGGTGGAGATGCCGGCGAAGATGCCCTCCTCGCCGACGAGCTCGCGCGTGCGCTTCACCGCGTCGTACGGCCCGACGGAGAACCGGGTCGTCAGCACCGTCTCGTCGTACAACTCGGGGATGAACCCCTCGTCGATGTTGCGCAGCCCGTAGACCAGTTCGCCGTAGCGGGGCTCCGCGGCGACGATCTCGATGCCCGGCACGTTCTCACGCAGGAACCGCCCGGTCCCCATCAGCGTCCCGGTGGTGCCGAGCCCGGCGACGAAATGCGTGATCTCCGGCAGGTCGGCCAGCAGTTCGGGCCCGGTCGTCTCGTAGTGCGCGAGCGCGTTGGCCGGGTTGCCGTACTGGTAGAGCATCACCCAGTCGGGGTTCTGCGCGGCGATCTCCTTGGCCATGGCCACGGCCTGATTCGACCCACCGGCGGCGGGCGAATCGATGATCTCGGCGCCGAACATGGTGAGCAGCTGACGCCGCTCCACCGAGGTGTTCTCCGGCATCACACAGACGATCCGGTAGCCCTTGAGCTTGGCCGCCATGGCCAGCGAGATCCCGGTGTTGCCGCTGGTCGGCTCCAGAATGGTGCAGCCCGGCGTGAGCAGCCCGTCGGCTTCTGCCTGCTCGATCATCCGCAGCGCGGGCCGGTCCTTGATCGACCCGGTCGGATTGCGGTCCTCGAGCTTGGCCCACAGGCGCACGTGATTCTCGCCGTCCCACTGCGGGGACAGCGTCTTCAACCCGACAAGCGGGGTGTTGCCGAGCGTCGCGATGAGCGATTCGTAGCGGGCCACGATGTCAGCGCGCGCCGCCGGCCACGGCCGGCAGGATGGTGACCGACGCACCGGCGGGCACCTCGGCCGCTAGTCCACCGGCGAAGCGCACATCCTCGTCGTCGACGTAGATGTTGACGTAGCGGTTGAGCTTGCCGTCCTTGAGCAGCCGCTCGGCCAGGCCCGGGTGACTGGCGTCGAGGTTCTCGATCAGCGCCGACAGCGTCGAGCCCTCGCCCTGGACGCGCTTCTCGCCTCCGGTGAGACCTCGCATGATGGTCGGAATGGACACGGTTACCGGCATGAGGACTCCTCGGGTGTGACTTGGTTCGGTGGGTTCAGGCGTCGTAGGAATCGACGATCCGCACGGGTTCTTCGGTGACCTCGCCGTCGACGATGCGGTAGCTGCGCAGTTCGTGCTGCTCCGGGTCGCGGGTGGAGATCAGCACGTAGTGCGCGAACGGCTCGGAGGCGTAGGAGATGTCGGTGCGGCTCGGGTAGGCCTCGGTGGCGGTGTGCGAGTGGTAGATGACGACGGGGGTCTCGTCGGCGTCGTCCATCGCGCGCCAGACCTTCAGCTGCTCACCGGAATCGAAGCGGTAGAAGGTGGGCGAGCGTTCCGCGTTGACCATGGCGACGAAGCGCTCCGGCCGGTCGCTGCCCTCGGGTCCCGCGATGATGCCGCAGGCCTCGTCGGGGTGGTCGGCGCGCGCGTGCGCCACCATCTCGTCAACGAGATCGGCCCTGATCACCAGCACTTCCTCGACCCTTTCCATCTTTCCTGCGTGCTGTCGAGCACCACCTCGACAACCACCCACCCTATTCGGGTATTCCTGGCGGCGCGCACACCGGTCCCCACCAGGGCCTCAGCGCGGGAACAGATCGCGATAGGCCGGGATTCCGGCGATCGAGGTCGCGCTGAGCACGGCGTCGACGACGGCCCGCTCGACGACCACCGCGGCCGCCGTGCACAGCTGGTCGAGCAGCAGCAGGTCACCGGGGAACGCGCCGGGCAGCGGGACCGGCGGCACCGCGATCGCGCCGGTGGACAGCGCGAACAGGGTGTCGCCGTCGAGCGGGGAATGCACGGGGCGGATCGCGCGGGCCAGCCCGTCGTGGGCGGTGGCGGCGAGCCTGCGGCAGGCGATCGGGTCGAGCGCGGCGTCGGTCGCGACGACGCCGATCGTGGTGTTGAGCACGATGCTCTTCACCGGCAGCGCGTTGAGCGCGGCGATCTCCGCCTCGGTTCCCAGCCGCAGCCCGAAGAAGTCAGGACCGTCGGTGCCCGCACCCCACAGCAAACCCGTGCGCGGATCCACTACCGAGCCGACCGGATTGGCGACGATCACCGCCCCGACGGTGACCCCAGCGCCCGGCCCGTCGGCGAGCACCACACTCGCCGAACCGATTCCGCCCTTGAGCGAACCGGCCCGCGCGCCGACCCCCGCGCCCGCGGTGCCGCGCGCGAAGTCGGCCGAGGCCGCCTCCGCCGCCCGGAAACCGAAGTCGGCATCGGGCCGGATGTCCCACGCCCCGACCGGCAGATCGAAGATCACCGCGGCGGGCACGATCGGCACCACCCGGCTCGGATCGGACGGGTCCATCGGGATGCCCTCGCCGTGTTCCTCCGACCAGCGCATGACGCCCTCGGCGGCGGCGAGACCGTACGCGCTGCCGCCGGTGAGCAGCACCGAGTTCAGCTGCCGGACCGTGTTGGCCGGATCGAGCAGGTCGGTTTCCCTGGTACCCGGCCCGCCGCCACGCACGTCCACCGAGGCGGTCGCGCCGCCGGGGACCCGCACGACGGTGCAGCCGGTCGCGGCGCCCGTGCCGAGGGTGGCGTCGTCGTCGAGCACCTGGTGATGTCCGACCAGCACGCCTGCCACATCGGTGATCGCGTTGCGTGGACCGGGTGCGCTGCGCATTCGTCGACACTAACGCGCGCGCGGCGGGGAAATCAGGGGGCGAGCGCCTGCAGCAGCGAGTCCTGCATCCAGGTCAGCCAGTGGTAGACGTCCAGATGCGGCGCGCGCGGATCACTCGGCTCGAACTGCTCGGGCGTGTCGTCGTCGATGTCGAGCAGGGTGCCCAGCGCCAGCCGGACGTCGGTGAGCGCGGCCAGCCAGCCGTCGGCCTGTTCGGGGGTGAGCACGATCTTGCCGCCCGCCTCGGGGCAGCTGTCGAGCACGATCCGGCCCGCGGCCAGTTTCGCGTCGATGATCTCCGGCTCGTGCAGGCTGCGCAGCGCGGCGTTGAGATCGGCGCGCTTGGCGTCGGGGGAACCGGGCTCGGCGCGGTGGAAATCGGGCAGCAGGCGCAGCAGCTGCGGATCGTCGGGCGGGGTCGAGTTGCCGGTGCGCAGGCCGGTGAGGGCGGCCAGCTCGTCCTCGGGCGCTTCCGCGGCGCGGTCGCTGAGCAGTCCGGACACGGCGCCGATCAGGGAGCGCAGAACTGTGGCCTCGTGCTCGTCCATCTCGGATCGAAGCTTCAGGCCACTCAGTGAGTTCTTCCTGCTCCACTTGCGCACAGGACTACGGTACTCAGTCGTCGCGCTGCATTGTTGCCCAGAGCCCCGCGGCGTGTAGCCGGCGCACGTCCTGCTCCATTTTGTCCCGTGATCCGGAGGACACGACCGCCTTGCCTTCGTTGTGCACCTGCAGCATCAACTCGGTCGCCTTGGCTTTGCTGTAACCGAACAGCTTCTGGAAGATGTAGGTGACGTAGTGCATGAGGTTCACCGGGTCGTCCCAGACGACAGTGACCCACGGTCGGTCCTCGGCCTCGAGGATCTCGGTGTTCTCGACAGCCTCCGGCATCGCCTGCGCGGCTGACAGTGCGGCGTTCACGGCGTCGGTGGCGGCGCCGGTTCGAACGGTATTGCACACGGCCATAAAACCCAGGGTACGACGAGGCCGCGAAGAAACAACACCCGCGGTGACTACAGTTTCTCGTGTGCAGATCCGTGACGAGTTCGCCAGCACCGCCCTGCTGACCGATCAGTACGAGCTGACCATGCTGGCTGCCGCGCTGGCCGACGGGTCGGCGCATCGCCAGTGCACTTTCGAGGTGTTCGCCCGGCGATTGCCCAACGGCCGCCGCTACGGCGTCGTCGCGGGCACCGGCCGGTTGCTCGACGCGCTGACCCACTTCCGTTTCGGCGACGCCGAGCTGGCGGTGGTCGCGAAATTCCTCGACCCGGCCACCGTCGACTGGTTGCGGGAATATCGCTTCACCGGTGATATCGACGGCTACGCCGAGGGTGAGCTGTACTTCCCCGGTTCGCCGATCGTGACCGTGCGCGGCAGTTTCGCCGAATGCGTGCTGCTGGAGACGCTGATCCTGTCGGTCGTCAACCACGACAGCGCGATCGCCTCGGCGGCCGCGCGCATGGTGAGCGCGGCGGCGGGCAGGCGGATGATCGAGATGGGTTCGCGGCGCGCCCACGAACTGGCCGCGCCGTCGAGTTCCCGCGCCGCCTACCTGGCCGGTTTCGACGCCACCTCCAATCTGGAGGCCGTGCGCAGTTTCGGCGTGCCGGGCGCGGGCACCAGCGCGCATGCGTTCACCCTGCTGCACAGCGGCGCCGACGGCGAGCACGAGGCGGCCGCCTTCCGCAGCCAGATCGACGCGCTCGGCGTCGGGACCACCCTGCTCGTCGACACCTTCGACATCACCAGGGGCGTCGCCGCCGCCATCGAGGTGGCGGGCCCCGACCTGGGCGGCGTGCGAATCGACTCCGGTGACCTCGGCGTGCTGGCCAGGCAGGTCCGCGAGCAGCTCGACGGGCTCGGCGCCACCGGCACCCGCATCGTCGTCTCCGGTGACCTGGACGAATACTCGATCGCGGCCCTGCGCGCCGAACCGGTCGATGTGTACGGCGTCGGCACCGCCGTGGTCACCGGTTCCGGCGCGCCGACCGCGGGCATGGTCTACAAGCTGGTCGAGGTCGACGGCATTCCGGTCGCCAAGCGCAGCAGCCACAAGCAGTCGCGCGGCGGCACCAAGAAGGCCGTGCGGCTGGCCCGCGCGACCGGCACGATCGTCGAGGAGATCGTGTACCCGGCCGCCGGAGAAGCACCGGCCACCAACGGTTTCCAGGTGCGCGAGCTGCAGGTGCCGCTGGTCCGCAAGGGTGCGGTGGTCGACGGGGTGGCGACGCTGGCGCAGAGCCGGGAGCTGGTCGCGCGCGGGCTGGTCAGCCTGCCGTGGGAGGGGCTCAAGCTCTCGGCGGGCGAGCCCGCGGTGTCGACCACGTTTCTGGGCTGATCGAGTGGCCGACCCGGCGCGGGCGGGCGGAGAATGGGTCCGGCAGAGCCCTGCGGAGAAGATGGAGGACGCCATGGCACGCGGCCTGGTGATCGTGGACGTGCAGAACGACTTCTGTGAGGGCGGTTCGCTCGCCGTCACCGGTGGTGCCGCGGTGGCGGCGGCGATCAGCGCGTTCCTGGCAGGCAACCACTACGACGCCGTGGTCGCGACCAGGGATTATCACGTCGATCCCGGTCCGCACTTCGCCGACGAGCCCGACTACGTCGACACCTGGCCGCCGCACTGCCGGGTCGGCACACCGGGCGCCGACTTCCACCCGGCGCTCGACACCGGCCCGATCGAGGAAGTCTTCTCCAAGGGCGAGCACTCGGCGGCGTACTCCGGCTTCGAAGGCGCGTCGGCCGACGGCACCACGCTGGCCGACTGGCTGCGCACCCGGTCCATCGACACCGTCGACGTCGTCGGCATCGCCACCGACCACTGCGTCCGCGCCACCGCCCTGGATGCCAGGTCCGAGGGTTTCGGCACCCGGATCCTGCTCGACCTCACCGCCGGTGTCGCGCCGGAGTCGGTCACCTCCGCCCTGACGACACTGCGCGCGGCGGGCGTCGAGCTGGTCGGAGAGCTGCCCGCCTGACCCACGCGGGCCTGCGAACCGCCCCGCCTGACCAGCCGCGGCGGGCGCGGGCGGCGCGGCTAGCCTGCACGCATGGACTACCGATTCCCGGCGCAGGCACGCGACCGCCTCACCACGGCGCTGGCCGATCTCGACAGCATCCACGACGCCGCCGACATCGTCTTCTGGTCCAACCCCGTCACCGACGAGCTACAGCGCCGCGGCATCGGCGCCTTCGCCGAACTGCCGCCCGCCTTCGCCCACCTGCTGGCCCTGTCGAGCCTGCACACCAGCGTCCTGGACGCGGGTTTCAGCAGCTACCTGCGCACCCGCCGCAGCGAACTCCCCTGGGCCACACGCGGTTTGCGCGCCGCTGGGATGCCGCAACTGGCCGCGGCGGCCGTGCTGGCCGCCCGCGACGCCTCGGCCAGCTCCGCCGACGACGACCTGGACCGCTTCTTCGACGACGAGCACCAGACCATCGCCAACCCCGGCCAGATCCGCCGCCCGGACGGCGCCCGCGCCGACGACCCCGACGAGATCTACGACATCAACGAACCCGCGGACTTCGAGCAGCGCGTCCTCGACTACATCCGCGCCAACCTCGACGACTTCGTCCGCGAGTCCTGAGCTGGCTCGCCGTCGGCCGGGCGGACTTGTCCTAGGCGACGGATAAGCTGCGTCCGTGCCCGAACTTCCTCCCGTCGCCGACCTGCTCGCCACCGCCGTGCATGCCCTGGGAGGCACGGAGCGCACCGGTCAGACCACCATGGCCACCGCCGTCGACCACGCGATCGACACCAAGGAACACCTGGCGGTCCAGGCCGGTACGGGCACCGGCAAGTCGCTGGCCTATCTCGTGCCGAGCCTGCGGCACGCGGTGCGGACCGGGCGCACCGTGGTCGTCTCCACCGCGACGATCGCGCTGCAGCGTCAGCTCGTCGACCGTGATCTGCCGCGGCTGGCCGAGGCACTCGCCAAGCCGCTGGGCCGGGTGCCGCAGTTCGCGATCCTCAAGGGCCGCAACAACTATCTGTGCCTGAACAAGATCAACAGCGTGATCCCGGAGGACACCGGCGGCGAGGCCGAACTGTTCGACGCGTTCGCCATCTCCAAGCTCGGCCGCGAGGTGCAGCGACTCAACGAATGGGCCTCCGACACCGAGACCGGCGACCGCGACGAGATCGCCCCCGGCGTCAGCGACCGGGCCTGGCGCCAGGTGAGCGTGTCCTCGCGCGAATGCCTCGGCAAGACCCGCTGCCAGTTCGGCCAGGACTGCTTCGCCGAGAAGGCGCGCGCGGAATCGGCGCAGTCCGACGTGGTCGTCACCAATCACGCCCTGCTGGCCATCGACGCGATCAGCGGCATCCAGGTGCTGCCCGAACACGATGTCGTGGTCATCGACGAGGCGCACGAGCTGGTCGACCGGGTCACCGGGGTGGCGACCGCCGAACTCGCCGCGACCGCGATCAGCGCCGCCGCCCGCCGCTGCACCAAGCTGATCGACGACCGCGAGGTCGACCGGCTCGAAGGCGCCGCCGAGGCGTTCCACGAGGCTCTCGAGGACATGCCCGCGGGCCGCTGGGACCAGCTGCCCGACGGCATCGCCCCCGTGCTCGCGCTGGTCCGCGACGCCGCCTGGAACGCGCGCACCGCCATCGCACCGCAGGGCAGCGTCAAGGCCGCCGACGATCCCGACAATGCCGCCGCCCGCACGATGGCGGTGGCCGCGATCGACGACGTGCACGACGCGGCGGTGCGCGCGCTCACCGCGTTCGAGGAGGCCGATCCGGCCGCGCGCCGCGACGTCATCTGGTTGTCGGCCGACGAGATCCGCGGTGTCGCGCGCCGGACGTTGCGGATGGCGCCGCTGTCGGTGGGCGGCTTGTTGCGCAGCAGGCTGTTCGGCACCGCGACAGTCGTGCTCACCTCGGCGACGCTGCAGATCGGCGGCTCGTTCGACGGACTGGCGATCACCTGGGGCCTGCCGTCGCAGCAGGGCGGCAAGGTCGACCCGGCCATGGCCAACGGCGCGACGGCACCGGCCGACCTCGAATCGGTGCGCTGGAGCTCACTGGACGTCGGCTCCCCGTTCGACCATGCCAAGTCCGGCATCCTCTATGTCGCCAAGCACCTGCCCGCGCCCGGTCGCGACGGCCTCTCGCCCGCCTATCTCGACGAGATCGAGCAGCTCATCACCTCCGCGGGCGGGCGCACGCTGGGCCTGTTCTCCTCGATGCGCGCCGCCAAGGCCGCGACCGAGGCGCTGCGCGAACGACTCGACACACCGGTGCTGTGTCAGGGCGACGATTCGATGGGCGCGCTGGTCCGCAAGTTCGCCGCCGACCCGGCGACCTCGCTGTTCGGCACACTCACGCTGTGGCAGGGCGTCGATGTACCCGGCCCGTCGCTGAGCCTGGTCATCCTCGACCGTATTCCGTTCCCCCGCCCCGACGATCCGCTGCTCACCGCGCGGCAGCGCGCGGTGGAATCGCGGGGCGGCAACGGCTTCATGACCGTGGCGGCCAACCACGCGGCGCTGCTGCTGGCCCAGGGCACCGGACGGCTGCTGCGCAGCGTCGACGATCGCGGCGTGGTCGCGATCCTCGATTCGCGGCTGGCCACCGCCCGCTACGGCAGCTACCTGCGCGCATCGCTGCCGCCGTACTGGGAGACCACCGATCCCGAGGTGGTCGCGAAGGCACTGCGCAGGCTCACCGCGTCGGCCTGAGCTGAGGGACTGTACACCGAGTCTTGCAATCGGAATGACCACACCCATGGATTCTCCACCGGGCGAATGCAACTCGTGAGAACGTGGGGTGATGAAGCACCACGCCGATGGCGAGGTACTCGGCGAATTTCTGGTCAGCGCAAGATCTTTGGCCGAGTACCGCGCGATGTTTCACCTGTCCGACGACGATCTCACCGGTCGCCGAATTCTCGATTGCCCCGGTGGCGCAGCGAGTTTCACCGCCGAGGCCACCACGTTGGGCGCCGCGGTCACCGCGGTCGATCCGATCTACGCGCGCTCGACCACGGAGCTGTCCGTCGACGCGGTCACCGAGAACGACCGCGCCGTGGCCTGGGCCGCGGCCAACGCGCACCGCTACCGCTGGGACTGGTACGGCTCCCCCGCCGGCCACGCCGCGATCCGGCGCGGCGCGGCCCGCCGCTTCGCCGACCATGTCCGGGCCGAGCCGCACCGCTACGTCGCGGCGAGCCTGCCCGAACTCCCCTTCCCCGACGGCTCCTTCGACCTCGCCCTCAGTTCACATCTGCTGTTCAGCTACGCCGACCGCCTCGACGCCGACTTCCATCTCTCAGCGTTACTCGAACTGTCCCGCGTCACCGAGGGCGAGGCCAGGCTGTACCCCCTGCTCGACTACACCGGCGCACCACTGGACGACCTGATCGACCACCTCAGAACCGAACTACACGACAAGGGCATCCCCACCGCACTGCGCAAGACCCGCTACGAATTCCACCACGGCGCCGACACCATGCTGGTCCTGCAACCAGCCGCATGACCCGGCGCTACCGAGATCGGTTCGGCGCCATGGCTCATAGGGATCTCCTACCGACGGTGGGCCGGAGCGCAGCGGCATAACCGACGGGCGGTAGGTTCTTAGGCGTGCATACGATGCGAGCCGGCCGGTAGCACGGCCGTGGTGGAGAAATCTCGACGCGCAGAACTCCCGCGCACCGTATCGACGCTCCTCCTACTACTCGGTACCGCCGTCTTGGGCGTGACACTGCTGTTCACCACCATGAACCCGTGGATGAACGATGGCGGCATTCTCGTCGGTGGCCTCGATGTCCACATCTACCGCGACGGCGGCTGGCGGGTGCTGCACGATCGGGCGCTCTACATCGAGCCGACGCACTACGGGCTCCTCTATACCTACACGCCGTTCTCGGCGCTGGCATTCCTGCCACTGGTCCTGGTGCCCTGGGGAGCCGTCACCACGACCTGGCTGGTGCTCAACCTCGCCGTGCTGTTCGGCTGTGTCCTGCAGAGCTGGCGGATGCTCGGCTACCGGGTGACGCCGCGCCTGGCCGTCGTCAGTGCGCTGATCACGCTGGCCTGCGTCTTCGCCGAGCCCGTCCGCACCACCCTCTACTACGGGCAGATCAACCTGTGGCTCATGCTGCTCGTGCTGTGGGACTTCTCCCGCGCCGAGCACAGCAAGCTGCGCGGACTCGGCGTCGGCATCGCCGCGGGCATCAAGCTGACGCCGCTCTACTTCGTCGCCCAGTATCTGGCGCAGCGACAGTGGCGCGCCGCGGCCACCGCCGCGCTCACCTTCGTCGCGTCGATCGGCCTGACCGCCCTCGTCCTGCCCCTCGATTCCTATCAGTACTGGACCTCGACGTTCTTCCAGTCCGGCCGCATCGCCCCCGACGTCCATGCCGCCAACCAGTCCCTGCGCGGCCTCGTCGCCCATCTCACCCACGGACCCGCCCCGGTCTGGCTGTGGCTGCTCATCGCGGTGCCGATCGCGCTCGCCGCGCTGTGGCTCGCGGCCGCACTCGTGCGCCGCGGCGAACCGCTGCTGTCGGTCACCCTCGGCGGCCTCACCGCCTGCGCGGTCTCCCCCTACTCCTGGGGCCACCACTGGGTCTGGTTCGTCCCGCTGATGGTCTACCTGATCCACCGCGCCCAATCCCGAGGCCGCTGGTGGCTCGCCGCCGGTGCGCTCTACATCGCCATCGCGGCCTGGACCTACACCTACACCCCCACCTGGGTCAGCGTCGGCACCTTCCTGCTGCCACCGTGGTGGCCGGGCGCACAGGTCATGATGAACATCTACGTGGTCATCTACCTGATCGTGCTCGCCGGCATGATCCGGCTGGTCCGGTCCGCGCCGCCGCGCCCCGACCCGATCGAGCCGATCATCATCAATCCCCCTGCCGCCGAACAGGATTCCCCCGCACCGGCGGTCGTGCGCCTGAGCCGGGTCGCCGACGGGGCACACCCCGACGACGACCGCCCGGCCATGGTCGACTGAGGTCCTACCCGCAGGCCCAGTCGAAAACGCCTGATTCCAAATCGAGTTGGGCGTTGCCGCCGCCGAAGTTCATGCCCGCGACTTCTTCGATCTCCAGGTAGTACGGGGTCAGGCCTTCGGGGAGGGCCTGGACGGGGAAGGCGGTGCCGCCGAGGTGGGAGCGACCGAAGAGGGGCTCGGCCCAGGGGTTCCAGCCGGAGTCCTCGGTGAGGGGGTCCTGGTAGCGGGAGTTCGGGACGTATTCGACCGGGGGGATGCCGATATTGGGGTCGGCGGCGCGTTCGGCGAGCCAGACGCCGACGGTGGGGTGCATGTCGTCCCAGGCATTGCGGCCCTCGTCGCTCGCGACCGGGGAACCGGGCAGGCGCACGTCGGCGGGCGGGGCGACGGGGCCGCCGGCGAATTCCGCTTCGGTCAGCCAGATCAGGGCGAACACGCCGCCGATCTCGTCGTGCAGCAGCTGTAGCTGGGCATGCAGGCGGGTGGCGACCAGGTCGCGGGCGACCGGGTCGTCGGAGTCCGCGTCGGCCGCGACGGGGTTGGTCGCGTCGGCGAACTGGCCCTCACCCTGGAAGAAGGCGATCGCGGGGAAGCCGGGGCCACGGCGCTGGAAGTCGGCGGGCAGGCGCAGGGTGAGCGCGTGCATCATCGGCAGTCCGGTGACCGGTCCGCGCGGCCAGGTCGCCGGGTCGATCGCGGGACCTTCGCTGCCGATCCAGCCGGCGCGAACCGGCGCGTCGAGAGTCAGCGGTTCGCCGCCGGGCGTCTCGGCCAGTTTGTCCGCCGAATCTCCGAAACCCAGGTCGTAGGCCTTCATCGCAGCTCTCCTCTTCGATACGCGGACAATGCGCGGCACCGCTTCGACAGGCGCCGTCGACGAGGGTAATCGGTGCCGGCGACAGGCACGCGCACTGCGTGGAACGACAGGCATCCGGCCGATGACGAACCGTCGAGTCGGGTGCTGAGGAATCGAGTAGTCCGATACCCACGACATCCCGCTGCGCCGGCGGCAGACTTCGATGATCCTGGTTCCGCCCGGGCCAGGAACCGACTCTGGACAGGGAGAGGACCGTGTCTACTCACCTCGAGACGCAACTACCGCGGTCTCGGGAGTCGTTCGACTACGACGCCTTCATCTCCTACACGCACCGTGATCGGCCGGTCGCCGCCGGGATTCAGAAGGGTCTGCACCGCATCGGCCGACGGGTGGGTCACTTACGCGCGCTGCGTGTGTTCCGGGATGCGACCGATCTGACCGCCAGCCCAGACCTGTGGAGCAAGGTCACCGCCGCGATGGACCGCGCGCGGTACCTGATCGTGGTGCTCTCCCCGGAGGCGGTGAAGTCGGACTGGGTCGACCGGGAAGTCGCCCACTGGTTGGCGTGCCGCGGTCCGGATCAACTGCTGTTCGTCCTCGCCTGCGGGCGGCTGAGGTGGGACGAGGACACCGGGCGGTTCGATCCGGACCGGTCCGATGCCGCGCCGCCCGCGCTGACGAGGCCGGGTGTGCTACCCACCGAGCCGTTCTACGTCGACGTCAGCGACGACGCGCCCTGGGACCCGGCGGCCTCGTTGTTCCGCGAGAAGGTCACCGATCTGGCCGCGCCGATCCACGGCAAGGACAAGGACGAGCTGGCCGGTGAAGACCTCCGCGAGCTGCTCCGCTTCCGGCGGCTGCGGCGTGCGGCCGTCGCCGGTCTCGTCATCCTCACTGTCATGGCTCTCCTCGCCGCCGTACTCGCGGTGGTGCAACGACGCGAGGCGCTGGTCCAGCGCAATGAGGCGATACGCCAGCGCGACACGGCGGTGGCGCTGCGGTTGGCCACCGAGTCCGACTCGATACTCAGCGGATCGAAGCCACGCGACGACCAGCGGGCGATCCTGCAGGCACTCGCATCCGAACGTCTCGGGACGGCCGACCCCGGGGTGCTGCTCCGAACGCTGAAGCAGATGGCCGATACGAGCAAGATCATCCAGGTTGGCGAGCCGTTCCTCTCCGGCATGGCGATCGAGCCCGAGGCCATGGCCGCCCTCAGTGACCTCGACCTGGTCTGGAGCGTAGCGATCAGCCCGGACGGCCGCCGCATCGTGGCGGGCGGCGCGCAGATCCGGATGTGGGACGCCGACACCGGACAGCTGATCGGTGAACCATTCCAGAGCCCGCTGCTCACGACGAGCGTGGCCTTCAGTCCGGACGGGCGCCGCATCGTCTCCGGCGGTACGGGGATGCAGCTGTGGGATGCGGAGTCACACGCGCTGATCGGCGAATTCACCGGCCACGAAGGCCTCGTTCGCAGCGTGGCGTTCAGCGCGGACGGAGCCCAGGTGGCGTCCGGTGGTCTGGACAAGACCGTGCGGATCTGGAACACCGAAACCAGACAGCAGGCGGGGAAGCCGATGAGCGAACACGGCGCACGGGTCGAGGCGGTGACGTTCAGTCCGGACGGGCGCCGCGTCGTGTCCGGCAGCGCGGACAATTCGCTGCGGATATGGAACACGGTCGACCAGGCGCCGGCCGGCCCGCCCATCGACGTAGGCGAGACGGTGACTTCGGTCGCTTTCAGCCCGGACAACCGGCACATCGCGATCGCCGACCAGGGCGGGCAGGTCAGGATGTTCGATCCGGCCACCGGCAGCGCAGGCGATCCGCTGCCCAACGACGGACGCCACACCGGCTCGGCGGTCGCGTTCAGCACCGACGGGCGGCGGCTCGCGGCGGGCGGCATCGGTGCCACGATCCACCTGTGGGACACCGAGTCGCGTGCGCCGCGCGGGTACGCCACCGGGCACACCGGCTGGGTGACCAGCCTGGCATTCAGCCGGGACGACAGCCGCCTGCTCTCGGGCAGCCTCGACGGGACGGCACGGATCTGGCACACCGGCACCCACACCTCCGGCGGACACCGGATCACCGGACCGGCGGGCACGGACGGCCTGCCGATCCCGCGCAGCGTGGCGTTCGCACCGGAGAGCCGCCGGATGGTGGCCGGCTATCGCGACGGCACGCTCTGGCAGTTCGAGACCGACACCGGACGGGCCATCGGCGGGCCGCTGCGCAGGCACGTCGGCCCAGTCCAGGTCGCGACCGTCAGCTCCGACGGACGCCGGATCGCCTCCGGGGGTCAGGACCGGAACATCGTCATCTGGGATGCGGCGTCGGGCACGCCGATCCGGGTTCTGACCGGGCACGGATCCTGGATTCGCAAGCTCGCCTTCAGCCAGGACGGGCGGCGAATCGTGTCCGAGAGCGCGGACAACGAGATCCGGCTGTGGGACGCGGAGCGGGGCGACGCCATCGGCGCGCCGCTGCGCGGATTCGAGGGTGAGATCTGGAGTCTGGCGTTCACCCCGGACGGGAATTTCCTCGCCGGAGGCGGCGACGACAAGGTCGTCCACCTGTGGGATTCAGCGACCGGCGAGCACATCGCGGGGCTGGGCGGGCACGAGACGAGGGTCAGCTACGTCGCGTTCAGCCAGGACGGACGCCAGGTCATCTCGTTGAGCACCTACGCACTGCGCACATGGGATACGGCTACGCGCGAACTGGTGAGCGCCCCGGTCATCGGCCCGGAGGTTTCGAGCAGCCTGGCGGTCAGCGGACGCGGCGACTTCATCGTGGTCGGTGGCGCCACGACGCTGCGCCGCTGGACGGTCCCCGCCGGTGATCCGATCGGTGAGCCGATGCACGGGCACACGGACGCCGTCGGCGGTGTCGCGATCAGCGCCGACGGCCGGATCGTCGTCTCCGGCAGCATGGATCGCACCCTGCGATTCTGGGACGCCGCGAGCGGCGCGTCGATCGGCGACCCGCTCACCAGCGGCACCGACGATATCGCCAGGGTGATGCTCAGCGCCGATGACCGCCGGGTCCTGTCACTCGACATCGCTCCGGATGAGACCGTCACCGCCTGGTTGTGGCCCGGACCGTCGTCCTGGCACGACGACCTCTGCGGGAAGCTGTCGCACAACATGAGCCGCAAGCAGTGGCGAGAGTGGGTTTCTCCGGAGATCGGCTACCGGCAGGTCTGCGAACGGCTTCCGATTCCTCCCGATGGCACCGGTTGAGCAGAATGGCGGAGGTAGAGAAATGCTGGATTCTATTGTGCGCCTTCGGGCTTCGGGACCACTGCGCGGCGTGAGAGGTCCCGCTCGTCGACGGAGACTCCGGACCGGACTCGTCGCGGCGCTGGCGATCGTCTCGGTCGCGCTGGGTGGCTGCGGCAGCGGCACCGACGCGGTCGGCCTCGACGACTACGTCCGGTCGGAATGCGAGATCGCGATCCGGTACCAGGCCCGGATGCACGAACTGGCCCGCCGGATGCTGGAGTCCACGGGACCTTCCACGCAGACGCAACTCACCGACATCTCCGCGGACATGGCCCGCCTGTTCGTCGAGCTGGCCGAGGAGAGCGAGAAACTGGGTGAGCCGCCGAACGGCGAGACCACGGGCAATGCGCAGGAAGCCCTCGCCGCCACGCGCCAGACCGCGACGGAGCTGGCCGACAGCGCCGCCCGGTTCCGTTCCGCCACCTCCGCCGCCGAACTGACCAGTGCGCTCGACGACTTCCAGCAGGTACTCGCCCGAGCCGGTACGCGCGGGAGAGAACTGAGGCAGCAGGAGGCTCCCACACCGGAACTGGACGAGGCGCGCAAGGCGATACCGGGCTGCGAGGAGGCGCTACTCAGGGGATCGCACAACCAGACCGTGCCGAACCGGTAGGGCACACCGGTCCACGCAAGAACGGCGCGGCAACCGGATTCCGGTTACCGCGCCGCTGTCCTGTCCAGCTCAGAGCGCTGCCTTGAGGATCAGGGTCAGCACCGCGGCGACGACCGCGACGCCCACGGCCGCGGCACCCCACACGACACCCTGGCGCGCCCACGGGCGTCCGGCATCGAGCGAGAACCGGCCCGGTCCGGTGAACGCCAGCGCGGCGGCGGCGATCGCGTAGACCAGCGGGTTGGAGAAGCCGGTCACCGACGGATCCTCCGGGAACAGGCCGCCGCTCCACAGCAGGTTGATCGCGTTGATCATCGTGCCGACGACGATGGCGGCGCCGAGCGGGGTGAAGAGCCCGAAGAGCAGCAGCAGGCCGCCGACCAGTTCGCTGAGCCCGGCCAGTGTTCCGAAGACCACGCCCGGGTTGTAGCCCATCGCCTCGAAGCCGTCGGTGGTGGCCTGCCAGCCCATGCCGTTGAACCAGCCGAACAACTTCTGTGTGCCGTAGGCGGCCATCAGGCCGCCGAAGCCGATGCGGAGCACCAGCAGGCCGATGCCGAGCGCATTGACCTCGTCGGCGGAATAGGTAGTGGTGCGGGTCGCGGTGTCGGTCATCGTTTCCTCATCTGCGATTCGGTACATGCCCGCAATCGGACCGCGGTCCGATTGCATCTCCCGGTCACAACCCTGGGTCCGGGGTCCCTATTTCACGCCGCTCCCACCAGTTTAGTGACCCTGCCCACAAGACAGCAGAAAGGCCGCCCCATCGGGACGGCCTTTCCGGAAGAACTCAGCTCACCACGCCATAGTCGCGTAGCTGACCAGCGTGCTCTCGGACTCCTGCGACAGCTTCCAGGTGCCGTCGATGTCCTTCCAGGTCAGCGGGATCGGGAAGGTGTAGTCACCGAGGCGGCTGTTCAGGGTGGCCGACAGGGTGTCGCCGTCCACGGTCACCGGGCCCGAGACGTCCCAGCTGTAACCGGGGATCCGGTTGACGGTGTCGCGGACGACCGCGAGGCCACCGGCGTTGCCCGACTCGAGCTCGGCCGACGAACCGTTCATGGCCGCCTGCAGCTTGCCCTGGAGCTGACCGGCCGACGGCGTCGCCGGGGCGGCGATCGCGGCGGGAGCGGTGGCGACGACGGCAGCGGTGACCGGCGCGAAGATGGTGGCAACCGCCATCGACGCGGCAACGAGCGAGCGCTTCATAGGTAATTCTCCTTCAAGCTTGGCTAGGCTAGCCTAAGTATAGGCATACCTATGGTGCGAACACCTACTCGACAAGGAAGAAGAAGTACCCGAGGAACAGCACCATCAACCCCCACATAGCCGGATGCACTTCCTTGATCCGCCCCTTGGCGACCATCACGACCGGGTAGAAGATCATGCCCATCGCCAGTCCGTTGGCGATCGAATAGGTCAGCGGCATCATGATGACGGTGAGGAACGCGGGCACCGAGTATTCGAGGTGCTGCCAGTCGATATCGCCCAGCGCACGGGCCATCAGCACGCCGACCACGATCAGCGCGGGCGCGGTGACCTCGGCCGAGCCGGCGATCACCGAGAACACCGGATAGCAGAACATCGCGATCAGGAACCAGCCCGCCGTGGTCACCGCCGTGAGGCCGGTCCGGCCGCCCGCCGACACACCGGCGGTCGATTCCACATAGGCGGTGGTGGTCGAGGTGCCGATGATCGCGCCCGCCGTGGTGCCGACCGAGTCGGCGGCCAGCGCACTCGCCGCGCGCGGCAGTGTGCCGTCCTTGTTCAGCAGGCCCGCCTGGTTCGCGACGCCGATCAGCGTGCCCGAGGCGTCGAAGAAGTCGACGAACAGCATGGTGAGCACGACGACGATCATCTGCGCGGTGAAGGCGTCGGGCAGGTGGATGATCGCCTGGCCGAAGGTCTGATCCAGGCCCTTGGGCAGCTCGGCGATGCCGTCCGGGATGCCGACCAGCCCGGTCACCATGCCCAGGATCGTGGTCACGACGATGCCGTAGAGCACCGCGGCATGCCAGCCGATCACCAGGAAGATCACCGTCACCACCAGGCCGAACAGCGCCAGCAGGGTGGTGCCCTTGGTGAAGTCGCCCAGGGCGACCAGCGTCGCGTCGCTGTTGACGACGATGCCCGCGTTCTTCAGACCGAGAAAGGCGACGAAAAGACCGATGCCCGCGCCGACCGCGAACTTCATCTGCAACGGGATCGCGTTGAGGATCCGCTCGCGGACCTTGGTGACCGCGAGAATGAAGAAGATGATGCCGGACAGCAGCGTGCCCGACAGTGCCACCTGCCACGGGATGCCCATGCTGAGCACCACCGTGTACGCGAAGAACGCGTTGAGCCCCATACCCGGCGCGAGCGCGATCGGATACCGCGCCCAGATGCCCATGACGAGCGTGCCGAAGACCGCGGCCACCGCCGTCGCGGTGAACACCGCCTGCATCGGAATGCCCTTGTCACCCAGGGCGCCCTCGTCACCGAGGATCGACGGATTCACCGCCAGCACATAGGACATCGCCAGGAACGTGACCGTGCCCGCCATCGCCTCGCGCTTGAAGGTGGACCCGCTCGACGTGACACCGAAGTATCCGTCGATGCGCCCTCGGGCACGGGTTACGACATCGCCGGCCATGACACTCCAGTCCGCGTTTCACAATCCAAAAGAAGAACGACCAGGAACGGTAGCGGAAAGTTCACTGAATCGAAGAACTCACCGCTGCCGCCGCGGTGCAGGTCACGCTCCCGCGACTGCCACCAGCCCCAGCTCGGCATCCGAGGCCAGCAGCGCGTTGCGCGGCAGCACCCGCACGGTGTAGCCGACCGCGCCGGACAGCGGCACCGGGGACTGCACGGAGTACAGGTCGGTGCCGTCGTCGGTGCCGTCGTGCGCCATCTCGATGGTGGTGGTGTCGGACAGGTCGTCGGCCGGTGACACCCGCCCGAGCACGGCCTGCACCACGACATCCGACGGCGCGAGCCCGCCGAGTTCGACGCGCGCGTGCAGCGACAGCTCGGCGCCGATCACCGGGGTGTCGGGCAGTCCGGAGCTGTCGACCTGCGCCACCCGCACCGACGGCCAGGCCGCGTCGACCCGCTTGCGGTACTCGGCGACCTGCGCGGCGCCGGCGAACTTGTCGGCGGCGGCCCGGCCGAACGCCGCGGCGGCGGGACCGTAGTACTGCTCGGCGTAGTCGCGCACCATGCGCGAGGCCAGCACCTGCGGGCTGGTGGTCTGCAGGGTGTGGCGCACCATCTCGGTCCAGCGGACCGGGACACCGGCGGCGTCGCGATCGTAGAAACGGGGCGCGACGGTGCGTTCGACGAGTTCGTACAGCGCCGAGGCCTCGAGATCGTCGCGACGGTGTTCGTCGCGGACGCCGTCGGCGGTGGGGATGCCCCAGCCGTTCTCGCCGTCGTACATCTCGTCCCACCAGCCGTCGCGGATGGACAGGTTGAGCCCGCCGTTGAGCGCGGACTTCATGCCGGAAGTGCCGCACGCCTCGAGCGGGCGCAGCGGATTGTTCAGCCACACATCGCAACCCCAGTACAGGTAGCGGGCCATCGACATGTCGTAGTCGGGCAGGAAGACGATGCGGTGCCGCACCGCGGGGTCGTCGGCGAACCGGACGACCTGCTGGATCAGCGCCTTGCCGCCGTCGTCGGCGGGGTGGCTCTTGCCCGCGACCACCAGCTGCACCGGGCGCTGCGGATCGAGCAGCAGCGCGCGCAGTCGTTCGGGGTCGCGCAGCATCAGGGTGAGGCGCTTGTAGGTGGGCACCCGGCGGGCGAAGCCGACGGTGAGCACGTTCGGGTCGAAGACGTCGTCGATCCAGCCCAGCTCGGCCTCGGCCGCGCCGCGCTGACGCCAGGAGTCGCGCAGCCTGCGGCGCACCTCGTCGATCAGCACCCCGCGCAAGGTGTTTCGCGTCGACCACAGCTGCCCCAGGTCGACATCACTGAGCTTCTCCCAGCCCCGCGCCTCCTCGACCAGTTCGGGGCCGACGAGCTCGCGGGCCTTGTCGATCCATTCCCGCGCCGCCCAGGTCGGCGCGTGCACGCCGTTGGTGACCGAGCCGATCGGCACCTCGGACGCGTCGAATCCCGGCCACAACCCGGCGAACATCTCCCGGCTGACCTCGCCGTGCAGCTTCGATACGCCGTTGGCGCGCTGCGCCAACCGCAGACCCATGTGCGCCATGTTGAACACCGACGGATCGGACTCACGGCCGAAGGCGAGAATCCGGTCGACGGAAAGACCCGGCAGCACAGCGGATTCGGATTCGCCGTGCGCGCCACCGAAGTAGCGGCGCACCAGCGGCATCGGGAACCGGTCGATGCCCGCGGGCACCGGGGTGTGCGTGGTGAAGACGGTGCCCGCGCGCACCGCGGCCAGCGCGGTGTCGAAATCCAATCCGTCCGCGATGAATTCACGGATGCGTTCGACCCCGAGGAAACCGGCGTGGCCCTCGTTCATATGGAAGACATCGGGATCGGGCAGGCCGTTGGCGCGGGTATAGGCGCGCACCGCGCGGACACCACCGATGCCCGCCAGGATCTCCTGCTTGATCCGGTGGTCCTGGTCGCCGCCGTAGAGCCGGTCGGTGACCGCGCGCAGCTCCGGATCGTTCTCGGCGATATCGGAATCGAGCAGCAGCAATGGAATCCGGCCCACCTGGGCGATCCACACCCTGGCCCGCAGCACCCGGCCCTCCGGCATGCCGACATGGATCAGCACCGGCGACCCGTCGCTGGTGAGCAACCGCAACGGCAGACCCTGCGGGTCCAGCGCCGGGTAGTGCTCCATCTGCCAGCCGTCCGCCGACAGCGACTGCCGGAAATACCCGGAGCGGTACAGCAGTCCGACGCCGATCAGCGGCAGCCCCAGATCCGAAGCGGCCTTGAGATGGTCACCGGCGAGGATGCCCAGACCGCCGGAGTAGTTCGGCAGCACCTCGGTGACGCCGAACTCCATCGAGAAGTAGGCGATGCCGGCCACGTCGGTTCCGTTCTGCTCCTGGAACCAGCGCGGCCGGGTCAGGTAATCCTGCAGCCCGGCGGCGGCCGCGTCGACACGGGCGATGTAGGCGGGGTCGGCGGCTACCTCGTCGAGCCGCTCGGCGGGCACCTCCCCCAGCATCCGCACCGGGTCCTGGCCGACTACGCGCCACAGCTCCGGGTCGAGCTCGGCGAACAGATCCTGCGTCGGGCCGTGCCACGACCACCGCAGGTTCGTCGACAACTCGCCCAGCGCGGCGAGCCGCTCCGGCAGATGGGCACGGACAGTGAACCGACGAAGTGCCTTCACCCCCCGAGACCCTACCGCCTCCCCGCGAATTCAGCGTGTCGCCCGGGAGCTCGGATGTCGGCTGTCGGGGATCGGTGCCCTTCGGGAAATACTGGCGGAGCAGTCCATTGGTGTTCTCGTCGGTGCCGCGTTGCCAGGGCGAGTGCGGGTCGCGGAAGTAGACGGCCCTGTCGGTGGCCATCGAGAACTGCCTGTGCCAGGCCGCAGGTGGTTCGAAACGGATTGGCCTCACGCTGTCAATGTGAAATAGATCACAAAAGTTGCCTTTAAGGCAAGATCGCTATTACTAATAGCCCGGTCGACGTTCGATTCGTCCGGGTCGGGGGGCCAAAAGGTCGAGAGGGAGTACTTCATGTTCAAGCGCTCAACTCGCAATATTCTTCTCGGTGCACTGCCGGTGGTTGTGGCGGTCACCTTCGCTGGAGGTGGTGTCGCGTCGGCGGATGCCTACGCCGACCAGCAGGCTCAGCCGGCCACCGCGATGGCCGTCCAGGGTGACAGCTACGGGACCGCCATCGCCGAGTTCTCGTTCGGATCCGCCACCCCGGCGGGCGCAGCGATGTCGCAGGACGCCGAGCTTTCCGGCGAAGGCCCTGTCTCGGAGGTGGCCGCTCCCGTGATTTCGGATGTGATCGAGACCCAGCTGCAGGACGTCGCGACCGATCCGAAGGCCGAGAACTCCGACCCGGTGATCAACGGCGCCCTCGCTGGTGCCGGCCTCGGTGCGCTCGCCACCCTGGTCAACTGCATCCCGTCCGTGATCGTGCTGGGCGTGGGCTACCCGCTCTGCCTCATTCTCGGCACACTCCCCCATGCGCTCATCGGTGCCATCATCGGTGGCTATGTGGGCCACGTGAACCCCGAGGTCATTCCACAGGTCCTGCCCTGAGAGGGCGGGTCGGCAGGTAACTGCCCCCGGCTCGGGGACTCCCGGTGCTGCTGCGGTGAAAAACGCAGTCGCGCCGGGAGTCTCGCTATTTGTGGACAGTGCCCGGTAGATCCCGACCACCGTTGCCGCAGGGCGGCTGGTTCGGCGGGCGGCTCGCAAGCCAGGTCGATGTGCGTACATGGAGCTACCCGTGCTCCGCGGGCCTACTGGGTGAACTGGGCGGCGAATTCGAGGGTCGGTGGGACCTCGGTGATGACGTCGATCAGGACGCCGGAGGGGTCGGCGATGATGAAGTGGCGCTGGCCGAAGTCTTCGGTGCGGAGCTCGAGTTCGGCATGCAGGCCGCCGGTCACCACAAGGCGTTCCCATTCCGTGTCGACGTTGTCGACCTCGAAGTTCAGCACGATGCCCTGGACCGGTTTGCCGTAGCCCGCGGGGATGGTCGGGTGGGTGGGGTCGAGCAGGGCCAGCTCGTAGGCGGGCTCGCCGTCGCCGCCCGGGCGGCGCAGGCTGACGTACCAGTCGGCCTCGAAGGTGATCTCGAAGCCGAACCAGCCCGTGTAGAAGTCGCGCGATTCCGCGATCCGGGTGGTGGCGAGAACCGGGTAGAAGCTGCTCAGTGCCATGACATTCCCTTTCACATACCGTCGGTATGTATCGTAGGCTAGTTCACATACCGGCGGTAGGTCAATGGGAGGACGGGCGATGACGGCGACGACGCGGACGCAGCAGCGCGAGGAGACGCGGCGCGTTCTGCTGGCACAGAGCAGGCGCCTGTTCGCCGCGAAAGGGTATGCGGCCGTTGGCTTGTCGGAGATCGTGTCGGCGTCCGGGGTCACCAAGGGCGCGCTGTATCACCACTTCGACAGCAAGGCCGAGCTGTTCAAGGCGGTGCTGACGCAGGTGCAGGAGGAGGTCGGCGCGCAGGTGGCCGCCGCCGCGGACGCCGAGCCGGATCCGTGGGCACAGCTGACCACCGGCTGCGCCGCGTTCCTGCGGGCCAGCGCCGACCCCCTGGTCCAGCGGATCATGTTGATCGACGGCCCCGCGGTGCTCGGCTGGCACGAATGGCGCGCCATGGACGAGGCAAATTCGGAGCGCCACCTGCACGAAGCGCTGGCAGCACTGGTCGACGCCGGGATACTCCCGCAGCAACCGGTCGCCCCGCTGACCCAGCTCCTCTCCGGCGCGATGAACGAGGCCGCCCTCTGGCTGGCCACCACCACCGATCCCGGCGCGCTCGCCGATACCATCGCCGCCCTCGACCGGCTCCTCGCGGGCCTGCGCGCCGCCTGACGCCGCGAATCGCCCTCGCCGCCGGCCAGGCGCGTAGGCGTCATCTCGGCTGCCGACCGGAGAGACATCTGGCCGCGCCGCAATCCGACAGCGTGTGGAGCGCACCCGGCCGCGATTCTGGTGGCTCTCGGCCTCGGCTCGGCCGCCGAACCCCGCTCACACGGTGCCGCGTCCCACGGCCCCCGACTGCCGCAAATGCAGTAGGTTTGTCCGGTGACCGGCCGGATTGCCATCGATGACATCGCCCCGTCGATACCCGGCGGACGCCCGGCCAAGGCCGCGGTGGGCGAGGTGTTCCCCGTCCGCGCCGTCGTGTGGCGCGAGGGCCACGACGCCGTGGCGGCGACGCTGGCCGTCCGCGCGCCCGGCTCCTCGCGGATCACCCGCATCCGGATGACGCCCGACTACGAACCGGACGTCTTCAACGCGCTCTTCACCCCGAACACCCCCGGCACCTGGACCTTCCGCATCGAAGGCTGGAGCGACCCGATCGCGACCTGGCGTTCGGCGGTCGAGGCCAAGCTCGGGGTCGGCCAGTCCGCGGCCGACCTGGCCAACGACCTCGAGATCGGCGCCGGCCTCTTCGAGCGGGCCGCCCAGCTGGTCCCGAAGAAGCAGTTCGAACGA
Organism: Nocardia sp. NPDC057663; assembly: GCF_042799895.1. Classification (NCBI taxonomy): domain Bacteria; kingdom Bacillati; phylum Actinomycetota; class Actinomycetes; order Mycobacteriales; family Nocardiaceae; genus Nocardia; species Nocardia sp. NPDC057663. The sequence goes on along the minus strand of NZ_JBHVHX010000036.1, from coordinate 11,102 downwards.
TTGCGCGCCGCCGCCACCGCCCTGCGCAGCGACGAGCAACTTCCCGCCCGGGTCGCGCCCGCGTTCTCCGAGGAGGTCGCCGAGATCCTGCGCGTGACCCCGCTGCGCGAGATGGTCACCCGCGGCGCCCAGCACTCGGTGCTGGTGGAGCGCCGCCGCGCGCTGGTCGGGTCGTGGTACGAGTTCTTCCCGCGATCGACCGGCGGCCGGGACGCCGACGGCAACCCCGTGCACGGCACCTTCGCGACGGCGGCCCGCGAACTTCCCCGCATCGCGGGCATGGGTTTCGACGTGGTGTACCTGCCGCCGGTCCATCCGGTCGGCGAGATCAATCGCAAGGGCCGCAACAACACCCTCACCACCGAACCGGGTGATGTCGGTTCGCCGTGGGCCATCGGCTCGGCCGAGGGCGGCCATGACGCGATCCACCCCGCGCTCGGCACCGAGGCCGATTTCACCGAGTTCGTCTCCACCGCAACCGCTCTCGGCCTGGAAGTCGCACTCGACCTGGCTTTGCAATGTGCGCCCGACCACCCGTGGGTGCAAGCCCACCCGGAATGGTTCACCACCCTGCCCGACGGCACCATCGCCTTCGCGGAGAACCCGCCGAAGAAGTACCAGGACATCTACCCGGTCAACTTCGACAACGACCCCGACGGCCTCTACGCCGAGGTGCTGCGGGTCGTCCGGCACTGGATCGCCTTGGGCGTCACCATCTTCCGCGTGGACAACCCTCACACCAAGCCCGCCGACTTCTGGGAGTGGCTGATCGCGCAGGTGCGCCGCACCGATCCCGACGTGATCTTCCTGTCCGAGGCCTTCACCCGCCCGGCCCGGCTCTACGGTCTGGCGCGCCGCGGATTCAGCCAGTCCTACACGTATTTCACCTGGCGCGTGTACAAGTGGGAGCTCACCGAGTTCGGCAACGAGCTGGCCGCCAAGTCCGACGAGGCCAGGCCGAACCTGTTCGTCAACACTCCCGACATCCTGCACGAGAGCCTGCAGCACGGCGGGCCTGGCATGTTCGCCGTCCGCGCTGTCCTCGCGGCGACCCTGTCCCCCACGTGGGGTGTGTATTCCGGCTACGAGCTGTTCGAGCACGAGGCGGTGCGCCCCGGCAGCGAGGAGTACCTGGATTCGGAGAAGTACGAACTGCGGCCCCGCGATTTCGGCGGCGCGCTGGCCCGCGGCGAGTCGCTGGAACCGTGGCTGACCCGGCTCAACGAGATCCGCCGCGCCCACCCCGCGCTGCAACAGCTGCGCTGCATCCACTTCCACGCGATCGACAACGACGCGCTGCTGGCGTACTCCAAGTTCGATCCGATCTCCGGTGACGCGGTGCTGGTCATCGTGAACCTGAATCCGTACGGCGCCGAACAGGGCCACATCTCGCTGGACCTGCCCGCGATCGGCCGCGAATGGCACGACCACCCGGTGGTGTTCGACGAGGTCAGCGGCGAGGAATACCACTGGGGACAGCAGAATTTCGTGCGCCTCGACCCCGCCCGCGCCCCCGCGCACATCCTGACGTTGCCCGCGGTTCCCGCCGCCGCCCGCGCACCCCTGGCCTATCGCAGGACGTTCTGATGAAACGCCGCGACCTGATGCTGCTGGCGGCGGGCACCCATCCCGACCCGCACACCGTCCTCGGTGCGCACCCGCACGCCGACGGCACCGCGGTGCGGGTGCTCCGCCCACACGCCGAGACGGTGACCGTGCTGGTCGGCGCCACCGAGCATCCGCTGAAGTCGTTGGGGCACGGCGTATTCGCCGCGGTCCTGCCGTATCCGCAGATCGACGACTACCGCGTGCGCACCGAATACCCCGGCGGCCAGACGGTGATCGCCGCCGACGGCTACCGCTTCCTGCCCACCGTCGGCGAGTTCGATCTGCACCTGATCGGCGAGGGCCGCCACACCCGGCTGTGGGAGGTGCTCGGCGCGCATCCCCGGCACTACACCACCCTCGACGGCGATGTCGACGGCACGTCGTTCGCGGTGTGGGCGCCGAATGCCCGCGGTGTCACCGTGTTCGGCGATTTCGACCACTGGAGCGGCAGCTCGGCGCCGATGCGCGCACTCGGCACTTCGGGGGTGTGGGAGGTGTTCGTGCCCGGCGTCGGGCCGGGCACGCGCTACAAGTACCGGGTGCACGGCGCCGACGGCCGCGTCGTCGATCACGCCGACCCGCTGGCCTTTGCGACCGAGGTACCGCCGGCGACGGCGTCGGTGGTCAGCCGCGCCGATCACGTGTGGACCGACAGCGCGTGGCTGGACCGCCGCGCGGGCACCGACGCCACCCACTCCCCCATGAGCGTCTACGAGGTGCACCTCGGGTCCTGGCGTCCCGGCCTCGGCTACCGCGAGCTGGCGCACCAGCTCGCCGACTACGTACGCGCGACCGGCTTCACCCATGTCGAACTGCTGCCGGTCGCCGAGCACCCGTTCGGCGGCTCGTGGGGCTACCAGGTCACCTCCTACTACGCGCCTACCTCCCGCTTCGGCAGTCCCGACGACTTCCGCTACTTCGTCGACCACCTGCACAACGCGGGCATCGGCGTGCTGCTGGACTGGGTGCCCGCGCACTTCCCGCGCGACGAATGGGCGCTGGCCCGCTTCGACGGCACCCCGCTCTACGAACATCCCGACCCGCGCCGCGGCGAGCAACTCGACTGGGGCACCTACGTTTTCGACTTCGGCCGCAACGAGGTCCGCAACTTCCTGGTCGCCAACGCCGCGTTCTGGATCGAGGAATTCCACATCGACGGCCTGCGCGTCGACGCGGTCGCCTCCATGCTCTACCTGGACTACTCGCGTCCCGAGGGCGGCTGGGAGCCGAATGTCTACGGCGGCAGGGAGAACCTGGAAGCCGTCGACTTCCTGCAGGAACTCAACGACACCGTGCACCGCGCCTACCCCGGCGTGGTCACCGTCGCGGAGGAGTCGACCACCTGGCCCGGCGTCACCCGCGGCACCGATGTCGGCGGCCTCGGATTCACCATGAAGTGGAACATGGGCTGGATGCACGACACCCTCGGCTACCTGGGCCGCGACCCGATCCACCGGTCCTGGCACCACAACGAGATGACGTTCTCGCTGGTCTACGCGTGGAGCGAGAACTACCTGCTGCCGATCAGCCACGACGAGGTCGTGCACGGCAAGGGCACGCTGTGGACGCGGATGCCCGGCGACGACTTCGCCAAGGCGAGCGGCGTGCGCGCCCTGCTCGCCTACATGTGGTCACACCCCGGCAAGCAACTGCTGTTCATGGGCCAGGAGTTCGGCCAGTTCCGCGAATGGGACAACGACCGCGGCCTGGACTGGCACGAGCTGGAAAACCCGCTACACCAGGGCATTTCGACGATGGTCGCCGACCTCAACCGCACCTACACCGCGCACCCGGCGCTCTGGAGCCAGGACACCACCCCCGGCGGGCACTCCTGGATCGAGGCCGACGACAGCGCGGCCAACGTCTTCGCCTTCCTGCGCTGGGGCTCCGACGGCAGCGCTGTCGCCTGCGTCTTCAACTTCTCCGGCTCGACCAGGGAGAACTACCGGATCGGGCTGCCGCACACCGGTTCCTGGCGCGAGGTACTCAATACCGACGCCCAGGAATACGGTGGCTCCGGCGTCGGCAACCTCGGTGTGGTCGCCGCCGACGACACCGCATGGCACGGCCGCCCCGCCTCGGCCACCGTCACCCTGGCCCCCCACAGCGCGGTCTGGCTGGCCGCCGAGCGCTGAGCTCAGCGGGCGAGGTCGATGCGGATCGTCAGCAGGTCGGTGCCGACCGCGCGCACCACCGCGCTGTTGTAGCGCGGGAGCACGCGCAGCCGGGCGCGCGGGTCGTCGTCGTGCACCAGGTGGGCGGTGCCGCTGTGCCAGCTCCCGTCCAGCCGCACCCGCACCCGGTTGGCGGCCATGATGTTGCGCACGTACTCCGAACGCTCACCGAATTCGGAGACCAGCCAGAACTGGTCACCGACGCGGCGCCCCCCGATCGGCGTGGTCCGCGGCTGCCCGCTCACCCGGCCGGTGGTCTCGAGCAGCTGTTGGCCGGGCAGTCTGCGCGCGACCCAGTTGAGCGGCCGCTGGAACGTGGTCACGACCCGGTGCTGAATATCCTTCTTGGAGCCCATGTTTCGACCGTAGCTCAGCCCTTGCCCGCGACGTAGTAGGTGTTGAGCGGATCACCGTCGACATGGTGGGTCTGCACGTCGGTGAACCCCGCGTCGGCGAGCATCGACAGCGCACGCTGCTCGCCCCAGACCGTCCCGAGCCCGTCTCCGCCCTGCCCCAGCGAGACCGACATGCAGTGCATCGTCGAGATCGCGTAGAGGAACGGGCCGAGCGGCAGGTCGATGTTCTCCTCGAGCACGCTCGACGCGTGGATGTCGACCATCAGGAAGACACCGTCGGAGCGCAGCGCTTCGGAGATGTTGGCCAGCACCCGCGCCGGATGCGCCTGATCGTGGATCGCGTCGAAGACGGTGATCAGATCGCAGGATTTGGGCGCGTGCAGCTCCGCGACATCCTGGACAAGGAACTCGACATTGGTCAGCCCCATCGCGTCCGCCTCGGCCCGGCCTGCCGCGATCGCGTCGGCGGAGAAGTCGTAGCCACGGAACCGGCTGGCCGGGAACGCCCGCGCCATCAGGTTCACCGCGTGGCCGCTGCCGCACGCGATGTCGGCGACGTCCATGCCCATCAGCAGCCGGTCGGTCAGGCCGGGCGACATCGGCAGGATCACCGGGATCAGCGCGGCATCGAACACCTCGGCGCTCTCCTCGGCCATCAGAGCGTGAAACCGCTCGTAGTCGTCGTAGGACAGGCCGCCGCCGACCCGGAACCGCTCGACGATCTTGGGCTCGACCTCGCCGAGCTGGGGGATGAACTGCATGACACGGGCCAGATTGTCCGGCCCGGCGGCCCTGGTCAGGCTCGCCGCGTGCGCGGGCGGCAATGTGTAGGTGGCGGACTGCGGGTCGTAGGTCACGATGCCCGCCGTGGTGATGGCGCCGAGCCATTCGCGGACATAGCGCTCGTCCAGGCCCGCCGCAGCGGCGAGTTCCGAACTGGTCGCGCCCGGATTGGCCGCCATGGTGTCGAACAGCCCGACCTGGTGGCCCATGCTGATCATCAGCGCGGTGCTCGCGTGGTCGAGCATCTCGATCATCGTGCCGGCGAAAGCTTCCACTTCGGCCTGGTCCGGGGCGGCCGAATGTTCGAGTGAAGTCATATCGTTCTCCTCGAGTCAGCTCGCGGCCGGTGCCGCGGGTCTATCTGGAGATACGACGAGGCCGTCCCGGCAGTTCAGCCGGGACGGCCCCGAGAAGGAAGTTGCCGGGTCAGTACAGCGCGGTGGCCAGCTTGCGACGGGCCGCGACCACGAAGGTCTCGGCCTGATCGAACAGCTCGAACAGCTCGAGCAGGCGGGTGCGCGCCGCGGTGCGGTCGTCACCCGCGGTGCGCTTGATGACGGCGATGATCCGTTCGAAGGCGGCCTCGGGGCGCTGCTCGAGCAGTTCCACGTCGGCGGCGTCGAGAGCGGCCTCCAGGTTCGCCGGATCTGCGTCGGCGGTGGCGACCACGGCCGGGTCGATCTGCTGGGCCCTGGTCAGGAAGCGCAGCTGGCGCAGGGCCGCCTTGGCCTCCTCGTTGGCGGGTTCCTCGGCCAGAATCGCCTCGTAGGCCGCCTCGGCGCCGGTGATGTCACCCGCGGCGAGCGCGTCCTCGGCGGCGGTGAAGCGCGGATCCTCGACCTCGGGCTCCGGACCGTTGGGGTCACCCTCGAGCTTGCCCGCGGTCGCGTCCATCACCGCGTCCAGCCACTGCCGGACCTGCGCCTCGGGCTGGGCGCCCTCGAAGTCGGCCAAGGGCTGCCCGCCTGCCACCGCGATCACCGTGGGAATGCCCTGCACGCGCAGCGCCTGCACGATGTTCATGTTCGGCTCGGCCTCGATGGCGGCCAGATCCCAGCCGCCCCGATCGTCGGCGTTGAGCCGTTCCAGCGTGCGGATCAGCTCGACGCTGCCCGGGCTGCGCTGCGAGTACAGCGCGACCACCACGGGCACCTGCATCGAGCGGCGGATGACCTTGGTCTCGAAATCCGCCTCGGTCACCGTATGGTTCCCCGGGGCCGCAGGCGCGCCGCCGGGAGCGGCGGGCGGCTGCTTCAGCGCGGACAGATCCACCGCACCGGACATGGCGGCGGCAGCGGCGGGCGAAGGACGACGGGCAGCGGGTCGAGTCACGGTTTCCAGTTTGTCACGAAGCCGTCGGCACGGCTGCCGGGGAGCCCTTCGCAGCGCCCGTGCTCAGCTCGCCGAGCTGACCGGTGCGCACCACCCAGACCTCGAAGATCACGGTGGCCAGCGGCGGAATGCTGGATGCCAGCGCCAGCACGGTGGTCTTCCAGCTCCAGTTCAGCTCGCGCGCGGCAAGCAGCGCGGTGATCACGAAGAGCACGAAGATTCCGCCGTGCACCGGCCCGAAGATCTTCACGCCGATCTCGTTGCTCTCGGCGGGGATGTACTTGAACGCCATACCGGTCAGCAGACCGATCCACGACAGTGCCTCGAGCACCGCGAAGAACCGGAAACGACTGGCAGTGGACCGCAGATCGAAGAAACCCATAGGGACCATTGTGCCGGACCGGCTACGACACTACGTAGTTGGACCGGTCACACACCGCACTCCGCGCCACGCACGCCCCGACCCCGAAGAGGGGCCGCCGCGCAGCGGCGGTTCGCGGCCGTCCCGCCGGTCAGGTGCCGTTGCGTAGGTGACGAAGGAGCAAGCAACGGTGCCTGACCGGTGGGACCACAGGGCCGCGAACTCGAGCGCGCCAGCGCTCCAGGATTACGGAACGCGGATGATCAGCGCGTCGCCCTGACCGCCACCACCACACAGCGCGGCCGCGCCGACGCCACCACCGCGACGCTTCAGCTCCAGCGCCAGGTGCAGCAGGATGCGCGCACCGGACATGCCCAGCGGGTGGCCGATGGAGATGGCGCCACCGTTGACGTTGACCTTCTCCGGGTCATAGCCCAGCTTCTTGGTCGAGGAGACGCCGACCGCCGCGAAGGCCTCGTTGATCTCGATCAGATCCAGCTCGGCCGGGGTGATGCCCTCCTTCGCGCACGCGGCGAGGATGGCGTTGGCCGGCTGGTCCTGCAGGGTCGAGTCCGGACCGGCGACCTGACCGGCGGCGCCGATCTCGGCGATCCACTCCAGACCCAGTTCCTCGGCCTTGGCCTTGCTCATCACGATCACCGCGGCCGCGCCGTCGGAGATCTGCGAGGCGGTGCCCGCGGTCACGGTGCCGTCCTTGCGGAAGGCCGGACGCAGCTTGCCCAGCGACTCGACGGTGGTGTCGGCGCGGATGCCCTCGTCCTCGGTGACGTAGATCGGATCACCCTTGCGCTGCGGCACGGCCACCGGCACGACCTCGTCGGTGAACAGACCGTTCTTCCACGCGGCGGCGGCGCGCTGGTGCGAGGCCGCGGCCAGCGCGTCCTGCTCCTCGCGGCTGACCTTGTCGAGGTCGTTGCGGTCCTCGGTCAGCAGGCCCATCGCCTGGTCGGTGATCACGTCGTGCAGGCCGTCGTAGGCCATGTGGTCGACCAGGGTGGTGTCGCCGTACTTGTGGCCCTCACGGCTCTTGGGCAGCAGGTGCGGGGTCTGGCTCATCGACTCCATGCCGCCGGCCACGACGATCTCGTGCTCACCGGCGCGGATCAGCTGATCGGCCAGCGCGATCGCGTTGATGCCCGACAGACAGACCTTGTTGATCAGCAGCGAGGGCACATCCATCGGGATACCCGCGGCGATCGCAGCCTGGCGGGCGGGCAGCTGCCCGGCACCGGCCTGCAGCACCTGACCGAGGATGACGTAGTCGACCTGCTCGGGCGCCACTCCACCCTTCTCCAGCGCCGCCTTGATGGCCACACCGGCCAGATCCGAGGCCTTGAAGTCCTTCAGACCGCCCAGGAGCCTGCCGACCGGGGTACGCGCACCGGACACGATGACAGAAGTCGTCACGAAAGCCTCGCATTCATTGAGTCGAACCTCGCCGCGATGCACACAGCGCTCAGCCGTGCACGTCAAGGGTTGCACTCAACGGTAACCGGTATCGGAGCACACCCGGCAAGCAGGTACGCGCTAGCTTCGAAGGGTGAGCAACGAGAACATCATCCCCGCCGACTACGTCATCGCCGTCGACCACGTGGGCATCGCCGTGCCCGACCTCGACGCCGCCGTCGCCTGGTACACCGACAATCTCGGCATGGTCGAGACCCATCGCGAGGTCAACGAGGCCCAGGGCGTCGTCGAGGCGATGCTGTCGTGCCCCGCCGCGGCCGACCGCGCGACCGCACTGCAGTTGCTGGCCCCGCTGACCCCGGAGTCGACGATCGCCAAGTTCATCGACCGCAGCGGACCGGGCCTGCAGCAGCTGGCCTACCGGGTCACCGACATCGAGGCCGTTTCGGCCTTCCTGCGGGACCGTGGCCTGCGTTTGCTGTACGAAGCACCGCGGCACGGCACCGCCGATTCCCGCATCAATTTCATCCATCCGAAGGATGCTGGCGGTGTGCTGGTCGAGCTCGTCGAGCCGAACCCGAATGTTACGCACTAGTACGCGGATACGGTTGGTAAATCTCGGCCAGATCACAATCACGGTCGAGTCTCCATACGCTCGCTCGAGGCTGTATTTTGTGTGCCATGTCGTCACCTGAGTCCGATCGCAATCGCTTCGTTGCACTGCCCTTCACCGTTGTGCGCAAGGGTTATGCGCAAGACGAGGTGCGCAACTACTTCGACCGCTTCGACGCCGAGCTTCGCGTCACCGCCACCGACCGGGATGCTGCCGCCGCGCAGGCCCGGAATCTCGCCAGCCAGCTGGAAGACGCGCGGGACGAGATCGACGAGCTCCGCAAGGAGGTCGACCGGCTTTCCGTGCCGCCGACCACCGCCGAAGGAATGTCCGACCGTATCTCGCGCATGCTGCGCCTTGCCTCGGACGAAGCGTCCGAGGTCCGCGCGCTGGCGCAGGCCGAAGCCGCCGAGATGGTGTCGATCGCCGAGCAGCAGGCCACCGAGATGCGTGGCAAGTACGAGTCGCTGCTCGCGGAGACCAAGGAGAAGCGCGAGGCGCTCGAGATCGAGTTCGAGCAGACCCTCGCGAACGCGCGCACCGAGTCCGCCAAGATCATCGAGGCCGCCCAGGCCGATGTGGAACGTCTCGGCAAGGAGGCCGAGGCCAAGCGCAAGGCCACCCAGCAGGACTTCGAGGCCACCATGAACGATCGGCGCACCAAGCTGACTCGTGCCATGGAGGAGCTCGAGGCCACCAGCCGCGCCGAGGCCGCCCAGCGGATCAAGGACGCGACCGATGAGTCGAACCGCCTCATCAGCTCCGCCACCCAGACCTCCGAGCGCAAGATCGCGCACGCGAAGGAACTGGCCGAGGAGATGCGCGTGCTGCGCGGCCGGGTCCTCGCCCAGCTGCTCGGTATCCGCGGTCAGCTCGATTCGGTGCCCGCCATGCTCGCGGCGGTCAACCGGGAGAGCGAGCTGCTCGACGGTGCCCCCGAGCGCAAGTCCATCAGCAACAACGGCAGCAACAAGTCCGTGTCCGGCTCCCGCCAGACCAAGGCCATCCCCGAGGTCGCCGACGCCGACGAGGACATCATCGACGAGGACCGCGAGAACGCCGACATCAGCAACTGACGTCGGACCTGCGACGACATCGGCTCCACCCGATCATCGAAGAACCGAAGGCCGCCTCGAAAATTCGAGGCGGCCTTCGGTTTTCGTCGTCTTGCGGTTTCAGGACCAGCGGCGGGTGATGCCGCGGGTGCGCCTGCCGTTCCAGCAGCCCTGATGCCAGTGCCTGCGGTCGTCCTCGCCACCCTCGGCGGCCCAGGCGACGATATGGGCGACGCCAGGGGCGATCTCGTGATCACAGCCGGGGCACCGATAGGTCTTGACCGCTCGCGCGCCGGGAACCGTTCGGACGATGTAGGTTTCGTCGCCCGGACCATCCTCGGTGCGTCCGTACACGTCCCCGATGGGCGCTGGTTCGCTACGTCGCCCGGAGCGTGGTTTACGTCGCGGCATGGTTCCCAGCCTAGAAGAGGCGGAAAACGTTGCTCTCCGTGCCACGCAGCTCGTCGTAATCGAGCGTGAGGCAGCGGATCCCCCGGTCCTCGGCGAGCGTGCGCGCCTGCGGCTTGATCTGCTGGGCGGCGAACACGCCCGCGACCGGCGCCAGCAGCGGATCGCGATTGAGCAGTTCCAGGTAGCGGGTGAGCTGTTCGACGCCGTCGATCTCACCGCGCCGCTTGATCTCCACCGCCACCGTCGCGCCGTCGGCGTCGCGGCACAGCAGATCCACCGGGCCGATGGCGGTCATGTATTCGCGCCGGACCAGCGTGTAGCCCTCGCCCAGCTTGGTGACGTGTTCGGCGAGCAGTTCTTGCAGATGCGCTTCGACACCATCTTTGACCAGGCCGGGGTCGACGCCGAGTTCGTGCGAGGAGTCGTGCTCGATGTCCTCGATGGTGATGCGCAGTTCCTCGCCGGCCTTGTTGGTCACCACCCACAGCGCCTTGATGTTGTCCGGCAGCGCCGTCTTGCCCTCCCGCAGCGGCGTCACACCGGAGGGCAGCTCCGCGGGCACCAGAGTCGCGATATCGCGTTCCTCCAGCCAGCACGGCGGGCTCATCCAGTTCAGCGGCTTGTAGGAGCCGCCGTCGGAGTGCACGAGCACCGAGCCGTCGGCCTTGATAAGCAGCAACCGGCGAGCCATCGGAAGGTGGGCGGTCAGTCGGCCGACGTAATCGACCTGGCAACGAGCAATGACAAGGCGCACCCAAGCACAGTACCGCCTCCCCGGAATTCGGCCGACGGCCTGGCACAGCGATGGATCTGCATCGGGCATGCGGTTGATCAGTAGTCGCGTTTCGGGAGTTCCCGGCGAGTTACCCATGTGCACACGAGACCAGTCGTCACCTAACGCAAAAAGGCCCCCAGCATAATGCTGGGGGCCTTTCGCAATGATGTTCCGGCGGTGTCCTACTCTCCCACACCCTGTCGAGT
>NZ_JBHVHX010000035.1:0-38656 GCF_042799895.1 Nocardia sp. NPDC057663 | reverse complement strand
TGTTGTCCTTGCTGGCGGAGGCCAGCCGGGTACCGTCCGGACTGAACGCCACCGAGTACACCCAGTCGGAGTGACCGGTCAGCGGATCCCCGACCTGATCGCCGGTCGCCGGATCCCACAACCGCACGGTCTGATCGGCACCCGCAGAGGCCACTCGCGTGCTGTTCGGACTGAACGCCACCGCGTGCACCCAGCCGGAGTGACCGACGAGCGGGTCACCCATAGGCTTGCCGGACAGCACGTCCCACAACCGCACGGTCCCATCGGCACCCGCGGAGATCAATCGCTTGCCGTCCGGGCTGAACGCCACCGAGTACACCCCGTCGGTGTGACCGACGAGCGGATCGCCGACCTGTTCGCCCGTGGCCGGATCCCACAACCGCACCATCCTGTCGAAGCCGGCGGAGGCCAGCCGGGTGCCGTCCGGGCTGAACGCCACCGAGTAGACCCCGTTGGCGTGCGCGGTGAGCAGGTCGCCGACCTGTTCGCCGGTCGCCGGATCCCACAACCGAATCGTTTTGTCGATGCCGGCGGAGGCCAGCCGGGTGCCGTCCGGGCTGAACGCCACCGCGCTCACCGAGTTGGAGTGACCGGTGAGCGGAGCGCGATCCTGCTGCTCGGTACGGTGGCTGAAGGCGACGCGGGCGTTGACCAATGCCTTGGTGGCCTGCCACAGCGGGGCCGGGGTTGCCAGGCTGCTCTCGGCGGCGAGAGCCAGAGCGACCCCGGCATTGCCGGCGGCATCGCGAGAGGCCGCGGTCAGGGCAAGAGCCACCGCCTGGTCGCGTTGGCGCACCGCCTCGCGTTGTTGCACCATCGCGAGCCGTGCTGCTGCGACCGCCAAGACGGTCAGCAGGACCAATCCGACGACGGCGGCGCGCCGAAACCGCCGGAAGCGGCGATGCTCGCGCAGATCCTCGCTGGCCAGTTCGTATTTGGGTTTGCCATGGATCGGGGCTGCCAGGTCGGTGACCTTCTCCCGGAACAACGGTGCGCGAGGATCCCACGGCGCATCCTCGCTGACATCGACATAGAACGGTTCGGTGGGCAGGGCCCCGGGCTGCGTCAGCACCGGCAGGGATACGTCCGATCGGTCCGGGTCGAACCGTCCGGTGTCGGCGTCCCAGCTCAGGTACCCGTCGGCCAGTACGAACAGCAGCCGGTCCGGTCCACGCCGCTGCAGCCAGTGGGCGACCTCCTTGTTGACCCACCCCGAGGCCGCCGAGTGCGGGGAGAGCACCACGATCAGATATCGGGCGCGGTCCATCGCCTCGATGACCGTGCGCCACAAATCGGGGCTGGCGGTGAGATCGGTGGCGTCGCGGAACACCCGCAACGCGTGCAGGTGTCCCATGCGGCGGCCGATGCGGTGCAGGCCCTTCTGGATTCCCGCAGCGACCGGTCGATCATCGTGGGCATAGGAGATGAAGGCGTCGTAGCCGAACGACTCCTCTTCCCCGCGAGCCTGCCCCGGAACTTTCGGGACCTGAGCGCACATGGGTAATCTCCTTGCCCTCCAGTCGGGGACGCATGAACTGGACGGCCTGATCGTGACGCACCCGAGCTCGGACCCACGCGCGTAATCCGCTACTCGACTTTCGCCGCACGTGAGCGGCCACGCCGGCGACGCCTATCGGCCACGCGTCGCCGGTAGGAGCATGACCGATGAACGACTGACCGCGGGCAGCTGCTCGGCCGTGGATTCGAGTGCTCGGAGGTGGCCGGCTGTGCTGATGGCCGACGAACAGGAACCACGCCCAAGCCGGCGGCAAGCGCACCTTCCGCCGCCGGGCGGGCGGCTGACCTACCGCACGAAAAAGCCCCTCACCTGCGTGTCAGGTGAGGGGCCTCGAGTGGAGCTGCCGGGAATCGAACCCGGGTCCTCCGCCGCGTCTTCAGGGCTTCTCCGTGTGCAGTTCGCTAGGCCTCTACTTGGACCTCCGGGTCTCGCGAACAAGCCCGGATGACGATCCCAGTCGCTGTTTGATGTCCCGTCCGACTCCGCGACCGAGCCGAACGGTAATTCCCTCTAGCTGATGCCAGTACCCGGGTCGAGGGACGAACCCGGACTGACAGAGACGACCTGCTACTTAGGCAGCGAGGGCGTACTCGCGCTGATTGGAATCGGCGCTTAATTGGTTGCAACGACGCTTACGGTGGTCTCTTGCCTGCACCGACACGCTTCCCCTGAATCAACGTACGCAGTCGAAACCGTTCAGCCCCGTACGTGCCCGCACCGTGCGGGCTAGTCATATTAACACTGCCGCCACCGCGGATCTTCCCATTATTTCTGCCAGTGGGCGATGGCGCCACGGTGACCTGATAGCGAACGTCACCGGCCCGGCTCGGTCAATCAGGGTGGCGGTGCCGGTCGAGGCGAGTACTGTTCTCGATCGGTCGTACCGGGACAGTGAAATCCTTTGGGCGGCTGGAGCAAGGAGTTACCTGATGGCATTCACCACACCGCGGGCACTGCGCCGTGCCGCGGCGATCCCGCTCGTAGCCGGTCTCGTCTTGGCCGCTGCCTGCTCGTCGGGCGAGCAGGACGCCGGCCCCGGCGTGACGAGTGCGCCCTGCCCTGGGTCGGCGCACAAGGATCGGGGCTGTATCTATCTCGGCGTGCTCTCCGACCTCGGGGGCGGGCCGTTCGCACCGCTCGGCATCTCGATGAACGAGGGACAGCTGGCGTTCTGGAACCAGGTGAACCAATCGGGCGGCATCGGCGGCTACGACATCGACATCACCACCTACAGCCGCAACACCTCCTTCGATCCGCGGGTTCACCGCACCGCCTACCACGAGATCGAACCGCACGTGCTCGCGCTGGCGCAGAGCCTCGGTACGGGGCAGTCGATCGCGCTGCTCAACCAGATGGACACCGACGACATGGTCAGTGTCGCGGCCACCCAGTGGTCGGGCTGGAACTATCGCAGCGCCGACCGCAACCTGGTGCTCAGCGCGGGCTACTCCTACTGCACCGAAGCCGTGATGGGGCTGGACTGGTTCGCCGAGAACCACTACGCGCCACGCAATATCGCCATCGTCGCCTATCGCGGCAACTGGGGCGGCGACTACGCCAGCGGCGCGCTGAAGTGGGCACTGGCCAACTCGGCCACCATCGCCGACCGCATCGACACGGGCCCCAACGGCGAGGTCGGCAACCAGGACAGCCCGGTCGAGGAGGTGCTGGCCGCGTCACCGGATCTGGTCATGCTGGCCACCGGACCCGCCGAAACCGCGGAGATCGTGGGCAAGCTCGTGAAGGCGGGCTTCACCGGCCGGTTCCTCGGCTCCCTGCCCACCTGGAACGCGGCCCTGCTGCAGACGGCCGCCGCGCCCGCGCTCACCGCGCTGTACAACTACACGACCCCCGTCGACAGCTGGAGCGGTGACAGCATCGGCGCCCAGCGCGCCCGCGCGGCCGTCGACCACGAACCGGCCAACTTCGGCTACTCGCTGGGCTGGGCGATCTCCTATCCGCTCAAATCCCTGCTCATCGCGGCCGCCGCCGACGGCGAGCTCACCCGCTCCGGCCTGCGCCGCACGATCACCGATCTGAAGACGGACGGGGAGGGCATGGTGGTGGTTCATCCGGCCGGTGCCACCGCACCCGATCTGTCCACGGAGTGGTCGGTGGTGTTCAAGCCGGACGCGACCGCGCCGATGGGGGCCAGGGCGATCAGCACCGGCTACCAGGGGACCACGCTGGGACGATTGGGCATCCAGGAACCCTGCACCCGGCTCTAGCGGCTCAGTTCGCGGCGATCATCCCGACCGCCGCGAGCGCGAGCACCATCCCGACCTTCTGCAGCCCGCCTATCCGCTCACCGAGCAGGACCATCGCCAGCAGGACGGTCGCCGCCGGATACAGCGAGCCGATCACGCTGACCACCGACAGCATCGAGCCGTGGAAGGCGTACAGCAGCGCCGCGTTGGCGATCACGTCGAGCACGCCGATCGCCAGCGCCAGCCGCAGCGGTTCACCGTGCAGGCCACGGAACTGACCGGCGGCCAGCGCCGAGGTCCACACCACGGCCGTCGCCGCGGCGCGCTGCCCGAGCAGCGGCCACAGGCCCGCGCTCGCGCTCGTCTCGTGCAGGAAGAAGAACGCGAAACCGAACGCGGCGCCCGACCCGACAGTGAGCAGCGCGACCCGGCGGCTGAACCGCAGTTCGCGGCCGCCGATGATCTCCTCGGTCGTCTCGTCGGGCGCCTCCCGGCTGACCAGCACCACCGCCACCAGCGCGAGCCCGATCCCCGCGATCGCCGCCGGACCCGGCCGTTCGCCGAGGAAGAACCCCGCGATCACCGGAATGCCCGCGACCAGCACCGCGGTCACCGGCGACACCACCGCCATCGGCCCGTCGGCCAGCGCGGCGTAGAACCACCACACCGCCAGCCCGCTGGCGACACCGGCGGCCACGCCCCACAGCATCGACGCGGCGTCCGCGTGCCCGCCGACCAGCGGCGCGATCAGCAGGACCAGCAGCACCGACCACGGGTACGACACGACGACCACTCGCAACGCGGTGACCCGCCGTGCCGCGATCCCGCCGAAGAAATCACTGACTCCGTACCCCGCCGCCGCCACCAGGGCGAGCAGGACGGAGATCAACGCATGCCTTTGACCCGCCGACCGATCTCGCGCGTGACCTCACGCTCGGCCTGCCTGCGGGCCAGGTCCTGGCGCTTGTCGTAGTCCTGCTTGCCCTTGGCGAGGGCGAGCTCCACCTTCACCTTGCCGTCGGAGAAGTACATCGACAGCGGCACCAGTGTCTGGTTGCCCTCCCTGGACTTGCCGACCAGGTGCTCGATCTCGCGCTTGTGCAGCAGCAGCTTGCGGGTGCGCCGCGGCGAATGGTTGGTCCACGTGCCGTGGCTGAACTCCGGAATGTGCAGGCCGCGCAGCCACACCTCGCCGTTGTCGACGGTCGCGAAGGCGTCGACGAGGGAGGCCTTGCCTTCGCGCAGGCTCTTCACTTCGGTGCCGACCAGCGCGATCCCCGCCTCATAGGTGTCGAGGATCGTGTAGTTGTGCCGCGCCCGGCGGTTGGTCGCGATGACCTTCCGGCCCTTTTCCTTCATGACAGTCAACTCTAAGTGACCGCGCCACCCGTTTATTCCGTGGTCCGTCCCGCCCTCAGCTCGCGACGCGTTCGGCGGCGCGGGCCAGCGCCCGGTCGCGTTGCTCCTCGAACCGGGCCGCCTTGGCCTCCAGGTCGACCAGGTAGGCGTGCAGTTCATCGCGCGCGCGTTCGCCCTCGGCGCCGAAATCGGTGCGGTCGAAGACCTTCCAGGTGCGCAGCACGGGCTCGAGCACGACGTCGAGGTGCTGGCGCAGGTCGTAGACGCCGTGCTTGGCCAGCAGTACCGCGTTGCGCCGGAAATTGGGCTGGTTGAGACCGGGCATCTGGAAACGCAGGACGACATCGGCGATGGCCCGCATGGTCGCGTCGGGCGTGAGGTCGAGGGCGGCCGCGCACAGCTTGCGGTAGAAGATCATGTGCAGGTTCTCGTCGGTCGCGATACGCGCGAGCATCCGGTCGGCGATCGGATCGTTGCACAGCCTGCCGGTGTTGCGGTGGCTGATCCGGGTCGCCAGCTCCTGGAAGGTGACGTAGGCGACGCCCTTGAGGAACTGCGAGCCCGGCTCCGGCTTGGCGATGCCCGCGGTCATGTGCGCCATCCTGGCCTCTTCCAGCGCGACCGGGTCGACCGCGCGCGTCACCACCAGGTAGTCGCGCATGACGATGCCGTGGCGGTTCTCCTCGGCGGTCCAGCGCCCGACCCAGGTGCCCCAGGCGTTGTCGAAGCCGAAGGTGTCGGCCAGCTCACGGTGGTAGGAGGGCAGGTTGTCCTCGGTGAGCAGGTTGGTGATCATCGCCGCCTTGGCGACCTCGCTGAGCCGCGACTGGCCCGGGTCCCAGTCCTCCCCGCCCATCGCGGCGAAGTTGCGCCCGTCGTCCCACGGCACGTAGTCGTGCGGATGCCAGTCCTTGGCCTTGGCCAGGTGGTCGTTCAGGTTGGCTTCGGCGGTCGGTTCGAGCTCGGCCAGGATGTCGCTGTCGGACAGGACCTTCATAGATGTCACCTCGGTTTGCGGGTGGGAACGGCGGTTCCCCTGTGCCCCACCTTGGATGCTGAACGCGGCGCCGGTGGTCACATGACGAAACGTTGTGCCCGGTCACAGGAAGCCGCGGTGTGGGCTAGGCGGGCGGTAGCCCCGGGCCGAACTGGTCGATCCGCAGCGGCAGCGCGGGCCACGGGGTCAGGTCCGGTGTCAGCTCGCCGACGACCAGGACGCCCGCGTCGTCGAAGGCGGCCCTGGCCCGGTCGACATGGTCGCCCGAGGTCACCAGCACGGCGGCGCGCAGGTGGTGCTCGGCCATCAGCGCGGCGGTGTTGCGGGCGTTGGCCACGGTCGAGTCGGCGTGCGGCTCACGCAGAATCCGCGCCGGGTCGATGCCCGCGGCCACCAGCCAGTCGGCCATCGCGTCCGCCTCGGTCAATCCGCTCTGAGGATTGCCGCCGGTGACGATGATCGGCGACCACGGAGCGAACACCGCCTGCACGAAGCCGGCCCGCAACCGCCGGACCAGTTCCGCGCGCAGGGCGCCCTCAGGCGTCAGTCCGTAGCCGAGGATCACCACGGCGGTGTCGTCGCCGTAGGTGCCGGGCAGCTCCGGCGTCAGCACCCGGTGCAGATCCTGCGCCGGGATCGGCGCCGACGGCTGCGCGGTCACCACTTGTGCTGCGGCACAAACGAATCCGGTCGCTATCAGGGCCGCGCACACCCCTCGCGTCATCCCGCTGACCCACACCATTCCCGTTGCCTCCTCGAGCCGGGACCGATCAACTCGATCGGTCGGAGGAGGCCGAGAGTGCGCCGGGAATCGGGCCGCCGACAGCGCTATGACCTGCGGCTACTACAGGTCACAGCGCTCGGCGCGATTCGCTGGTCCGCAGCATCGCAAACATTCCGGAACCACGCAGGTGCCGGATGTCGACGGCGAGTGCGGATGCGGTGGGTCAGCCGCCGGGGCGCAGGGCCAGGTAGAGCGCCAGGGCCGCGGCGAAGAGGAGGATCAAGGCGACCGTCGACCAGCGCGGCCTGCCCCGGTGGACAACGGAGTGGTGGCCGCCGAGCAGGCTCGGCGCGACCGTGGGGTCGGCGTGCCGGTGCGGCATCGGTGGCAGCGGGCTGTCGGCTCCGCCCTGGCTCGCGCCGCCCGACATCTCGCTCTCGGAGCCCTCACCGTTCGCCATGGCTCGACAGTATCGCGCGACGCCCCGGTTCGTCGCGCGTTCCTTTCCCGCCTGTGCGGGCTCCTGACACCGCTGTCGGCGTAGCCTCACCGGAGCTTCGCATGGCCGGAGCGACGGCGGCGGACGCCTATCCCTCGTTCAGCGCCGCAAGCACTCCCTCGCCGTAGCGGGCCAGCTTGTTCTCGCCGACGCCGCCGACGGTGCCGAGTTCGGCGAGCGAACCCGGTTTGCGCGCCACGATTTCGCGCAGGGTCGCGTCGTGGAACACCACGTAGGCGGGCACGCCCTGTTCCTTGGCGGTGGCAGCGCGCCAGGCGCGCAGTCGTTCGAACACCGGCAGCTCGGTCGCAGGCAGGTCGACGGTCGCCTTGGCCGATTTCGAGGCACGCGCGGGCCGGGCCGCGCGTTCGGGTTCGCGCCGCATCGGCACCTTCTTGCCCTCGAACAGCACCTCGTTGCTGGCGTCGGTCAGCGCCAGCACGCCGTACTCCCCCTGCACCGCGAGCAGTCCGCCCGCGAGCAGTTGACGCACTACGCCACGCCATTCGGTATCGCGCAGATCGGTGCCGATGCCGAACACCGACAGCTCGTTGTGCCGGTGCTGGGTGATCTTCGGGTTGGTTTTGCCGAGCAGGATGTCGACGAGATGGCCGGCGCCGAAGGCCTGTCCCCGCTCACGTTTGAGCCGCAACACGGTCGAGAGCAGCTTCTGCGCAGGCACCGTGCCGTCCCAGGTCTCCGGCGGGTTCAGGCACACATCGCAGTTGCCGCAGGACTGGCCGGGCTGGCCGAAATAGTTCAGCAGCTGCACGCGACGGCAGCCCACCGTCTCGCACAGGGCGAGCATGGCGTCCAGGTGCAGTTGCAGCTGCCGACGGTGCGCGGCGTCGCCTTCGCTGGAGTCGATCATCTTGCGCTGCTGGACGACATCGGCCAGGCCGTAGACCATCCAGGCCGTAGACGGTTGCCCGTCGCGGCCGGCGCGGCCGGTCTCCTGGTAGTAGCCCTCCACTGATTTGGGCAGGTCGAGGTGGGCGACGAAACGCACGTCGGGCTTGTCGATGCCCATGCCGAAGGCGATGGTGGCCACCACGATCAGGCCGTCCTCGCGCAGGAACCTGGCCTGGTTCTCGGCGCGGGTCCGGTTGTCCAGGCCCGCGTGATAGGGCACCGCGCGCACGCCGTTCTCGTTGAGCAGGGCCGCGGTCTTCTCCACCGAATTGCGCGACAGGCAGTAGACGATGCCCGCGTCGCCGGGATGCTCGGCGCGGATGAAGTCGAGCAGCTGACGGTCGGCGCGATTCTTCGACTCGATCCGGTACTGGATATTGGGCCGGTCGAAGCTGGAGACGAACTGCTTCGCCGCGCCGAGGTCGAGTCGTTCGACGATCTCGGCGCGGGTCTTCTCGGTGGCGGTCGCGGTGAGCGCGATGCGCGGGACGTCGGGCCAGCGCTCGTGCAGCAGCGACAGCGCGAGATAGTCGGGCCGGAAGTCGTGGCCCCACTGGGACACGCAGTGCGCCTCGTCGATCGCGAACAGCGCCACCGTGCCGCGTTCGAGCAGCCGCAGCGTCGATTCCAGGCGCAAGCGTTCCGGCGCGAGGTAGAGCAGGTCGAGTTCACCGGCGACGAACTGCGCCTCGACCGTGCGCCGCTGATCCGGCGACTGCGTGGAATTGAGGAACCCGGCGCGCACACCGAGCGCGCTGAGCGCGTCGACCTGGTCCTGCATGAGCGCGATCAGCGGCGAGACGACGACACCGACACCGGATCGCACCAGCGACGGCACCTGATAGCACAGTGATTTACCGCCGCCGGTCGGCATCAGGACCAGCGCGTCACCGCCGCCGACGACCTGCTCGACGATGGCCGCCTGGTCACCGCGGAAGCTGTCGTAGCCGAAGACCCGGCGCAGCACCTCCTCGGCGGTCTCCCCGCGTGCGGGGGCCGCGGCCCGCCCCGGCCTGGCGGGGGCGAGGTCGTCGAAGTGGAAGCCGCCGGTGTCATGGAAATCGTGCTCGGAGACATACCCTCCGTCGGACGGGTACGCGTCGTCGGGCGGGAAGTCTTCGGGCGGGAAGTCGTCGACATCGGGGGCTGTGGCGCCGGAATTGCTCACCGGGCCATCCTACGAGCGAGCGCCGGGCCCGCAGCCCGTCCACCGGACCCGACGACGGCGTTCACCGGAATCTGCTCACATGTGGATAACTCGGATCAGCCGCGCAAACGGGCGAGGACCTCGTCCTGGAGCAGCCCGTTGCTCGCCACCGCGTCGCCACCGTGCGGGCCGGACCGCCCGTCCAGGGAGGTGAACACGCCACCGGCCTCGCGGACCAGGATGTCGAGCGCGGCCAAGTCCCACAGCGACACCTCCGGCTCGGCGGCGATGTCGACCGCGCCCTCGGCGACCAGGCAGTAGTTCCAGAAATCACCGTATCCGCGGACCCGCCAGACCGCGTCGGTGAGATCGACGAACTTCTCCCGCAACCCACGCTCGTGCCAGCCGGACAGGCTGGAGAAGGCCAGGCTCGCCGAGCCGAGATCACCCACCGCCGACACCGTGATCGGCTTCGGCGCACCGGGGTGCACCTGGGCCCACGAGCCCGAACCCGCCGCCGCCCACCAGCGCCTGCCCAGGGCGGGCGCGCTCACCACGCCGACCACGGGAACGCCGTCCTCGAGCAGCGAGATCAGGCTGGCCCAGACCGGCACACCGCGGACGAAGTTCTTGGTGCCGTCGATCGGGTCGACCACCCACTGCCTGCCGGTGAACTCGGCGTCACCGCCGAATTCCTCGCCGAGCACGGCGTCGCCGGGACGTTCCTCGGCGAGCACGCGCCGGATCACCTGCTCGACCGCCAGATCGGCATCCGAGACCGGGGTCAGGTCCGGCTTGGCGTCGACCTTCAGGTCGACGGCGCCGAAACGCACCCGCGAGATCGCGTCGGCCTCGTCGGCCAGTCGGAGAGCAAGGTCCAGGTCAGCGGAGTAGGCAGCCACAGAGGAAGTGTATTTGGCGGGCCGGCGCACGAGAGGTCGCGGCCCCTCGTGTCCTGCCTGCGTCGCCGCATCGAGGTCGGCGAGCGCCGGCCGGGGCGCCGCGGACTCGGTCAGGCCGCGACCTGGGCGGCGCGTGCGGCCACCAGAGCGCTTGTCCACCAGTGCAACTGGTCGAGCATCGCGGCGGCCGCGGCCTCGAACTCCTGCGGCTCCCGCAACTGCCCGTTCTCGTCGAAGAGCAGGTAGTAGCGCGGGAACGAGACGTAGTTGCGCACGGTGTGGGCGTTGAGTTCGTTGAACACTTGGCGCAGGTGCTCGATGGCCAGCAGTCCGCCGGAGCCGCCGCTGTAGCCGACGAAGCCGATGGACTTGGCGTCCCACTGGGTGAAGTGCCAGTCGATGGCCGACTTCAGGGCGGCCGGGTAGCTGCGGTTGTAATCGGGTGTGACGACGACGTAGGCGTCGGCAGCGGCCAGCCGCTCGGTGAGATCACTCATGCCGGCCGGACGCGGCATGTCGGGGTTCACCGCGGGCGGCACCGGCGGCAGCGCGGCGGGCAGCTCGGCCTCGGCCAGGTCGATGACATCGACCTCGAACCGATCGTCGACCTGCTGCGCGAACCAGTTCGCGACCACCGGACCGAACCGGCCCTCCCGGACACTGCCGATGATGATCGCGAGCTTCAGTCGCTGTGCGGACATGTTGTCCTCCTCTGTCGTTGATCCGGCCGGTTCGGCCGATGCGTCAACAGTCGCCCGCCACGAACCTGGCAGGGAGACCACGCCGAGAGTGGTAGTGGCACGGCCACTCTCCGCGTCGCGCGGCTGGGTACCGTCGATCAGGTGAGCGACAACGAACTCGGGCTGTTCCTGCGTACGCGCCGCGAGGCGGTCTCCCCCGCCGAGGTCGGGCTGCCCGCGGGTCAGCGCAGGCGCACGCCGGGACTGCGCCGCGCCGAGGTGGCGATGCTGGCCGGGGTGAGCGTGGAGTACCTGATCCGGCTCGAACAGGGCCGCGACCGGCACCCCTCCCCGCCGGTGCTGTCGGCGCTGGCCGACACGCTGCGGCTGAGCCCCCGCGAACGTGTGCACCTGCACCAGCTCACCAAGGGCATGTCCGGTTTCAGCTGCGGCGCCGCCGAGAACGGACCGAACCGCACCGTCCGGCCGACGATCCGCGCGATCCTCGACCAGCTCGAACCCGCGCCCGCCGCGATCACCAACCGCTTCACCGAGGTGCTCGCCTGTACCGAGGGCTACCGCAAGCTGATGGCGCCCAGCGGCCTGTTCGAGCAGGGCGAGCCCGCCAATGTGGCCAGGTTCGTCTTCACCCATCCCGGTGCGCGCGAGCTGTATCCGGACTGGGATTCCGCGGCCGACAAGCTGGTCGCCTCGCTCAAGCAGGGCCCGTTCCGCGCCGACCCGATGGTCGCCGCCCTGGTCGACGAGCTCACCGTCACCGCGGGCAGCGCCTTCACCGATCGGCTGGCCGCGCTGCCCGGGTTGCCGCCGTCGGGCGGGATCAACCGGATCAGCCATCCCGAGGCGGGCACGCTGCGCCTGGCCTACGAATCGCTGGATCTGTCCATCGACGACGACCAGTCGCTGTATGTCCTGCTGCCCGCCGACGAGGCGAGCGCGACCGCGCTGGACCGTCTGGTCGGGCGGCACCCCGGCGGCTTGCGCGCCATCGCGAGCTGACCCGCGCGTGCCCTGGCGGGTGCGCGTGTTTACCCGTGTCGGAGCCGACCGGTAACCTTGGGAATCGTGCATCCTGACGTTATCGCCGACCTCGCCGAACTCGACACCACGCTCAAGACGGTCGAGTCGGTCCTCGATGTCGAGGAGCTACGCCGTCGCATCGACGAGCTCGAGCACCAGGCGGCCGATCCCGAGCTGTGGAACAACCAGGACCACGCCCAGCAGGTGACCAGCGAGCTCTCGCACGCCCAGAGCGAGCTACGCCGCGTCGAGGAACTGCGCCAGCGCCTCGAAGACCTGCCGGTGCTCTACGAATTGGCCGAGTCCGAAGAGGGCACGGCCGCCGAGGAAGCCACCGCCGACGCCGACAACGAGCGCGCCGCGCTGCGCGTCGACATCGAGGCGATGGAAGTGCGCACCCTGCTCTCGGGCGAGTACGACAAGCGTGACGCGCTGGTCAACATCCGCTCCGGCGCCGGTGGCGTCGACGCCGCGGACTGGGCCCAGATGCTGATGCGCATGTACATCCGCTGGGCCGAGCGGCACAAGTACGTCGTCGAGGTCTACGACACCTCCTACGCCGAAGAAGCGGGCATCAAGAGCGCCACCTTCGCGGTGAAGTCGCCCTATGCCTACGGCACGCTGTCGGTGGAGATGGGTACGCACCGACTCGTCCGGATCAGCCCGTTCGACAACCAGGGCCGCCGCCAGACCTCCTTCGCCGAGGTCGAGGTGCTGCCGGTGGTCGAGACCACCGACCACATCGAGATCCCCGAGGGCGAGGTCCGCGTCGACGTGTACCGCTCCTCGGGTCCGGGTGGCCAGAGCGTCAACACCACCGACTCCGCGGTCCGCCTGACTCACATCCCCACCGGCATCGTGGTCACCTGTCAGAACGAGAAGTCGCAGCTGCAGAACAAGATCTCGGCCATGCGCGTGCTGCAGGCCAAGCTGCTCGAGCGCAAGCGCCAGGAAGAGCGCGCGCAGATGGACGCGCTCAAGACCAACGAGGGCGCGTCGTGGGGCAACCAGATGCGCTCCTACGTCCTGCACCCGTACCAGATGGTCAAGGACCTGCGCACCAACTATGAGGTGAACAACCCCTCGGCGGTGCTCGACGGCGACATCGACGGCTTCATCGAATCCGGAATCCGTTGGCGCATGCGGGAACAGGCCGACGTGTAGCCACTGGTTCGCTCGCCCGTCCCGGGCGTGTTCGCGTTTGACCGGGCACCGAGACCCCGCTGTAACCTTTCGGGTGTGTGTTCGAGCGAACCGGAACCGTGCCAGCGCAAGCCCCGTCGACTCTCGGCCGGGGCGAGGCGATGAGCGCCGTCCTCGCGATCAACACTGCCCCGGAGATCTCCGGGTGGCTGCGGTCGAGCGGCCTCGAGATCGTCCTGCTGGTGGTCGGCGCGATGCTGTTCGGCCGCTTCGCCGCGTTCGTGCGCGACCGGGTGACCACCAAAATCGACGCCGGTTTCCACTCGAGCGACGCGCTGGTCCGCACCGAAGCGGCCAAGCACCGGCACGCACTGGCCCAGGTCATCACCTGGGTGGTGCTGACCATCGTCTACGTGCTGGTCGGCATGGAGGTGTTGCGTAGACTCGGCTTCGCTGTGACGGGTCTGGTGGCCCCGGCGGCCGTGCTCGGCGCCGCGCTCGGTTTCGGCGCCCAGCGGATCGTCCAGGACATCCTGGCCGGGTTCTTCCTCATCACCGAACGCCAGTACGGCTTCGGTGACGTGGTGCAGATCTCGGTCACCGGCTCCGCCGATCCGGCCGAGGGCACCGTCGAGGACGTGACGCTGCGCATCACCACCCTGCGCAACTCCGACGGCGAAGTGATCATCGTCCCCAACGGGCAGATCGTGAAGGTGACCAACCTGTCCAAGGACTGGGCCCGCGCCGCGATCGACGTACCGGTGTCGGCGCAGGCCGACATCACCAAGATCAACGAGGTCCTGCACGAGGTGTGCACCAAGGCCTACCAGGATCGCCGCCTCAAGCCACTGCTGCTCGACGAACCGTCCGTGATGGGTGTGGAAGATCTCTCGCTCGACGTGATGAACATCCGGATGGTTGCCCGCACATTGCCGGGCAAACAATTCGAAGTGGGGCGCGAACTGCGCGTACGCGTCGCCGCGGCCCTGCGTAAGGAAGGAATCAGTGAAACCACGTAAGTCGACGGCGATCCTGATGGCCACCTGGGTGTCCACGTTCGTCGTCTACCTGTTCGTCAAGCCCGCCGAGACCGCGAACATCGGCCCGGTGTCGCTGCTCAACGCCGTCCCCACCTGGGTCGATCCGACGCCCTAGGATTGCCCGCCGCCTCGCCGACGGCGTCGGGGCCCGGTCACCGCCAGGGTTCGCTGGCTAGACTGGCTCCCCGTGATCACCATGCGCAACGTCACCAAGTCGTACAAGACATCGACGCGGCCGGCGCTGGACAACGTCTCCGTCGAGGTGGACAAAGGCGAATTCGTCTTCATCATCGGCCCGTCCGGTTCGGGAAAGTCGACCTTCATGCGGCTGCTGCTCAAGGAGGAAGCGCCGACGGCGGGCGAGATCCGGGTGGCCGATTTCCGGGTCGACCGGTTGCCGGGACGCAAGGTGCCGAAGTTGCGGCAGCGGATCGGATGCGTCTTCCAGGACTTCCGGCTGCTCCAGCAGAAGACCGTGGAGCAGAATGTGGCCTTCGCGCTTGAGGTGATCGGCAAACGACAGCAGTTCATCGAACGCACCGTGCCCGAGGTACTCGACATGGTCGGGCTCGGCGGCAAGGGCAACCGGTTGCCCTCGGAGCTGTCCGGTGGTGAGCAGCAGCGCGTGGCGATCGCGCGCGCGTTCGTCAACCGGCCGCTGGTGCTGCTCGCCGACGAGCCGACCGGCAACCTCGACCCCGACACCAGCGCCGACATCATGTCGCTGCTGGAACGGATCAACCGCACCGGCACGACCGTGCTGATGGCCACCCACGACAATCACATCGTCGACGCGATGCGCAGGCGGGTGGTGGAGCTCGACCACGGCAGACTCGTGCGCGACGAGGCGACCGGCGCCTACGGGGTGGGACGATAATGCGACTGAGTTTCCTGTTCACCGAGGTCGCCGACGGTCTGCGCCGCAACCTGACGATGACCGTCGCGATGGTCCTGACCACCGCGGTGTCACTGATGATGCTCGGCGGCGGCATGCTGTCGGTGCGCATGGCCGACAAGACCGAGAACTTCTTCATCGGCAGGCTCGAGGTGCGGTTCTACCTCGACGACGCCGTCTCCGCCACCGACCCCGACTGCGCCGCCGACCCGTGCAAGTCGCTGCTCGCCGACCTGAAGAACACCTCGGGTGTGGAGAGCGTGCAGTTCCTCAACCGCGCCGACGCGCTGGACGAGGCCAAGGAGCTGTTCGCCGATCAGCCGGAGATGGTGCAGTACATCGCCGACTCACCGCTGCCCGCCTCGCTGCGGGTGAAGATGACCGACGCCGATCAGTACCAGCACATCTACGACAGCTTCGCGACCAGGCAGGGCGTGCGGATCGTCGCCAACGACAAGGAGTTCGTCGACCGGCTGGTCAGCCTGTTCGACGGCCTGCGCAATGCCGCGTTCGGCCTGGCGCTGGTGATGGCGCTGGCGGCGATGCTGCTGGTCTTGAACATGGTGCAGATCGCCGCGTACACGCGGCGCACGGAAGTCGGCATCATGCGCCTGGTGGGCGCGACCCGCTGGTACACGCAGCTGCCGTTCCTCCTGGAAGCGGTCGCGGCCGCCTTCGTCGGTTCGGTGCTGGCGATCCTCGGGCTGGTGATCGCCCGGCCGCTGGTCATCGATCGGGCGCTGGGCCCGCTGTTCGACAGCAATGTCTTCCCGCGCATCACCGGTGACGACATCGCCGTGGTGGCACTGACGATCGCCCCGATCGGCATTGTCTTCGCCGCGGTAACGGCCTACCTCACCCTGCGGTTCTACGTCAGGGAGTAGTCCGCCACCACGCTCCGCGATGGCGGGGACTCGTCAGCGAGTCCCCGCCATCGGCGTCCGCGCTCCGAGCGACGCGCCGAGCTGCGCGGTGAGTTCGGTGCGCTGGCGGTCCAGGTCGGCGATGCGCCGGTTCAGCTCGGCGGTGCGCTCGGACATGATCCGCACCGACATCTCACACGCCTGCACCGGCCCGTCCGGCTCGGCGCACGGCATCAGCTGACCGATGTCCTCGGTGGTGAGACCGGCTGCGAGCAGCTCACGGATCTTCGCCACGGCCGCCGCCGCCGCTTCCGGATAGCTGCGGTACCCGTTCGGGTCGCGGTGCGGATGCAGCAGCCCCTGTTCCTCGTAGTAGCGCAGCAGCCGTGTGCTGACGCCGGTGCGGTGCGCGAGTTCGCCGATCAGCATGTGATCGCCCGCACGTTCGCCTTGACCTTCACACCCATGTCAATCCCTAACCTCCGTCGTATGACAACGATTCCCCTGCAGACGACCGTCCACGGATCCGGCCCCGGCATCGTCCTCGCCCACGGCGGCGGCGGCTCGATCGAGAGCAACTACGGCGTCGTCCTGTCCGACCTCGCCGCCGAACACACCGTGGTCGCCTCCGACTACCCCGGCGACGACACCCCACTGACCCTCGACGACCTGGCCGACGCCCTGGTGGCGGCCGCGGTCGACGCCGGTGTGCCGACCTTCACGATCGTCGGTTTCTCGCTCGGCACCGCCGTCGCCGTGCGCGCCGCCGCCCGGCATCCGGAACGAGTCACCGGCCTGGTGCTCACCGCCGGGCTGGCCGTGCCCGACAACCGGGCCAGGCTGATCGTGCGGGCCTGGCAGGATCTCCTCGACCGGGGCGCGCACGAGAGTTTCGCCCGGCTGGTGCTGCTGACCGGGTTTTCCGCCGAGTTCGTCAACGCGCTACCCGCCGCCGCGATCGAGGAGATGGTCGCGCAGACCGCCGCCGCGATCCCGGGCGGCACGCGCCGGCAAGCCGCGCTGATCGAGACGGTCGACACGACGTCCGATCTGCCAGGCATCGCGGTGCCGACGCTGATCGTGAACACGACCGCCGATCTGCTCGTCGACCCGGCCAATTCCCGTGCACTCGCCACCGCGATTCCCAGCGCCGAGTACACCGAGATCGCCGCGGGCCACGTAGTCATGGCCGAGCAACCCGACGAATGGCGCAAGGTCCTGCTCGAATTCCTCGCGCGGCGCGGCCTGTAGCGCGACGTCAGCCGAGGGAGCGCAGCTGGGGCCACAGTTGCGACCACGGCCGGACCGGCTCGCGGCAGACGAACAGCGGTTCACCCTGCTCGTCGTTGTCGATTCCCAGGCCGTTGTCGAGGACGCCCGCCGGTTCGACCACCGAACACAAACCGGTGAGCCGATTGCGATCGATGCCGACAGTCAGCACCGCGGTCGCGGCGTCCGGCGGTGGCCCCCACCACCAGTAGGCGTTGTGGCCCGAATACGGTGTCGGCAGACCGTATTCGGCGCCGTAGCGCTCGACGGCGCCGGCTTCGCCGTAGTTCGCGGTGAGGATGGCGGCGCCCGGTGGACGGGCCGCCGCCACCTGCGCGACGAACCGGGGCCAGCCGATCGTCTCGCCCGCGTCGTAGTTCACCGCGAGTACGGGCGAGTCCGGCAGCTGCGCGACCGGAAGCACCGGCAGGAACAACACGGCCGACATCGCGGCGTTCAGCGCGAGCGCCGAACCCACTGCCGCCCAATGCTTTCCGGAGTCACCCAGTACCCGGGCGAGTCCGACCGAACCTGCCGCGAGCAGCACCGGATACATCCCGCCGAGGTAGTAGGCCTTGCCGCCCGCAACCAGGAACACCACGAACAGCAGTCCGTAGGCCAGCGGGAAGGCCCGGCACGGCGAGCGCCACAATCGCCATAGCCCGTAGGCCCACAACGGCACCAGCAGCGGGCCGAACAAACCGAACTGCAAGAGCACGAACATGATCGGTGAATCCGAGGTCCCCGACGAACCGCCCGCGATCGCCCTGCTCAACGCCCATTGCGGCCAGCCGTTGTCGGCCTGCCACCACAGATACGGCGCCGCGATCAGCGTCGCGATCCCGACCGCCGCCGCGAAATACTTGGTGGCGAACACTTTTCGCCGCTCGGTCAGGAGTATCGCGACGGCGAGCGCGCCGACGGGTATCACGATCAGCACCTTGTTCTGCACACCGAGCCCGACCACCGCGCCGACCGCGAGCCACCACCGCGGATCGGCACCGCGCAGCAGCTTCAGCACCACCAGACAGATCAGCGACCACGCCGCCAGATCGAACACAGTCGTACCGAGCTGGTGACCCGCCGTCTGCACCAGCGCCGCGCTCGCCACGGCACCGGCGGCCAGCGCCCGCGCGCCACGTCCCCCGCCCAGCTCTTTCGCCATCAGCCCCGCGCACACCACGACGAAGGTCGCGGCGGCGATCGCGGGCAGTCGTAATACCCACAGCGCATCGGGGTCGATCGCGGCCATCAGCCGGGCGAGCGCGGGGGTCAGCGGCGGCTGGTCGGGATATCCCCAGTCCAGGCGGCGGCCCGCGGCCAGGAAGTACATCTCGTCGCGGTGGTAGCCGTAACGACCGGACGTGATCAGCAGAACCAGGGCGAAAACCGACGCGATCACGGTCACTCGTCCAGACTGACACGAAATCACCGATTCCGCGGCCGTCGACGAGCTTCTTACTCCGGAGTAAGATAGACTTACCGAGGAGTAAGATAGCTGGGGTCACAAGCGCCCCGACAGCCGAGGAAATCAGGTGATGATGAGCACTCGAGACAGCGCGACGAAGCGACGTCCGAACGACACGTCCGCGGTCGGGCTCAGCCAGCCCAAGCGGGACTGGATGGGCGCCGCGATGCGCGCTTTGACGACCATTACCGGGTCGGAGCTCGCCGAGAAGTACAACCTGCGCAAGCCCATCGAACGCGTCACCTACGAGGGCACCAAGACCGGGTTCCGTACCCTGGGCGCGGCCACTCGCACCTTCGCCA
Organism: Nocardia sp. NPDC057663; assembly: GCF_042799895.1. Lineage (NCBI taxonomy): Bacteria > Bacillati > Actinomycetota > Actinomycetes > Mycobacteriales > Nocardiaceae > Nocardia > Nocardia sp. NPDC057663. Next base: position 19,689 of record NZ_JBHVHX010000035.1, on the reverse strand, counting down.
AGGCCACCGGCGGCGGTCAGCCGAAACGCCTGGACGACAACGAGGCAAAGACGAAGGACTACTTCGACCTCACTCCCTCCGACGAGCAGCAGATGATCGTCGAGACGGTGCGGGACTTCGCCGGCGAGATCCTGCGCCCGGCCGCCTACGAGGCCGACAACGCGGCCAAGGCGCCGCGCGATCTGCTCGAGCGCGCCGCCGAACTCGGCATCACCCTGATCAATGTTCCCGAGGAGCTGGAAGGCGCGGCCAGCGAGCGTGGCGCCGTCACCAATTCCCTGGTGGCCGAGGCCCTCGCCCACGGCGACATGGGTCTGGCGCTGCCGATCCTGGCGCCCAGCGGCGTGGCCGTCGCCCTGTCCCAGTGGGGCACCGACGCGCAGCAGCAGACCTACCTGCCCGCCTTCACCGGCGAGAACGTGCCGCAGGCCTCCGTGGTGATCAACGAGCCGCGCGCGCTGTTCGACCCGTTCGCCCTGCAGACCAAGGCCACCCGCTCCCCCAGCGGCTTCCGCCTCACCGGCGTGAAGAGCCTGGTCCCGGCCGCCGCCGATGCCGAACTGTTCATCGTGGCCGCCGAACTCGACGGGCGCCCGGCGCTGTTCATCGTCGAGTCCGACTCCGCCGGCCTGTCCGTCGAGGCCGACCCGAGCATGGGTCTGCGCGCCGCGGGCCTGGGCCGCCTGGTCCTGGACAACGTGGCCGTCGGCGCGGACGCCGTGCTCGGGGACGGCGACGCCAAGGCGCGCGCCGAGGAATACTCCGACGCGGTGCAGCTGGCTCGCCTCGGCTGGTCGTCGCTGGCGATCGGCACCGGCCAGGCCGTGCTCGACTACGTGATCCCCTACGTCAACGAGCGCGAAGCGTTCGGCGAGCCCATCTCGCACCGCCAGGCGGTCGCGTTCATGGTGGCCAATATGGCGATCGAGCTCGACGGTCTCCGGCTCGTGACCCTGCGGGGTGCGTCACGCGCGGAGCAGGGTCTGTCGTTCGCCCGCGAGGCGGCGCTGGCGCGCAAGCTCGCCACCGACAAGGGCATGCAGATCGGTCTGGACGGCGTGCAGCTGCTCGGCGGCCACGGCTTCACCAAGGAACACCCGGTCGAGCGGTGGTACCGCGACCTGCGAGCCGTCGGCGTTGCCGAGGGCGTGGTGCTGGTCTAGCCGGTCCGTCTTCGATACCCAGGAGAATTCCATGATCAACCTCGAACTCCCCAAGAAGCTGAAGGCGAGCGCCAACCAGGCCCACCAGGTCGCCGCGCAGATCTTCCGTCCCATCTCCCGCAAGTACGACCTCGGCGAGCACGAGTACCCGGTCGAGCTCGACACCATGGCCGCCATGGTCGAGGGGCTGGCCGACTCCGGCACCCAGAAGATCGGCGGCGCCGCGGGCGGCCGCAACGACGAGGCCGGCCGCACCGACATCCTCGCCAATGCCAACGGCGGCAACATGTCCGCGCTGCTCAACGCGCTCGAGACCTCGTGGGGCGACGTCGGCCTGATGCTGACCATCCCCTACCAGGGTCTGGGCAATGCCGCGATCGCCGCGGTCGCCACCGACGAGCAGCTGGCCCGCTTCGGCAAGGTGTGGGCGTCGATGGCCATCACCGAGCCGTCGTTCGGTTCCGACTCCGCCGCGGTCACCACCACCGCCGTCCTCGACGGCGACGAGTGGGTCCTCAACGGCGAGAAGATCTTCGTCACCGCCGGTGAGCGTTCCACCCACATCGTGGTGTGGGCCTCGGTCGACAAGAGCCTGGGCCGCGCGGCGATCAAGTCGTTCGTCGTCCCGCGGGACGCTCCGGGTCTGTCGGTGGCGCGGCTCGAGCACAAGCTCGGCATCAAGGCCTCCGACACCGCCGTGCTGCTGCTGCAGGACTGCCGCATCCCGGCCGACAACATCCTCGGCTCGCCGGAAGTCAACGTGGAGAAGGGCTTTGCCGGGGTCATGCAGACCTTCGACAACACCCGCCCGCTGGTGGCCGCGATGGCCGTCGGTGTCGCCCGCGCCGCGCTGGAGGAGCTGCGCACCATCCTCACCGAGGCCGGTGTCGAGATCTCCTACGACACCCCCGCGATGAACCAGCACGCCGCCGCCGCCGAATTCCTGCGCCTGGAAGCCGATTACGAATCGGCCTACCTGCTGTCCCTGCGCGCCGCGTGGATGGCCGACAACAAGAAGCCCAACTCCCTCGAGGCTTCCATGTCGAAGGCCAAGGCAGGCCGCACCGGCACCGACGTCACCCTCAAGGCCGTCGAACTCGCAGGCACCCTGGGCTACTCCCAGCGCCTGCTCCTGGAGAAGTGGGGCCGCGACTCGAAGATTCTGGATATCTTCGAAGGCACCCAGCAGATCCAGCAGCTGATCGTGGCTCGCCGCGTCCTCGGAAAGACCAGCGCCGAGCTCAAGTGAGCTGGTAGACAACGGAACCGGTGCGAGTCGCGACGACTCGCACCGGTTTTTCGTTGCTGGGAGTACGTGCAGCCGGATCCGGCGCCAGTTCAGCGTGCCGCTGTGTCGTCGGTGTGGAGGACGCGGGCGAGGCGGTGGGGGTCGACGTCGAGGAGTTTGCGGTCCCAGTGGGCCAGGTCGGCGGCGGCGGAGTAGGTGGTGTCGAGGAAGTTCAGGAGGGTGGCGTCGGGGTCGGGGGATTGGCGGACGACGTCGTAGGGGAGGACGAATTCGCCCAGGGTGGCGTCCCATTCGGCGCCGTCGGGGCCTGCGGGCCGGCTGGCGTAGCCGTGGGGGGCGGGGTAGGCGTAGGCGTAGAAGGTGCCTTCGGTGCCGCCTGCCCAGAAGCCGGCGCTGGCGCATTCGCGGGAGTAGGCCTCTTCCATGACCCAGTCGGCGCAGTTGGGGGCGCCGCCGGGGTGCAACGGGGCGGTGCGGCCGGAGAAGCGGGTGCAGGCCAGGTCGAGGGAACCCCAGAAGACCTGCACCGGACTGGATTTCCCGGCGAAACCGGCGCGCCAGAGCTGGAACACCCGCTGGATCTGGACGAGCTGCTGCCAGAACAGGGTGACGGCGTCGCCGTCGTAGGAGTAGTGGGTGGTGTCCTCGGCGAACGGGATCGCGGGGTCGACTTCGTTCGGCGAGGCCTCGATATCGACCACGGCGTCGAGCCGGCCGAGCACATGACCCAGCTCGGCATAGAAATCGGCGACCGTGCGCGGACGCAGGGCGATGATGGCGTGCCTGCCGTCACTGGTGCGCAACACGAGTTCGTGGTCGAGGAAATCGAATTCGATGTCGAGCAGCCGGCCCTCGACGGGGATCGCACCGGTCGACAGCCCGCGCGCGCTGACCGCGAAGGTGACATTCCACCAGTGGTTGATCAGTGGCGTGCCCGCCAGCTTCAGTTTGCCGATGATCTGGGTCCACATATGCAGGGTGTCGCGGGTGTCGGTCCAGGAATCGACCCGCAGGGTCGGCCACACGGCCTTGGCGGGAGTCAGCTGCGCCATCGGAATCCTCGCTCTCTCGGTGTGCGAGCGGCGCGGGTCCGCCCGTTTCACTGACAGCCAGGAACCTGGCTGACTGGTCAACCGTCCGACACGTTCTGCGATGCCTCATCGTACGTCGGCACAGGTGGGGCGCGCAGGACATGCGCACACCTGCCCTACAGTTGCCTGAGACTCCGAGTCCCATATAAAGTGAGGCCCGGGCCACCCGAAGGAGACATCACCGATGCTGTCAACCACGCTGAAGAACACCGCCACCGATCCCGAGTACCACGAGATCCTGCGCAGCCTGTCCGAAGGTTCGGTGAACCGGCACTTCGATCCGTATGTCGACATCGACTGGGATTCACCGGAATTCGCCGTGCATGCCGACGATCCGCGCTGGATCATGCCCGACGAGGACCCGCTGGGCCGCCACCCCTGGTACAAGGCGCAGCCGGTCGAGAAGCAGATCGCCATGGGCATGTGGCGACAGGCCGGGATCGCCAAGGTCGGCCTGGATTTCGAGCAGCTGCTGATCCGCGGGTTGATGCAATATCTGGTCTCGGTGCCCAACGGTGATCCGGAGTTCCGCTACGTCACCCATGAGGCTGCCGAAGAGTGCAACCACACGATGATGTTCCAGGAGATGATCAACCGGATCGGCTACCGCGATGTGATCGGCATGGGCTCGATCGACCGTAAGCTGACGATGGCCATCTGGCCCGCGGTGAAATACTTCCCCGAGCTGTTCTTCACGATGATCCTCGGCGGCGAGGAGCCGATCGATCACCTGCAGAAGTCGCTGCTGCGCGCCGGCGTCGACCTGCATCCGATGGTGCAGCGCGTGATGCAGATTCACGTGGCCGAGGAAGCCCGGCACATCTCCTTCGCCCACGAATACCTGCGGCGCAATGTGCCCGGCATGAATCCGATCATGAAATCGGTGCTGTCCGTGGCCTTCCCGATCGCCATGCGGGTGATGCTCGACATGATCATGACCCCGCCCAAGGAGTTCGTGGACAAGTTCGGCATCCCCGCCGAGGTCATGCGCGAGGCCTACTGGAGCGGGGAGGAATCACAGACCACGATGCGCAACATCTTCGGCGACGTCCGCGCCCTGGCCACCAACAGCGGTCTGATGAACCCGGTGTCGAAGCTCACCTGGCGCCTGCTCGGCATCGACGGCCCGGTCACCCGGTACCGCAGCGAGCCGGCCCGCAAGGCGGCCTGAGGTCAGCAGCGACGGCCAGTGGAGCAACCGGAAGCCGGACTGTACACAGCCATGTACAGTGAGATATGGCCGATTATGAAACTGTGCCGTTGACCGAGTTGCGAGGCCAGCTCGGCAATGTTCTCGACGGGGTGTCCGCCAGCGGACGGCCGGTGATCGTGACGCGGGAGGGGAAGGAATTGGTCGCGGTGGTACCTGCTGAGGTGTTGCGCCACGGGGCATTGCCCCCCGCGTACTTCAACGACGATCTGCGCGAGCAGATCCTGGGCGGACTCGACGACCGGATCAAGCGGCATTCCGCGGACGAGATCGCCGACGCGGAAGCGAAACTGGACAAATTGATGAGCGCGCTGGACGGCACGGGCGCGAGCCGCCAGTGAGCGTCGCCGACCACACCGCATTGACCTCGCTCGCCCTCTCTCCCCTGTTCGGGCAGGTGATCATGCGGCAGTTCACCCAGCAGCGCCGGATCATGGTGGTGCCGACGGTGAGCTTGATGGCGGCGATGCGCGCCGTCGACAACATCGACGAACTCGGGCGCCTGCTCGACAATCGCGTCGCCGTGCGCTGGGCCGAACTGGACGCGGCGACCGCGATCCGTATCGGCACCACCGTGCCGATGGCCGACGACCACACCGAGTGGCCGCTCGTCGCGCCCGTCGTCTTCACCGCCCAGCACCTCGATATGCCGGTGCTCACCGCCAAGCCGGAGCTGTATCGCGGCTACAAGGTGCAGATCGCCCCGATGCCGTAAGGCCGGGCCGTGATCGAGCGCGCAGGCGGATTCGGTTACGGTGCACGGGCGGCCGACGGCCGCAGAGCGAACGATTCACCCAGGGAAAGCTGTACCAGGAACACTCGAGGAGAGCTGGTTATGCATCATCTGAGTTTCATGCGTCGCTTCACCACCGTGGTGGCCGCCACGTCCGCCGCCGCCGCCATCGTCTTCGCGGCCCCCGCCGGCGCGGAACCGGCCCCGCCGACCACCGTCGACGTGGCCGCGGCCGTCGCGCAGTTGCGCACCACCGTGGCGGACAACCCGGGCGCGCTCGCCGCCCTGGACAAGCTCGTCGACAAGGGCACGATCGACGTGGCATTGCCCGCGCAGCCGTTCCAGATCCCCGCGACCTCCGATATCGGCCAGAACGGCGGCGGCGCAGGCGTCTACGGTTCGGGCATCGCGCTGGACATCAGCGGCTGGCGGCTCGGCTTCTTCGGCGGACCGGGCACCATCTCGCCCAATCAGACCGGCGCCAAGCTCGAGGTCATGTGGCTGAACCTGACCACCGGGCAGAGCGGCACCGCGCTCCTGGCCGAGCACCAGGACGTGCCGGTCGACACCACGATCCGCACCGCTTCGCTGAACACCGGTGGCGGCCTGGTCGTCGCGGCGGTGTTCGGCAATCTGTGGCACCGCTGGTCCGTGCCGGTCGACGCGGCGCACCCGGACGGGTACGCCTACAAGCTCGGCACCATCCAGCAGCCGTCTTTCGGCGCTGTCACGCGATAGTCTCCCGCTCGCTCACGCACCCCGGAACCACGGTTCCGGGGTGCGTCGGCATTTCGGGCCGCAAGCTTGCGGCACAACAGGTTCGCCGGTGGCGTAGGTTTGCCGCGTGGATCTGGTCGACCGACTCGAAGAACTGGAACGGCGGGTTGCCGCCCTGGAGCAGCCCGGAGGTGGTGGCGACACGCAGCTGCCGTGGGCCGTCGCGCGGCTGCGGAAAGAATTCGACGACGCCGGGGTGCGCAACGGTGGCGTGCTGCTGGCCGGGGCGCTGCAACTGCCGACCGGCGAACGGCTGGACTGGCAGGCACAATTCGCCACCGACGCCATCGTCGGCGATGTCTGGACCATCGAGGCCGCCAATTGTCTTGCCGTCCTGGCAAATCCGGTGCGGCTGCGGTTGCTGCGCGAGATCGTCTACGGCCGCCGCACCGCCGCCGATCTCGCCGCCATCGAGGAACTGGGCACCTCGGCCGAGATCTACCAGCACCTGCGGCAGCTGGCCGCGGTCGGCTGGCTGCAGACCGCGGGGCTCGGGCGTTTCGAGGTGCCCGAGGGCAGGCTCGTCCCGTTGCTCGCCGCGTTGGCGAGCGCCCAGCGCTGATCCGGGAAATGTCTCAATTGCCCGTTTAGATTACTGTGATGCAGGGCACATCGACTGCTACCGTGTGCATCCAGAGACCGATGCTGTGGAGGTAGCCGAGTGAACGTGAGCCATCTGCTCGAAACTGTGAAGGCGCTCGGGGTGCTGCGGTCACGCGGCGTCACCGACCCGACGAAGCCGGTCGAGACCCTGCGGACGATGAAGGAATCCAAGATCTACGGCCCGCAGGCCACCCTCGTCCGCCACTCCGCCCGGGTCGCGCCCGATCAGGTCGCGCTGGCCGACGAGCGCGGCGAGCTGACCTACCGGGAACTCGACGAGCAGTCGACGGCGATCGCCCGCGGCCTGCACGACGCGGGCATCAGCCAGGGCATGGTGATCGCCGTGCTGGCGCGCGACCACCGCGGCCTCATCATGTCGATGATCGCCGCGGGCAAGCTGGGCGCGCGCATCGCGCTGATGAACACCGGCTTCGCCAAACCGCAGTTCGCCGAGGTGTGCGAGCGCGAGCAGGTCCGGGCCGTGCTGCACGACAGCGAGTTCATCGGCCTGCTCGACGCCCTACCCCCCGAGTTGCCGCGCTTCCTCACCTGGGTCGACGAGGGCGCCGAACTGCCCGCGGGCGCGACAACCTTCGACGATCTCATCGCGGGCAACTCGACCGAGCCGCTGCCCGCGCCGAGCAAGCCGGGCGGCTTCATCATCCTCACCAGCGGTACGACCGGCCTGCCCAAGGGCGCGCCGCGCACCAAGGTGACGCCGATGGCGACCGCGCAGTTCGTCGACCGGGTGCCCTTCCCCAAGCGCGGCACCATGATGATCGTCTCGCCGATCTTCCACAGCACGGGTCTCGGCACCTGGCTGGTCGGCACCATCCTGGCGAACAAGATCGTCATGCGCCGCCGCTTCGACGCCGAGGCCACCCTGGCCGCGATCGCCGAGCACAAGGTCGAGATGCTGGTCGCGGTGCCGACGATGCTGCACCGGCTGACCGAACTGCCCGCCGAGGTCCGCGCCAAGTACGACACCTCCTCGCTGAAGGTGATCCTCTTCGCCGGATCGGCGCTCTCGCCCGAGCTGTGCATTCGCGCCACCGAGGCGTTCGGGCCGGTCCTCTACAACCTCTACGGGTCGACCGAGGTGGCCATCGCGACCATCGCGAACCCGGCCGAGCTGGCCGAGGCGCCGGGCACCTGCGGCCGCTCGCCGATCACCTGCGAGGTCCGCCTCTACGACGAGAACGACCAGCGGGTCACGACGCCGGAGACCGCGGGCCGGATCTTCGTGCGCAGCGGCGCGCCGTTCGAGGGCTACACCGACGGCCGGAACAAGCAGATCATCGACGGCTTCATGTCCAGCGGCGACCTCGGGCACTTCACCGCCTCCGGCCTGCTCATGGTCGACGGCCGCGACGACGACATGATCATCTCCGGCGGCGAGAACGTCTTCCCGCAGGAGGTGGAGAACCTGCTGGTGGAGCGGCCGGACGTGTTCGACGTCGCGGTCGTCGGCGTCGACGACGTGGAATTCGGCAAGCGGCTGCGCGCCTTCGTGGTTCTCGAAGAGGGACACAGCACCGACGCCGCTGCGATCCAGGCGCACGTCAAGGAGAACCTCGCCCGCTACAAAGTGCCGCGTGAGGTGGTCTTCGTCGACGAACTCCCCCGCAACGCGACCGGCAAGATCTTGCGGCGAGTCCTCATCGATTATGAGGTGTCACAGTGAGGTCGGAGGCCTGAGAGACAGAGCACAGCCGGCCCGGGATGCTTGCTACTGTTAGCACCAGCACTGGATCTCGATGACGCGGTCCGCCCCCACGGGTGTTCGTCGTGGGATCGGTCTGCCGGAAGGCTGTTCGATGTCTCTGTCTCTGCCCGCGCTCGGTGGAACCGCTCGGCGCGCCGGTGATTTCGCGCTCGGCGTCAAAGTGATGATGGATCGCAAGCTGTTCAATCCGCTGCGCCTCGATCACGCCGCCCGCTCGTTCTTCAATGTCTCCAAGTTCGGCCCGTTCGCCGGCGTGGTCATGCACGCCGCGCAGACGCGGCCGGACGCGGGCGCCATCGTCGACGAGCGCGGCGAGCTCACCTTCGGGACGCTCGACGAGCAGTCCAATGCCCTGGCCCGTGGTTTGCGGGCGAGCGGGATCAACGAGGGCGATGTGGTCGCCGTGCTGGCCCGCGATCATCGCGGCATGGTGTTGAGCCTGCTCGCCGCGGGCAAGCTCGGCGTGCGCGCGGTGCTGATGAACACCGGTTTCGCCAAGCCGCAGTTCGCCGACGTGGCCGCGCGCGAGAAGGTCAAGGCGGTGCTGCACGACAGCGAGTTCGTCGACCTGATGAGCGCCATTCCCGCGGACATCCCGCGCATCCTCACCTGGGTCGACGAGGCCGACGGTGTGGACGCGTCGATCCCGACCGTCGAGTCGCTCTCGGCCGGTCGTTCGGTCACGCCGCTGACCCCGCCGAGCAAGCCGGGCGGCATGGTGATCCTGACCAGCGGCACCACCGGAACGCCCAAGGGCGCCCCGCGTGACAAGGTGAGCCCGTTCGCCTCCGCGCAGTTCGTCGACCGGGTGCCGCTGCCCAACAACGGCACCATGATCATGGCCGCGCCGATCTTCCACGGCACCGGTCTGTCGCAGTTCACCCTGGGTCTCGCGCTGGGCAACCGGGTGATCTTCCAGCAGCGCCGGTTCGATCCGGAGCGCACGCTCGCCAATATCGCGCAGTACCGGGCGGATTCGCTGGTCGTCGTCCCGACGATGCTGCAGCGCATCCTCGATCTGGACGAGCAGGTCCTGGCGAAGTACGACCCGAAGACCATCAAGGTCATCTTCGCGGCCGGCTCGGCCATCGCGCCCGACGTGGTGACCCGCACCCTGGACTACTTCGGTGACAGCCTCTACAACCTCTACGGCTCCACCGAGTGCGCCGTGATGACGGTGGCGACCCCGGCGGATCTGCGCAAGGCGCCGACCACCGCGGGCAAGGCGCCGGTCGGCATCCGGATCGTGCTGCTCGACGAGAACCGCAAGCCGATCACCGCGCCGAATGTCACCGGAACCATCTTCGTGGACAACGGTTTCGCGTTCAGCGGCTACACCGACGGCCGGACCAAGGAGATGGTCGACGGCATGATGTCCAGCGGTGACGTCGGCCATTTCGACGCCGACGGGCTGCTCTACATCGACGGCCGCGACGACGACATGATCGTCTCCGGCGGCGAGAACGTCTTCCCGCTCGAGGTGGAGAACCTCATCGCGGGCAGGCCGGACGTGTTCGAGGCGGCGGTGGTCGGCGTCGACGACCGCGACTACGGCAAGCGGCTGCGGGCGATCGTCGTGCCCGGCCCGGAGTCGGCGCGCGATGCCAAGGAGATCAAGGAGTACGTCCGCGAGAACCTGGCCCGCTACAAGGTGCCGCGCGAGGTGATCTTCGTCGACGAACTGCCCCGCAACGCGACCGGCAAGTTGCTGCGCAAGCCGCTGATCGAGATGGATTTCGACGAGGCGTGAGCCTGCCTGTGCCGGTACGGACAGGCGGCCGAGACCGGTCGTCTAAAATCAGCCGGTGATCATCGAGTTCGAGCAGGCGCCTGCGCCGTCGCGTGCCGTCGGCGCGCGGCTGCGCGGCGCCTGCGCGGGCTCGATGTCGGGGGCGCTCTCGCTGGCCGCCCACGGGCTGGCCTCCGGCGGCGCGCTGCCGGGCAGCACCACCGTCGTGCTGCTGGCCGCGGTCTCGGCCGTGGTGGGCGCGGTGGTCGCGGGCATCGGCCCGGTGCGCCGCGGCGCGGCCGGACTGGCCGCTGTGCTGCTGGGTGGTCAGCTGCTCGGCCACACGACCATGAGCTGGTCCGGGCATGCCCACCACGGTGACGACTCGCTCGGGCTCGGGATGCTCACCGCCCACCTCGTCGCGGCGATCCTGGCCGCTGTCGTCATCCTCGGTGTCGAGGCCGCCTACCGGATCGGCGGCGCGGTGCTGGCGCGGATCCTGCCGCTGCGCTACCGCTCCCCCCGTATCCCCGACCCGGCGCCGCTGCGTCTGGTCCACCGTGACCGCGTCATCCTGCGGATCTTCGCCGCGCAATCGCTGCGCACCCGCGGTCCGCCGCTCGCGATTCCTTTCTGAACCTTCCCTCACCCGGTGCACGGCCCTTCGCCGTGTGCTGTTCGCACGTCGGCGCGACCGCGACGGCTCGATCGGCAACCCCACGACGCGCACACTCCGCGCAGTCGCCGATCGGGATCGATAGCGCGCCGACGGCCCGACAGCGCGGCCTATCCATGGCGCGCCCCGAGTTCAGACGCCGGTTCACCCACCGCGCACTCCGCCGGACGCAGCACTTGCGACCCGTCACGGAAGCGCGGTCGGCGCCGCGTACCTGGACCGACCTGCGCGCACCGGGTTTCCAGTACTCCAGAAACGAATCACCATGAGCATCACGGACACCCGTCCGACCGAGGAACCCGCCTCGGCACCACCGGAATCCGGTGGACAGTCACGCTCCGGCGCCCGCCGGGGCCTGCGCCTCTATCCGCTGGCCATGCGCCTGCACTTCTACGCGGGGATCTTCGTCGCCCCCTTCATCCTGATCGCCGCGCTCACCGGCGCGCTGTACGCGATCGCACCCACGATCGAGGGGTTCGTCTCCCGCGACCTGCTGCAGGTCGACACCACCGGCCCCGATCAGGCGCTGTCGGCGCAGGTCGGCGCGGCGGTCGCCGCCAAACCCGACCTGACCCTCGTCGCCGTGGCCCCCGCGCCGAGCGACGGCGAGACCACCCGGGTGCTGTTCAACGACCCCACCCTCGGTGACTCCGAGCGGCTCTCGGTGTTCGTCGACCCGCACACCGCGCAGCCGGTCGGCGAGGCCGTCGTCTACGGCAGCGGTGGCGCGCTGCCGCTGCGGACCTGGATCAGCGAGTTCCATCGCAGCCTGCACCTGGGCGAGACCGGCAGGCTCTACAGCGAGCTGGCCGCGTCCTGGTTGTGGGTGATCGCCCTGTTCGGCCTCGTGTTGTGGGTGCACCGGGTGCGCAAGCGCCGGGCGAAGCGGTCGGCGCAATGGCTGCTCGCGCCGGATCTGTCCGAGCCCAAGCGGCGCAAGCTGAACTGGCACGGCGCCATCGGCTTCTGGATCCTGCCGGTGGTGCTGTTGCTGTCGGCGACCGGCATCACCTGGTCGACCTATGCCGGTGAGAACGTCACCAAGCTGCGCGAAGAGATGAGCTGGACGACCCCCAAGGTCGACGTGAAGCTGCCCGGCGCGACCGGTCCCGCGCAGTCCGCGGGCGGCGACCACCACAGCGCGGGTCACACCGCGCCCGCGCCGGTCGACGCGGGCGCCCGGATCGCCCAGCTGGATTCCGTCTGGGATATCGCCCGCGCGAACGGCATCACCCAGGCCGCCGAGATCGCGATCCCGGCGAAGCCGGAGAGTGCGTTCGGCGTCAAGGAGCTGCGCGCGCCCGGCACCTACACCGTCGACGCGGTCGCGATCGATGGCGTCACCGGCGCGGTCACCGACCAGCTCGCCTTCGCCGACTGGCCGCTGATGGCCAAGCTGACCAACTGGGGCATCGCCTTCCACATGGGTCTGCTGTTCGGTCTGCCGAACCAGTTGCTGCTGCTCGCGGTGGCATTCGGTCTCGGCGCGATGATCGTGCTCGGCTACCTGATGTGGTGGCAGCGGCGACCGACCAGGAAGTCGAGCCGGTTCGCGGTCGGCGCGGCACCGCGCCGTGGCGTGCTGCGCAAGACCTCGCTGTGGATCACCGTGCCGCTGCTCGCGGCCGCCGTGGTGATCGGCTGGTTCGTCCCGCTGGTCGGGCTGAGCCTGCTCGGCTTCCTGATCGTCGACGTCGCGCTCGGCCTCGCCGCGCGCGCCCAGCCGACGGCCTGACACCCACACGGCGGAGCGAATGCGCTTCGCCGACAACCACTTTCCCTCGCGGGTGCCGTCGCGATGACACGCGCCCGCAGACGCTCCATTCGATGAAGGAATCACCGAAAACCATGAAGACCACCAAGATCGCCCTCGCCACCGCCGCCCTGCTGACCGCGGGCACCGTCGCCGCCACCACCGTGCACGCGGCGCCGGGCACCGAGCAGGCGCCGATCAACTTCACCGCCGAAGCGATCGACGGCGCATCGCTCATCAGCACCGACGCGGGTTCGCTGGTCGCCGAGGACGGTGCGTTCAAGGTCAAGGCCGCCGACGGCACCACCGTCGCCGCCACCCCCCTGCACTTCCGGCTCGACGACTTCGAGTTCCCGATCGCGGCCGAGATCACCGGCCGCACCGCCACCCTCACCCCGCAGCTCGACCCGGCGAAGGCCGTGTACAAGCCGGTGGCGCTGCCGTTCGAGAACTCCGCACCGTGGAAGACGGAGTACGACCGCGAGAAGGACGCCTGGAGCCGGATGACCGCGACGATCAGCCTCGGCGCCTCCGTCGGCGCCTTGGTCGGCGGCCTCGGCGGGGCGGCCGTCGGCTGCGTGCTGGGTGGCATCCTGTCCGGCACCGTCATCATGGCGACGATCGTCGGGCTGTTCGGTCCGTTCCTGCCCGCCGCGGCGGTCGGGTGCATCGCGGGTGCGCTCGTCGCGGGTCCGGTCGGCGCGCTGGCGGGGCAGATCTTCATCACCGCGCCGGTCGCGGTGGGTGCGGCCATCCAGTACTTCACCACGATCACCGCGCCCTTCACCCCGCCCGCCAAGTAGCCGATCCGGCGGCGCGATCGCCGCACTCCTCGCGCGCCGGGTGCGGAACCGGACAGAATCGAATGTGAACCTGTATTCGATCGCGGCGAGAGGATGCTCGGCACATGGTGGTCTCCCGTCGGCAACTCCTGCGCTACGGCGCGACCGGTTCGGTCGCGGCCCTGGTCGGGGTGTCGGCGGTGAGCAGCGCCAGGTTCCCGGCACCACGACGGCTCGGCGAGCTGTTCTCCCTCGGCGTCGCCTCCGGGGAGCCGACGCCGGACGGCGTGGTGCTGTGGACGCGTCTGGCGCCCGATCCGCTCGCCCCGGACGGCTACGGCGGGATGCCGTTCGCCGCGGTGACCGTCGACTACGAGGTCGCCGAGGACGAACGGTTCACCAAGGTGGTGGCCACGGGCTCGGCGGTGGCGACCCGCGCGCTCGGCCACAGCGTGCACCCCGAGGTCGCCGGGCTGGCGCCGGACCGGTGGTACTACTACCGGTTCCGGGCCGGTTCGGCGATCTCCCCCACCGGGCGCACCCGCACCGCGCCCGCGGCGGGCAGCCCGACCAGCCGGATGCGGTTCGCCTTCGCTTCCTGCCAATCGTGGAGTTCGGGCTACTACACCGCCTACGAGCACCTGAGCGCCGAAGACCTCGACCTGGTCGTGCATCTGGGCGACTACATCTACGAGACCTCCTGGGTGCTCGCACGGCGCGGTGCGGACATGCCACCGCAGCTCGAGGGCGAGGCGGTGAATCTGGCCGGCTACCGGCTGCGCTACGCCCAGGCCAAGGCCGAGGCGCCGCTGCAGGCGGCCCACGCGGCGTTTCCCTGGCTGGTCACCCTCGACGACCACGAACTCGACAACAATTGGGCGGGCACGCATCCGGGACTCGGCCTCGATGTGTACCGGCTTGCGCCCCTTTTCCGGCGCCGCAAAGCGGCTGCCTTCCAGGCGATGTACGAGCACCAGCCGATGCGCCTCGCCCAGCTGCCGGTCGGGCCTGCTATGCACCTGCACCGCCGCTACCGTTTCGGCGACCTGGCCGAGTTCACCATGATCGACACCAGGCAGTACCGCTCCGCGCAGGCCTGTGGCGACGGGACCGCGGTCACCGGCTGTGCCGACCGCTTCGCCACCGACCGCACGATCCTCGGTGCGGCCCAGCGTGATTGGCTCGTGGATGGCTTGACCACCTCACCCGCGCGCTGGCAGGTGCTCGGCAATCAGGTCGCGATGGCGCAGTCCGACTACGACCCGGGACCGGAGCTGCTGCTCGGCACCGACGCCTGGGACGGCTATGTCGCCGACCGCAATACGGTGCTCGGCGCGGCGGCCGCACGCGCGGCGGGCAATCTCGTCGTGATCACCGGCGACCGCCACGAGAACTACGTCGCCGATCTGCGCGGGGACTACGCCAACCCCGAATCACCCGTCGTGGCCACCGAATTCACCGGCACATCGATCACCACCGGCGGCGACGGCGCCGAACTCAGCGACGCCGGGCGGGCACTGCTGGCGGCCAACCCGGACCTGAAGTTCTACAACCGGCAGCGCGGCTATGTGCGGGTCGACCTGGACCATCAGCTGTGGCGCACCGACTTCCGGGTGGTGCCGTTCGTCACCCGGCCGGGGGCGCCGATCACCACGCGCGCGAGTTTCGTCGTGCAGGATGGTGTTCCGGGAGCCAGTCCGGCGTGAGGATGTCACCGATCCGGGGCGTGTTCCGCCAGGTCGGCACCGACGCCCGAGCCGGACCGACGCGGCGCTCACGGTACGGAGACGGGACGCAGGCAGCTCTGCAGCGGAGAGACGATGGAGCAGAGCGCGGGTTTGCGCGTCGGGCGATAGTCCGCCGGGACTCCGTTCGATGCGGTGATGCCCCGCACCGCGGCCACCGCGTCGGTGGGGCGGCGAGTCAGGCCGGGGTCCGATGTCACGTCCACGGTGTAGAGGCCGAAACGCGGTGCGTAGCTTCCCCATTCGTAGTTGTCGGTGAGGCTCCAGTAGTTGTAGCCGATGACGTCGATGCCATCGAGCTCTGCGCGCTGGATCCAGTACACGGTGTCACGCAGATGATCCGCGCGGGTGTAGCCGTCGTGCCGCGCCGCGCCGTTCTCCGTCGGCAGCCCGTTCTCCACCACGTAGATCGGCAGGTCCGGGAACTTCTCGGCGTACGTGCGCAGGTTGTAGTAGATACCCTCGGGCTCGATCGCGTTCTTCCACAGCTCGTCGCCCAGCAGCGCGGTAGTCGGCGGATGCTGCAGCGAGACCCCGTAATAGAAGTCGATCCCGAGGTAGTCGAGCTTGCCCCGGACCCGGTCGGCGAACAGCAGATCCGTCAGATTCTGCACGATCGGATACTGCGCCACATTGCTGGTCACCTTCGCCCCCGGCTGACGCTGGTGGATGTAGTCGTAGATCCCCTCGTGTGCCCGCACCAGCCGATCGAACATCGGCACGGCGTCGAGCGGCCCGATGTCACCGATCTTGATCGACTGGGCCACATACCCCATCGGTTCGTTGATGGTCACCCACAGCGGATCGAATGCCGCGTACCGATCGACCACCCGACGCATATTGGCCAGCCAGTCCGACACCATGCCCTGGTTCGTCCAGCCGCCCTTGTCCGCCACCCAGCCCGGGATGACCCAGTGGTCGAGGGTGAGCATCGGGCGCATCCCCGCCGCCCGGATCTTCTGGAGAACCGCGTCGTAGAACCGGAAGTCGTTGTCGTCCCACACCCCCGCCCGCGGCTGCACCCTCGCCCACTCGATACTGAGCCGGAAGACCCGCACCCCCAGCCCGGCCGCCAAATCGATGTCCTCGGCATACTGGGAGTAGAAATCGGCCGAATTGCCGTACCGGTCACGAGCCTTCCCCGAGTTGGCGTACCTGCTCCAGTTGCTGTCCGGCGCATGGCCTTCGGACTGGAACCCCGACATGGAGACACCCCACAGGAAGTCGGCGCCGAGTGCGGGCACACTCGTCGGCGCGGCCGCCGCGCTGCCCGTGCCCGACCCGCTGGTGCCGGGCGCCGCGGCCACCACGCCGGTCCCGCTGGACACGATGGCGATCGCCGTCAGAATCGTGCACAAGATGCGCGTGCGTCTCATATCGGCAGGATCTCCCCAGATGTTCGAGCGGCTGTGATGTCAGCAGCCCGGACTTTACTGGTCACCTGTCCAATGTGTGCGGGATTCAGAGAGACAGACGGTTACCGGTCCGGGGTGAAGTCCGCCGAGGTCGGCATCAGCGAACTTCTGTTCAGTCCAGTCGGCGCGCCCCGGCGGCCGGTTCGACGGTGAAGATCCGGGGTGACGCGAAACCCGTTGCCGCGAAGCGTTGTTCGATCCGCATGGCGACGCGGTCGGTGCCCGCGCGGTCGACCAGGGCCAGCACACTGCCGCCGAAACCGCCGCCGACCATCCGCGCGCCGTGGGCGCCCGCGTCCATGGCCGCGACGACCGCGAGATCCAGGGCGGGCGCCGACACCTCGAAGTCGGCGCGCAACGACCGGTGCGACGCGGTGAGCAGCGCGCCGACCGCGCGCGGGTCGGCGCCGGCCCGCAACTGGTCGACGACCGCGAGCACCCGGGCGTTCTCGGTGACCACGTGAGTCGCCCGCCGCCGCAGCAGCGGGTCGGCGAGGCGGGCCAGGTCGGCCTCGGTCGCGTCACGCAGGGCGCGCACTCCCAGCTCGGCGGCGGCCGCCTCGCACTGTGCCCTGCGCTCGGCGTATCCACCGTCGGCCAGGTCGTGCGGATGGCCGGTGTCGGCGACGACCAACGCGAGGTCCGACGCTGCCAGGTCGAACGGGATCTGCTCCGCGGCACCGGGTTCGGGACCGCCGGGTACGGTGAACGCGCGCACGTCGAGGAACAGCGCGTGGCCTGCGGTGCACAGGATCGAGGCCGACTGGTCGAGCACACCGGTCGGGACGCCGGCGAATCCGTTCTCCGCGGCGTGGGCGATCTCGACGAGCATGCGATCGGTGAGGCCCGGTGCGAACAGATCGCGCAGCGCCACCGTCACCGCGCAGCACAGCGCCGCCGAGGACGACAGCCCCGCACCGATCGGCACCGCGCCGTCGACCTCGAGGCGCACCCCCGCGATCGGATGCCCGCCACGCACGAACTCGTGCACGACACCGAGCGGATAGCGCGCCCACCCCGGCACTCGATCACGGTGCGCCACCAGGTCATCGACGGCGACGACGACCACCTCGCCGGGACGCTGGGCCGAGATGAGCCGCACCTGCCCGTCGTCGGCGGGCTCGGCCGCGCAGACGACACCGAGCGACAAGGCGATGGGGAGCACGAACCCGTCGTTGTAGTCGGTGTGCTCGCCGATGATGTTGACCCGGCCCGGCGCGATCCACCTGTCCACTCGCGTTCCTTTCCGCTGCTCGCCCGCTCCGCGATCCCAGCACACACTCCCCGCTCACCGGTGCGGAACATCGGGTGCCGAATCGATACCCGGCAATGCCGCCAAGGGCGCGACAGCCGACCACCGAACGTGTCATGATCGACTGAGTTGTAAAGGTTTTGAGCGTCTCTCACGTTCGATCGGCGCTCGTCGCGTGCGCAGCAAGGATCGAGGGGGGCCGATGACCATCTGCGAGACACGCCAGGGGAGCCTGCGCTGGTGCGCGGTCCTGGCCTGCGCGGCGGGGGCCGCGCTGATCGCGCCACTGTTCGGAGCGCGGTCGCTGTCGTTTCTGCTGCTCGTCGTCATCGTCGCGGGCAGTCTGGCGATGATCGGAGTCGGACTGTACAGCCACCGGCCCGACCACCGGCTGCCCTGGTATCTGCTGGCCGCCTCGGTTCCGCTGTTCGCCGCGGGCACCGCGATACGGGAACTCGGCGTGCACTCGTCCTGGCATCCGGTCGACGATCTGTGCACCGTGGCCGCCTATCTGTGCCTGGGCCTGGCCGCGGTGGGCTGGCTGCAACCGCGGCGGCTGGTCGGTACCCGCGATCTGTGGCTCGACTCGACCCTGATCGGGCTCAGCGCCCTGCTGGCGTCGTGGACGTTCCTGATCTCACCGATCCTGCGCAACTCCACCGGTTTCGACACCGTGCTGGCCGCGAGCTATCCGGTGATCGATGCGCTGTTGCTGACCGCGCTCGCGCATTCGCTGGCCACCGTGGTCCGCACCGAGACCTCGCTGCGGCTGTTACAGGCTGCGCTGATCGCGGTGCTCGTCGGTGGTCTGCTCGAAAGTCTCACGGCCGCGGGCACCGTCATCGTCGGCAGCGAATTGGCGCTGGTGCCGCAGCAGTGGGCGTACCTGCTGGCCGGGCTGGCCGCGCTGCATCCGACCATGGGCGTGACGCACGCGGCCGACGACGTGCTCCCGCACCGCTCCCGCAGGCGCGCCGGGGTGATCGCGGTGGCCCTGGTCGCCGCCTCGCTGGTCAGCGTCGTCGGGGCCGACCTCGGCGCCGGCGACCGCGTGGTGATCTGCCTGCTGCTCACGCTGCTGCTGGTCGGGGTGCTGGTGCGCAGCGAACGCGCCATCGCCCGCAGCCTGCGCAGTGAACGGCGCGCGCAGTATCAGGCCGACCACGATCTGCTCACCGGCCTGTTCAATCGGGCGGCGCTGCTGCGCGCACCACACCGGCACCGCCGGGAATGGGCCGGAAAACCGTTGTGCCTGTTGTTCATCGACCTCGACGGGTTCAAGATGGTCAACGACAGTTACGGGCACGCCGTCGGCGACGAGCTGATCGCCGAGGCCGCCGCCCGCATCCGCCGCGCCACCCGGCGCAGCGATGTCACCGCCCGCTACGGCGGCGACGAGTTCGTCGTCCTCGCCGCCCGATCCCGCGCCGAAGCCGCCGTCCTCGCCCAACAGCTGCTCGGCGCGTTCATCCGCCCGTTCGACCTGAGCTGCGGCGAGATCCCCATCACCGCCAGCATCGGCGTCGCCTGCCTGACCACCCGCCCGACCGAGTCCACGGTCTACGACCTGATCCGCGAAGCCGATGCCGCGATGTACCACGCCAAGGAATACCGGCTAGGGCTCGCCTTCCACGACGGACTGCGCAAGACACCAGCCCACCACGCGGTACTCCACGCGGGAAAACGAAGCAGCACAGCCGTGTAAGTGGCGACGGGCCTCCCCACCCAGCCCCGCACGCCCCGACCTCGAGGAGGGGCAGGCCGCGAAGCGGCCGTCGCGGCCGT
>NZ_JBHVHX010000034.1:0-38956 GCF_042799895.1 Nocardia sp. NPDC057663 | reverse complement strand
ATCTCGGTCATCTTGGTGCGCACGGCGGGCGGGACACCCAGCGCCACACCGACGATCAGGCCGCCGACGATGAGGATCCAGCTATCGGTGTGCCGGACCGAGATCAGCGTGGCAGCAACCGCCACAGCCATACCGACTGCGGCGATCTGGTTGCCACGGACCGCGGTCTTGGGGCCGGTCAGGCCCATCAGGCCGTAGATGAACAGGGAGAAGGCCACGATGTAGAGGCCGTTGACCAGGTACGACATGGTGTCGATATCGTTGACGGAGTACATCACTGGGCCGCCTTCTTCTTGCCCTTGAACATGCCGAGCATCCGGTCGGTCACGACGAACCCGCCGATGACATTGAGAGTTCCGAACACGACGGCGACAAACAGAATGATCTGAACCAAGACCGACGGGTCTTCCACGTTGCCCAACGTGACCAGCGCGCCGAGCACCACGATGCCGTGAATCGCGTTGGTGCCCGACATCAGCGGGGTGTGCAAGGTGTTGGGGACCTTGGAGATGACAGCGAATCCGACGAACCCGGACAGCACCAGAATCGCGATATTGGCAAGGAGTTCGGTAAACATCAGGCACTCACCTCAGTCTTTGCCTGCGCGTTCGGGGCATCTAGCCGCTCGGTCACACACGAATCCGCCAGCACCTGATCGGAGAAATCAGGCGTGAGCTTGCCGTCGACCAGCATCAACTCCAGCAGCGCGGCGATGTTCTTGGAATACAGCTCGCTGGCGTGCTCGGGCATGGTGGCGGGCAGGTTCACCGGCGAGGCGATCGTCACCTCGTGCTTGACCACGAACTCACCGGGCTCGGTGAGTTCACAGTTACCGCCGGTCTCACCGGCCAGGTCCACGATCACACTGCCGGGCTTCATGCCCTCCACCGCGGCGGCGGTGACCAGGCGCGGCGCGGGACGACCCGGCACCAGCGCGGTGGTGATCACCACGTCGAAACCCTTGATCGCGTCCTCGAGGGCCTGCTGCTGCTGGGCCTTCTCGTCCTCGGTGAGCTCGCGGGCGTAACCGCCCTCACCGGCGGCGTCGATACCCAGATCCAGCCACTGCGCGCCGACCGAACGCACCTGATCGGCGACCTCGGGACGCACGTCGTAACCGGTGGTGCGGCCACCGAGACGCTTGGCCGTAGCCAGTGCTTGCAGACCGGCGACACCGACACCGAGCACCAGCACGGTGGCCGGCTTCACCGTGCCCGCCGCGGTGGTCAGCATCGGGAAGAAGCGGGTCGACTCCGACGCGGCGAGCAGCACGGCCTTGTACCCGGCCACATTCGCCTGCGACGACAGCGCGTCCATCACCTGAGCACGCGAGATACGCGGAATCGCCTCCACCGCGAACGCCTGCACCCCGGCAGACTTCAAAGCACCGATCTGGTTGTCGGCATTGCGGGGCGCGAGGAACCCGATCAGGGTCTGCCCGGAGGACAGCTTGCCCACCTCGGCATCGCTGGGCGGGGCCACCTTGACCACGACATCGGCCGACCACGGATCACCGATGGTCGCGCCCGCCTCGACATAGGCCGCGTCGGGGATGAGCGCACCGAGGCCGGCACCGGCTTCCACGACCACCTCGACGCCCTGCTTGGACAGGGCGGGAATGATCTTGGGCACCAAGGCGACCCGCCGCTCGCCCGCGCCGGACTCGCGAACGACTCCGACACGCGCGCTACGCGGCGGTGCGCTCTCTTCAGGATCCGATCTCACCTGTGATCGTCCTTCCTCGTAATTCGACTGCACTGAACTGGACAACACTCTAGACATTAGTATGGAATGGTGGCCAGAATGGATGGTGAGTCGCTGCGTCCACTCGCGGCGCCGAGGGCTTCGCGCCCGTCATTCCAAGGAGGATTGATGGCCATAACCCAACCGCTGCCCGAGACGTCAGACGGACGGCGCCGGATCGCGCTGGACAGCCCGATCGATCGGCATCGGGTCGGCGAACTGGTGGTCAGCACCCCGGACGACGTCGAGCGCGCAGTTGCCCGCGCCCGTGCCGCCCAACCTGTTTGGGCGGCGTTGCCGGTGCGGGAACGGGCGAGGATCGTGCGCGGCGCGCTCGACGTCCTCGTGCGCCGACGCGAGGAGATCATCGATACAGTCCACGCGGAGACCGGCAAGCCGCACATCGAGGCGGTGGCGATGGAGCTGCTTCCGTCCTGCGACTTCATCAACTATTGGAGCGCGCATGCGGCGCGCGCTCTGAAGCCGGAGCGTCGCGGTTTGCACGGATACATCCGGCCGTTCCGGAAACTGTATGTGCACTACCAACCGCTCGGTGTGGTCGGTGTGATCACGCCATGGAACGCCCCGTTCGTCTTGTCGTTGAATCCGGTCGTCCAGGCGTTGCTCGCCGGCAACGCCGTGATTCTCAAACCGTCGGAAGTCGCGCCGTATTCGGGTGCATGGGTTGTTCGCCTGCTGCAGGAAGCCGGTGTTCCGGCCGACGTGGTCCAGGTTCTGCACGGCGACGGACAGACAGGTGCCGCGCTCGTCGATTCGGGTGTCGACAAGATCTGCTTCACCGGAAGCGTCGCGACGGGGCGCAAGGTCGGCGCGGCGTGCGGGGCGGCGCTGAAACCGTGTGCGCTGGAACTGGGCGGCAAGGACGCCATGATCGTCTGCGCCGACGCCGACCTCGAGCGCGCGGCTGCCGGAGCCGTGTACTTGTCGCTGTTCAACTGCGGCCAGGTGTGCCTCAGTGTGGAACGCGTCTATGTCGTGGAAAGCGTTGCCGACGAGTTCATCCGGCGGGTGCGGGAGCAGGCTGAGCAGGTGCGCTTCCGGCGTGACCAGGCCGTCGATGTCGGACCGCTGATCTGGGACCGGCAGCTCGAGGTGGTGAAGCGCCATCTCGAGGATGCGTGCCTGCGTGGCGCGTCGATCCTGGTCGGCGGTGATCCGGTCGGGGGAGACGGCCTGCATTTCGAACCG
Source organism: Nocardia sp. NPDC057663 (assembly GCF_042799895.1). Taxonomy (NCBI): domain Bacteria; kingdom Bacillati; phylum Actinomycetota; class Actinomycetes; order Mycobacteriales; family Nocardiaceae; genus Nocardia; species Nocardia sp. NPDC057663. Next base: position 36,004 of record NZ_JBHVHX010000034.1, on the reverse strand, counting down.
ACGGTTGTCATCGACGTGACCCACGAGATGGACCTGATGACCGAGGAGACCTTCGGCCCGGTCGTGGCGATAATGCGGGTGCCCGACGAGGAGGCGGCGATCGAGCTCGCAAATGACAGTCGCTACGGCCTCAGCGGTTCGATATTCACCAAAGACAGTGCCACAGCGCGCCGGATCGCGGCGAGGCTCAACACCGGGTCCGTCGTCCACAACGACGCCGCAGTGATCTACGGCGTGCCGGAGGCGCCGTTCGGTGGGCGAAAGAGCAGCGGGCTCGGGCACATCAACAACGGCCCGGAGGGGCTGCGTGGCTACGCGCATCCCCAACCCGTACTGGTTGCTCGAGGTGGAGCGAAAAGGGAAGCGATCTGGTACCCGTATTCTCGGGCGACTGAGCAAAAGCTCAAAGCCGTGGTCCGATTCGGCTTCGGAAACCGTCTCGGCAGATGGCTCCTCTCATGACCCCCGGCATGACTCAGCGGTGAAGCACGCTCATCCTGCCGCCGCAACCCCGCCAGTGGTGGCCAACCCCGGTGTTCCCGCCGGCGGCGGTCATGCACACGAGGACGCAGCGGCCGCCGGGACTGTCTGGGTGCCGCGGTCGCGAGCAGTACTGCGGCGACGACTCGCCTCAGCCGCAGGGCTGGGTAGTTGCGCAGGTCACGTCACCCCAACCGGGGCTATCACCGATGACAAACTCCATCGATATCAATTGGCCCCCACGCCAGACTGCTCGGCCGTTGGTTGCAACGGTACCGGTCGGTACTGGAGGATCGAGGCCTCGAGAACCTCGGCGTGAGTTCGCCGCACGAGTGGGTGATCGCGGAACTCGAACTGCTATCACGGTTGGCCTCGCTCCACCGGCCACCATGCAATTCCTCAAACAAATCTAGTGCTCGGAGGTGTGGAGTGGTCGATCCAGTGGGGCGGCACGAGTGGTACATCCGCACCGTGATCTCGCTGCCGGAGATGGAGGCACACGCCCGGAAACCGCTTTGCGTCGGCGGTCGGTCCTGCACCTCGACCGATCAGGTCTTCGGGTGGCAAGTTGAATGCAGTTGCAGACAATGGCGCGGGAAGCTGTGGCAGCGTACGAATCGACCGCTCGATCACAACGTGCCCGAGCGCATCCTGTACAGCGCAGACGGGGAGCTGTCGCCCGCGTCACGGCAGGTGGTGCTGGCGGACTGGGACGGCCACGTTCATCGCATCTGGACAGTCATGCCGGTTCGCCTTGCGCACGAGATGCTGCTCGAAGCTCAGCTTCGCTTGGCCGAAGCGGTCCGATTTGCTCGCAGCACCGATGCTTCCTGGGATGACATCGGCTCCGCCGCAGGCGGCATCGCCGGACCGACCGCGCGTCAGCTCTGGGACGGTGTTGCCTCACCGCAGCCGCAGATCTCCCAATGACCAGTGACCCAACGGAGGATGACGTCTACTGCGAGGCGGAAATGTTTGTTTCGGCCATTCCCGATGAATATTGCCGCTGGCTGCAAACAGTATAGAATCCATGGAGGATTTTTTGTTGAACAAATAAGTGTTCGCGGGGCCGGGCTTGGTGCTCGTCAACTGAACGTGCGTGGATTCAGCTGAGGACTCCCCGATTTCCAGTCGATCAACCACGCTGGAGAGAGCGGCGGCTTGTCGGCAACCTTCTTCGTGACTCAGCTCAGAGGTACTCAGTGCCTGGCACTGGATACCCGACGCCGCAGGGAGTCTGAAGCATATGCTGCAGCCTCGGAGCAGGGAAACAGCCCCGCCTCTTTTGATCTCGCAGGGTCCGCGGAAGGGCAGCGGTATCCGTTCCAAATCCAGAAGAGAAAGCTATTCTTCAAAGGCGCGTGCGTGGATTTCCGACGTGTCTGTACAGGAGACCATCGTGTATGTCGACATAAATCTGAATCTCGCGCCTCGACCAGTGAGCGTGGCTCGGGTATCGCTGTACCAGTTCGCCGGGTGAATCCGATGGTGGTGCATGATCCCGGTTTGCGCATACCGCCCCAATACGGTCCGTTTCTGTCACCGCAGGATCTGCTGCGCGCGATCAGCGGATCCACCGACTGTGATTGCCCGCTGGCACAGTGGGCGGGGAAACTCGGGTCGCTGTATCGAGCGTGGCTCGGCGACCCGTCTGCCGAGGCGATCCATCAGCAAGTCGCGGGGATCGTTCATGAGATCGACGCGTGGATCGCCGCGCAGCTTCCGCGGCCGCGGTCCGGCGTGCCCCGGGGAACCGATTCGGTGGGCGGGGTGATCGCTCGGGTCGCCGAAGCCTCGGCGTGCGCGCATTGGGCGCTGCACCACATGGAGGATGCCGTCCAGCGTCATCGAGCCTGGGATCACCTCGCGGAAATGCGTGAGGGCTATGAGGATCTGGTGGCGTTGGCACTGGCTGGCTTGGTCCGATTGCCCAAGTCCTGGCCCGGAATCGGGTGGCTGGCCGGCGCCACAGCGAAGTAGTACGAGTCGGCTTCGTGGAGAAGCTGAGGTCGTGGCGGCTCGGGCAACCATCGCCGAGGCCGGACCGCGAGACCCGGCCCCGCCGCGCCGCGCCGGATACGAGACGGGGCCGGGCTCTGACCCAACCGCTACTTCACGAAGTGGGGTCATCAAGGCATCCCCAGGCAACTTCGGTACCGTGATTGGGCCCGCCGATGGAGACCCAGTCGTCGACGAAACTCAGGCCCTCGAGCTTCTTCAGGTACCAGCGGCTATTGAGTCCGCCCATCGAGTGGGTGATGATATCGACTTTGGCGGCACCTGTTTTCGCGCGCAGCGCATCGACCTGCGCTTTCACCTCTAGCGCGATGTTCTCGTTTGATTGGGAGGTGTCGTAGCTGAATCGTGCCAGCTCTTCGGTAGAGTATCCTGCCGCCAGGAATCGGCCCCACATGTAATCCCAGTTCGACGCCGATCCCTGCCAGCCGTGGACGAAAAGAATCGGATCCCGCACCGCGGCCGCAGCGGCCTGTGGCGTGGCGATGCCAATTGAAGCGGTAGCGGTCGCAACCAGGGTGATTGCGGCCATCGCGACACGATGCGCAATCGATGTGTTGTACATGAAATTGACTCCGATCTGCTCGCGGCACTGCGAGCAGACAGAAGATACTCCGCAACGACTCATCCCGGGCGCTGTGAAATTAAGTTGTTCAACTTGCCGTCATATCCATGGATCTATTCCGGCACCGAAGAGAAGTCATGGAAGCTGCGTCGAACCGGCTAGCCGGCAGCACAGGATAAATCGGGCTGATGGCGCGGCAGCGCCACCTTTCGCACAGGCATCGTGACGCGATCGGCCCCGGCGGCAGTTGGCTCGCGTCATCACGATGGGCGTTGGGTTTGTGACGAGCCATTATTCGCCTTCGACAGTGTCCGCGGCGGTGACACCGTCGCCCCGACTGCCAAGATCCTGACCGGGTGCCGTGAGGCTTTCGAGGATGCGGATGGTCAGTGCTGCTGCCAGGGTCCGGCCTTCGCGGGGCTGAGTCGGGTCCAGGCCGGTGAGTTCGGTGATCCTGTTGAGCCGGTAGGTGAAGGTGTTCGGATGCACGAACAGTTCCCGTGCGGCTGCTTGCCGGTCGGCGCCGTGCTGCAGGTGCGCCTGCAGGGCAGCGATCAGGTGCGGGTGTCCGGCGACCGGCTCGAGCAGCTCGATCAGGCGTTGTTTGGCCCGTCCGGGCCGGGTGATCTGAAGCTCGAGCAGGAGATCGTCGAGACGGTAGCAAGCGGGCGGGCGGCCCCGAAGCCGTGCGAACAACGCGAGCTCGCGGGCGTCGGAGACGGCCGAAGGGATCTCCTCGAGAGCCACGCCAGGCAGGAACCCGAGATAGGGCCTGGCATCCAGCGCGGAGGACAACCTCTCGGCGAGCTGATCAAACCGATCAGGGGCGATCGCAGTGTCTGCGAGCAACGCGACCCCTGCGCTGCCGTCGAACTGGAGCAGCACGGTCGAGGTGGAGAGGTCGTCGAGACCGCGGGAAATGATCTGTTCGCGGCGCCGGGCAACGAGTTCGGATACATCGGGGACAGCAGCGGCGTTCAGATCGATCGCGAGCACGGTATACGAGGCTGCCAGCGAGATGCCAGCTTTCGCAGCATGGCCCTGTGCCGGGGAACCCGACAACAACGCGGCCAGCAACTCCCGTCGCGCACCTCGGTCGCGCCCGAACATCTCCCGCTCGACCACAGAATAGGACTCGGCCGCGATGATGCCGATCTGCCCTGTCACATCGAGCAGCCGCTGCCCGATGTCGGCGAGCTCGGACCTCTGCTCGGTTGTGGTGGCCAGGGCGGTTGCCCCCGACACTGCTGCCCGCGCCGTTGCGTGCACCAGTTCCAGCAGCGCAGTCAGGGGCAGCCGGTGCTCGGCGTGGCGCTCGGCAAGCGGCGCCAGCATACGCGCGATGTCGGCGCGACCGAGAGGTCGCTCGCTGCTCATCGCGTCGAGAAACACCCGCGCGCACATCCTGATCGTCGGTGCGTACTCGGCTTTGACATAGAGCTCGGGAAAGCCCGGGGCCCCACTCGCAGTTTGCACGCTGTGCTGAATCTGCTCGGCGACAGCAGAGCGGCGCTGCGACAGCAGCACCCGCAGTGCCAGCGGCTTCCGACTGCTCTCATCCACAGACATCGCCCCATTGTGCCCGCCGCGGTCCGGCTGTCGAGGTATCGGCGGCCAAGCTTCCGGTATCAGCGATCCCCCGGCCGCGACAGCACTGAAGTCGGCCATCGCCTCGGGTTTGACGGTTCCCAGCACCGTAGCGTGGTGCCCGGCCCCCGGGTGCTGGTCGCCCAGACCATCGAACCGTCCAGAGCAGGATGGGAGTGCCACGGACGAGCACCCGTCATCGAAGGGCTCCAGTCATTGGGAGACAGAACTGAGACCGGGCCCGCGCAGAATCTGAGCTTGTTGGATCTGTCGACGCAGAGCTGCCCGCCGGGTGTCGGCGGGGGTGCGTCGGCCGAGCCTTCCCGCGAACCCGGACTCGGCCGTCTCGCCCGAACATAGAACGCGCTGGTCTAGGCGTGAATCCGTTGTAGGGTAACAAGAGTCGAGACGGGAACGGTATCTCCTTCGGATCCGGCGACCGTCCGGGTCCGGGAGGATCTGATGACAGCATCACCTTCTCGGTTCATTGCGATGCACCGCCAGATCCTCGGCGCGGTGGCCGCTCTCGGGATCGTCGCCTCGCTGCTGGCGCCGGGCCCGGCGCATGCTGCCACTGCGACGATCGACCATCGCGTCGCGCGCAACGACACCTGGGAGCAGCTCTACGTCTATTCACCGGCGATGGGCCGCGTGGTCGGCCTGGACGTTCTGCATCCGCGGGGATCCGCACCACGCCCCACCCTGTATCTGCTCGATGGCACGGGCGCGCGCGATGATCAGGCGCAGAGCACCTGGACGATGCGCACCGATGCGCCGGCCTTCTTCGCGGACAAGAATGTCAACGTGGTGATGCCGATCGGCGGTGGCGGCACGTTCTACACCGATTGGCTCGAAGACGACGACGCGCTCGGTCACAACCGGTGGGAACAGTTCCTGACTCACGAACTGCCGCCATTGCTGAATCGGGAGCTCGCGGGAAACGGTGTGAACGCGGTCGCAGGGCTGTCGATGGGCGGGCAGGCCGCGGCAACGCTTGCCTTCCGTAATCCTGGCCTCTACAAGGCCGTAGGTATTTTCAGTGGTTGTCTGCTCACGGGCGGCGTCGGTCAGCCCATGGTCCGTGCTGCGGTGCATCACCGTGGCGGGAACCCGGACAAGATGTGGGGCGGCTCGCTCGCGCCCGGCTGGGCAGCCCACGATCCCACCAAACACCTGGGCGCCCTGCGCAACACCGCGTTGTACATGTCTGTCGGCAGCGGCTCGCAGGGCCCAGCCGATGTCGACTTCGACCCCAGCTACTCCTACCCGCTCGACCTCGCCGGGGCAATCAGCCTCGAGGAAGGCGCACTGGCCTGTACCCGGACTGTCGAAGGAATGATGCGGGTTGCGGGCCTGCGACCCACTGTGCGGTACACAGCGTTCGGCACCCATTCCTGGCCGTACTGGCAACTGGCGCTACACGACTCATGGCCCACTCTCCGTACCGGGCTCGGCATCTGACGAGTCCGGTTCGACCCGGTCCGTTTGGGCCTGCTCGGGTCTCATCGAGCCCTCTTGGGTGATCGAGGCCGTCGACAGCCACGCACGGATCTCCTCGCTGTGTTCGCCGAGGGCCGGGGGCGGCAGTTCGTAGCGGGGTGTGATGGCTGAGAACGTGATCGGGTTGCGGACCACAGGGACTGTGTGACCCTGCGGGCCGGCCTGCACGACCGGGTCCAGCCCGAGTTCGCGGGCATACTCGACACCCTGCGCAATCGTGTTGATCGGTCCGTTGGGGACGCCGACGGCGTTGAGCCGTTCGAACCAATGCTGGGCCGGCCGGGTCTTCAACCGCGCGACCAGCAGCGGCCGCAACTGCTCGCGATTCGCCGATCGGTTGGCGTTGGTCGCGAATCGCGGATCATCGGCGACCTCGGGGATGCCCAGGACATCGGCCACCTTGCGGAACTGCGCGTTGTTGGCGGCCGCGATGACCAAGTCCTTGTCGGCGGTGGGCAGCGGTTCGTAGGGGTACACGCTGGGATGGGCGTTGCCCATCCGATGCGGAGTCACCCCTCCAGCGACATATGCCGAAGTCTGGTTGACCATCCCGCTCATCGCTGAGGACATCAAGTTGGTCTCGATACACTGGCCCTCCCCAGTGGCCTGGCGATGGTGCAGGGCGGCCAGGATTCCGATGGTCGAATGCAAACCGGTCATCACGTCGAAGACACTGCTCCCTGTTCGATACGGGGTGCCCTCAGCGTCTCCGGTAAGGCTCATCAGACCCGACATCGCTTGCGCGATCAGGTCGTAGCCGGGCAGCGCGGCTCCTCCGGCGGTACCGAAGCCACTGATCGAGCAGTAGATGACGGACTCGTTGTGCTGTCGAACCGCGGTGTAGTCGAGGCCGAATCGGCCGAGACCCCCGGGTTTGAAGTTCTCGATCACAACGTCGGCGCGCGCCGTCAGCGCTTGGGCGAGCGCCAGATCGTCGGGGTCGTCGAAGTCGAGCACGATCGAACGTTTGTTTCGGTTGATCGCGGTGTAGTAGGTCGACACTCCGTCCGGGCGCACCGGCGGCATCCAAGAGCGTGTGTCGTCGCCACCCGGACCTTCCACTTTGATCACCTCGGCGCCCAGGTCGGCCAGCAGCATCGTGGCATATGGCCCGGCCAGTGCTCGGGAAAAGTCCGCGATCAAGATGCCGTCGAGAGGCAGTCGTGAGTCGACCGTGCCGGGAAGGCACTCGCGATCGTGCTGTTTGCAGTGCGCGTGATGGGGGATGGCCGCCTCCATCTCCCGCTGAATGGGGTTTGGATCCATCGACGGGACACGCGGACCACCAGTTGTCATAGCTAGCAAACTAGAGGGCGCTTATCAGCGTTGCGGCGTTCGTTGATCCTACCGAAAGGTAGGACAGGAAGGGGCGAGATCAGGTTCCTGGACAACCGGCACAGTCACAGCCGCTGGAGGGGGACCTTACACAGTAGGGAGGAGGCCCGGCCGGCGGAACGCTCCCGGTCTGTGCCCGGTCCAACGTTTGAACGCCCGCGAGAACGCGGCGGCATCGTGGTAGCCGAGGCGTGTGGCGACCTCCTGGATCGTGAGTTGCCCGCCGTCGAGCAGTTCGACCGCCATCGTCGAACGGACCTCGTCGGTCAGTTCGCGGAAGGAAGTGCCTTCGGCCGACAGTTTGCGGCGCAATGTACGTTCCTCGACGTGCAATCGGTGTGCTACCTCGTCGATTCCCGGCGGGTCGTTCAGCCGTGCGAGGATGCTCGCGCGCACCTCGGCGGCGATGCCGCGCCGACGATTCCGCCGCTCCAGCAGGTCGATGCACTGTGTTTTCAACGCTTCGACGGTGACCGGATCCGCTTGCGGCATGGGCTCGTTCAGTAGCGCGGCGGTGAAGACCAGGGCGTCCGCGGGTTGGTCGGGCAGAACACGTACCGGCGACACCGTCGCCAAGGCAGCGGCACGGGGGCCGGTGAACCGTGTCTCGATGTGGAAACCCGGCCTGTCACCGAAGGTCGCCGGGGCGAGGACCAGCAGTTTGGCCAGTTCACGCTCGACGAAGAAGTCGCGAACATCGTGCGGGATCTCCGTGTCGTCGTACACGACGCGGGCACCGTCGGCGTCTTCGTGGTAGAGCGGTCGGATGAAGGCGAACGACAACGCCGAATACCTGGTGCCGAGCTTGGCGAGATCGCGGACCGTGGGACTGGTGACGAGGGTGAACCCCCACAAGCCGAGTGCGCCCACCGTGTACCGCCGGCCCGCCTCGACGCCGAGTCCTGGCCGATCCCCGAGCCGCTGGATGAGGTTGCGCGCGATCGCCAGCTCCTGGCGCGCCTCGATTTCTCTTTTCGGATCGAACAGGTCCGAGGTCGACAGCCCGGTGCCGGTCAGCGCGTCGTCGGCCGCGAGCTGATGCGCCGCTGCGACGTCGACGAGGATGCGTGCCGCGGCGGCGGTTCGAGGGTGGTCCCACAGGGGAGTGGTCGATGTCGTCATGTCCGGAAATGACATTATCCGGTCCGCGCTGGTCATCGCAATCATTCGGCGCCGTTCGTAGCGTGAAGTGCTATGGGAACTACTTCGGCAGTGCCGCCGAATACGACGCGGCCGGCACCTCGTGTTGCGATCATCGGCGCGGGAATGTCCGGTGTCGGCATGGCGATCCGGCTACGGCAGGCCGGAATCGATTCGTTCCACCTCTACGAGCGGAACGCCGACGTCGGCGGCACCTGGTTCGCCAACACCTATCCCGGCCTCGCCTGCGATGTGCCGGTACGCAACTACCAGTACACCTTCGCGCCGAACCCCGACTGGACCTCGCTGCACGCGTCGGGTCCGGAGATCTGGCGGTACTTCGACGACCTGGCGAAGCAGTACCGCATCCGGGAGGCGGCCTCGTTCGGAACCGAGGTCACCGAGGCCCGCTGGGAGGGCGACCACTGGGTTGTCGTCACCGACCAGGGCGACCAGGCCGAATACGACTTCGTCATCTCGGCCACCGGTGTCCTCGTGCGTACGCGAACCCCGGACATCCCCGGCCTCGACACCTTCGAGGGTGAGAGCTTCCACTCGGCCGAGTGGAACCACGACGTCGACGTCACGGGCAAGCGGATCGGCGTGATCGGCACGGGGTCGACCGGCTTGCAGCTGACGAAAGCACTCGCACCGGCTGCCGCGAAATTCGAGCTCTACCAGCGCACTCCGCAATGGATCCTACCGTGGACGAACTTCTCCTATCCGGGCTTCGTCAAGGCGCTGCACCGCCGCTGGCCCGGCTTGTTCAAATGGGAGGGCAAGGCCTGGGATCTGGTGACCGTCATTCCGTTCGGCAACGCCATGATCAAGGCGGGCTGGGAACGCACGATGATCGCGAAGGCGTGCGAGCTGCATCTGGCGACCATCCGTGACAAGAAGCTGCGCGAACGATTCACCCCTGGGTACCAGCCCGGCTGCAAACGCCTCATCGTCGGCAGCGGGTTCTACCGCTTGTTCAACCGATCGAACGTCGATCTCGTCGACATCGGCATCGAGCGGATCGAACCCAACGGCATCGTCACCTCCGACGGAGTGCTGCACGAACTCGACGTGATCGTGCTGGCCACGGGTTTCGACACACAGCTCTACCTGCGCCCGATGGAACTGGTCGGGCTGGACGGCCTTCGGCTGTCGAAGCTGTGGGACTCCAGCGTCTACAGCTATCGCTCGGTCGCGCTGCCCGGCTTCCCCAACGTGTTCACCCTCATCGGCCCGCAATCGCCGTTCGGCAACCAGTCACTGTTCGGCGTCGCCGAAACCCAGATCGCGTTCGCGATGAACCGGATCGAGGAATGGCGGCGCGGCGAGTTCGAGTCGATGTCGCCGACCGTCGAAGCGACCGAGCGCTTCAACCACGACGTGCGGACCGCGATGCCGGGCACGATCTGGGTGTCGGGTGGGTGCGAGAGCTGGTATCTCGGTCCCGACGGCACACCGACAATCTGGCCGTGGACGGTGGCCGATCACAAAACCATGCTGGCGACAGTCGATTCCGGCGATTGGAACATCGAGCGGACGGGGACTTCCGGATGCTGAACTACACCAGGGCCGGCGTCGGCGAGCCCTTGGTGCTGATCCATGGCACCGCCGGCCGACTGCAGGTCTGGGATCCGATCATCCCGGCACTGACTCCGTACTTCGACGTCATCGCTGTCGACCTACCCGGGTGTGGAAGGTCTGCGATGACCGGTGATTCCGGTGTTGCCGGCCTCGCCGAAGCGGTCGCGGAGTTGATGACCGAACTCGGCATCGAACAGGCGCATATCGCCGGCAACTCGGCCGGCGGATCGATCGCCCTCGAGCTCGGGGCGCGCGGTAGAGCCGTGTCGGTCACTGCCTTCTCCCCGGCAGGGTTCTGGTCGTGGCCGGGCAGCTTGTGGCTTCAAGTATCGATGCGGGGTATCCACGCGCTCGGCACAGCACTGCGTCCCGCGATGCCGTCGCTGCTTCGCAATGTCGTGACGCGGACCGTGTTGTTCGGGTTCTTCGTCGGCCGGCCTTGGAAGCTCGACCCGGGAGTCGCGCTCGACGACGCCACCGGCGTGCTCGATTCGGCCGGCATGTTCTCGTTGCTGGAGTCGTTGCGCCGCTACCGCAACCCCGATGTTCCCCGTGCGGTCGCGATCACCGTGGCCTGGGGCAGTCGTGACCGGTTGCTCGCCTACGGCCCACAGCACCACCGCGCACGGACAGCGCTCCCGGGCGCTACCCACATCACGCTGCCGGGATGCGGCCACATCCCGTTCTACGACGACTCTGATCAGTGCGCGGAAGTGATTCTTGCCCAGCGAGTCACGAAGGCGGACCAATGACCGCGACTCACCCACACGTACCGGCGCACAAAGGCACTGAGGTTGAAATGACGAATCTACGAGGACATGTTATCGCTGTCACCGGCGCGGCCCGCGGTATCGGTCTCGCGACCGCGACCGCGCTGATCGAGGCAGGCGCGAGAGTCGCGATCAGCGACATCGACGGCGAACAGCTCCGGTCGGCCGCCGCGGCAATCGGCGCGCACTTTTACTCCCAGCTCGACGTCACCGACGCCGACGCTTTCGCGGCGTTCCTCGCCGACACCGAGCGTGAGGTCGGCCCACTCACGGGGCTGGTCAACAACGCCGGCATCATGCCCACCGGTGCGTTGCTCGACGAGTCCGGCGCCATGACCCGGCGCACCGTCGAGATCAACACTCTCGGAATGATGTTCGGCACCAAAGCCGCACTGGCCCTGATGGTTCCGCGCGGACGCGGGCACATCGTGACGATGGCCTCGACAATGGGTGAAACGGCTGTCCCTGGCTTGGCGAGCTACAACGCCAGCAAGGCCGCGGCCATCATGTTCAGCGACGCGAGCCGACTCGAGTTCGCGGACAGCGGCGTACGGTTCTCGACGATCCTGCCGGGCGGCGTCAACACCGGCCTGACCGATGGCGTCGACGCGAGCGTCTCGATCCCGCTGCCCTTCACCGATCGCACGATTCCACTGGTGAAGCACGTCGAGCCCGAGCAGGTCGCCGACGCGGTTGTCCGGGTACTGACGTCCGGGCGGTCGCATCCGCGGGTGCACATTCCCGCGTCGTTCGGCGCACTGCTGCGCGGCGGACGGATGCTGCCGCTCGCGCTCAACGAGGCACTGAACAGGGGACTCGGCGCGAACCGCAAGATCCTGCACGACACCGACCGGACCAAGCGCGCCGCATACCTGCGTCGCGCCGCGTCGTCGTAGTCGAAACTCCCACCGCACATCGAAGGACCCAGGCACCGATATGACAGCAACGACGCTGCCCGAAGCGTTCCAGCACACCGCCGCCATCGACCCCGCCGCCATCGCGTTGCGATCGGTAGGTGGCACACAAACCATGACGTGGGGCGACTACGCCGACCGAGTGCGTGCCATCGCGGGCGGACTCGCTGGTCTCGGTATCGGCCGTGGCGACACGGTCGCGCTGATGATGGCCAACCGCGTCGAGTTCTACCCGGTCGAGGTCGGCGCGCAACACATCGGCGCGACATCGTTCTCGGTCTACAACACCCTCAGCCCCGAACAGCTGAATCACCTCTTCACCAACGCCGGGAACCGCGTCGTCATCTGCGAGGCGCAGTACGTCGATCGGATCCGGGCTTCGGGCGTGCCGATCGAGCACCTCGTGTGTATCGACGGCTCGCCGGACGGCACGTTGTCGATCGACGACCTCGTGGCGTGCACGACGAACGACTTCGACTTCGAGTCGACGTGGCGGGCGGTGCAGCCCGAGGACGTGGTGACATTGATCTACACCTCAGGGACAACCGGGAACCCGAAGGGCGTCGAGATGACGCACGCCAATCTGCTCCACGAGGCGCATGCGGTCGACGAGGTGCTCGGCATCGAATTCGGCGACCGCATCACGTCTTTCCTGCCGAGCGCCCATATCGCGGATCGGCTCACAGCCCTGTATCTGCACGAAGTGTTCGGCTCGCAGATCACCGTGGTTGCCGACCCACGAGCGATCGCCGCCGCCCTGCCCGATGTGCGTCCGACGATCTGGGGTGCCGTTCCTCGTGTCTGGGAAAAGCTGAAGGCCGCAATCGAACTCGCTGTCGCGAACGAACCCGACCCGGCGAAGCGACAGGGCCTGCAGTGGGCTCTGGGAGTCGCGGCCCGGCACAGCGAGCTCCGGCTGGCCGATCAGCCGATCCCGGACGACCTGGCCGCGGAATGGGCCGAAGCGGACGAACTCGTACTCTCGAGATTGCGGACCGAACTCGGCTTCGATCACCTGCGCTGGGCGATCTCCGGTGCCGCGCCGATCCCCGCGGCGACGCTGGCATTCTTTGCCGGACTGGGCATTCCGATCGCCGAGATCTGGGGAATGTCGGAGCTCAGTTGCGTCTGCACGGTCAGCCATCCGCGTGATCACAGGATCGGCACTGTAGGCCGCCTGCTCCCCGGTATGGAGGGCCGCATCGCCGCGGACGGCGAATACCTGGTCCGCGGACCATTGGTGATGAAGGGTTACCGAAAGGAACCGGACAAGACTTCCGAGGCGATCGACGCGGACGGGTGGCTGCATACCGGTGACATCCTGACCCAGGATGAGGACGGCTCGCTCCGGGTCGTCGATCGCAAGAAGGAGCTGATCATCAACTCCGCCGGGAAGAACATGTCCCCGGCCAACATCGAGAACACCATCAAAACAGCGACGCCACTCGTCGGTGGGATCGCGGTGATCGGTGACGCCCGCCCGTACAACACCGCGCTGATCGTTCTCGACGCCGAGTCCGCCGCTACCTACGCCGCGACGCGCGGTGTCGAGGGTTCCGCACAGATGCTCGCCGAAGATCCCGATGTGATCTCGCAGATCGCGAACGGCGTCGCAGCGGGCAACGCGAACCTGAGCAGGGTCGAACAGATCAAACGTTTCCGCATCCTGCCGACGTTCTGGGAGCCCGGTGGTGCGGAACTGACGCTGACGATGAAGCTGCGGCGCAAGCCGATCGCCGAGAGGTACCGGGCGGAGATCGAGGAAATGTACAGCGACGTGGTGCACCCCGGCGTCCGGCAGCCCGCGAGCCCGGCGTAGTACACCCGTGTGCCCAACGACCGGGTTGAACGCCCGAATTTCGCGTGGTTGTGCGGAGACTGCTAGTGCGGCATGTGCTGTGTCCGCGGCTACGACGGCATAGCTTCGGGTACTGCGGGTGCGAGGTGGCCGATCCGGGACAGTCCACCCCAGCACAGCGAGACGGTGGTCGCGACCGCTTCGTCCTTCGGGATGGGGCGGCCCGCTTCGAGCCAGTAGCGGGCGGCGAGGTGGCTGGCGCCGACGAGTCCTACGGCCATGGCCCGGGTTCGGTCCGGGGGTAGGTTGGAGCCACGGAGGAGTTCGGCGCAGACCGCATCGATGCACGCGTCGGTTGCCTGTCGTGTTCTCCACTGGACCGACGGCTCACTGATGAGGTCGGAGTCGAACACCAACCGGTAGCCGGCGGTGTCGTTGTCGACGAAATCGAAGTACGCGGCAACAGCGCTTCGTACGCGCGCGGAGTTTCCTCCAGCGGCATCGAGAGCGGTACGGACGCTCGTCACCAACGTGTCGAGGTGTGCCTGCAGCACGGCAAGATACAACTCCAATTTGCCGGCGAAGTGGTTGTACAGGACGGGCTTGCTCACGCCTACACGCTGACCGACGTCGTCCATGTAGGTGGCGTGATAGCCGTTGGCGGTGAAAGCCTCGCTGGCCGCCGCCAGGATGCGCTGCCGGGCATACTCCCTTGCTGCGCGCCTCTGGGCGGCGTGGCTCACTGCATCGGAGCCACGCGGCGCGTCCACCGCCGGGTAGTTGGTCATCTGTGTTCCTTGCCTTCGCAGCTGAAGGGTCGCAAAGTAGATTTTAATCTAGATTAATTCCCCTGGAGGGCATGTCGTCAGGCCGCCCCTCCCGGGGTCGGCCGCCGTCATGGATCCAGTGGGTCGCTCCGAGCTATCGGCGTCGCTAAAGCCCGTCAGCCAGGAGTCTTGCTAGCATAAGTCTACTTATGCTAGGGTTGTGTTCGATATGGCGCAGATCACATGCCTGTCCTCCGGATTGGCCGGTGGCAGTCATGCGGGTCTGTGTCCATCGGTTCCAATTTAGAAACTGTTCCAACCCGTCGCCAGGCCGCCACATCCCCTCGGGGCGCCCGGAGGCTCGGTGACTGGACGCCGGAGATCTCGATGAACATTCGATGTATTGCATGGTCGGTGCATGGCCGGACCGGTTCGCCGGGTGGGTGTCCGGTCCGGGTGGCGAGTGGCAATCGACCCACGGTCGCCGCCGGGAGCTACTCGGCCGCTACCGGCTACGGTTCTCACTGGGGTAAATTCTACTATGAATTAGAATACCAGACGAGGGCGTCGGTGGATCCCGAGGGCTGGGCGGTGGAGCGCGGGCGCGTGCGGCAAGCCGACAGGGGTGTGGACGTCGTGGTTGCAGCTGGCTGCGGAAGCCGATCGGCGCCACGCGATGGCGCTCGCCTCGATGGTGTTCGGTGGCGAAATACTGTCCACGGCAACATATTTCGGCACTACGAGGTTGTGAGTTCACGGTGGTCGCGGGGTGGCGCCTGCGCCCGGTGTCGACGGCGTGCGCCTAGATTTCGCGGGCCGCGCCCGTGCGTCACGACCTCGATGGAACCATGCCTTGACCACCGGACCGGGCATGATCTAATTTGTCTTAAAAATATGACCACCATGGCCCTCGCGCAGGGTTCGCGGCAATCGGCGGCGTCCTTCGCACGGCACCACCTGCCCCAGCACTTTGCAAGCAATCGTTCCCTACACACGTGAGCACCCCGAAGGTCAACGGCCGCAACGACCTTCTCGCCCGACCTCGGAATCAACCACAGGAGAACCACCGATGAGCACACTGCCTGCAGATCGCGAGTACGACCCGGTCGAGGTATCCAGCCTGAGCTTCTGGGCCATGAGCCCGCGGGAGAGGGATGTCCGGCTGTCCGAGTTGCGGCAGAACCGGCCGGTGAGCTGGCAGCCTCCTGCCGAGGGCGGCATCATGACGCCCGAGAACGACGGGTATTGGGCGGTGACATCCCATGAGCTGATCAGGTACGTCAGCAGGAACCCGGAACTGTTCTGTTCCGGCGAGGGCGTCCAGATGGAAGAAGTTCCCAAGGACATCCTCGAGGCCGCCGAGGGCTTCCTCGGGATGGACGGCGAACGGCACATGATCATGCGCAAGCTCGTCAGTGGTGCGTTCACGCCGAAGCAGGTCAAGCGGCTCGAGGAGGGCATCCGCGCTCGCGCGGTCGGCATCGTCGACCGCCTGCTCGAGATCGGTGAAGGCGATTTCGTGCAGAACGTGTCCAAGCACATGCCGATGAACACCTTCTACGAGGTCGCGGGACTGCCCGAGCAGTACCGGGATCAGGCGGCGCACAATGCCGATGAGATGGCCGCATGGAACGACCCCGATGTCGCGGCCGGCCGGCCGCCCGCCGAGGTGCTCATGGACGGAACGATCGGCAATCTGTCCATCGGGTTCGAGTTCGCCGAGTTGACCCGGTCGTGCCCGCGGGATGATGTGTGGTCCAACCTCATCAGTGCCGAGGTCGAGGGCAAGAAGCTCACCGACGAGGAACTCGCGACCATGTTCGTCCTGTTGTCGTTCGCCGGCAACGATACGACTCGAACCTCGATCAGCCTGGGGACTAAGGTATTCCTCGAGAATCCCGATCAGCTCGCCTACCTGCTCGAAGACTTCAACGGTCGGATCAACAACGCGATCGAGGAAGTCCTGCGGTGGGTGAGTCCGATCATGACCTTCCGGCGGACCGCCACGCAGGACACCGAGCTCGGCGGACGGCAGATCCGCAAGGGTGACTGGGTGGTGATGTTCTATGCCTCCGGCAACCGAGACGAGTCTGTGTTCGTCGATCCCTGGAAGTTCGACATCAGCCGGAAGCCGCAGGGTCATGTGGCGTTCGGCGGCGGCGGCCCGCACTTCTGCATCGGTAGTTTCCTCGCTCAGTCGATGCTGCGCAATATGTTCGATCAGCTCTTCCATCGCGTCCCCGACCTCGCACTGACGGAACCTGAATTGCTGGTCGGCAACTTCGCCGGCGCGGTCAAGCGAATGCACGCTACGACCGGCTGCCCGGTGGCGCACTGACGCGAGCGCACCACGACCGGCCCGGGGCGGCCGATATGGAGTGCCCCGGCAAGGCCATCCACTGAGCGGATCTCGGCGAGTTCGAATTCGACTCGGTGATCCGTGAAATATGAATATATGAGTCCGGCTTCGGCTCCGGCGATTTTCGGAGCCGAAGGAAACGGTGCTGGAAAGTGTTCTCCGCTGATTTATCGGCGGAGAACACTGTGCTGTCCGGATGTGAATTCATCTATCGGGATTCCGCAACTTCCAAATCCATTGCAGCACAGTGTGTTTCGTGAGAGCATTTCACCGTCTCCTCATGTTCTCGAACGTGTTTCGCAAATGATCTGGAGTTAAGATGGTCACCACGCATAGTCAGCGAATCGCAGCTGTCGAAAATGTCATCGATAATGCCGTGCGTCTCGGAGTTTTTCGCGATAGTGCTCAAGATGACCGGCTCGATGGACGGACCGTGACCGTCGAGGGTAAGTCGCTGTTGAACTGTGAGTCGTGCAGCTACCTGGGTCTCGAAATGCACCAGGATGTCAAACAGGGCGTCATCGAGGCGGCCGAGCGATACGGGGCCCTCTTCTCTGCTTCGCGCTCCTACCTTTCCTCTCCGCTCTACGCCGAAGCCGAAGACCTGCTGTCCAGTCTCTTCGAACGCCCGACTCTCATCGCGCCGACCACGACTTTGGGGCATATCTCCGCGCTGCCGGCACTTGTCGCCGAACAGGATGCGCTCATTCTCGATCGCCAGGCCCACAACAGCATTCACGTCGCCGCCTCGCTGGTCCGGGACTACAACTCCAGTGTTTCCACCGTGGACCACAGCGATATGGCGAAGCTCGAAGCCCGTATCGAGGAGCTTTCGCCGAGCCGTGAGCGGATCTGGTACGCCCTGGACGGCTTGTACAGCATGGATGCGGACTTCGCTCCCTTCGAGGAGATCAATCAGCTGATGCGGCGCCACCCGCACCTGTGGCTGTATGTCGACGATGCGCATTCGGTGTCGTGGTCAGGTAAGCGCGGCCGCGGACACGCCCTCGAGAAACTTGATGCCGAAGCGCTGTCGCGCAGCGTGGTAGCCATGTCGCTCGGGAAAGCGTTCGGGGCCGTCGGCGGTGCGTTGACGTTTCCCGATGGCGACATGCTCCGACGCGTCTTCACGCTCGGCGGGCCGATGCTCTTCTCGGGGCAGGTCCAGCCGCCCATGCTCGGCGCGGTGGTCGCTTCGGCTCGGCTGCACCTGTCCGATGCGATCCGGCCATTGCAAGACAAGCTCTTCGGGCTGATCGAACTCTTCAACAAGCGCGCAGTCGAATACAACCTTCCCCTCTCCAGCGACACCGCGGCGCCCATCCGCTGTGTCACCGTCGGCTCGGTGGATATGACATATCGCGCTATCCGGGAGCTCCGCGACGGTGGCTACCTCGTCGGGCTCGCGGCGTTCCCGGCGGTGCCGATGGATCGATCGGGAATCCGAGTGACGTTGACGTGTCACCAGAGCGAAGAGGACGTCGAACAGCTCGTGTCCGCGATAGCCGAGGCCCTCTCGACCGTTCGAGCCGGTGCGAACTGAAGGGGAGGAAGCGATGTCTCCAGCAATCGTTGATTTGTCGTTGTCCGAGTCCCCGGCTCTCGCCGATCGAGCGCGCTCGCTGATTCCGCTGCTCCGTCAGCACTCGGCGGCGGCCGAACGCGATCGCAGACTCACCCCGGAGGTGGTGGACGCATTGCGCGAGGCCGGTCTCTTCCGGATGAGCGTGCCGAAGTCACACGGTGGCGACGAGCTGTCGGTCCGTGACCAGGCCGCGGTGATTCTCGAAATCGGCCGCGGCTGCGCCTCGGCAGGTTGGCTGGTCGGAATCACCGGCGTCGTGGACGCGTTGGCCCCGCTGCTCCCGGAATCGGGCGCCGGCGAGATGTTCTTCGCGACACCGGATGTCTTCGTGTGCAACAACGGTGGTAATCATGACGCAACCGCTACCGAGGTGCAGGGTGGCTATCGGGTGACAGGCCGGTTTCCCACTGTCTCCGGCTGCGAGATCGGCGACTGGATGCTCATGGTCACGGTTCCGGTCGTAGTTGACGGTGAGCTCGGTGGCGAGCTGGTTTCGATGGTCGCGCCGCTGGCCGCCGCACATATCGAACGCACATGGGATGTCGCAGGCATGCTCGGCACCGGCAGTCACACGGTCGAGTACGAGGACCTGTTCGTACCGGAGAATCACGCGATCAAGCATCCTGTCGATCCTCAGGACGGCTTGCTGAACCTTCCGAAGCCGGAGAAGTTCGTAGGCTTGGCGCATCGCACGATCGCCGCACTGGTCGGTGCCGCGTATGGGGCGCTCGACACCGTGCAGGGGATGCTCGCCAAAGGCAAGCCCCTCACCGACACGATCTATGGTTCAGCTCTGGAGTCGCCCGTTGCCCGCCACTGGCTGGCGGAGGCCGTCCATCTCCTGGATACCGCCTACGGACACCTACTGGCCGCTGCCGACTTGCTCGACGCGTCCTTCGCCGCGGGTGATATGTCTCGACTGGATCGCACTCGCGCCCGTCGCCACATGACTTCGGCGATAGACCGGTCACGCGAGGCCATTTCGCTGCTCCTCGACCTGGGCGGGACCGGCGGATTCGCCACGGGCAATCCACTGCAGCGTTATTGGCGCGACTTCGAAACCGGTAGCCACCATGCCCACTTCAACAAGCTGGTCAGTATCGAGGACTACACGCGTGCCCTGCTTCGCATCGATCCAGCGGTATCGGTGGTCCACTGACCCGCCGGTGTGACCTCGTGGTGCGCTGCTCGGCTCCCGGGCGTCCACGAAGTGCCGGGTGGACGCTCGTCGCGGTGACCACGTAGTGGGCGGGGCCACGCTGCCAGGATGTTCGGGCAGCGTGGCCCCGGATCACGCTCGGCGATCCGGCACCGACGACGCACCGCAGGGGGAGATCGGCCGTCGGCGCGAGAGCATCCTCGCTGCAAAATGTGATGTAACTTAAAATATTCGAGTCAGCTGGTCGCTGACTCGGCTCTTGGTGTGCACTGTCTCCGTGGGTGCGCACCGGGCGGGTTCGACAGATTGCTCCGCCCTTGAAGTTTTCCTGACATGGAGCTGACCAGCAATCTTGTCCGCGTAAGTCCACTTATGCTACGGTAACTATCGATATGGCGCGGGTCACATGTTCGTCATCCATATCGGCCAGTCGCGGTCGCGTGAACCCGCATCCATAGGTTCTAATTGATAATATATTCAATTCTGACGGCCTGCAGGCTCTCTCGAAACGTGCCCGCAGGCCCAGCGACTGGACCTGGACACCGGAGATCTCAATGAACATTCGACGTTTTGCGCGGACGGTGTGGGGCCGGACCAGCGTGCCGGATCGGTCGGTTGCCCGACCCCAGGTGACGGGTGGTGATCGAAATGACTGATCCGGGTTCGGCTGTCATCGCGATCATCGCCTCGGCGGCGGGGATGTTCGAGAACGCGAATCCGCCTGAGCCGGTACAGCTCTACGTGTCCGAGGTCGTCGAATCCGCACCTGCGATCGCCGACGGTGTACAGCAGTTCACCGCGCAGCTTCCGCAGCCCGCCCGTCAGGCCGTGGAGGATGGCGTTGCCGCCGCCGCGGCCGCGATGGCGGAGGTGGCGGGGCCGAATGTGCCATCGGGACAAGGGGTTCCACCCGCTCTTCCGGAAGCTCTGGTGGATCCGGGGCCCGAACCTGGTGTGGCGCCCGAGGTTTCCGTTCAACCTGTTATCGGGGGGAGTGGGCCAGTCGCTGCCGCGCCGGCTCGGTCGACCGTCGCTGGAAGCGGATCGGTCGGTGGTGGCGCACTCCGGCCCATGGTTCCTTCGCCGGCGGATACTTCACTGCCTGGCGGGTTTCCGGTTTTCGTTCCGTGGCTGCAGAAGGCGGGCCACCTCTGTGACGGCATCAAGCCGGCCACCATTGCGGCGATCTACGCTGCGGAGAACAACTTTCGGTATGGTCCGGGTGCGCCGGTCTCGCCCGCCGGGGCCCGGGGCCCGGGCCAGTTCATGGAGGCGACGTGGCGAAAGTATGGCCGGTCCGCTGTCGGTGACGGACCGGGTGACATCAACAGCGTCGCGGATTCGGTCATGGCGTCCGGTCACTTCCTCTGCGATATGTACGGCCAGATCGAAGTGTGGATTGCGCAAGGGCGAGTTCGTGGAAACCCAGTCGATCTCGCGGTAGCGGGATACAACGCTGGGCTCGGCGCCGTTCTCTCGTCGGGCGGAATTCCCTCCGGTCTGGCCGACTACGAGAACGAGACCAAACCGTACGTGGCGAAGGTGCGTGGCCTGGAACCTCACTACGCGTCGTTGCTGGCACGGCTGACCGGTGCCGCGTCCGCGGAGCCGGGGCTCGACGTGGTCAGCCGGGCAACCGAGTACCTCGGACTTCCGTATGTGTGGGGAGGAGGGAACGTGCATGGACCTTCCGCGGGTGGGTTCGACTGCTCGGGTCTGACCTCGTTCGCTGTTTTCGCGGCCACGGGCGGCCAGGTGGTCCTTCCGCGCACCTCGGAGACTCAATGGCAGGTGGGGCGCGAGGTTTCCCTGACCGATGCCCAGCCTGGGGATCTGGTCTTCGGGAACTGGCAGCGATCAGGTCCTGGCCATGTGGGAATCTACATCGGCGGCGGGCAGATGATCCATGCGCCGCAAACCGGCGACGTAGTCAAGGTCGGGCCGGTGTTCGACGGAATGCGAGCGCGCCGGGTCATCGGGTGAGCGGACTTGAATGATCTCCGTCGGTCCGATGCGACTCGCCTGAGGGAGCCGCATCGGACCGCACCCGACAGTGCTGGTGATCTGATGCCGGAGTCAGCGGTACATCTGTTCGATCGTGGTCGAGTAGCGATCGTTGATGGGTTTGCGGCGCAGTTTCATTGTCGGGGTGAGCATGTCGGATCCGGGCTCCCAGAACTCCTCGACGATCGTGAACTTCTTGATCTGCTCGACCCGGGAGAGTTTCGCGTTGGCTTGCGAGACGGCCTGTTCGATCAGCACGTGTACAGCGGGGTCCTTCGCCAGCACGGCGGGTTCCGCGATAAGGCCGGTCTTCGCTGCGTACGCGGCGGCGCTGTCCGGATCCAGGGAGATGAGTGCGACGTTGTATTTGCGATTGTCGCCGATCGCGACGGCCTGACCGATCAAGGGGGAGAACGCCTTGATCCAGTTCTCGATGTTCGCCGGCGACATGTTCTTCCCGCCGGCGTTGATGATCAACTCCTTCTTGCGGTCGACGATCTCGAGAAACCCGTCGGCATCGAGCCGGCCGATGTCGCCGGTATGCAGCCAGCTGTCGGTGTCGATCGCCTCGGCGGTCTTGTCGGGCTTGTTCAGGTACCCCTTCATCACGATCGGGCCGCGCACGAGTACCTCGCCGTCGTCGGCAATCTTGATCGTATTACCGGGAAGAACCTTGCCCACGGTCCCGACCCGGACCGTTCCCGGCGGGGAGATGGTTCCCATTCCTGATACCTCCGACATACCCCAGGCGTCGGAGACGGGGATGCCGAGACCGTTGAAGAACCGCAGAACCTCCGGCGCGATGGGTGCCGCGCCCGAGATCGCGAGTGAGAGATCGTTCAGACCGATGGCGGCTCGGAGTTTCGACAGCACGAGTGTGTCTGCGGCGCGCTCCTGAAGCGACGTCGACAGGCTCGGAGAGCGGCCGTCGAGCCGTGCGTCGGATGCTTCGCGCCCGACCTTCAGCGCCCACTGCGCGAGAGCCCCTTTGGCGCCGGTCGCTTCGGCGAGTTTCGACTCGATGCCGGCTTTGAGCTTCTGCCAGACCTGGGGCACCGCGCCGAACACTGTCGGTCGGACGTCGACGAGAGCGGGCAGGAGGGCGGTCCGGTCGGCGACGGTGGTGACCTGGTCGCCGACGACCTGCAAGGTGTACAGCCCCGTCCAGCGATCGGCGGCATGCGCCGACGGCAGGAAGGACAACAATCGGTCCGCCGGGGTGATCCGCATCAGCTGTTCGGTCGCGTCGACCATGGCGAGCATGTTCGCGTGTGTCAGCTGTACGCCCTTGGGATCACCGGTGGTACCCGAGGTGTAGATGAGGGTGAGGACATCGCCGGGTTGTACCGCTCGCCAGGTGGACTCGAAATCGAAGCCCGGATCTCCCTGTGCTGCAACAGAATCGATGGATACGGTGCCTGGCGAGACGTCGTCGATGCAGACGACGGTCACAGTGTCGGGTTTGCTCGCTACCAGCATGGGGGCGAATTGGGACTCGCACACCACCACGCGCGCGCCGGAGTCGTTCAGCAGGTACTGGATCTGCTCTGGTGAGGATGTGTTGTAGACGGAGAACGCGATCGCGCCGAGGTGCTGCAACGCCACGTCGATCGGATAGAACTCCGGCCGGTTGGTCATCATCAGTGCCACCGTGTCGCCGCGGATGACATCGAGACCGGCGAAGCCGGCGGCAAGGGCGCGGACTCGCTCGTCCCATTGACGAAAAGTCAAGGACGGGCCATCGCCGAGAGTGCGGACCGCGATCTTGTCCGGGTCTCGCCGGACGGTCGATTGAAACGCCGCACACATCGTCGTTGCCGCGGCGGCGAAAGTGTCGCTCATCGAGATTCCTTGCACTCTGTTGACTATGAGGTGCCAATGATGCACTCTTCTTGCATGTGAGTGTAACCACAATGTCTGGTCGGTTGCAGGCACAGCGGCTAAGGAAGAATGTCGGAGATGACGAGCAGTCCTACGATCTCGGTGCGTGCTGCGACACGGGAGTTGGTGCGTGAGCGCATCCTGGTCGCTGCTGCGGAGCTGGTCGCCGGTGCCGATTGGAAGAGCATCCGCATGAGCGACATCGCCGAGCGCGCCGGTTTGAGCAGGCGAACGGTCTTCAACGAGTTCGAATCCAAGGCTGGTGTGCTGGAAGCGGTGGTGTGGCGGCAGACTGCCCGGTATCTCGAAGGCGCCGGTCAGCGATTGGCGATGCATCGAGACGATCCGGTCGCGGCGGCTACGGCGGTTGCCCGATACCTGCTCACGACAGTCGCTGACGACCCGTTGCTCCGCGTCATGCTGGCCGGATCCTCTGATGCCTCGAGTGAATTGCTCACGTTGGCCACCACCCAGTCGGGCCCGTTCGTCACGGCTGTCACCGACTTCTATCTCGCCTTTGCGACGCAGCACTGGAGCGGCCTGATCAGGGCTGACGCCGACGTGCCCTTCGTCGTCGAAAGTTTGGTCCGATTGGTGTTCAGTCACATGATCCGACCTTCAGGGCCACCCGATCCGACCGCACAGTCGATCGGACAGCTCGCGCAGGCCCTGCTTCTTGCACCGGCTTCACACGAAGCCGACTGACCGTCCGTCACAGAGAGAGGGATACGTCAACGATGACGAATTCCGCCAAGCGCACGCCCCTGGAGCACTATCGCGGGGGCTCGGGAGAACCACTACTTCTCCTGCACGGCGCGACCAGTTCCTGGCGCTGCTGGGAATCGATGCTGCCCGACCTCGTCGGCTGCTACGACGTGCTCGCACCGAACCTTCCGGGCCACGCGGGGCAGCCAGGACTCAAGCCGTTCACCATCGAACGTGCGGCTGATGCGCTCGAGATCCTCATGGACGAGGCAGGGTTCGCCACCGCCCACATCGCGGGAAATTCGCTCGGCGGCTGGCTCGCGATGGAGCTGGCTCGCCGGGGCCGCGCTCGCAGCGTGGTCCTGTTGTCGCCCGCGGGCGGCTGGACATCGGATGAAGTGCGCGTTCCCGCGTTGTTCCGGTCGATGCGCCGCGGAACGCAGCTTGGTGGGAAGGTATTGCCCGCCGCCATGCGCGTGCAGGCATTGCGCCGCATCCTGATGCGGCTCGTCTGTGAGCATGGGGATCGGATGACGCCCGAACAGGCCGCCGCCGGGATCGAGGACGTCCTCGCCTGCACTCTGTTCGATGAGATGCCTGAGCGCCTCGAGGCTCAATCCGAGCCCTTCGGCGATCTCGGCATCCCCATCCTGCTCGCATGGGGTACCAGCGACCGAGTCCTCACCATTCCGCGCTATTCCGATCCCTGGCGTCGGCTGCTCCCCACCGCGACCTGGCGCACGTACCCCGGCGTCGGGCACGTCCCTATGCTCGACAATCCTGCCCTGGTCAGTCGGGCGATCATCGACTGGTCTGCGCCCGCCGCGGCTGACTGCCGGGCGAGTTGAGGCCTCAACCGCCCAGGTCCTCTCGCTTCCGCGAACGAAAGTTCCTCCTGCTCAGCCGATAGGCACGGAAGCTTGGTGCAAGACAGTTGTCAGATCCCAGAAGTCACGGTGGCTGGTGAGGCGCCCGGTCGAGTCGTAGGTACAGACGGCGACACCGGGAACGTGGAATCGCGTCCCGGACGCGTCGACGAGCTTGCCCGAACGTAAACGCAAGGGGCCGGCGAAGGTCCCGCGCCATACCCATTCGGAATACAGGCGTCCGTCAGCGGCGTAGGTATCACCGAAATCGATTTCCGAGTCGGGGGAGAATTCGAGCATGTACCGATGGAATTTGCCGATCTCCGTGTGGCCTTCGTAGGTGGTTCCCATAGCGATGTCGGTGTAGGTGCCGTCAGCGGCGAAAAATGTCAGGAGCTCTTCGGGGTCGGCGGTCCATGCGTGCGAGTAGGCACCCGCGAACGTCGCTTCCGTCGGATGGGGCGTAGTCAATGCTGTCTCCCTGCGTAGCTTTTCGTCGAATGAGTTGGGTCGGGTCCCGTGAGTGCCCAGCTTGCTCAGGCGGGTACCACGCACGCGGCCCCCGAACCGCACTGGTTCGGGGGCCGCTGTGCCTGGAATCAGCGGACGATTTCCCGGCCGATGAGTTCCTTCATGATCTCGGTCGTGCCACCGTAGATGGTCTGGATCCGAGTGTCGGTGTAGGCCTTGCCGACCGGATATTCGGTCATGAAGCCATAGCCGCCGTGCAGCTGCAGGCAGCGGTCGATCACGCGCTTCTGGAGCTCGCTGATGTACCACTTGCCCTTGGCCGCGTCGATCGGATCGAGCTCGCCCGCGTTGTAGGCGAGCACCGATTTGTCGAGATAGGCCTCCGCGAGATCGAGTTCGGTCTGCATCTCGGCCAGCTCGAACCGAACGTGCTGGAAGTCGGCGATCGGCTGGCTGAAGGCCCGGCGCTGCTTGCAGTACTCGATGGTCTGATCGAGAATCACCCGCGCCGTGGCCATCGCCTTGGCGGCGACGCCGAGACGTTC
The DNA here is from genome assembly GCF_042799895.1 of Nocardia sp. NPDC057663. Classification (NCBI taxonomy): domain Bacteria; kingdom Bacillati; phylum Actinomycetota; class Actinomycetes; order Mycobacteriales; family Nocardiaceae; genus Nocardia; species Nocardia sp. NPDC057663. The sequence goes on along the minus strand of NZ_JBHVHX010000034.1, from coordinate 9,976 downwards.
GCGCGGCAAGTGGCTCATCAGGTACTGCAGGCCCTTGCCTTCTTCGCCGAGAAGATTCGCGTGCGGGACACGAGCATTGACGAAGTACAGCTCGGCGGTGTCCTGGCCGTGCAGGCCGATCTTGTCGAGCTTGCGCCCGTGCTCGAAGCCCGGGGTGTCGCGTTCTACCGCGAACAGGCTGAAGCCCCGCGAACCCGCGTCGGGATCGGTCCGCACGGCCAGCACGACCAGGTCGGCCATGATGCCGCTGGAGATGAAGGTCTTCTGCCCGTTGATGATCCAGTCGTCCCCGTCCCGCACCGCGCTGGTGCGGATTCCGCGCAGGTCGCTTCCGGTGCCGGGTTCGGTCATCGCGAGCGCCCCGATGATGTCACCCGTGGCGAAGCCGGGCAGCCATCGCTGCTTCTGCTCGTCGTTGGTGAGGTCGAGGATGTAGTGCAGGACGAGGTCGTCCTGCAAGCTCACGGTGAGGTTGAACGACAGCGCGTTGATGCGCGACACCTCTTCGCAGACGACCATCCGATACCGGTAGTCGTGCACGCCCGAGCCGCCGTACTCTTCGCCGATCTCGAGTCCGTACACGCCGGCGGCGGCGGCCTTCTTGTAGACCTCGCGGTCGATCCAGCGGTCCTCGTCCCACTTGTCCTTGTTCGGGGCGACCTCACGCTCGAGGAAAGCCCGGACAGTTTCGCGATACGCCTCGTGGTCGGCCTCATAGAGCGCCCGGCGCATCTCAGAGCCTTTCGATGATGGTGACGTTCGCCTGACCGCCGCCTTCACACATGGTCTGGAGACCGTAACGGCCACCGGTGCGCTCGAGTTCGTGCAGCATCGAGGTCATGAGACGCGCGCCGGTCGCACCGATCGGGTGGCCCAGGGCGATCGCGCCGCCGTTGGGGTTGACGATGGCCGGGTCGGCACCGATCTCGGCGATCCAGGCGAGAACCACCGGAGCGAACGCCTCGTTGATCTCGACGACGTCGATGTCGCCGATGGAAAGGCCCGCTCGCTTCAGCGCGTGCTGAGTGGCGGGGATGGGGGCGCTGAGCATCATCACCGGGTCCGCGCCGCGCACCGACATGTGATGAATGCGCGCACGCGGAGTGAAGCCGTAACGCTCGACCGCGGCCTCGGAGGCGACCAGCAGGGACGCGGCGCCATCGGAGATCTGGCTGGCGACGGCGGCAGTGAGGCGACCGCCTTCCACCAGGGTCTTCAGCGACGCCATCTTCTCGATGGTCGTATCCGCGCGAGGCCCCTGGTCGACGGTCACCCCGGCGAACTCGGTGATCTCGCGGGTGAAGTGGCCCTCCGAGATGGCGTGCAGCGCACGGCGGTGGCTCTCGAACGCGAAGGCCTCGAGCGTCTCGCGGCTCAGGTTCCAGCGTTCGGCCATCATCTCCGCGCCGCGGAACTGCGAGATCTCCTCGTTGCCGTAGCGGGCCTGCCAGCCCTCGCTGCCCGTCCAGGGGTCGGTCGAGCCGTAGGGCTCGCCGGCCTGGAACGCGGACAGGATGGGGAACTGGCTCATCTTCTGCACGCCACCGGCGACGATCAGGTCGCTGGTACCGCTCATGACCGCTTGGGCGGCGAAATGCACCGCCTGCTGCGCGGACCCACACTGGCGGTCGATGGTGACGCCCGGCACGGACTCCGGGAGACCGGCGGCGAGCGCCGCGGTACGAGCGATATCGCCTGCCTGCGCACCGATGTTGTCGAGGCAACCGAGGATCACGTCGTCGATATCGGCCGGATCGAATTCGTTGCGGCCGACCACGGTCTTGATGGTGTGCGCCGCCATATCCGCCGGATGGGACTCGGCGAAGCCGCCCCCGCGCTTGCCGACCGCGGTGCGAACGGCATCGATGATGTACGCCTCTGGCATGGTTCTCTCCTGTGATGTGGCTTGTTTAATTGAATGTATACTAAAAACTGTGGCGAGTCGAAGACGTCTCGGTCACGGTGTGGCGGCTGTCGGTTCAGTAGACGATCAAGAGCACGGTCACCGAGCCGACGACGGCTGTCCAGGCTTCGAAGGCCCGCCGCAGCGTCTTCGGCGCGGACCGGAGCTCCATGAATTCGATTCCGATGAAGTACGCCTTCGCGAACGCGATCGCGATGGCGGCAGCGGAGGCGAACCGGACGTTGCCGGACGCGAACGGGTGGCTGCCGCCGAGCCACCATGTCGTACAGGTGGCCAGAACGAGTCCGATCCAGACCCATGTTGCTCTGCGCGGAAAGACGTGTCCGTTCATGCGAGGCATCCCAGGTACAGCAGGGTGAAGATGACGACCCACAGCAGGTCGACCATGTGCCAATAGACCGCGGCGACTTCCGAGAACGGCCGAGCGCCCGAGGCATCGTGATCACCTCGGCACTGTCTGCGCCAGAACGTCACCATCACCGCGCCGACCAGGACGTGAACCAGGTGGATCCCGGTCAGCACGAAATAGAACGTCCAGAACATATTGGTGGTGACCACGTGGCCCGAGGTGATCGCCATGCTGTACTCGACGGCCTTCAACGCGGCGAACACGAGGGCGCAGGCGACTACGCCGGCCAACATGGCGCGGGCGAGAGACGCCGATCCCCGGCGCTGCGCGTGCAAGGCGATGACGACGAGATAGGAGCTCAGCAGCAGGACCAAGGTGTTGACCGCGCCGATGGATTGATGGAGGTGCTCGGCCGACGCGGCGAAGGTCGGCCGGTCGTTGCGGTTCTCCCAGACGAAGACGATGAAGAAGGCGCCGAACAGCGTCATGTCGCCGAGGATGAAAACCCAGAGGCCGAGCTCCCCCGGCGCACCGCCGTCCCCGGACGGTTCCGAATCGGGGACGGCGGTGTCCGGTTCGTCCGTGTACCAGACGAACCCGGGAAACTCGGCCTCGGCGGCGGGTTCCGCCACGGTCATGCCGTCGCCTTCTCCGGCGCGTCCAGAGCTCCGTCGAGTGTCGAATTGGCCTGGCGGACTGCGAAGTACATACCGACGAGGAACGCACCGTACGCCGCGAGGGCCAGCCAGAACACGAAGACTCCGTTCCAGGCGAACGGACCGGACAGGAAGAAGTACGCGAGCACGTCGGGAATGAAGGCGAAGGCAACCCAGAGGTTGAGGTAGCCACTCCACCGCGGGAACACCGAGCGCTTGTCGCTCAGCACCGCGATGCCGATCGCCAGGTTTTGAATGATGAACGGCATGATCGGGGTGAACAGGATCATCCAGGTGACATCGTTCATCAATCGGAGGGTCTCGGGATCACGGTCGCCGCGAAACGCCATGAGCGCGTAGAGCATCTGCGGAAACATGTTGACGACCACGGTCACCGCGGCAGCGATGATCTGAACGAAGGTCAGTACGGGTGTGCGCCCCTCCATGCGGAGCATGTGTACCGAGATCAGCGCGAACATCGGCAGCATGAGCACGACGCCCACCGATGCCAACACGAAGCCGATCATCACCCGGGTCGGGTCCTCGGTGTAGAAGCGCATCACCTCGTCGGCCGACGCCGAGGGGCTCAGCGGCACCGGCAGCATGCCCGCGATCGTCCATCCGATCAGCGTGATGATCAGCGCTGCGGGTCCACCCAGCGCGCAAATGTTTCTGACTCGAGCGGTCATAGAGCTTCCTTCGATGGTGGGTGCACCGGTGTGTTGACAGGGCGGAAATTAGTATAATCTAGATTAGAATCGCGTCAATCCCTGGTTAACACTTCGGCGAAGGGTTCGCGCCGCGCCGCGCCGCCCGCGGCCGGGACGCGAGGGTGTGTGCCGGAGCCGGAGCCGGAGCGGTGGGCCGTGCGACCCGCCTCCTCGGTGGCCTGTCGAGGCTCCGGGGGAGGGCGGAATGCTTGACCGAGGTAAAACTTTAATCTACATTAAACTCGAAATGGAGGTAAATCGTTGATCGGGTACAAGGTTGTCGACAGCATCGCCTACGTGACGCTGGATCGACCGGCGTCGCGTAATGCCTTCGACAAGTCGATGGGCGCGGCGTTCCTGGAAGTGGCGACCCGGATCGCCAACGACGACGGGCTGCGGGCCGTGCTGATCACCGGCAACGGCCCCGTATTCAGCGTCGGTGGTGACATCGGCGCGTTCTCCGAGGGCGCGCAGGATTTGCCGGACACGCTCACGCGGATGGCCTTGCTCATGCACGAGGGGATCCGGCTGCTCGCCAGGGTCAACGTCCCGGTCGTCACGGCGGTCCAGGGCGCGTGCGCGGGCGGCGCGCTGGCCTGCTTGTACGCGGCCGATATCACGATCGCGGCGACCGGGACGAAGTTCGCCACCGGGTTCGGGCGTATCGGGATCTCCGCCGATTCCGGCAACACCTGGTATCTGCCGAAATTCATCGGTATCCGGCGGGCGAGCGAGATGTTGTTCGAAGACCGGGTCATCGATGCCGACACCGCCGCCGAATGGGGACTGATCAATCGGGTGGTGGCGCCCGAGCTGGTCGAGGCCGAAGCGGAGAAGACGGTGCGCCGACTCGCCGCGGGCGCGACCCGGGGCTACGGCGAGATGCGCCGCCTCCTGCACCGATCGTGGACCACCACCCTCGACCATGCGCTGTCGGAGGAGACCGTGGCGCTGCGCCACGTCGCTCGTACGGACGACGCTCGCGGAGCCATCGAGAGCTTCCTCAACAAACAGCATCCGACCTTCACCGGAAAGTGAGAATTACGTTGTCTGCCTTCATCACCGATACCGACGAGCGGGCGCTGCTGCGCGAAAGTGTCGCCAAGCTGGCCAACAAGTACGGCCAGCAGTACTTCCTCGAGCGCTCCCGCGCCGGAGGCAAGGTCGACGAGTTGTGGCACGACCTCGGGCAGGCAGGCCTGCTCGGTGTGCACCTGCCGGAGGAGTACGGCGGAGGCGGCGCTGGTCTGTCCGAAATGCTGATCGTGATCGAGGAGCTCGCCGCGCAGGGTTTTCCCCTGTTGCTCGCGGTCGTCTCACCCGCGATCTGTGGTTCGATCCTGGCAGCGCATGGCTCGGAGGCGATGAAGTCCACCTGGCTGCCAGGACTCGCGGACGGCAGTCGCAAGATGGCGTTCGGCCTGACCGAACCCGATGCCGGTTCCAACAGCCACAACGTCGGCACCACCGCTCGCCGCGACGGTGAAGACTGGATCATCTCCGGTGGCAAGTACTTCATCTCGGCGATCGACGAATGCGAGGCGATCCTGCTGATCACGCGGGATGCCGACTTCGTCGGGTCGTCGCGGTCGCCGCTGTCGATGTTCGTGGTGCCTACCGATACACCGGGACTGACGCTGCAGCCGCTCCCGACCGCCGTGGTCTCGCCCGACAATCAGTTCACAGTGTTTCTCGACGAAGTCCGCGTCGGTCCCGAATCGTTGATCGGTGACGCGGGCAACGGCCTGCGCCAGGTGTTCGCCGGCCTGAATCCGGAGCGCATCCTCGCCTCGGGCATCAGCACCGGCATCGGTCGTTACGCGATCGCCAAGGCTGTGGAGTACGCCAAGAACCGTCAGGTCTGGTCGGTGCCGATCGGCGCGCACCAGGGCATCTCCCATCCGCTCGCCGAATCGCACATCGCGGTCGAGCTCGCCCGCCTCGCCGCCTACCGTGCGGCCGAGCTGTTCGACGCCGGGCAGCCGGCCGCGGAGGCCGCCAATATCGCCAAATTCGCTGCCGCGGACGCTTCTTTGAAGGCTCTGGACCAGGCCATACAGACCCACGGCGGTAACGGACTGTCGCTGGAATACGGCCTGGCCGAGCTCTGGTTCTCCGCGCGGCTGCTCAAGACAGCGCCGGTGAGCCGGGAGATGGTCCTCAATTTCGTCGCGCAGACCAGTCTGAAACTGCCCGCGTCGTACTGAACACAACCTGGAAGATCAAGGGAGACAAACTGATGCCCGGAGTAACCGATCGTGTGATCGTCGTGACCGGAGCCGGTGGCGGCCTCGGCCGCGAGTACGCGCTACTGCTTGCCGGAGAGGGTGCCCTGGTCGTGGTGAACGACCTCGGTGGCTCCCGAGACGGCTCCGGCTCCGGCACCTCGATGGCCGACACCGTCGTGCAGGAAATCCGTGACGCCGGCGGCACCGCGGTGGCCAACTACGACAACATCGCCACCGAAGAGGGCGCGGCCGCGCTGATCAAGACCGCCGTCGACACCTACGGCACCGTCCACGGCGTCATCCACAACGCGGGCATTCTGCGGGACGGCTCCTTCGCGAAGATGTCCACCGAGAACTGGGAATCGGTGCAGCGGGTCCATCTGTGGGGCGGCTACTACGTCACCCGCGCGGCCTGGCCCTACTTCCGCGAGCAGAACCACGGCCGCATCGTCGTCGCGGCGTCGACCAGCGGCCTCTTCGGCAACTTCGGTCAGGCCAACTACGGAGCCGCCAAGCTGGGCCTCGTCGGTCTGATCAACACCCTCGCTATCGAGGGTGCCCGCAACAACATCCTGGCCAATGCCATCGCGCCACTGGCAGCTACCCGGATGACCGAGGACATCGCGCCCAAGGAGATGCTCGACAAGCTGCCGCCCGCGCACGTGGCCGGTGTCGTCGGCTACCTGATGAGCGACGAATGTGCCGACACCGCGACGGTCATCGTCGCCGGCGGCGGCCAGGTCCATCGCGTCCAGCAGTTCCAGAACAAGGGCGCTGTCTTCGCGACCCCGCCGACCATCGACGAAGTCGCCGCGCAGTGGAACCAGATCACCGACATGTCGGGCGCTGAGCCCGGCACCAACCCGCTCGGCTGAATCGAGGATTGATCATGACCGAAAACAATTGGGACGCTCTGGTAATCGGCGCCGGCGCCGGCGGCTTGCTCGCTGCCGCCCGGCTGTCGCACCTGGGCTACAAGACGCTGGTCGTCGAGCGACTGGACAAGGTCGGCGGCCGTGCCTCGACCGATGACATCGACGGCTTCAAGGTCAACAACGGTGCCATCGTCATCGAACTCGGTGGCCTCACCGAGGAGACCTTCGACGAGGTCGGCGCGAAGTTCGATATTCGCAAGCCGGAACCGCCCATCCTCTACCGTATCGGCGGCAAAGACGTGGACGTCACCGGCGGTGGCTGGGGCTTCCTGCTGTCCAAGCTCACCCGCCAGGGCGCGAAGCTCGTGCAGGGCCTCGGTGCGGCCCGCAACGACAGCGGTATGCCCGAGGACGAGCTGTCCACCGCCGAATGGGTCGCCAAGTACACCAAGAACGAGTCGGTCCACGGCATCTTCCGCAACATGTGCGGCTCGGTCTTCGCCGTCGGTTCCGAAGAACTGCCCGCGCGGGTCTTCCTCACCTACTTCACCCGCAAGAGCGCGTTCAAGAAGTTCGGCTACTGTCCGGACGGGACCATCGGTGTGTGGAAGTCGCTCGCCGACGTGGTGGAGGCCAACGGAGGTGCGGTCTGGCTCGACAGCGAAGTCACCGCGCTGAACATGACCGACGGCCGTATCACCGGTGCGGTGATCGCCCGCGGTGGTGAGACCATCGAGGTGACGAGCAATGTCACCGTCAGCGATATCGGTCCGTTCGCCACCCTGGACCTGGTCGGACGGGACAATCTTCCCGCCGAGTACGTCGCGCAGGTGGATAAGGCCAACCGGCCCTGCGCCATGATCTCGGTGAACTTCGCCAGTCAGCGCCCGCTCGTCAAGGCCCCCGGTATGACCAGCTTCGCCCAGACCAAGCGGCTCTGCTACGTCGCCAACTTCACCGAGACCTGCCCGGAAATGGCGCCGGATGGCTGGTACCTGTACCAGGGCACGGCTGTTCCCAAGCCGGCTGTCGGCGATTTCGACGAGAAGGCCGAGACCGAGCTGCTGCTGCAGGACCTGCGTGAGCAGGTGCCCGGCTTCGACGACGCGCGCATCCTGTCGATCAACGTCACCCGTGACGGCTGGCCGCCGCAGCGTGCGGTGGCCGGCTTCGACCTTCCGCACACCACCCCGATCGCCAATCTGTGGAACGTGGGTGACGCGGTCAAGGAGTACGGCAACGGCGGCACCACCGCGTGCGCGGAAACCGCCAAGATCGTCGTCGACAAGATCCGCGATCAGTTCCCGGTCTCGACGGCATAACCACACGGCTCGATTCGTCCGCCACCGCCGTGATCCGGCCGGCTGGGGGAGTCGAGACGCCGCAACCTGACAGGTCCGACCGTACGTGGTTGCGGTTGCGGCACAAATGAATAGGCCGTAGGCGCGAAAAACGATGCGCCTGCGGCCTATTCGTCTTTTCCGGCAGCAGCGCTCACAGATCGCCCCCGACGCGGTCGCGACCTGTGGCGCCACGGTGCCGGAAGGGCGGCGGCGACCGCGGTGCGCGGCCCGGCTGTGTACCGCACCACACGCTGCTCGTTCGACGCCCGAAGGCGTTATGTCTAAAGTATATTAGATTTTGCCGGAATCGGGCCGAGCTCACGGTTTCACAGCAAGGGCATTCAACGACGAACGCCATCCATCCGTTCCAACCGATTGAGAACAGGTAGATGTCGAAAACCATCCTGAACATCTTTGATGCCGCGTGGTTCTTCGTGGAAAGGGCTGATGCGCCTGCGCATTTCGGCCCGCTGATCATTCTCTCGCCGCCTGTGGGGGCACCCCCGACGTACGTGGGCGATCTCGTCGCAGCCTGGCGTGAGAGCAAGACGTTCGCTTCGCCGTTCAACCAAGTGGTGCGCTGCAGGCCGATCGCGTACTGGGACACCATGCCGGATACAGACATCGACCTGGACTACCACCTGCGGCATGTCGCTCTTCCCGCACCGGGCGGTGAACGCGAACTCGGCGTGCTCGTTTCGCATCTGCATTCGATTCCGCTCGACAGGCGTCGACCGTTGTGGGAATGCCATGTGATCGAAGGACTCGAGAACGGCAGATTCGCGGTCTACCTCAAGTTCCATCACGGGCAACTCGACGGTGTCGGTGCCGCACGCCTCATCGGGCGGGTCTTCACCAACGATGCGGATGCCCGTGGATTGCTGCCGCCGTGGAGTGCGGGCCTGCGCGGCAACGTGCCTGCGCCCGCGCCGCTCCGCTCCATCGCGACCGAAGCGGCCGCGTCGACGGTTTCGGCGTGGGGGAAGTTCGGTGCGGCCGGAAAGTTCTGTCGTGCAGTCGGATCCGGCGTCGTGGCAGCGCGCGCGCTGATGGATATGGCCGCTGCCGTGCGTACCGATCGCACTGGTGATCTCACCCGACCTTTCCAGGCGGCGAGGACGCCGTTCAACCACCGGATCTGCAATCAGCGCCGGGTTGCCACTCAGCACTACGACCTGGCACGGTTCAAACGCGCAGCCAAGGCGGCGGACGTCACCGTCAACGATGTCTTTCTGACCGCGTTCGGAGGGGCGCTGCAGAGGTACCTGCGGGAATTGGACGCGGTTCCGGACGGGCCGGTCGTCGGCCAGATCCCGGTCAACGTCCGGGAGTTGAACACGGCGTCGATGGGGAATGCGCTGGCCTTCATCTTCGCGCGGCTGCGCACCGAGATCGCCGATCCGCTCGTGCGGCTCCAGGCGGTGCACCGATCCACCAAAGCGGCCAAGAGTTTCCATCGAGCGCTGCCACCGGCTGCGGTCATGCCGTTCACGATGCTGTTGTCCGGTCCGCAAATGGCTCTGCTGATGGCGAATCTCGGCGGGTTCGGCCGCCCGGCTGCGAACCTGGTGATCTCCAATGTGCCCGGCCCCGTCGATCAGCTCTACTTCAACGGCGCGCAGGTGCAGGAGATCTACGGTCCATCGGTTCTCTTTCACGGACAGGCGTTGAATGTGACGATGTCGAGCTACGCCGGCAAAGCGGTCATCAGCTTCACCGCCTGTAGCAAGTCACTGCCACACGTGCAACGGCTTGCCGTCTACACCGGAGCCGCGCTGGAAGAAATCGAACAGGCGCTCGAGCTCGAACCATTGCCCTGATCTGGAGTACAACAAGCAGCCGGTGCGGTTGGTTTTCTGCACCGGCTGCTTGTTGTTGTTGTGGGGTTATC
>NZ_JBHVHX010000033.1:0-46995 GCF_042799895.1 Nocardia sp. NPDC057663 | reverse complement strand
CCGACCCGGTGACGTCGTAGTTGAGCTGGATGCCGTTGAGCGAGACGAGGGGCATGCGCCGGACACTACCGCTCCGCGCTCGCGACGGTTCCGACCGACCATCGTGCGCTGGGGTCGACGAGATCTCCGAACTGCTCGACCGGCACCGGTTCCCGGCAGGTCATGCGGGTCGGGTACGGAACTGCCTGCGGTAGGCGGTCGGGGTGAGGCCGGTCGCGGCGGCGAGGTGGGTGCGCAGGTTCACCGCGGTGCCGAGGCCGCTCGCGGTCGCGACCTGCTCCACGGAAAGGTCGCTTGCTTCGAGAAGTCGGCGGGCGTGGTCGAGGCGGCGGGCGGTGAGCCAGGCCAGCGGGGTGCAACCGAGTTCGGCACGGAAGCGGCGATGCAGGGTTGCCACGCTCACACAGGCCGTGGCCGCGATGTCGGCGACCGTAATCGGTTCGGTCGCATGGTGCTCGGCCCACTCCACCGTCGACGCCAGTGACGGACCGGGATCGCGGGGCACCGGGCGCTCGATGAACTGGCGCTGCCCGCCCCGGCGGTGCGCGGCGAAGACGAGACGGCGCGCGACTGTGGTCGCGATCTGCGCGCCATGGTCGCGGCCGACCAGGTACAGGGCCAGGTCGAGGGCCGCCGCGCTGCCTGCCGAGGTGAGAATGTCGCCGTCGTCGATGAACAGCACGGCATCGTCGACCTCGGTGCCGGGGAATCTGCGCCGGAATTCGGGCGCCCATTGCCAGTGCATCGTCACGGTACGGCCGGTCAGAACCCCGGCTTCGGCGAGCGTGAACGCCCCGCTGCACATGCCGACCAGCCGCGCACCGCGCGCGTGCGCCCGCGCGATCGCCGCAAGCACAGCCGGATGCCGCGGTGTCGCGGTGTCCGGACGATTGGGCACGATCACCGTGTCGGCGGAGTCGAGCAGGGCCAGGCCGGCCAGGCCGGTCATCGTGAAGAAGTTCTGCCGCATCGACACCTCGCGCCGGTGGGCGCAGAGCCGGAAGTCGTAGAGCAGCCCACCGACCTCGGGCCGGTCGATGCCGAACACCTCGGTCATGCAGGCCAGCTCGAACGGGTTGGACCCCTCGTCGACGAGCGCCGCGACCCGGTGCAGTCCCGGCTGCGAGAAATCTTTCGACATGCGTCATTCATCGCACTGTTCGAGCACCGACCGCAACCGCGACCATGAGGCATGACCGATCGACCGAAGAATCTCGACACCGCGCTTGCCACCTTCGACGCGCTGTGGAGCCCACGCATTCTCACCCGCGTCAACGACTGGGATGTGCGGCTGGCCAAGGTGCGTGGCGAGCATCTCTGGCACGCCCACCACGACACCGACGAGTTCTTCCTCGTCCTCGACGGCACACTCGACATCGACCTGCGCGAGCCGGAAGCTCCGCCACGACGAGTCACCCTGCACCGCAACGACACCTACGTCGTGCCGCGCGGTGTCGACCACCGCCCATCCTCCGCGGACGGTGCGACGCTGATGTTGTTCGAACCGTCCGGCACCCTGACCACGGGCGACTACGTGGGCGAGGTCCCCGACCACATCACCGCGACAACGGGCACCGCCCTCACCTGAACCATCGGCCGGGGTTGCCCGGATGCGCGAAACCGTTATCCGGGCAATGATGTCCGATCGTCGCTCGCCGCGATCACCTTCTCCGACAGCGTCCGCAGCGCGGTGCTCTCCCGCTGGGTCAGCCGGTCGACGAACAGATCCCGCACCAGCTCGACATGCTCGGGCGCGGCCCGGCCGAGCACCGCGCGCCCCTCCTCGGTCAGCGAGACCACGATCCCGCGGGCATCGTCCTCGGCGGGCCTGCGGTCGACGAGGCCGCGCGCCGCCATCCTGGCCAGCTGCTTGGAGAGCCGGGACTTGTCCCAGCACACCTCGCCGGCGAGTTCCTTGGCCCGCATGCACCCGTGCGGCGTCGCCGACAGCGGCACCATCAGCTCGTAGTCGGCCATCGACAGACCGTGCTCGGCCAGACCCGCCGCGATCGCCGCGTCCAGACGCTGGCGCATGCGGATATAGGCCTGCCAGGTCTGCTGCTCTTCCTCGGACAACCATCGGGTCACGGGAATGATCCTAGAACCCAGTTGGTTGACATGGAAACAAAGCGACCGCAGATCCATCCAGGAGGCGCATCCCATGCCCGCAATCACCGTCGACGACATCATGGTGCTGCCCCGGCTGCCCCGCCCCGACGTCACCGAGACCCAGCGATCCGTCCGTCAGATCGTCACCGCCTCACGCCAGCAGGAAGGCGCGGGCTTCGAGGTGACCCGGCCGTTCCCGAGCGTCGACCTGCGCTCGGCCGACCCCTTCATCCTGCTCGACCAGATGGGTCCCGTCGCCTACGAGCCCTACGAGGCCAAGGGCGCGCCCTGGCATCCGCACCGCGGCTTCGAGACCGTCACCTACATGCTCGACGGCACCATGGTCCACCACGATTCGCAGGGTGGCGGTGGCGTCATCAGCGAGGGCGATACGCAATGGATGACCGCGGGCTCCGGCATGCTCCACGACGAACTGCCCGAGGAGAAGCTCGTCATCTCCGGCGGCACCTTCCACGGCATCCAGCTGTGGGTCAACCTGCCGCGGGCGAACAAGTTCGCCACCCCGCGTTACCAGGACCTGCGCGCGAGTGAACTGACCCTGGTCAGCTCGCACGACGGCGGCGCGCTCGTCCGCGTCATCGCCGGTGAGCTCGCCGGTTTCACCGGACCCGGCTCCACCTACACCCCGATCGCCTACGCCCACGCCTCGCTCGTGCCCGGCGCGCAGCTGGAAACACCGTGGCCGAAGGACTTCACCGCGATGGCCTACGTGCTGTCGGGCAGCGGCACCGTCGGCGTCGATCGCAGGCCGATCAGCACCGGGCAACTGGTGGTCTTCGGCAAGGGCGACGCGATCACGCTGACCGCCGACACCACCCAGCGCAGCACCACCGGCGACCTCGAGGTGCTGCTGCTCGGCGGAATGCCGTTGCGCGAACCGGTGATCCAGTACGGGCCATTCGTCATGAACACCCGCGAGGAAATCATCGAGGCGATGGAGGACTTCCAGGCGGGCCGGATGGGCACCATCCCGGCCGAACATCTGACCGGACGACGCCTGGGCGAATAACCGACCGTCTGTCGCGGCGATCTGGTGGGGCCCACGCGGTTGACAACCGGACGCCCCGTCACAAAGGTGGACGGGGCCGCCCGGCCACGAAGTGCCCGGGCCCACAACCGAACCGCCGCAGACATAGAGGAATCAATGAACGTTCGCCGGCTTACCGTCAGCCTCGCCGTCGCAGGGCTGTCCCTGCTCGCCGCCCCCGCCGCCCACGCCGATCAGGTGACCGGGTCCTCGGGCACCGGCTCTTCCAGCTTCGATTCCATCCTGAACGCGACCGGCTCGGCCAACCTGGTCCAGACCGGTTCGGCGGGCGGTGCCTTCCGCAACTGCGACGAGGCCATCGCCGCGGGCCGCGCCCCCCTGTTCCGTGGCGAGGCAGGCTACTCCCCGCACCTCGACCCCGACGGTGACGGCTTCGCCTGCCCGACGGTCTGAGTCAGTACCGAAAAAGAACACCCGATGTGGCCGCGGCCACATCGGGTGTTCTTTTTGTGCCGCCGGAATTCAGCGGCGGAAGATCTTCACCAGGACCAGGCTCGCCACCAGGGCGCCCGCGCCGATCAGTGTGTATTTGACCTTCGGCTCGTTCAACTTGGCGACCACCATCGCCTTGGTGTCGTCTGCGATCCGCTGCGGATCGGCGCGCACCGCCAGTTCGTCGAGCGTGGTCGCCAACCGGGCGCGCGCGATTTCGATCTCGCGCTCGATCCGGTCGGTGTCGTCCTTGGCCACCGTCACCTCCAGTATGTGTCTGCTCGCCGACGAGTCTATCCATGCCTTCGCCGGACCCGGTCGGATACCGTGCGGTGGTGACCGACAACCATCGCCTCTCCCCCGGAGACACCGCACCCGATTTCACGCTGCCCGACGCCGACGGCAAAGACGTGTCGCTGTCGGACTACCGCGGCCGCAAGGTGATCGTCTACTTCTACCCTGCCGCCAGTACGCCCGGCTGCACCAAGCAGGCCTGCGATTTCCGCGACAATCTGGCCGAACTCGGCGGCGCGGGCCTCGACGTCATCGGCATCTCGCCGGACAAGCCCGCCAAGCTGGCCAAGTTCCGCGACGCCGAGGGCCTGAACTTCCCACTGCTGTCCGACCCCGAGCGCGACGTGCTGAAGGAGTGGGGCGCGTTCGGCGAGAAGATGATGTACGGCAAGACCGTCACCGGCGTGATCCGCTCGACCTTCCTGGTCGACGAGCAGGGCAAGATCGAACTCGCCCAGTACAACGTCCGCGCCACCGGCCACGTCGCCAAGCTGCGCCGCGACCTGTCCGTGTAGCGAGTCAGGCGAAGGTGCGGATGAAGACCTCGTAGCCGTCGAGCAGCCGCGCCAGACCGAACTCGAAATCGGCTTCTTCCCAGTCGATCTCGTCGTCGTGGAAGGCGGAGGCGGACAGCGCGGCCGACACCGAGGGAAAGCGCTGCGGGTCGAGCACCCTGGCCATCACCGAGGCGAAGTCGCCGTCCTCCTCCGTCTCCATGTCCCGCACGGCCCGCCGCTTGGCCACCACGAACATCGACAGGTTCATCACCAGCTGTAGCTTGACCGGCTCGGGGACCGCCGTCTGGCCGAGCACCCGCAGACCGGTGTCGAGCCAGGCCATGTTGTTCGGGCCCAGTGGCGGCCGGTTCAGTGGGACGTCCACCCACCACTGGTGCAGACCGATCCGCTCGAACTCCGCGCGCGCCCACTGCTCGAGACCGGCCCGCCACGGCGTCCCCGGCGCGATGGCGGGCGGCGTGCCGACCACCCGGTCCATCAGCAGATCGATCAGCGTGTTCTTGCTGTCGACATAGCGATACAGCGACATGGCCGTGAAGCCGAGCTGCTTGGCGACCCGGTTCATCGACAGCGCCGCGTACCCCTCCGTATCGGCCACCGCGACGGCCGCGTCCAGAATCTGGTCGAGGGTGAGCCCGCGCCGGGGGCCGCGCGCGCCCGGCTGCTCCAGACCCCACATCAGCTCGACCGCTTTCGGTAACGCCGTGTCGCCGGACGTCGTCATCTGCTCCCAGCCTCCTCCGCTCCGCTCGACTCTATCGTCACCGGACTCTTGCGCTCATGAATTGTTTACTCTATAAACTGTGTTTACTGCATAAACAGTTTCTCGATCGGAGAGAACTCATGACACTCGAACCACCGCCCGCGCTCTCGGTCCACCAGGTGCGCAAGGCTTTCGGTGCGCACGTCGCCCTCCACGACCTCGACCTGGAGATCCCGCCGGGAACAGTCTTCGCACTGCTCGGACCCAACGGGGCGGGCAAGACCACGCTGGTCCGCATCCTCACCACCCTGATCCGCCCCGACCGCGGCGGCGTGCGCGTGTTCGGGCACGACGTGGTCGCCGAGGCGGATACCGTGCGCGGGCTGATCGGCGTCACCGGGCAGTACGCGGCCGTCGACGGGGTGCTCACCGGCACCGAGAACCTGCGTCTGACCGGCAGACTGCTCCATCTGGGCACGGCCGAGACAGCGCGCCGCAGCGCCGAACTGCTCGACCGCTTCGATCTCGTCGACGCCGCCGACCGTCCGGTCGCCTCCTATTCCGGTGGCATGCGCCGCAGACTCGACCTCGCCATGAGCCTGATGGGGCGGCCGCGGATGGTCTTCCTGGACGAACCGACCACCGGTCTCGATCCGCGCAGCCGCCGCGATCTGTGGGCCGCGATCCGGGAACTCGCGGCCGAGGGCACGACGATCGTCCTCACCACCCAGTACCTGGAGGAGGCCGACCAGCTCGCCGACCGGATCGCGGTACTCGACGGCGGTGTCATCGTCGCCGACGGCACTCCCGAGGAGCTCAAACGGCTCGTCCCCGGCGGACACCTGCTGTTCCGCTTCCCCGACCACCGCCTGCTCACAGCCGCAGACCGAGCTGTCGCAGGCGGCCACGCCGAGCCCGACCAGCTGACGCTGCAGGTCCCCGCGAGCGGCGGCACCGCGCAGATCAAGGACCTGCTCGACCGGTTCGCCGCCCTCGACATCACCGTCGAACAGCTGACCGTGCACACACCCGACCTCGACGACGTCTTCTTCGCGCTCACCGGGCAGCCCGGCCAGGCCGTGGCCGCATGAACACCCCGGCCTCCGTATTGCGCGCCGCCAAGGACTCCACCACCATGCTGGACCGCAATATCCGGCACACCCTGCGCAGTCCCGACACGATGATCATGACGATCGCACTGCCGGTGATGATCCTGCTGATGTTCGTCTACGTCTTCGGCGGCGCGATGGAAGTGGGTCCCGGCGCCTACATCGACTACGTGGTGCCCGGAATCATCCTGCTGTGTGCGGGTTTCGGCGCATCCACCACCGCGGTCGCGCTGTCCACCGATCTCGCCGAGGGCATCATCGACCGGTTCCGTGCCATGGCCATCGCCCGCTCGGCGGTGCTCACCGGGCACGTCGCCGAGAGTGTGCTGCGCAACCTGATCACCTCGGGAATCGTGATCGGGGTGGCGGTGCTGCTCGGTTTCCGGCCGACCACCGATCCGCTCCGGTGGCTCGGCGTGCTCGGCGTGCTCGCGATGTTCGTGTTCGCGCTGTCCTGGCTCTCGGCCGCGCTGGGCTTGCTCGCGCGAAACCCCGAGGCGGCGAACGGCTTCACCTTCGTGTTCATGTTCCTGCCGTACGTGAGCAGCGCGTTCGTGCCGACCGAGTCGATGCCGTCCTGGCTGCACGCGTTCGCCGAGAACCAGCCGGTGACGCCCGTGATCGAGACGATGCGCGGGCTGCTGATGGGCACCCCGATCGGCGACAGCGCACTGCTCGCCGTGCTGTGGTGCGCGGGCATCGCCCTCACCGGGTATCTCGCGGCCGGTGCGTTGTTCCGACGCCGAACCAGCACCTGACGACACCGCGGCGTGAGCACGAGCGAGGGGCCGCGCGGCGTATCGCGCGGCCCCTCGCGGGAGCTGACTTGCTCGGCGGTCGCCGCATGCGGGCCTGGGGTCAGTCGGCCGAGGCCGAGCGCGGGCCCTCCGGTACCGGCGCCTGGGCAGGCTGCATCCCCAACGGGATTCCTGTGCCCGGCAGGGTCGGCGCCGCGGCCGGAGTCTGCGGGACCACCGGGGCCGCCGGTTCCAGGGGCAGCGGATCATCCTGCGGCGCATCGCCGTACAGCTGGGTGGGGTATCCCAGCGGGAACTGGCCTGGGTCGACCAACTGCGGGTTCGGCGACACCGTCTCGTACGGCGTGGTGTCCGTCGGCTCGGTCGCCGGGCTCACCTGCAACCCGCTGCCGCCGCCGACACCGCCGGCCGAACCGGTGTCGGCGGTCTCCTGAATACCGGACACCTGCGGCGCCACCGGCACGGCCGGGCTCGCACCCGGCTCCGACGACACCGCGGTGTTGTCGACCCCCTGCGGCCCGCCGTTCATCACCGCGTACGTACCGCCCGCGACCAGACCGCTCGCCATCAGGCTCGCCGCCGCGGCGACCATCGCCATGCCCCGCTTGGAGTGGGTAGCGGCCGCGACCGGCACATCGGTGGCGTCACCGAGCGCGACCAGCGCGGCGCCCGCGGCCGGTGCGAACGGGGCCAGCCGGCACGGCAGCACCGGCACCCCGAACCCGGCGACCGCCTCGCGCACCGCGGGTGCGTCGGCGGAGGAACCGACGAGCACCACCGCGCCCGGCCGCACCGAGGCCGCCTCGAACTGGTCACGGGCCGCTGACACACCTGTGCGCAGCGCGTCCGGAGTGGGCGCACCGGTCTGGGAGAAGGCGGCGAGCACCCGGTGCCTACCCGGATCGAGCAGCGTCATCGCCTGGTAGCCGGGCACCGCCTCGTAGACCAGCAGGTTGTCGAACTCGTCGAGCCAGGTCATCGCGCCTGCGACGAACAGGTGCGCCGATTTGGCCGAGACCAGCGAGGCCGTGTGCCACGGCGTGGCGGCGAGCCGGGTGACGATCGCGCGCCGCTCGGCGGCATCGCGGTAACTCACTGCCACCCCGGCGATCTCGTGCTCGTCGTCGAGTTCGGCGGCCATCGTGTCCAGCGCCACCTGCACCGCCGCGGCGATCTCCGCCTTACTGTCCCCGCCCGCACGCACGGTGCGCCGCAGCAGCATCCGGTCGGTGAGAGTGTCGCCCGCCTCCGCGAAGGCCACCGCGTGCACGGCGCCTCGCTCGGTGCTGACGCCGAGAGTAATCACAGATCCTGCAGCCACAAGTCTTGCCTTCCCACGGGGCAGATAACTTCGCGGTAGATCGGTTGCGGCGAGAGATCACCGCGAATAAGCGTGCGGATGCACGCACGCTCATCTGATGATTCGTCACCAGCATCGGCGTGGATGGGAGCAATTTCTCCCGGTTGTTGACACGCTGTCGGTAGACGTGTGTCGGGGATGTGTGTATACCGCTAGCCTGGATGGGTGGAAGTACACGCGCAGGCCCGGTCCAAGCAGAGCCGTCCGGACCCTGCGCTGGAGTTGCAGGACGATCCGCAGGAGCTGATGCCGCGCAAGCGGCCGACGCAGGAGCGCAGCAAGCGCAAGTTCGACGCGCTGCTGCAGTCGTCGCGGGAACTGCTCGTCGAGGTGGGCTTCGAATCGTTCACCTGTGAAGAGGTCGCGCAACGCGCCGAGGTGCCGATCGGCACGCTCTACCAGTTCTTCGCCAACAAGTACGTCATCGTCTGCGAGCTCAATCGGCAAGACCTGGTAGCGGTTTCCCGTGAGCTGGCCGACTTCCACGGCGAGATCCCCTCGCTGGACTGGTTGCGGCACATGAACCAGTTCGTCGACCACCTGGCGAATCTGTGGACCACCGATCCCTCGCGCCGCGAGGTGTGGCTGGCCATGCAGTCGACCCCGTCCACCCGGGCGACGGGCGCGCTGCACGAGAAGGAATTCGCCGAGGTGGTCTCGCAGATGCTGCGGCCACTGACCCCGCGCACCCCGCGCGCCCGGCGCACGATGATGGCCGAGGTGCTCGTGCACGTCGTCTACTCGATGCTGAACTTCTCCGTGCAGGACGAGCAGTCCAATGCCGACGCGGTCGCCGAACTCAAGCGCCTGATGGTCGCGTATCTGCTTGTCGCGGAGAAAGAATCGCGCACCGCCACGGAGTGACGGTGCGCGAGGTCTAGCGGGTCGTTTCCCTGCCTTCGATCAGGTCGGCGAGTTCACCCGGGTCTTCCAGAACCACCATGGCGGCTGCCGTGTCGCCGTCGTGGGTCAGGGACAGGTGGACCCGCGCGCGCGGCAGGAACTCCGCGGCCAGGCCGTGCAGTTTGATGCTCGGCCTGCCCCAGGCGTCGTTGACGACTTCGATCAGCGGATACGGGTTGTCCCCGATTTGCGGGCTGCGCGCGAAGCGAGACGATGCCCAAGCCTTGAGCACCGCCTCCTTCGCGGCCCAGCGTGCGGCGAAGCTGCGGGCCGGGTCCGTCTGCTTGCTCTGGCAGTAGCGGCGTTCACCAGCGGTGAAGCTCTCCCTGAGCATCGTCGTCCCCGACCGTTGCAGCTGTTCGGCGAACTCGGAGATGGTCACCAAGTCCAAACCGATACCGAGAATCGTCACGAAGCGGCAGCTTACGACGCTTCGGTCGGCTGCGGAGCGGAACCGAGCTGTCCTGCGCCGCAACCCCATCCGTTCGCCCGGTACACACCTTCGCTGTCGAGCCTGGCCTCCGGCGAGAGCAGCATGTCGGCCTCGAGCTGACGGATCTGCTTGGCCGGAGTGCCGTCGGCGCCCAGGCGACGATCCGCCGGCTTCTCGTACAGTGCCGCGCCGCCGCACATGGCCTCGGCGAAGCGCTGCCTGCCCGCGAGCTGACGCGCCTGCGCCCGCTCCTGGTACTCGGCCCGCGCCGCCGGCTCGATCGCGGCCAGGAACGCCTGCGGATGGACCACCGCGAGCAGACCGGACACGTGGCCGAAGCCGAGCGAGGTCACCAGACCCGCCTTCAACGCGAACTTGTCGCCGAAGCGCAGCGGTTCACGCGCCCACACCAGGTGCGGGTAGGCCGCCATCTTCTCGTCGACACAGTCCAGGCTCCGGTTCGGCGGCACCACACCGTTTTCCAGCACCTGGCACAGGCCGATGAGCTGGAAGGCCGCCGCGCCGCCCTTGGCGTGGCCGGTGAGGCTCTTCTGCGAGACCACGAACATCGGTGCGCCGTCGGTGCGGCCCAGCGCGCCGGCGAGCCGCTCGTGCAGCTCCGACTCGTTGGGATCGTTGGCGGCGGTGGAGGTGTCGTGCTTGGAGATCACCGCGATGTCGTCGGGTGTGACGCCGAGCTTGCGCAGTTCGGCGGCCAGCCGCGAGCCGCTACCACCACGGCCCGCGCCCAGCGCACCGAGACCCGGCGCGGGGATGGAGGTGTGCACGCCGTCGGCGAAGGACTGCGCGAAGGCGAGCACGCCGAGCACCGGCAGACCCATCTCCACGGCCACGTCACCGCGAGCCAGCAGCACGGTGCCGCCACCCTGCGATTCCACGAACCCGCCGCGACGGCGGTCGTTGGCGCGGGAGAAGTAGCGATCGCTGATGCCCTTGGCGCGCATGGCCGCCGAGTCCGCGGTGGCCGACATGTCACCGAAGCCGACGATGCCTTCGATGCCCAGATCGTCGAAACCACCGGCGACCACGACCTCGGCCTTGCCGAGCCGGATCTTGTCGACGGCTTCCTCCACCGACACCGCCGCCGTGGCGCACGCCGCGACCGGGTGCACCATGGCGCCGTAGCTGCCGACGTAGGACTGCACGACGTGCGCCAGCGCGACGTTGGGCAGCGCCTCCTGGAGGATGTCGTTCGGGCGCGGCTCGCCGAGCAGGTTGTCGACGTAGAGCGAGCGCATCGAGGACATGCCGCCCATGCCGGTGCCCTGGGTGTTGGCCACCAGGCTCGGGTGCACCCAGCTCATCAGCTCGTCGGGGCTGAAGCCTGCGCCGACGAACGCGTCGACGGTGCAGACGATGTTCCACAGCGCGACCCGGTCGATCGAGGCGGCCATGTCGGCCGAGACGCCCCAGATCGTGGGGTCCCAGCCGGTCGGGATCTGGCCACCGACGACGCGCGAGAGCTTCGCCTTGCGCGGCACCCGGATCTCGGTGCCCGCCTGGCGGGTGACGGTCCAGTCGCTCGAATCCGCGACCGGGCTGATCACCGTGTGCTCGGGATCGGCGGTGTGGAAGGCACGCGCCTCGGCCTCGCCCGCGACCGTGAAGGTCAGGTCCTGGTCGAGGAACACCGAGGTGAGCAGCGGCGCCGCGTTGTCGAGCATCGCGCCGTCGTCCTCGTAGCGCCGCACGCCGCAGCGCTCGACGACGGTGTCGTGGTAGCGCTCGGCCAGCTCGCCCTCCGGCACGAAGTCCCCGGATTCGGTGTCGTACCAGCCCGGCTTCGGGTCGTTCTCCCAGCGGATCAGACCGGTGGTCCAGGCCAGCTCGAGCACGCCGGCGGCCGAGAGCTTGTCCTCGACCTCCATCTCGAAGCGGGTCCGCGAGGAGCCGTACGGGCCGAGCTCGGCCGCACCGACGATGACGACCATGTCGCTGAGATCGGCGGTCACGTCACCCCATTCCGGCACGGGCAGTGCCGAACTCAGGGTGGGCGGCGCAGGCAGCGCGGCGATGGTCGCGGCGGTGGCCGCTTCCTCCTCGCTCGCCGCGGCGGCCTCCTGGGCCTGCTTGGCCAACGCGGGCAGGTCGAGCTTGGCGCGCGCCAGACCACCGGTGAGGTCGATCTGCTGCGGACCGGTCTCGGTCACCTGACGCGCCCGCGCGGTGCACCACTTGAGCAGCTCGTCGGCCATCTCGGTGGTCGACCAGGTGTGCACGCCCGCCTTCTCCACGGCCTCGACCATCGGGTCGTTGTGGCCCATCAGCCCGGTGCCACGCACCCAGCCGATCAGCGCGTGCACCATGGTGACCCGCGCGGACCACGACTTCTCGGCCCGCCAGCGGGTGACCACCGCGTCGAGCGCGGCCTTGGACTCACCGTAGGCGCCGTCGCCGCCGAAGAGGCCACGGTTGGGCGAACCCGGCAGCACCACATGCAGTTTCGCGTCGACGTCGTGGTCGGCGCCGAGGGCGGACAGGCCACCGATCAGCCGCTCGACCGACCAGAGCAGGACCCGCATCTCCATCTCGGCGCGGGCGCCCGCGTCGGCGAGATCACCGGCGACGCGCGGTGCCGCGAACGGCAGCAACAGCGTCGGGGTCATGGCGTCCTTGACCTTGATCTTGGCGCCGCCCGCGTTGTCGACCTGTTCGGTGCCGACCCAGTCGATCAGCGCGTCCAGATCCTGGTAGGAGGCCATGTTCGCCGGGACGACCCACAGCGCCGCGCCGTGACGGGCGTTGTCGCGGTACAGCGAGCGGTAGAACCGCAGCCGCTCGTCGTTCAGGCGGGAGGTGGTGACCACCACCGTGGCGCCGCCGGAAAGCAGCTTGCCGGTGACCGCGGCCGCGATGGAACCCTTGCTGGCGCCGGTGATCACGGCGACATCGTCGGACCACAGACCGGCATCGGTGGTATCGAGCGCGGCCTCCGCGATCTGGGCGTACACCCCGGCCAGCACCGAGCGAGCCTCGTGCATGGCCCGCTGACGCCACCAGTTCGCCTGCGCGGCAACGGCTTCACCGGCACCGACGTAGCCGCCGATCGGCAGCTCCGCGGTGGCGGCGTCGTCGCCGAGCCACATGGTCGCGAGGTCCTCGCGGGCAGTGGCCCAGCGGTCGTCGATCAGGACGGCCTTGCGGGCGTCGAACGCCGGGGCGACCAGTCGCGGCCAGTCGGTGCCGAGTTCGGCCGAGACGAGGTCGACGAGGGTGTCCTCGGTGGCCTCGGGCGCGCTGACCTGCTCGCTGAGGCCGAGCTGCTCGAGGATGACCCTGGCCGCGGTGGCGAGCACGCCGTCGCGGCCGGTGATCTGCTCGGTGAACTCGCCCAGCGCCGCCGCGTCGACGGTGCCGCCGGACGCGCCACCCGCCGAGGGCAGCGAGACCGCGACACCGCGGCGCGCCGCCACCGCCTGCACGGCGGCGTCGATGGCCGCGTCGACCGAAGCGGCGTCGGACAGCGCACCGCCGACGAGTCCGCCGAGGTCGCCGCCGCGCACGCTGGCGCCTTCGCGGGTGCCGAGGGAGACCTCGGCGGTGACGTGGCTGGCCCAGCCGTCGCCGAGCTCCCACGTCTTCTTGACCCGGTCGGCGATGGCGGCGGGCCGCTTGCCGGAGGGGCCGAAGACCTTGCGCAGGTGGTCGCCGATGGCATCGGTGAGCACGGTGCCGAACGGCTTATAGGTGCGGGCCAGGCGCTCGACGGTGGCGGACAGTGCGCCCATGTCGGCGTCGGCGGCACCGTCGATGGCGCCGAGCGAGAGCTCGGAGCCGAGGTCGACGAGCAGCTGGTTGCGTCGCGAGGACACGCCGTCGCAGAGGCCTTCGATCGTGTCGACCGGGCCGATCTGGTCGAGCCGCAGCTTGGTCCACAGCGCGATGAGCACACGGGTGGCGTCGGCGGCGGAGAAGGCGATGTCGTCGGGACGGGGGCCGCCGGTGGCGACCGGTGGCGCGGCGACCGGTGCGGCAGCGGCGGCGGGGGCGGCCGCCGGCGCCTCGGCCGGGGTCTCCTCGATGTCGTCGACCGGCGCGGGGTCGGTGTCGGTGGCGTAGACGACCGCGGCGTCGCGCTCGACATTGACCACCTCGACCGTCGCCCCGCCGAACGCGGGCAGCTTCAGCGTCTGCGAAGCCAGGTTGGCCACCGTCGGAGTGGCGCCGAGGCCGATCTCCACGAACCGCTCCACAGCCAGGCCGCCGTGCGCGGTATCGGTGAACAGCAGGTCCTGGGTCTCGATCCAGCGCACCGGGCTGGCGAACTGCCAGGCCAGCAGCTCGATCAGCACCACGCGGCACAGTTCGGCCTCGCGCGCCGCCCAGCTGTCGAAGTCGGCCAGCACCGCGGCCAGCGGCTCCGACGGCACGAGTTCGGCGATCTCGGTGAGGAATTCCCGCTTCAGCGAGAACGGGCGCGGCACCAGGTTCGGGATGTAGCGGCCGACGAGCACCTCCGGGTGCACCTCGGTCGGCAGCAGCTGCTCGAGCTTGTGCCGGAACTCGGGAACACCGTCGCGCAGCACCGAGGAGTGGAACGGCACGTCGATGCCGGGCACCAGGATGAACGCCCGCTTGCCACCGAATTCTTCGCGGCGACGGTCGATCTCGGTCTCCAGCGCCTCGAGCCCGGCGACCGTGCCCGCGATGGCGTACTGCGAGCCGCGCAGGTTCAGGTTCACGACCTCGAGGAACTCACCGGTCGCCGCACCGATGCCGTCGACGAAGTCGATGACCTCGGCATCCGGCAGCCCGATCTGCGACGGGCGGATGGCCGCCATCCGGTAGTCGCTGCGGCCCTGCGCGTCACGCGGCACCAGCTCGTGCATGGCCGAGCCACGCTGGAACACCACCTCGAGCACGGCCTCCAGCGGCAGCACCCCGGCGACGGCGGCCAGCGCGTTGTACTCACCGACCGAGTGACCCGCCAGCATCGCGCCCTCGACGAAGGCGCCCGCCTCGCGCAGCTCGGCGACCTGGGCGACGCCGAGCGTCGCCATGGCGACCTGGGTGAACTGGGTCAGGTGCAGCACGCCGTCCGGGTGCCGGTGTTCGACACCGCGCGCCTTGAGGTAGGTCGGGTTGTCGCGCACCACCGCCAGGATCGAGAAACCGAGGGCTTCGCGGGTGTGCGCGTCGGCACGCTCCCACACCTGCTTGGCCGCCTTCGAGCGGGTCAGCGCGTCCAGACCCATCCCCTTGCGCTGGATGCCCTGGCCCGGGAAGGCGTAGACGGTCTTCGGGGCGGCGGTGCGCCCGGTCGCGGTCATGACCAGGTCACCGTCGACGCGGCAGGAGACCTCGACGATCTCGCTGCCCGCGTCCACCGCGATCCGCTCCACCCGCACGTCCACGGTCGCGCCGGGGCGCACCATGCCGAGGAACCGGGTGGTCCAGGCCGTGAGAGTGCGTGCGGGAACGGAGCTTTCGGGATCCACCGCGACCACCGCGTGCTGGGCGGCGGCCGAGAGCCACATGCCGTGCACGATCGGGCTGCCCAGTCCGGCCAGCTTGGCCGCGGCATCGGAGGTGTGGATCGGGTTGTGGTCGCCGGAGACGGCGGCGAAGGCGTGCATGGCGCGCGGGGCGGCCATGGTGACGTCGCGGCGACGGCGGCGCGGGGTGTCGGTGGCCTCGGCGGAGACCGCACCGGCCGCGCGCGGCGGATCGGTCAGCTCGCCGGCGCCGTTGCGGCCGCGGATGGCGAACCGCTCGACCAGCCGGGCCAGCGGCGCCGGGTCGAGCCCCTGATCGAGGATCAGGCCGACGGTGACGGCCACCTCGACGACCCGGCCCATATCGGTGTCGACCACCGCGCCGCTCTCGGCCCGCACCACGAGAATGCCGGTCTCCGAGGGCAGTTCGTTCAGCAGCTCGATCTGGTGGTCCAGGTGGACCAGATCCAGCATGCCCTCGATCACCGAACCGTTGTGCGCGGTACGCGCCGCGCCGAGCACCGCGAACACCGCGGGCCAGCAGGCGCCGACCAGCACGTCGGGCGCGGTGCGGCCGAGGGTGCTCAGCGTGGCGGGCAGACCCGAACCGGTGACACCGGCGTGGTCGGCGACCAGGTCCGGCATCCAGGCCAGGTTGACGTGTGCCACACCGGCTTTCACCTCGGGCAGCGACTGACCGGCGGCCACGCCGAGCAGCGCCGACATCGCGGTCTCGGCATCGGCTTCGGTGATCACCGGCGCGCCACCGGAGTAGATGCTCACCGGCACGGTGATCCGGATCTTCACCGCATCCCGGCCGAGCAGCGGCACCGCCAGCTCGACGTAGCCGAAATCGGCTTCGGGACCGGAGATCTCGGTCAGCGTCGCGCCGGTGCCCTGATGGACCGCGCTCCCCTGCTCCACGATCCACTCGGTGACGGCACCGAGGCGATGCACCGGGTTGACGGTGGTGCGGCCCGCCCACTGCACGTCGGGCGCGGCGAGCACGGTGTCGATCGGGCCGGTCACGACACCGGCGACGCGGCGCGCGTCCACCGGCGCCGGCACGACGCCCGCCCGGACCAGGCTGTAGGCGGTGTCCTGCTCGAAGCGGTCGAGCAGCTCGCCCACCGGCTCGTCGACCCGGGTGATGCCCGCGACCGCGACGGTGCCGGGGATGACACACACCTGATCGGCCGAGTAGCGCGGATCATGAGCCTGCCACAGCGAATCCGAGCGCCACCAGCGGCGCACATCGGCGTCGACGACGGGCACGAAGTTCACCGGCTTGCCCGGCGTCTTGCACAGCGAGACGAAGAACGGCACGTCGGCCGGGTGCAGTACGGTCTCGGCGACGCTGGGGTACTGCTTCTTCAGCTCGCACAGCGCCTGCACCGGCTGCTCGAACGCCTCGTCGTCGGCGAACAGCGTCTCGATCTCGCCGCTGTCGGCGGGGTGCAGCCGGGCTTCGGTGCGCCGCATCATCTCCGCGAAGCGGTCGCGCCAGCTGATGTCGAGCCAGTCCGAGCGGGTGGCCTCGCGGATCGCGTCGCCGATGTCGCTGCCGCAGTCGAACGAGATCGGGACCTCGCTCGAGACCGCCAGCGAGACATAGCGTTCCAGCCACTGCTGGTAGGTCATGGTGGCGACGTCGCCGAAGTAGGGCTTGGCGGTGGCGTCGAGGGCCGCGATGATCTCCTCGCGACGGGCCGCCACGGCCTCGGCGTCACCGGCGACCTCGTCGAGCAGACGACCGGTGCGCGAGGCGGCGTTGTCGATCTCGTGGATGTCGGCGCCCAGCTGGCTGCGGCCCGAGGCCATGCCGCCGGAGGCGGTGCCCGCACCGACCCAGTCGGGGGTGCCGGGGGTGTCGACGAGCAGCTGCTTCACCTCGGGGGCCGTGGTGGCCTCGAGGGTCGCCATGGCGGCGGTGCCGACCAGCACGCCGTCCAGCGGCATCACCGGGTAGCCGTGGTTGGTGGCCCAGGTGCCGGTCAGGTAGTCGGTGGCCCGCTCGGGGGTGCCGATGCCGCCGCCGACGCAGACCACCACGTTGGCGCGGTTGCGCAGCTCGGCGTAGGTGGCCAGCAGCAGGTCGTCCAGGTCTTCCCAGGAGTGGTGCCCGCCCGCCTTACCGCCCTCGATGTGCATGATCACCGGGTAGTCCGGCACGGCGTCGGCGATGCGCAGCACGGCGCGGATCTGGGCGACGGTGCCTGGCTTGAACGCGACGTGGCTGATACCCGCCTCGGTCAGCTCCTCGATCAGCGCGACGGCCTCGTCCAGCTCGGGAATGCCCGCGGTGACGATCACGCCGTCCAGCGGCGCGCCCGCCGCGCGCGCCTTCTGCACCAGGCGCTTGCCGCCCAGCTGCAGCTTCCACAGGTAGGGGTCGAGGAACAGCGAGTTGAACTGCACCGCGCGACCCGGCTGCAACAGCTGGCGCAGCTCGGTCATCCGGTCGGCGAAGATCTGCTCGGTGACCTGACCGCCACCGGCCAGCTCGGCCCAGTGGCCCGCATTGGCCGCGGCCGCGACGATTTTCGCGTCGACGGTGGTCGGGGTCATGCCGGCGAGCAGGATCGGCGAGCGGCCGGTGAGCTTGGTGAACGCGGTCTCCACGACGATGCGCCCGTTGGGCAGCCGCACCGGCTTCGGCGCGAAAGCCGACCACGGGGTGGCGGCTTCGGGGGCCGCGCCCGGGGTGAGCAGACTGCGCTGGCCGGGACGGGTGGCGGCGGCGACCACGCCGACGCCGGTGCCCTTGAGCGAA
The DNA here is from genome assembly GCF_042799895.1 of Nocardia sp. NPDC057663. Taxonomy (NCBI): domain Bacteria; kingdom Bacillati; phylum Actinomycetota; class Actinomycetes; order Mycobacteriales; family Nocardiaceae; genus Nocardia; species Nocardia sp. NPDC057663. The sequence continues at coordinate 29,078 of NZ_JBHVHX010000033.1, read as the reverse complement.
CCACCGGTGACGCGCGAGAGCAGGTCGCCGGGACCGAGATCCAGGATCCACTCCGCGCCCGCCTCGACGACGGCGTCGACGGTGGCGACCCAGTCGATCGAATCGACCAGGATCTGCTGGGTCAGGGACGCGGCGAGCTCCGCGTCGAGGTCGCACTGGCGGGCCCAGCCGGCGACCAGGTCGACGGTCTCGGCCAGGGCCGGGTGATGGAAGGCGATGTCGACGGCGACGTCCTCGAACACCGGCGCGAACACCGCACCGCCGCGAATCTTGCTCTCCCGCTCGCGGGTCTGCTCGTCGTGCAGCTGCGTGCACTTGGCCCGCACCCGGTCGAGCTGGGCGGGAGCGCCGGACAGCACGACCCGCCTGCGGCCGTTGCGGATCGACACCACCGCGGCGAGCGCGGGATCGACGCCCTCGGCGACCTCGGCGACGATCGCCCGCAGCTGCTCGGGATCGACGTTGGACACCGCGACCATCGGCGAGCGCTCGCCCACCGGCATCAGCCCGCGCCTGCGCGCGACGAGTCCGGCAGCGGCGCCGACGAGCTGGGCAATGGCCAGCAGCTCCGCGTCGCGCGCGCCGCCCGCCTCGACCGCGGCGGCAGCGAACAAGCCCTGCGAATGGCCGACGATCGCGACCGGCGGGTGCTCGGCCGTGTCGAGACCCTGCAGACGCAGCGCCCTGGTGGCCGCGAGCTGGGCCAACAGCACGCCGGGCATCGACACGGCGGCCGAGCGCAGCACCGAGGCCGCGGGCACCGACGAGGGCTCCTCCGGCTCGTCCAGCTCACTCTCGAGCATCCAGCCCATCGGGTCGAAGCCGCCGGGACGCACCACCAGCAACTGTGCCGCAACCGGATCGATCAGCGCCGCGGCCTCGTGCACCAGCGCGGTCAGCTCAGGTTCGAGCGCACTGTCGCGACCGATCTCCTCGAGCTCGCTCAGCCACTGCGCACCCTGCCCACCGAACGCCAACGCATACCCGGCCCCGTTACGCAGCTGCTCCACCAGCGCCGCGCGGACACCCGATGCCTGGCCACGACCACCAGCTTTTGCGGTCGACTCCATGCCCATCTCGGTGCTCTCGTTGATCGTCAAGACGCTCGACTTCCTTCTCCTGGCGCTCCGCCCACCGACGGCACGCACACGTATCCGGCAGCCCCTCGGGCCTGTTGAAAGCCACGATCGCACAAAATCATGAGGAAAGCCTCACGTTTCTCGCCCCCACGCCAGCTACCGCCGAGTATTTCTGTACGCCCGTACCAAAATTATCTGAAACATGACCCTGCCTCACATTTGAACCCGCAGGTGAGGCCTGTTACTTCGCTTCGCAAACATGAGTGGCCCTCACATTGAGGGTTACCAAATCGTTATAACCCCAGGTCGTGTTACCGACGAGTACGACATGCCGCCCCAACGCTTCGCGTAGCCGGATTTGCCCGGTAGAGTTTGGACGGTCGTACACATCCAGCGCGAGTGGCGAAATTGGCAGACGCGCCAGATTTAGGTTCTGGTGTCCACGGACGTAGGGGTTCAAGTCCCCTCTCGCGCACAGATTCCTGGCTTTCGAGCCAGATCAGGGCTTCCGCGTGTTCGAGTGCACTCGCACACGGAGGAGACACGACATGCAGGGCCCTGACCTGCTTAAACATGTTTCACTGGGTGGCAGCCGTGCCACTTTTCGCACCCTCTCGGTACCCCGCCGCGTGCGTGGTGATCGCCGGTGATCGAGCCACTCGTCCCACCCCAGACCGCACTCCAAGACCGCATCCACGGCCCGCTTCCGGTGTGCGTCGTCCCGGGCACCGCCGACCCAGATCTCGCGTACGGCGTCGCCGTGGTCGGTGATGCCGGCCGTGTTGCCGACCGCGCGGTGCTGTCGGCGCTGAGCTGGTCTCCGGGGACCCGGCTGACGATGTCGTGTACGGAGGGCGGTCTTGTTCTTGTGCACGCTGCCAGCGGCGGCACTGTCCAGGTGACCGGTGCCGGGTTCTTCCGAGTTCCGTTCCGCCAGCGCCGATGCGTCCGGCTACTCGAAGGCGACCGCGTGCTGCTGGTCGCCCACCGGGAACAGAAGCGGTTGTTGATCTATCCCCCGGCCGCACTCGATGCCCTGACTCGTGAGAGCCGACGAATCCTGGAGGACTCACTGTGACGATCCACAGCCCTGCCCGTCCTGCCCCCACCGCAGATACCTTGGCCGCTGCACAGTTGCTGCTGACCCAGATGGGCATCACCGCGGCGGACCTGATCGGCAGTGCCCCCGCAGCACCGACATTCGCCGAAGTGATCCCGCGTGTACGGGCACGCCTGTCGGCGGGCACCGCCCGCACCTACGGGACCCATTTGGATCGACTCGAATCCCGTTGGCCAAACCGATCGTTGACCGAGCCCACCCGTCACGAACTCGAGGAACTCACGCGCGCGGTCCAGGCGTCTGCCCGCACCAACCGAGCTTCCCGAGGCGGGACCAGCGCGGTCGAACACTTCGTGTCCGCGGTACGCGCTGTCTACCGCTACGCCGAGGAAGCCGGATGGGTTCGCCCACAAGACAATCCGGCAAGGCAGCTGCCGATCCCGTCCCGCCGGGCCTCACAGCGATACGCGATCCCGTCGGCCCAGATCGCCGAGATCTGCCAGGTCGCGGCCACCTCCGGTGACGACCCTGAACTCGACAGCCTGATCCTGCGGTTCCATCTCGAGACCGCGTGCCGTCGCGGTGGTGCGCTGGCATTGCGCCCGCAGGACCTCGACCGGGATCAATGCCTGGTTTACCTGCGAGAGAAGGGCGGCTCGGATCGCTGGCAGCCGGTGTCACCGACATTGATGCGACACCTGGACGACCACGCAACCCGACGGCAGGCGCCTTTCACCGGCCAGTTGCTGCGCTACGGGCACGGACGCCCGATCACCGCCCGCCGATACGACTACATCTGGACCCGGGTCGGCGAGTCACTGCCATGGGTAACCGCCCAAGGTGTCACGGCCCACTGGCTACGCCACACCACTCTGACCTGGGTCGAACGAACGTTCAGCTACGCCGTGGCTCGGGCCTTCGCCGGACACCACGGCAAGAGTTCCGGCACGACCGACACCTACGTCAAGTCCCACCTGCACGAAGTCGCCGCCGCACTGGCGGTCCTCACCGGCGAGCCACACCCTCTCGCGCGCGGCGGCGGGCACCCGACAGCAACGCCGACTCGCGATCACCGGTTCACCGAACTCGACCTCCCGAACACGTAACAGCCCTGAAGGCGGTCCGGATGGATGCTCAACCGGCCCGCCCTCGGCTGCACCCGCACGAGAGGTTCGGGTTCTTCGCTCGTAGCGGTAGGCGCCGTCGATGCCCGTGGCGACGGACAGATAGGCGCGGTACATGCCGCATCTGAAGGCCCCGGACGCTCACGTTGTGATGCTCAACCGGGGCCTTTCGGGGTCGTGCTGTTCTTGTGCTCCGCAGCAGGATGCGGGAGCCGTCGTCAGAAGCGCAGCTCTCGAATCGTGTTGAGGTCGATTCCATGGCGTGCGTAGATCTTGATCGTGTTCTCGCCGGTGAGATCTGCTTCGGTGTAGCCGAGCAGTTCGGCGACACGAATGACGTCAGCCTTGGTTGCGGCCTCTATCTCGAGATACGGCGGGATCCTGGGCCAGGTGTCGAGTTCCAGCTGTGCGCCGTCGAGGGTGAAGCTGACCCGCTTGTTTTCCTGGTACGACTTCGCAGAAAATCCCATCATCTCGAGCAGAGAATTGGTAGCGGCGAAGTCATCGACACTCACCTCCACCTCGTGCGTGCCGTCGATGGCGTCGCTCGTGATCTCCTTGACGGCGAGTGTGGTTCGATTTCCGTTGTCGCGCAGCCGGATCCACTTGCCGTCTACCCCGGGGGCGATGTCGTAGACGTAGCGGCGCATGAATCGCTCGCCGAGCTTGTGGCCGCCTTTGTCCAGGATGTGACGCTCGATGGTGTCGGAGTCGATGTCGAGGATCTTCGCTTCGTGCTCGATGGGCACGGGGACTCCTTCTGAGTTGTCGATGGGGTGAGCGATTCACTCGCCACTCCGTGGCGCATGACCGTGGCATTGGGTGGCGAGCCCCGTATGGTGCGGCAGTTCGTATGTCATCATCTCGGACTGCTCAGCCAGCGATGGGCGCAGTCCGGGCGCTCCAGTCGCAACCGCGCATTGTGCGCGTCCTGGACTGTGCCCCAGCAAGGTTGGTGCCGCGCGGCCTGTGGTAGGTGATAGCATGCGTCGGCGGCTTGCGGGGAGGCGCCGCGATGGTTTGTTGACGTTCAGAGGGGGACTCTATGACGGTGGACGGTCTAGGAACTCCATCCTCGCTCGGTGGAGTTCCGGCTCCTCTGATACAGCTCGGCGGCAATGCGGCGGCTGTAGCCGCTGCCGCCGCTCAACAAAAGGTCTCGGCAGCGCAATCTCGTGCGAGTGCCACCGACCAGGCGTTGCTGGCCAAGAACGCTGGTACCGACGCGAACTTTGTCACCAGCGAGGAGAACTTCGGCTCCTATTCGCACGCCGACATCTACCGGCACGCCCAGGCAATGAACGTCGAAGGGCTGCGTACGGCCCATACCTTGTGGTCGGCGGAATGTACGCGATTGTCGGATCTGTCGATGTCATTGCAGACCTCGCTTCTCGGGTTGATGAATGACGGGGCGTGGAAAGGTCAGAGCGGCGATGCCGCACGTACTGCCGTTGGCGCTCTGGGCGGGGCGACAAGGCAAGTCGCGGATGTCTTCTCCACGGTGTCGGATCGGCTCGACGCAGCCGCGTGGGCAGCGGAGGCCACTCGGCTCGCAGTGCCGCCGCCGGCTACATCCTCGGCAGTTGCGGCGCCGAACCCGGATGATCCGACGTCGATGATCATCCCCGGCCTCCTCAACCCTGCGACGGTGACCGCGGATCAGGAAGCGCAGACCGCAGCGGAAAATGCCGCACGAGCGACGATGAACACGCTGTATGCCCCGTCGTTTCCTACCACGGGAGACACCGTCCCGGCCTTTGGTGAAGCGCCTCGATTCGGCGAGAACGGTGCACCGGTGGTAGCCCAGGCATCTCCGCGCGATCCCGGATCGAGCACCCCCGATCAAGGCAGCCCGGCGGCGTCGAGCGTGCCGGAATCGGCAACACCGACATCCGAGGAACCAGCGACTCCGACCCCGGGGAACACCGACGCTGCTGACTCGTCGGGCGATACGGGAAATACGGCCGACGACGGAACATCGTCAACAGATGACGCCGGGTCGACGACGGCAGCGAGTACCGCAACCGCGCCGGGTACGCAGCCCGCGCAACCTGGCGGTCAGTCGTCCGCCACCCCGAGTCCGGGTTCGCCTAACTCCGCAGGTTCATCGGGCGGTTCGGGTTCACCAGTCCTGGGCAGACAGGCACCCGCTGTGCCGGGCAAGGCCGTTCCAGCCCCGAGCACCCCGCCGGGCGCGCCCCGCTCCGCCCTGGGCGGCCAGGCGGGTTCGGCTCGCGTCGCTGGTTCGCCAACCGGAATGGGGCCGATGGCCTCCGGCGGTGCCGGCGCCCGCGGTAAGGCTGGTGATGACGAGGGGGAACATCGAGCACCCGACTACCTGCGGGGTGTTCATCCCGACTGGCTGGCCGGGACAGAAGCTCCGCCTGCGGTGTTCGGCGCCGACGCCGAATCCGCACGTCCGGTTGCCGGACCGTCGCAGCCCCCGAGCCCAGTTCCTGCTCGTGTGTTCTCGACTCCTGCGGTACGGCATGAACCCGAGTTCGTCCCGGCCCCGTCCGCTCCGGCCGTCTCTGCCAATGCTGCCGACTCCCGCGTTCAACCGGATGCTCCCGCTCGACAGACAGCGCCCCCGCCTAGCGAAACCGAAGCACCACAACCCGAGCCACCGGCGCTGTCCGCCGAAATTGCCAGCCTCCTCGCCCAGCATGGCCTTTCAGGGACTGCACAGACGAGTACACCAGCGGGTGATCCCCGGTGACCATTCCCGTGACGTGGACGCTGACTCCGGACGAGTTCGCGGCGCTGTGGCAACGCGAAACCGACCTTGACGCGTTCGACTACCCCAGCCCGATCGTGATCCGAGAGACGTTCTCGACACCCAGCGAACAACAGCGCTTCATCACCGACACGATGCCCCTGCGATACCCGCACGGCCGCGATCAAAGCCTGTCCGCCGCGTTTACGGTTCTGGCGGGCGCTGACACCCAGCTGCGTTGTACAGGACAGCTCGCCGGTGGACTTGAAATCCGAGCCCACGGTGCCGCGTTGGGGGCTATCGGTGTCGTGGCACACCAGTACGCAACGGCATCCGAGCCATCGACGCCGATCATGATCACGCTGATTCGGCGAGCCAACGTCCCTTCGCAGCTGTGTACCGTCCTCCCGCCGACTCCGGCGGGTGCCGCAGAAGCAATGCTCGGTTTTACTCCCCGGGTCCGTGGCGAGGAGCCACCGACCCGGTGGGGGTTGATGCCGGATGGGCAAGCGCCGGTTGAGGAACAGATCAGAAACCTGGTCCGCCAACGCCGTTCCGGTGAAGGGCACTTCGTCATTCTCCGCGGCCTCGACACTGACCACCCCCATCCCGCTCGCTATGCGAGCTTCATCGATGTCGCCGCAGGCCGACCGATGAGCGGACGGTACTTGATCACCGTTGACGACCATGACACTCGGGTTGTGCCGGTGTCGCCGACGACACTTCCTCGCGAACTGCTCGCACACGTCCGAGAGCCCGACTCGTCCAACGAAAGGAGTCTCGGTGGCTGAGGAGATCAACTACGGGCAGGCGGATATCACTGCTTTCACGCAACGCGCCGGTGCAGGTGAATTCAGTTTCGAACCTGATGCAGCCCGGGCCGCGGTGCAGGAGATCGGCATCTATATATCAGGGCTGCGCACGTCGCGCCTCGAGATTGCGGCTGGTGAGCAGGCCAGCGGGTTCGGTACCCTCCCGTCCGGCACCGAACTTCAACAAGGCTTCAGGAACAAGGCTCGCTCCGCAGGAGATGCGATCGATCAACTGATTCAGGGTGCGATGCAGATCCAGGAAGGCTTCCTCCGGGCTGCGGGCCTGATCGAGGACGCAGACGATCTGAATGCTCGCCGAATTGCCCTGGCGGCCAACGCAACCGAGGGACAGTGATGATCAGGTATCGATGGCGTCAGGCGCTAGCCATGTTGGCGGTGGCACTGGCGCCGGTCTCATGCGCAACGCAGACTACGGATCTGCCGAGCAGCCAGCCGGACACGTCGTCAACGGCGAAGCAGACTTTTGCGGCGCCGGTGGGTGGCCCGCCGCAGCAAGGCCGGGGTACGACGAACCCGGTCCGATGGGACCCCTGCGTCGAGGTTCCCGACTCCACCGTGTCCGAAATCGGATTTGCCCCGGAGACCCGCGAGCGATCCGATGCCATCAACTACGACTACGCGTTCATCGGCTGCAAATTCTGGCGCAGGGAAGAGGTGCGTGGTCAAGCACTCCAGACCGGGGGTTTGTTCATCAAATCGGCAAACATCAGTCTGCAACAAATACGTGATCGCGAGGACGAAGAAGAGTTCACCGCCAACGGCCGTGCTGGAGTTCTCTTTCGTGACCGCGCAGCTGCCTCCTGCACCGTCGCGCTGCCCGGACCGGATGGTGTCGTCCACATCATGGTCGGGAGTTTTCCGGAACTCACCGATTGGGACGCATGCGACCACATCGGTGAGATCGTCGGCGCCGTTGAGACCCTGATCCCCAATTAGCGGAAGTCGACAACCTTATGACGCCCTCCCTTGATCCACTCCCCCGGAAGACAGCAACTTTGGTGTCGGCGCTCACCTCGACACGCTCCACAGCGACGGCCGCAGACGGGCTCATCCAGGTGCACGCCAGCGCCGATGGTGAGATCAGCGTCCATATCGACGACAAGCTCCTGGTACTCGGTGGTGCCGGGCTCAGCAAACTGATCACCGAGCTTGCCGCCCACGCGTTGCGCACAGCACGGACGAACGCCAACGCCGCGCTGGCAGAGTTCCGGTCCGACCCTCGAGTTGCCGAGGCGGTCGCGCACACCGTCGATGCGATGAACGCGCCATTGGCGGAGCGGCCGCTGTCGCACAGCTATGCCAACCGATCCGGCGATGAGTTCGACCGAGCGGAAGTCGAACGGCAGGTACCCGTCGAAGACCAGTTCGTGCACCGAAACACCTGGGGGAGATAGGTCATGGGTAGTGGTCTCGCTGATTCGCTCAATATCAACGCCGACGACGCACTCGTTCTCGCGCGAGGAATGCGTAGCTACGCGGCCGACATCGCTTACGGCACCGTGGCGCCGAGTACCTTCGGTTCAGCGGCCAACGCAGTTCGGTTCGGTTTCGCCGACTTCAGACTGGCGGACGTCTGCGCGGCGAAATCCTCCGAAACTGGTTCGGCGAATAGTGCTTTGAGTGACGCATTGCAGGCGATCGGCGACAACACGGTCAAGTGTGTCGATGCCTTCCACAACACCGACCACGCCACCAAGCTACAGATCGACAACGTGTCCACCTGGAAGACCGGCTCATGACCGCCCCGGCGACGAAAACCCAGGCCTACGCCATCCAGCCGGGGGCATTGGCCGGCCAAGTCACGGAGTGGCACTCCCTGCACGACCGCCTCGTCACCAATCTCGACCTGGCGCAACGTGATTACGCGGGATCGACCAGCTATTGGGTCGGCAATGCGGGAGATCGTGCCCGTGAAACGACGACAACCACGGTCACCGAGGGCCGCAAGATCACCACCGCGCTCAACAGCGCGGTCACCGCGGGAACCGAAGGTCAGACGAACATCACCGCCGCAAAGAACACCGCGACCACGGCGATCGACCTGGCCGAGAAGGATAAATTCACCGTCGGTGAAGACGGCACAGTCACCGCGCCTGACGCTCGTCTGTCGCTACCCGACGCGAACACCGAGGACATCACGGCCGCGCAAGCCGCACTCGACGCCACCGCGAAGAACGTTTACGAGCCTCCGATCAAAGCCGCCTTGCTCGGTCTGGGACAGGCGATCGAGGACACAACCGTCGCCATCGAGAAAGCGTTCGAGAACGTCGGCGCCATCAAGCCTGTCGCCCAGACGATTCAGGTCAGCCTGGGTGAACGCAGCCAGCAGGTGCAAGACATTCTGGACGGCAAGTCAACACTTCCCGCGGGCACACAGGAGTTCCACGATCTGTGGACCACACTGTCCGACGAGGACAAAGACGCCCTCTGGAACCAGGATCGCTACATCGGCAACCGCGACGGAATGCCGGCCACCGACCGTGACCACTACAACCGGCTCACCCTCGATGAACAACTCACCGCCGCCCAAACCGCACGCGCCGAAGCCGACCGGCTGAAGGCTGAGCATCCAGAGTGGGACCTGTCGGTCGCACCGACCGGGATGGGCGATGCACAAACACTGCCCGAGGACAGCGTCGCGGACTATCAGACGTGGCTGGCGAAGATGGAGGAGTCGCGCCATCTCGACGATCTGACCACCACGGCTAAGATTGCCGACTCCGCGTCTCCTTCCGGTGAGCCGAGGATGCTGCTGGGAATGGATGACAAGTCAGGTCAGCGCGTCCACGCGATCGTCGCGGACGGCAATCCCGACACGGCATCTCATGTGACGACCTACGTCCCCGGTACAGGGTCGCAACCGTCCAAGCTCGAGGGCGACATGGTTCGGGTCGACAACATGAGCGAGCAAGCAAACCTGTCAGGAGCTTCGAAACCCGTTACCATCGCATGGATGGGCTACGACGCGCCGCCTGAGGTGGTCAGCGATGCGACGCAGCGTGACTACGCGCAGGCAGGCGCTCCGGCGTTGAATGCGTTCCAGGACGGCCTGCGGGTAACCCACGAAGGTGAACCATCCCGCAACACTGTGCTCGGACACAGCTACGGCACGACCGTCGTCGGGTTGTCGGCCGCCGAGGGACGCACGCTCGATGCCGACACCATCGTGCTGGTAGCCAGCCCGGGGGCCGGTGTCGATTCTGCGCGCGATCTCAGCCTGACCGGTGTACCCGACGGGCAGCAGTACCAGCACGTGTTCTCCACCCGAGCGGAGAACGACCCGACTCCGCTCTACGAGAACCTCCCCGAGTTGGTTCCAGGTGTCGACCGCCACGGCGAAGACCCGACAGAGACCGAATTCGGCGGCCAGGTGTTCACCTCCGACCCCGGCACAAGAACGCCGGTCGTGGAGTACAGTGGCGCCTCCCACAGCCAGTACTGGGAACCAGGGAGTTCCTCACTCGTCAACATGGGTCACATCATCGCGGGCAACCCAGGCAAGGTGACATACGGGTGAGCAAATACCAGCGCTACATCCCGATCGTGCTGACTCTGCTCCTAGCTGTAGCAGGGTGCGGGTCGACATCAGACGGGCCTCATGTGGACGAGTCACTGACCGCAGTAGACGCGCAAATCAAGATCCGCGCGTACATGTCGGAAGTACTCGCTGAGCTCCCGGCTGGTACAGCACTGTCAAAGAAGCCGGATAACCCTAACCTTGGCACCCTGAATTCCTTGCGTGCCCTTCCTAATCCGTGTTGGGAAGGCAATGTTCAGTCGAGCGGCCCCCGCTACCTCAGCATCGGGTATTGGATCACAGGCCTGCCGCCTGGGTCGAATTCCGAGTATTTTCAACGAATCCCGTCCATCTGGCAGAGCAAGGGCTGGGAGGTTGGGGTCAACGATGTTTCGGCGGTAGCAACCGCGAAGTTGCCGGACGGTTTCGGGCTCCAGCTTCAAGATGCCGGGAAGGGCGACGGCTCGTTGAGCCTTAAGGGATTCTCCCCGTGTCTGCCTGAGTCAACTATCGACGCGATGGAGAACGACCCTTTCACGATCCCACACCCTTAACGCAGGCAATTGGGCCAGCCCGCGACACAGAACAGTAGGCAGCGGTCAGCCCGGGACAACTCCAACTCGCTGTGCCAAGCGACCGAGATCGCCGGTGGTGAGGTCTCGCCGTGCCGACCGCATCATGTGCCCGACCAACTCCCGAACGGGGGCCATGGTTCGCACATGCTGTGGGGCGGCGTGTTCGGCGCGTAGCAACGCATACAACGAGGCCCGGTAGTCCTTCTTCATCGCATACGCGCGGCCCGTCTCCACGAAGTACTGAGCACGTCGGCCGTCATTGGGCAGATCGGCTGGCGACAATGTAGGCGCAAGAGCCAGCACCTGGCCCGGCTCCCGTCGCTCCATCGCCGCGGACATCCGCCACAGCGTCACATTCGCCGGGCCGAATGACTCGTTTCGCGCCACCGACGTGCTGGACCGAGCACCCGCGAGCCGCGATGCTTGCTCGGCCGCTTCGCTCAGGTGGGGTTCGGGGTCGTCGCCCAATGTCGCGGCGACGATCGAACCTTGCAGGTGAAGCATCCCGAACGTTTCGACCTCGCCCACAGTGCGCACATCGGCGGCTATCTTCTCGGCGGTCTCAGCCGTGGTGGCTAGTGCGGCGGGCAGCGCACCAGGCCGCGACAACATGATCTGCCCTCTGGCGAACGCGGCCGCTGCGATCGGCGCTACACCGTCGACGTGTGCGGCGGCGCGTTCGGACTCCTGCGCGGCGGTCCAGGCCAGCGCGTGATAACCCCTTGCTCGCAGCGCCGAGGCGACGCCGTAGGTCACGGTGGCAAGCACGTCCCACGCTCGCTCGATGTTGTTGCTCTCTGCGTCGCGAACTTGGCGGTAGGCGTCGGTCAGCATGGGTGCGAGGATCGGCCCGAGTCTGGCGTAGTCGCAGTCGTTACGCAGTGCGGTCGCGGTACGGGCGAGTGTAGCCAGCTCATCTATGGTGCGTGGCGGGCCGAGATCCGTGACGTTGCCGCGCGACCACAGAACAGTCTCGAGCTCGGGAACTGCGGCATGAAATCCAGCTGTGGACGGGTCGAGCTTGTCTTGCTCATGGCCGGTCAGGTCCCCGATGGTGACACCGAGGGCCGCTGCCAGGGCGAGCATTGTTCGCCGAGAGTCGATGGGGCGTTCCCCGTTCTCGTACTTGGCGATCGCGCCACGACTCAGCCCTGTCCGGTCCGCCAGCACTTGCTGCGAGATGCCCCGACGCGCTCGGATCGCGCGCACCTGTTGGCCGATGTAGCGGTCCGCGTCCATGAACTCTCCCGTCGATGACACTGACAACCCACATCGTACGGGCCATTTCCCCGCTGGTCGGTGCGTTGTCCCGCGGCGGGACAAAGTGACGCTGGGATGCAGCGATTGTTCATTTCGGCCCCGCCGCCGGGGCGATGGCGGGGCGACCCGGCCACATCGGGCTCAGTGAGCTGCTCCTGATGGCGAAAGCCCCCGGCGGCGGGAGCATCCAATTGACATCTGACCAGGAGGCGACAGTGCCATACACCCAACCTTCGCCGCTTTTGAACCGACGCATCCAAAGCATGGCGCCCGGCCGCGATTGTCTGGTCGGGAAGTCGCAGTGACACAGCAAGATCCGATGCCGTCGTTCGCTGCCGACGTGCCGAACGTGCGATCGCTGGTCGAGGTTCTCGAGGCGATGGCAGAAGCGGGATGGATCAAGACTGCAACCGTGCCCGTTGACCCATTCGGTGATGCGGCCGATCTCGACGGGGAACAACGATGACGCCAACCAGTGCGTCGGCGGCCGCGTATGCAGAAACGCCGCGGTCACGCTGCGAGTTCTACCGTCGTGTGTGTTCGCTGCCCACCGTCGTCGATCCGCAGTCGGGTCGAATTACGATGCGGGCGGGGCTGATCGGTGCGGTGATGATGCCAGCCGATCTCGCCCAGCGCGTTCGGATTGCGCTCGATCATCGCGGTGTCGCCCCGCTGTCGATCATCAGTCACCCGAGAGCGGCGATGTGGACTTTTCTCGTGCGCACCGACATTCGACCCAGTGGAGACCCTGCCGATGTGGCACGGCTTTGGAGAGCAAGGGTTGTCGTAATCCGAGAAGGTGATATCGCTCTACCGTCTCCCGCGTCTGATCCGCTTGTGGCTAGGACCTGGATATCGCCAGCCATCAGTGCGTTCCGGCCATCCGGCGCGATCGTTCTCGAGTGTGCTCGTGCCTGCCTATCGACACAGGAGGCAGGCACGGGATGAGGATCGAGTGCGTACTCATCGAAGAGCCGGGGCGTTCCGGGTGCCGCATCACCGTTCCGGGACGCTATCCGGAATTTCGGGTGGTGATCAGGCCCAGATGGGGGCCTGCAGCCCGTTGCTTCGTTGCCCCATGCGTGCCCCGACTTGAAGGCTCCCACTTGGGCGCTCCCCCGATCTCTGAGAGATTTCTCCCTACAACTCCCAAAGTCGTCAATCACTGACGAAAGGTTAGGCCGATGTTCTACACCAGCTGGTACGAAACCTGCAGCGGTGGTCTGGCTTCCCTGAAACGCAGTCTTGTCCTCCTCGACCACACCGCCACCAATCGGCGCGTATACAGCGCCGATATGGTGCCGGTGTTCCTGCAAACGCCTGACTACGCGGGTGCCGTCCTATCCGCTTGCGCATCGGTGCTCCAAGTGCCGGATGACGCTGGAGACGCCGCTACCGCCCTGTTGCAGAGGAAAGCCATCCTCGATTCGCCGAGTCACCGATTCCGGCTGCTCATGGGTGAGGCTGCACTGTTGCGGACCGTAGGAAGTCCGACCGTAATGGCAGCCCAGACCCAATTCCTGCTGGAAACATTGGAGACCCGCAAGAACGTCGAAATTGGACTACTTCCCCTAGACAGCCAACTCCACACTCCGGCAACAAATTTCGATATCTCCGATCAGGCAGCCGTTGACATCGCAACCGTCACCGGCTTTGTCACTGCTACGAGTGCCGAGGAAATCGCCCTCGCTGAACGTACCTTCGACCTGCTCGCCGCTGAGGCGGCCTATGGACACGATGCTCGCGTCCTGTTGAACCGGGCGCAGTCCACTCACGCTTTCAACAAGATCAGCCCACGCACTCCCACCTAGGTATCCCTGGCCTATAGGCGGGTCGGCTTGGCATCAGCTCGCCGACCAGGGCGGCACCGGTTCAAGCGTCGGGCACGTTCGCAATCATGGTGCGGTGCAAGCTTGTTCATCGGCAAACTGAAGGAGGGAAATATTGTCAGCAGCGATCCGTTCCTCGCCGAGGTGGAGCCGCTGCTCAACACCATGGCCGCAGGTAGAGACTGCATCGCAGACGGCTATCAATCCAGATCGTAGCCATGTCCCGGCTGGTAGTCCCGATAGGTTTCGGGTTCATAGTCGGCGTCGAAATCATGGTCGGCTGCCGATATTCTGGGACTGAACGCGGCATTGATCGCATCATCGATGGCTGTGCCGGGTGCGTCGTCGGTCAAGGGGCTTTCGCTGGTGTCCAGGTCGGCAGGGTCGATGTCCAGTCGTGCCCAGAGGGCGGCGGCGGGCATCTCATCGGGTAGTGGCCGAGCCCGGCCGACCTCGGTAAGCCGCTGCTCGACATCGATGCCGGCCTGAGCGGCGGCGTCGATATGGCTGGCGATGACTGGCCACGTCGGGTCGGCGCTGATGCGGGTGTCGATGCGCTCGACGGTGACCGCCCAACGGTGTTGGGGTAGCCGGGTGTTGCCGTCGACTTCGAGGATGCGGCGTTGCAACCGTTGTTGGTGAGCGCGCTCTACCGCAATGTGTCGGGTGGGTCCGGTCGGGCGGTGGTCGGAATCGGGCACGTGCAAGCCTGCGCGCCAGATGGCGAGGTCGGCGAGTAGTTCAGGGTCTCGGCCGAGTAGCGGTCGCGCCCACGTGGGGGCGGTGCCGGGAGTCCATGTGCGGGTAGTGTCGCTGATCTGTCGGGCGAGTTCGGCAACGATCCGCTCCCGCGCCTGCACGGGCGCGAGAGTGTCGGGGTCGGCTGCGTCAGTCGCGGTGACAGGAAGTCCGGGCGTCCAGGCGAGTGGGCCGGGTCCGGCAGAGTGGTTGCCAGTGGTGTCCAGTCGCCAGTCCAGCACGGCGGCGGGGTCGGTCACGGTGTCGAGTTCCCTCGCGGCGATCGCGATACGTAGTTCGGTGATCGGGTCAGCCCCGGCGAGTGCGAGCATGGCCAAGTGCTGGCGTAGTACCGAGTACGCGGAACTGTCGGTCAGTCCCGGAACGAGGCGGTCGGCGATGCGGTCGATGGTGTCGAGTCGCCCCGTGCCGATGGCGTTCTCGGCGGTCATGCCGAGGGTGTCGAGGTAGATGTCGACGGCGGGGCCGATGCGGCGGGCGGGGTCGAGGGCGTCGCGGAGTTCGGTGTGGGCGGATTTGCGGGTGCCGTCGCGGTCGAGAATGTGGTGGAGGTGTTCGACAGCGGTGCGTGGGTAGTGGGCGGCCACGGTGTAGATGTCACCTTCGGCGCCGTCGAGTGCGGTGGCGATGTAGGCGTGGTTGGTGTGGCGCCCGCGCGTCATCGCGACGTAGAACTGTTGGCGTGACTCACGCCCGGACAGGGCGACATGGCAGGAATCCGCGGTGACGCCTTGCGCGGAATCGATGGTGGCGGCGTAGCCCAGGTGCAGGTGTTCACGCACATACTCACCCGGCAAGCGCACCGAGTCGGCGGTATCGCGGCCGTGTACGCGCCGGACAACGGTCACAGATTCGTCTGGGTAGACCTCGCGAATGGTCCATGTGTAGCCGTTGCGTACCCAGTCGTGTTCGCTCAACCTGAGCCGGGGATCGTTGCGGCGGGTGCGCACGGTGTCACCGGCTGAGGCCACCAACCCGTCACCGAGGAAGACGTGTGTGTCGATGGCGGTGCCCGTGGGTGGGTCGCTGTGGGCGATACGGTGGGCTCGGGCACGCACGTTCAGAGCGGTCACGATGTCGTGTGTGGGTGCGAGCATGACCGCATCGGAGCCGTTGGCGGTGTCGGCGGCCCATGCTTGGTAGGTGTCTTCGTAGACGCTGCCGAGGTGTCCGGCGTGGATGCGGCCGTTGTCCAATTACCACGCGAGTGCGGTCGGGTCGCCTTCACGTAGCCCTTTCGAGGCCAACGCTTCCCCACGATGGGCGAACCGCACCACCTCGGTCAGCGTCGGTGTCTGTTGTGGTGAGGCGTGGGCCATGTCGGCATCGACGCCACCGGCATCGATCGCTGGGAGCTGTTGGTCGTCGCCGATGCATCGCACGGTCGCGCCCCGATCGGTCAGATACCGCAACAGTTGCAGGCGTTTGGCGGTCGGCAAGGTGACGTGTTCATCGACAATCACCAACGTCGTGTCGTCGATGTCGAGTACCCATTGCGGCAGGAACGGCAGATACTCACCGATTATCGCGCCGGGCTGATGGGCGTCGATGACGTGCAGAAGCTTGTCCACGGTCTCGGCGCGCGTACCAATCGACTCACCCAGTACGGACGCGGCCGCGGCTGTGGGAGCCATACCGAGCACAGTTCCGCCGCTGGATCGCCATGCGGTGGACAGGACTTGCATAGCGGTGGTCTTGCCGGTTCCGGCGGGAGCGTTGGCGGCGTGCACGCGCAGTCCGGCGTTCGCGAAGGATTCGATGACGCGGACCTGGCCGGGCTTCAACGGTTGATCGGGGTGGGCGCTGTTGTATTCGTCGACCGCGTCGAGGATGTGGGTGGGGTTCAGGATGCGCCCGCCGGGTTCGATCGAGAGCGCGATGAGTTCGGCTTCGGCGGCCAACACCGCTTCGGTGGTGTAGATGCGGGAGTTCGCGCGGGTGTGCATCGGGGTGCCGTCGCGGCGGCGTAGCCAGGTCGGGACCGCGCGTAGGTCGGGTTCCTCGGTCACGTCGGGGTCCCCGCGCGCGAGGGCCGCGGACGGCGAAAGCGACTGCGTGACAACCTCATCAGTGACACGAGACCAGTCGGCAGGCGCGACGTTGCCGCGTAGTTGGCGTTCGACTTCGGCGCGCAGGTTGAACTCGCGCCAGGTTGCGCGCCGCTGCGACACGGCTGCCAACGCTTGGTCTGCGATGTGGGTGATGAACATGCGATCCGGAACCGGGCGCGGCATGGGTACGGCTGCCAGGACACGCGGAAGGATGTCGTCTACGGCATCGGGGCCGCCGAGCAGTGCTTCTGCTTCGGCGCGCCAGGTGGCCCATTGCTCGGTACGAGAACCCGGAACATGTTTCTTGGGGCGGGTTTCCAAGGTGGCGCGCTGAGCCAGTCGGTGTATGTCACCGGGGCCGGGTTCGTGCCCGATCGTGGCTTGCCACTTAGCGGTGAGGGAGTCGAGTCGGTCGGTGATCGCGGCCCCGCGCCTCGACCAGTGGTGGATCAGCTCCAAGGGCACGCCGACGATGTCACGGACGCGGACTTGATCGGGGGTGCGGTCGGGGCGGGTTTCGAACCGGATTCCCAGCGCGATCTCCAGGTGGTGCTCAAGGCGCGTGTCGAAGATTTCCGAGGCCGTGACGGTACTTTCGTGGAGAGTCTTGCCGTCGATGGTGCGCCATTTGCCGTCCGAGGTCAGCACGCGATTGCTTACCAAGACGTGGATGTGCAGGTCGGGGTCACCGGCGCGGGAGTCGCGATGTTCGAACGTGGCCGCGATCATGCCTTGCACGTCGACTTGCCGGACACCGTTGCGGCCCAGTCGGGTGAACAACGCGTTGTCTTCCATCCAGGTCAATGCATCGTTGGCCGCGCGGCGGATGGCGGTCTCGATGATCGCCCGAATCGCGGGTGTGCCGATCGCCCACAACACCGAAATGCTTTTCACGGCGCTGAAGGTGAAGTCGTAACCGGCGACCGCTGCACGGTCCGGGCGCGAGTTCTTGGCGATCCATCCCGACAGTTCGCGCGCGTCCAGCGGTGGCCGGTTGTACTCGGTGGTGAACATGGCTGTGGCGACGGTGGCGCGGATGCGGGCGCGGATGTCGTCGGGAATGTGTGCGGTGACGCACGCTCCCGCGTCGGTGTTGTAGTCGCGGTACGCCTGCCTCTTGGCCTGTCGGTAGTCGGAAACCGTGGCATAGACCGCGTACCGGTTGCCTAGTTTGGTGGCGTTCTCGGCGCGGCGGGCGGCTTCGGCCGGCCGGATTCCGGCATCGAGATGCTGGGCTTTGACGCGTTCGCGGACCTGTTCGGCGTTGGGGTGCATCCCGGCCCCGAACAGGTTCTTCATCTGGTCTTCGGTGACCTCGGAACCTTCGGTGATGCCGAGCGCGGAAAGCCCCGTGCCGTACCAGGTTCCGGGGGCTTCGCCGTGTTCGTTGTAGTAGTCCGACAGGGAGGCGCGCCCGCACGCGGTTTTGTCGTTGGCGGCGGTTTGTCGCATGTAGTACTCGTAGCCGTTGCCCGCGGCGACCTTGTGCATAGTCGCGACCATGACTCCATGAGGCAGCCGTAAATTCGACTGCCGCAAGGACGAATTGATGCGAACTAGGTCACATTTCGCAGTGATGGGCAACTTTCGACAACTTTGGACAACTTTCGACACCGAGCGTGACCGAATTGTGTCCAGCTCGCGGTCCGAGAAACCCTGGAAATCCGACCCATTCGAACAGTTCCAGCGGGCGCGCTGCGGTCGATTCTCCGTTGACGGTACGGGGTTGGCCCTGAGATGCAAGATGTCTGATCGTTGGAGAAGGAAGAGAGTGGGTGTTGGGGTGTGGGTGGCGTGATAGCTGCTGCGAAGGTGGGGAGTGGATGTTTGGTCGGCGTGTGAGTTGCGGTACGGCGGGATGGATTGCGGAGGTGTCGGTTCAGCGGAGTGATGCATTTTCCGGTGATATCGGGGCCGTGCCGGCGCAGGCGAGTCGGCCGGATGTCGGTGACGGTAATCATGCAGTGCGCGTGTGTGTTACGGGAGTCCTCGATGTCGACAGCATCCGTGGTTTGGTGGCGTAAGTGGTCGAGTTCAGGTCTACTGGAAGGTGGAAGAGCCATTGATCGGGCAGAACAGAAAGGTTGTCCGATGAATTGTCATGGCTTTTCTCGATCTCCGTTCGGCGGTGTGGAATGGCGAGCTCAGCGGAATCTTCCTGTGGTCGAGGTTGTCCGGGGTCGGCGATGACCGAGTCTCCGCACGAGATCGCGCGAAGGCTTCTCGAGCAGCTCGGTGTTCAGGCCGAAGACCTGGTGTCCAGATCGAATCCCGGACCGGTCCCGACTTTCGACGAGTACATCGCGCGCATCATCCCGACGGTCCGGATGGGAACGCTGCGGACCTACCGGCCGTACTGGCAGCGGCTGCGCGATGACTGGGGTTCGCGGCGTATCGACGACCCGACGACGCTGGAGATGCAGGCGTTGGTCGAGCAGACCCGCGCCCGGGCGGTGTATCGGCGCAATTCCCGCGATGGTCGGTCGGCTGCCGAGCACATGGTCGGTGCGCTGCGATATCTGTACCGCTATGCCGCCAGCGACGGTTATGTCCGAACGGTCAACGCTGCCACGGAGTTGGCCAAGCCACGCCGGCTTCCGAGCCCACGCGGTGCCATCGCCGCCGATCGCCTCGGCGCGATCATCGAGGCGGTGACCACGACCGGCGACGACAAGGAACTCGACACACTGCTGCTACGCCTGCATCTCGAGACCGCGTGCCGCACCGGTAGCGCGCTCGCGCTGCGTTCCTCGGACTTGGACGTGGGGCAGCGACTGGTGAAGCTGCGTGGGAAGGGTGGGACGGTTCATTGGCAGCCGGTCTCGTCGACATTGCTGGCGATGCTCACCACCCATGCCGATCGGGGCGCCACGCCGGGTGAGCAGTTGTTGCGCTACCGGCATGGCCGTCCGATCTCCCGCCGTCGGTATGACCATCTGTGGATGCGCGCGGGCCGAGAGCTGCCGTGGGTGGCTACGCAGCAGATCAGTACGCATTGGCTTCGGCATACGGTTTTGACGTGGGTGGAGCGGAACTTCGGCTTCGCTGTTGCGCGGGCGTATGCCGCGCATGCGATCCAGTACACCCCTGGTGGGGCGACGTTGACTTATGTTCGGGCCACTGCACACGAGGTCGCGGGTGCACTGTCGGCGCTTACCGGTGAGGTTCATCCGCTGGCCGAGGGCCAGTCGACTACCCCACCGGTGTTGGCGCCTTTGCCACTTCCGGACTGGCCCAGCGCGCGACGCCGGTGAGGACAGTCGATGTCGCCTAGGCCGAAACGGTCAGCCCGGTTCGGATCTGCTCGGCGAACTGGGTGATGCGGGTGGTGAGCGTCGGCCAGGCCGGACTGGCCTGTTCCGACGATCACCGCGCCATAGGCGGTCATCACGACGTCCTTACGAGTCGACGGGTGTGCGTGGGATGTTCGCGATGGCGATGGCGATGGCGATGACGGCAGCGGAAGCGGACACTCGGCCCTGACGGCGGGCAAGGGCGTCGAGGCGGTTCGTCCGATCCGCGACGAAATCCGTACGCGCATCGAGAAGCTCGTCGCCGAGCTGATCCCGGCGTAGCGAAGGATGTCGTGGTCCCGAGGCACCAATTCCGCGGCCTCGGGGCCGCAGTACGTTCGACTCCCTACCCGCAAGGAACGCTTGTCACGGGTCGCAACTGTGCAACTTTCACCTATCGCGATCGTCGACGGCTGCGCAACCAGTCCAACATGACGCACGGGGATTCCGCGCATTCGAGTGACTCAGCGCGACAGCGCGCCCCGATCGTCGCGCTTCGCTACCCACCGGCCCGCGACAGAACCAAATCACCTATTACAACGAGACCCGATCATTGCCGTGTTCGCCGGTAACCATCCGAAGTTGGAGGTAGTCGCGGCTATCTCACGATCGAAAGCCTGGGCCGGGAATCGGCATCGTCACCGAGGGCATCTGCTACGTGACGCTCGGTCCAGCACAGCTCGTTGGCAAGGTCTGTTCGACTGAATCCGTGACGGTCGGCAACATCGGCCGCGTCACGCAGTAGCGTCGGAATCTCACCTGGGTACGAGGTCAGCGGCTCATCCCGGCGAAAATCGGCCGTTCCGTGAAGACGCTGATGCGCTCGACGAATCGATGTCTCGGTAACGAGATTGAGTTCACCCATACGGTAGATCAGCGACTCGATCGACACGCCCCATTGGCGGCCAAGCTCATCCAGGGCAGCCAGCCGCATCGTTCTAGGCAGCAACGGCTCGATTTCAGCACGCGGGGTCAAAAGTTCGGCCGCGAACTGGTCGGCCTCGCGTTCCTGTTGCCGGTCTCCCGGCAACGGATTCGCATGCAGCAGAAGGTGGCCGAGTTCGTGGGCGCAGGTGAACCGGAAGGTGTAGACCGATCGAACCTTCTCGGGCGTGATGACCACCAGCGGGCGCCCCAACATGTCGGTCGAATATGCACTGACACGAGTAACAGCATCGTCAGTCATCGGTATCAGACACACGACAATGCCACGCGATTCCATCAACGCGCCGAGATGAGGTACCGGGCCCCGTTGAATCCCCCAGTAGCTTCGCAACACCTGAGCCGCAGCTTCTGGACTGGAACCCTCAGCGACAGTTGGCAGATCGACGTCGGGGAATCGGACACGCTTCTCGAGCGCGCACGTCAGCTCCCAAATTTGCTCTGCGTGAGCAGCAGCTTTTGCCCGGTCTTTAGCCCGGGTAGAACGCAAGCTGCGAAAGTGGGCATTCGCTGCATCTAGGCGACCCATCGGACGTCCCGAGGCAAAGTACTCGATCGGCACGCCCAGCACTTTGGACAGGACCGGAAGTAGGTCTGTCCGAGGTCTGTTCACTCCCGACTCATACTGCCCGATCGCGGCGGCTGAAACGCCCACCTGCTCCGCGAGCTCCGCCTTCGTCATCTCCGCTAACACGCGAGCTTGAGTGAGGCGCGCGGGCTCGAAACTGTCGACCACTGCGGACAGGCGTGGCCTGTCCGCGTTGACGAACAGTTCGAGCTGCGGCTGATCGGGGCTATCGGTCATCGTTTTCGAAGTTCACCGCATCGGAGTCGGCAGGCTTCAGCTTCTGAGGCACTGCGCCACTGGTGAAGTCGCCGCTCGGAGTGGTGGAAACGGGCCTGGTCGGCGCGACTGCCGTCAAGCTCTCGTGGAACCCTTCCCACGAGATGTATCCGTCGTCAGAGAGCGTGACCTCACCCCATTCCGCGGAATGGAGTCCTCGACGCGAGCTCGAAATCGCTACCACGACGAGCCTGCCCGAAGTCACAGCAGGCAAATCAACCGCTGCACGGAGCATCTTGACGAACGCCACCTCTTCGTCTGACAGGCCCGCGTCCGGAAGTTCGAGGTCAAGCATCCCCTGCACCGGGCGCGGCTTCATGTTCGCCAGTGCGAACCGGGCAGCAGAGCTGCCGAACAACGCGGCCGTCGGTTCGTCGGTCGAGCGCTTGCCGAAGCGCCACGGAAACACCGCGACGCCATTGACCACCAACACCCGGTAAGGCGCATTGCCAGGACGCTCCATGACGACACCAGGCAGGTCTGCGAGACGCTCGCACCGTTCCAGGATCCCGCGCCAGAATTCTCCGTACACGCTCTGCGATCGGTGCCCAGATGCCTCCTGTGCATCCACCGACGCGACATGCTCAGCGAGAACCATCTCAGCGAGCTCGGACCGAATCCGGGGACCATACTCCCCCAGAGTCTCAAGCGCCCACCGACGACCTGAATCCATCGGACCCTCCTCAAGTAGATGCCGAGAACAGTACCAGGAGGCTTTATTTTTTCGCAAGATTCACGCAGTTTTGCTTCATCTTGACGAAAGTCGGACCGAATCCGGGTGCAGCACTTGGGGGTGATGAAGCGGCATCCCACCCTGACATCTGCCTATTCGGAGCCCCCACGTCCAGCAGATGGCGGCGCCTTGAAGCCCGCTACCGACACGAGATAGTTGACGCATCACGGGTTCCCCGGAGACCCCCGACCTCGATACCGACGAGGTTGCCGGCGCGGTGCCTACCGTCGGCAAGACTGAGCGTGGGCCGAGAACTCGGCCAACCGCAGTCCCCAGATTGTAGGCAGCTTGTGCGGCCGACGGCTCGGGCTCAGTCGTGCTGCCCCGCATGAATAGCCGGATAGCCACTCAACCAACCGTCCAAATCGGCGTAGCTCTCCACCGGTAGCGGTCCAGCAGGGCGGGTGATTACCCATACTCCTGGCGAGGCGGTAGTCCGCGTCAGGTTGTGGCGCACCTCGCGCACCTCAAGCCTGAGTTCACCCAGCTCGAAGTCGACAAACTCGCCGACGCGGGGAATGGGTAGCTCCGGAGCGGAGACGATTGCGACCACGTCGCCGATGGGTGACTCCTCGCCTAGTTCGATGACGAGCGCGTACTGGAAGTGATCGGGCATGCGGCCGTTCCCTTCTGCCGATGCTGCTCGCGGTCTCCGAGCAGTTCGACCGCCACCGTAGGTGACAGAAACATTGCGCGACAGCCTATTCAGCCGTCCGCATGTTCGCCTTCCTCAAGTTGTGGAGTCTGCTGCCTGATCGCCCGTAGAAGTCGGCCATGCCACCCACTGGGCGGCGGAAACGGAATCCCCCACTCCGCCAGCTGATCCCGGGTCCAGCCACCGTTCCTTGTACGAGCAGCCTCGAGCTCCTCAACACTGGTCGGCGGCCTGACCTGGATTTCGATTGACGGACGGTAGTACTGCTTCTTGTGGCACATGACATCGAGGTAGGCCATCACGATCGGCGGCGGGATCGTCAGGCTGGGATCGAGACCGCTGGCTCCGGTGTAGCTATGGGGTGCCGCATCACGGGGACCCCATCTCAACCAGATGGCCGCGCTTCCTCGGCCGGAGGCCTCGGTAGCCAGTTTGGCGAGCGCACGTTCATTGTTTCGGCTGTCGATCTCGACTGCCAGCGCGGGCTGACCGGGTCGGTCGAAGACGATGTCGAGTCGCCCTCGGCGTGTCTTGCCCGCCTTGCTGACGAAGGTCATCAGGCTAGGGACTTCGAACCGCGGATCCCAGCCCTGGCTCTCACCCCATTTGGCGACCTGGTCCGTGAGTGCAGCGGTTACCTCAATGGAGAATTCACCGTTCAGCTGAAACTCACTCAGCCACGTGTCAAGGTTTCGGACATCAGCTTGAGTTCGTTCGTAGCGCAGAGACACTCTGGCATCATCGCTGTCCCCACCGACAGGATTGCCGAGGTCCACTGGCCTTTAAGATCGGCTTCAGCCGAGGCGGTGCGGCGTCAACGCCACGTGCAACCGCCGCTGTTGCGGTCCGATAGCAGGTGACCACTTCACGATCCGCGGACGCAGGCCGAACCAGCGAGCGGAGCTCCTGCGGCTCCGATGGTTAGCGGTAGGCACTCTTGCAAATACCCTTCTTCCTCGCCAAGCAAGCCAGCTTCTCGACAACACTGACCGAGCACTCGCAAGGAGATAGCCCCACCTCGCCGGTTTGCGATTTATGCTTCAAGGCCAGCGCACGAGTGGTGGGCCGTGACGATCGGTGCCAGGCCGCGACCGGCAAGACACCGATGACCGTGGAAGCCGACGAGAAGCGCTTGGATCCGCAGGCATCGACCAGGACGATCACCCACCTGTCGTCGGCGTCCAGTCGGCCCGCAATGGCCTTCGCTAGATCAGTGGGCGTCAAACCGACATCGCGGCCTTCCCGCTCGCTGTTCGCGTGGTAGAGGACGGCAGTCTCAGCATTGTTCGTCCAGCCGTGGCCGACCCGGTAAAGGATCATCGCGGGATGTTCGGTCTTGCGGAACGCACTGATTCGCGTCTGAACATTGTCCGCGCCGCGTTCTACCACAACGACGTTCCAGTCCTGGACGCCAACGTTGAAGGTCTCGAGCGGCTGAGAGCACCGCACCGAGTTCGGTAGCGACACGGAGTTCGCCGTGTTCTCGGTACCACCCGATCGCCATCGGGAAGAACTCGGGGCCATCGGTCATCGGTCGGTGTCCACCGCCATGATGATCTGTTCCACCGGGGAAGTCCCGCTGCCGCCGACCTGCACCCGGTACAGACCGGGCTCGTAGACGGTGGTGGATACGACGAGTCGGTCGTCGCGGCGGTGTGCCTCGGCTCGTCGGGGCAGGCGGGTGCCGATTTCGGTGACCTCGCACCGGATGTCGTTCGGCTTGGCCGCTCCCTCGACCGCGATGTCGAATTCCTCACCGACGGTGACGATGTCAGGGGTGTCGATGCCGATATCGCCGTCGCCGAGCCGCGGGCCGAGGTCCGCGTCGCGGTGGAGCAGAACGTCTTTCACGAAGGCGATCGCCTCGTCGGTCTTGGCGATCAAACCGTGCTGCTGTGGCAGGGGAGACACATCCGGTGCTTCGTGCGGCAGCACCACATTGCGGGGCGGAAGTGCCGAATTCCGGGGAACCGTTCCATCGCCGAGCCCTGGAAGGCGACGGAGGTCACCGGTGCCGTCGCGCACCAGTGACCCCATGCTATCGACATCGAACGTGTAGCGCAGTCCTTCGACGCGACCCGAATCGAACCCGAGAGAGCAGATTGTCGGCTGCTCGATTCCGATCAGCGGCCGATGTCGTGGCAGGGGAACTGTAGCGCGCTCGGCGCGGTGCGCGAAGGCATCTTTCGCTAGATCGGGGCAACCACCGAGGGTGGTGATGTCGCTCGCAGTCAGCCGCCGCACATCGGTGCCGGTATCCACGCAGCGATAGCTCGGCAGCAGGTCATAGATGCCCGGCATGGTCACCGCGACCTGCCGGAGCCGCCGCGCGGGCAGCCGCGCTCCTTTCCCCGTACCCAACATGACCGCCGCCTTCGCGGCCCCTTCGAATGGTGTACCGAGGGTGATGATCGCACCGACCTGGTCGGTGGCACCGGACATCGCGGACAGTTCGTGGCATAACAGTCCCCCCATCGAGTGAGCGACGAGATGCACCCGCGCGTCGGGACGGTCGGACACACGCCGCCACCAGTCCACGTGGGCGTCGATGTGCTTCGCCAGCAGGAGTGCGTTGTGACGCACAGGAAGTCGCCAGTCATAGCCGAATTCCAAGACCGCAGACGGGTGCCGGACGATGCGCTCGAGTGCGCGCACCAGCTTGGTGTAGGGCTCGATCCCGCGTAAGAACGGCGCGAAAGTCGGTGTCCGCAATAGGTGCCCGGGTCGGACCGTCGCGTGTTGGGGGTCAACGGCCAGCGGGGTCAACCGATTGGAAAGAGCGACCCACATCCGCGCGATCAGAAGGGGCTCCAGCCCCCACAGTTTCTTGCCGGTCCCGATGTCGATCAGCTCGGTGCCCATGATCCCCGGCACGACGACCACACAGTCATCGATGACCCGGTCCGAACCAGACGCGGGGTCGAGTGTCAGAGTCTCGATCAGTGGCCGCTGCGGCAGGTCGTCGGGTTTCGCTGCGGGAAACGTAAATTCATGCGACACAGTCGATATCATCACCCGGAAGCTGACCGGATGGGGGAATTCGTGTGACCGACCAGGCTCTTGGTACGCGCTCCCTGTTCGTCATCGCCGCCCGCGACTACCCCGACGATGATTGGGGGCAGTTCGCCGACGGCATCGACGAGCAGATCCGGGTGGTTCAGGACTGGTGGTGCCACGACCAGTTGAAGGAGCGAGCCTTCACCGCTCACTGCCGCACCAACGTCACCACCCGGCGTGATGTCGAGAACCAAGTACACGATCTGGGGCTACGCTTCCTCAGCGCCGAGGATGTCGCGGTCCTGTACATCACCGGGCACGGACGTAAAGCCGAGAGCGGCCGCCACTACCTGATGCTGCCGGCCACGCCCGCCGACGAATACACCCACGCCTATCCCACCGCCGATGTCGTCACCGCGATCCTCGGCTCGCAGGCGCAGCACCTGCTGGTAATCGTGAATTCGTGCCACTCCGGGACCTTGCGCGCCGAGCTCGCGAAGCACTGGGAGGATTTGTCGACGGCCCGTCGCGAATTGAGCTCGCTGCAAGTGTTCACGATCGGCGATTTCGACCAGCGGCCCGGCATCCTCGACTTCACCCGAGTGCTCGAGACGGTCCGCACGACCCTATTGCAGGGCGGGTACGCGGAATCGCATCTGAGCATCGGTGATTTCATGCGCGAGCTCGCCAAAGCCGCATCATCGTCCGACCCCGACACCCGGTCCCCGGTCCGAGCCAAGCTCGTCTTCGGCGAGCAGACCGACGACCCACATCTGTGCCTACCCAACCCCGGATATACGCCTTTCGACTCCACTGTCGACGATGCTCGACGCCAGGTCGCCGACTCCCGCGCCGAAGTGGACTACTGGCTCGATCGTGCCAGTGGCCGGGTGACCGCCGACGATCCCGGCTGGTACTTCGCCGGTCGACGGACCCTGACCGAACAGGTCGCGAACTTCCTTCGCTCCGGAGCGGGCATGCTCATCGTCACCGGCGCTGCCGGAACCGGGAAGTCAGCGATCATCGCGCGAGCAGTGACACTGTCGGACCCGAAATTCCGCCTCGACCCGCGCTACGCCCAGGCAGTCGAGACCGCCCCCACCGAATCACTGCCACCGGTCGGCTCGGTCGATATCGCTGTCCTGGCACGTCAGAAGCGTGCACCCGCGATCCTCGAACAGATCCTGAACGCCATCGGAATCACGCCGACGGCCACAGACCATGCGAACACACAACGGTTGCGAAATCGCTTGCGCGAGCAACTAATCGACACGGGGCGGACATTGACGATCGTGCTGGATGGTCTGGATGAGGCCGTGCAGCCGATGCTGCTGCTCCCGGAGGTCGTGAGCCCGCTCGCGGGCTGGCGCGATCAGCACGGGGCACACAGGATTCGATGGGTGATCGGCGTCCGCAGCGACACCTCCGCAGCGGGCTCACCGTTCCGAGGCGGACACGGCCTGCTGCCCGAGCTGACCAAGGTCGCCGCCGACGGCGTCACAACGTTACGTACTGACGGGCCCGAGACAACCAACGATATCGCCGATTACCTGGAAGCACTGCTGACCAGCGCACCGGCATACCGCGCCGGCCCCACCGGACGGAAGCAGCTCGCGAACCTGGTCACGGACCGAATCGGACTGTCCTTTCTCGACGCCCGCCTCGTCGGCGAACGACTACGCCGCCTCGACGTACCACAACCACTCGACGACGCGACCTGGTTGCAGTCACTCTCGGACGGCACCGTCGGATTGCTGCGACGCGATATCCACGACGCCGCCGATGACCACTACGACGCCGACGCACTGCTGGCGGTACTGCGCGCCGCCGCGTTCGCCGGAGGTGCTGGCGTTCCGGTCGGCGACATCTGGTCGGTGATGGCAGCCGCAGTCCTCGACCGACCGCTACCCGACGGCACGATCAACCATGTAATGGGGGGTCCTCTGATCGGATACCTCACCCGGGATGTAGACGAGCGGATCGTCACGTATCGGCCAGTGCACGAACGGCTCCGCGAGGTTCTGCGTTCCCAACCTGATGCACTACGAGAGGGACGACAGTGACCGACCCAGCCGAGTCAGGAGACGAGGTCGCAGTTCAGGCCAGGATCAGCAAAGCACTGCGCGCACATTTGCCTACCTCCGACGAGATCCCGCCGCACCCCTACATTCGCCGGGAACTCGTGACTCATGCAGCGAAAGGAGCGGTGCTCGACGACGAGCACGTCCCCGCGTCGTTCCTGCCGTGGGAGACCAGCGGCAGGGTGCGCAGTTACGTGGGTATCCCAGCAAAACCGGAGTTCGAAGCCACGACCCTGGCCGCCTGGTCGGGACTGGAACCATTCGTCCTCGACGTAGGACCTGAGGCGCGGGCACTGAGTCTGGATATCGCGATCTCGCCCAGGGAACGGACCGTTGGGGACCACACGCCCAATCTGCGAGTTCGGCCTCTGTGGTCGAAGTGGCGGGTCGTCAGCAATATTGTGGCGAACTTTGGTAGTCCAGTAGTTGCATTGGGGACAGTGTCATTGCCGGACGGGCGGATCCTGCTGGCCGCCACCGGCAGCCCCGATGGCACGGTGCGGTTATGGGACCCGACCACCGGCCAACCAGTCGGCCAACCCCTCATCGGGCACACCAGCTGGGTAAGAGCGCTCGTGGCGGTACCGATGCCGGACGGACAGACCCTGCTGGCCACCGGCAGCAGCGATAGGACGGTGCGGTTATGGGACCCGACCACCGGCCACCCAGTCCGCCAACCCCTCACCGACCACACCAGCTGGGTGAACGCGGTCGTGGCAGTACCGACGCC
>NZ_JBHVHX010000032.1:0-53698 GCF_042799895.1 Nocardia sp. NPDC057663 | reverse complement strand
TCGCCACGATCTGCTGTTCCTCGGCGGACAGTTCGCTCACTGTTGACTCCCTCGTCGATCTGCTACAGGTGTGGGTATACTTTAACATAGATTAAAATATGGAAGGGTGGTCGCTAGATGACGGGACGTTCTCCGCGGAGGTCGGTGCTCTGCGTGCCGGGTGGTGACGAGTACAAGATCCGCAAGGCCATGGGGTCCGGTGCGGATCAGGTCGTGATCGATCTCGAGGACGCGGTGCCGCCGGCGGACAAGGATCGGGCGCGAGCGCTGTTGGGCACCATCGACTGGAGCGACTTCGCCGCGCTGCCGTCGATCGCGGTCCGGGTCAACGCAACCCGGACTCGCTGGTGCCATCTCGATCTCGATGCGGTTGTTCGGTCGTCGGTCCCGGCGAGCGCGATCGTGCTGCCCAAGGTCGAGTCCCCGGGCGACCTCGAGTTCGCCGACCGCCTGCTCGATGGCATCGAGTCCGATGTCGCGGGCGCTGAGCCGCTTGCGCTGGAAGCGCTTGTCGAGACGGCGGACGGGCTGAGCCGCATCGATCAGATCGCCTCGGCCACGCCACGACGACTCTCGGCGCTGATCACCGGATACGCCGATCTCGCCGCATCGCTGGGCCGAGCTGCTGGACTCGATCCGATGTATTGGATCGGAGTACAGGACAGGATGATCACAGCCGCACGCGCGAATCGCTTGGACATGGTGGACGGCCCGTTCCTCGGAGTGGGGCTCGACGACGCGTTTCACGCGGCGGTGCGGCACGCGGCCCAGCTGGGGTTCGATGCCAAGTGGGCGATTCACCCTCGTCAGCTGGACGCGATCACACTCGCGTTCGAGCCGTCCAGCGCGCAGGTGGAGTACGCGCGGCGGGTGGTCGATGCGCTGGCGGCGGCTCATGACAGTGGTCGTGGTGCGGTCGAGCTCGACGGTCAGATGATCGATGAAGCGGTGGCGGTCGCCGCTCGCCGCACCCTGCTCAAGATCGGAGTTGCGCTGTGAGGGCGGAAGGGCCGTACTTTGACGAACTCGAAAAGGGTCAGGTGTTCGACTCCGCCCCGTCGGTCACCCTGACCGACGGGCTGTCCGCGCTGCACCAGTCGGTGGTCGGCGATCGGCTGCGCCTGCCGCTCGACTACGGGCTCTCGGCTGCGGTGACGGGCGCGCCTGGTCTCGCCCATCCAGCGCTGGTGTGGGATGTGGCGATAGGCCAGTCCACCGTGGTGACCCACCACGTCAAAGCCAATCTGTTCTATCGCGGTCTCGTCTTCCGGCGCACCCCGCACCTGGGCGACACGCTCACGACAACGACGACGGTCGAAGGGCTGCGTCAGAATCGGCGTCGTCCGGATCGCGCTTCGACGGGTCTCGTCGCGCTGCGTATCCACACCGTCGACCAGCATGGCCGGGATGTGCTGGACTTCTGGCGCTGTGCCATGCTTCCCCTGCGCACTGATGGCGACACGGGCCACGCGGATGATCTCGACCGAATCGGATCCGGTTCGGATGCGAACTGGATTGCGGCGGTTGATGATTGGGACTCGGCCGCGCTCACCTCGGGCATGCCTTCCGCTGTTCCCGATGCCGGTGAGCAAGTCGAGGTGATCGGCGGTGACGTGGTCGACGCGGCTCCTCAGCTCGCCCGTATCAGCCTGAATGTCGCTCAGGTGCACCACGACGAGCATGCGGCGGGCGGCCGGCGGCTGGTGTACGGCGGTCATACCATCGGCATCGCGATGTCCCAGGCTTCCCGGGCGTTTCCGGGCCTGGTGACGGTGCTGGGCTGGCACGGCTGCGACCACGTCGGTCCGGTCTATGAAGGTGACACTGTGCGCAGCGTGATCGCTGTCGAGAAGGTGGATGCGGCCGCTACGGGCGCTCGCCTCGTGCATCTTCGATCGGAGGTCTTCGCCCGTGGTGGCTCGGTACCCGAGGGTGAACGCCGCGTCCTGGACTGGCGCTACGTGGCACTGTTCGCCTGATCCCCTCGCGCTCGCGCAGGTGGCGGCGTGGGGACCGCTGTAGGGGACCGAGCACCCCTTGCGCGTAAGTCGACTTATGCTTACGATGCTCTTACAGCCTATGAGGCACGCCACATGGCGCACTCGTCGATGGTCGCCCGGAATCCCGATCGAAGGAGTCCAGCGAACTCTCGTACGGAATTCAAATCGAAGTTATATTCTATGAACGCAGGGGCGGCGCCCCGTGGGAGAGGAACTGACATGGCCTTCAAGGACGCGGGCGAGGTGCAGAAGTACATCGGCGGGATCTTCGAGTCGGCATTCGCCGACCCGGAGATCGGCCCGAAGCTGGCTGCGACCGGCGTTGTGCTCGGCTTCGATTTCTCCGATCCAGACGTCTTCCTGACCATCGACGCGCCCAAGGGCGTGATCGAGCTGGGCCAGGAGAGCTTCGGCAAGGCGACCGCGACCATGCGGATGACTGCGGACACGGGCAACGCCTACTGGCAAGGAAAGGTCAATCTGCCACTCGCGATGGCGAAGGGCAAGATCAAGATCGGGGGGAATATCGCGAGCATGCTCAAGCTGGCTCCGCTGGGCAGCAGGCTCTACCCGGTCTACATCGACAGCCTGAAGCAAGACGGTCGCGCGGACCTCCTGGTCTAGACGGCAGAGCAACGGATCTAGCGAAGAGGAATCGCACAATGTTTCCAGGCGTCCACGCTGCGTCGACACCGGACAAGCCCGCCGTGATCATGGCTGGTTCCGGCAGGACGATCACCTACCGCGAGCTGGATGAGAATTCGGCACGGCTGGCCCGGGTATTGCACGACCTCGGGCTGCGCACCGGCGATGTGATCGCGATGCTGTCCGACAATGCTCCCGAATGTTTCGAAATCTACTGGGCTGCACTGCGTTCAGGCCTGTATGTGACGGCGATCAACCGGCATCTGACACCCGCGGAGGCCGCCTACATCGTCGAGGACTGCGATGCGAAGGTGGTATTCGCATCCGCCGGGGTCGGCGAGCTCGCCGACGCGGTACAGAACCTGGTTCCGGGGGTCGAGCAGTGGCTGGCCTTCGGTGGGGACGTCGCGGGTTATCGGTCGTACGCCGACAGCCTGGCTGGTGCGGGCGAGCGCCTCGAGGAACAGCCCCGTGGGTCCGACATGCTGTACTCCTCCGGTACGACCGGGCGCCCCAAGGGCATCAAGCCGCCCCTGCTGCCCATCTCGGTGGACCAGCCGGGTGATCCGCTCACCATGGCCGTCGGGAAGCTCTTCGGCATCAACGAGTCCGACATCTATCTGTCGCCGGCGCCGGTCTACCATGCCGCGCCGTTGCGATGGTGCGGAGCCGTCCAGGCCTATGGCGGAACCGTCGTGATGATGGAGAAGTTCGGCGCGGAGGACATGCTCCGGGCGATCGAGCAGTACCGGATCACGGCCACCCAGGTTGTTCCGACCATGTTCGTGCGGTTGCTGCAGCTGCCTGCCGAGGTCCGCGATCGCTACGACATCTCGAGTCTGCGGTTGGCGGTGCACGCGGCGGCACCGTGTCCACCGGAGGTCAAGTCCGCGATGCTCGAGTGGTGGGGGCCGATTCTCGTCGAGTACTACGGTTCCACCGAAGGCAACGGTCTGGCCGTGATCACGAGCGCGGAGTCGGAGAAGAAGCCGGGCTCGGTGGGGCGCAGCATGCTCGGACCGGTGCACATCTGCGATGACGCCGGCGCGCTGTTGCCGGCCGGCGAGGTCGGCACGGTCTACTTCGAACGCGAGACCCTGCCGTTCACCTACCACAAGGATCCGGACAAGACCGCCGCCGCCCAGCATCCTGAGCATCCGGCATGGACTGCGGTCGGTGACCTCGGCTACCTCGATGAGGACGGCTACCTCTTCCTGACCGACCGGAAGTCTTTCGTCATCATCTCCGGCGGTGTGAACATCTACCCGCAGGAGGTCGAGAACATTCTCACCCTGCATCCCGCGATCTTCGATGTGGCTGTGATCGGTGTTCCCGATCAGGAAATGGGCCAGCAGGTCAAGGCTGTGGTCCAGCTGCAGCCCGGCATCCCGGGTAGCGATGAAACCGCGGCGGAGATCGTCGAGTACGCCCGCGAGCGAGTGGCCCATTACAAGGCTCCGAAGACCGTGGACTTCGTGGACTCCCTGCCGCGCACCGCGACCGGCAAGCTGGTCAAGCGTGAGCTGGAACAGCTGTACACAGCGAGCCCCCGATGACCGCCGGGTCTGTACCTGCCGTGATGGAGCGGATGCGGCAGGGATTCGCCTCGGGTAGGACCCGTGGTGTCGACTGGCGGCTCACCCAGTTGCAGAACCTGGTCAGACTGCTCGACGAGCGCGAAGACGAGATCATCGCCGCGCTTGCCGAAGATCTGGGACGGAACAAGCAAGAATCCTGGTTCGGCGATATCGCCTCCACCCGGGGTGAAGCGGTCTTCGCGATCAAGCATCTGCGCGGCTGGATGAAGCGACAGCGCCAGCCGTTGTCGCCGATCCAGTACCCGGGCTCGGCATGGATCCAGTACGAGCCGCTCGGCGTCGTCCTGGTCATCGGGCCGTGGAACTATCCGGTCTTGCTGGCCCTGGGACCGCTGGTCGCGGCACTGTCTGCGGGCAACTGCGCCGTGATCAAGCCCTCGGAGATGGCGCCGTCGACCTCGGCGCTGCTGGCCCGGCTGGTGCCGAAGTACCTCGACAACGATGCCGTCGCTGTCGTCGAGGGTGATGCTGTCGTGACCCAGGAACTGCTGGCGCAGGGATTCGACCATGCGTTCTTCACCGGCGGTACCGAGGTCGGCAAGAAGATCATGGCGGCTGCGGCCCCGACCTTGACTCCGGTGACCCTGGAGCTCGGCGGGAAGAGCCCCGTGATCGTTACCGCAGACGCTGATCTGGATGTCGTGGCACGTCGGCTGGCCTGGGTCAAGTTCATGAACTCGGGACAGACCTGTATCGCGCCGGATTACGTTCTCGCCGATTTCCGGATCAAAGACCGGTTGGTGGACAAGATCATCGAACGGATCGGCGAGTTCGAGCGGGATGGCCACCCCGACGGGCGGCGGATCATCAACGAACGTCAATTCGATCGCCTCGCCGGCTACCTCGAACAGACGCGCGGCAAGGTGGAAATCGGTGGACGGGCCACCCGTGCGTCGTTGTCGATCGAACCGACGGTGGTTGTCGACCCGGATCCGGACGAGCCGTTGATGCAGGAGGAGATCTTCGGACCCATCCTGCCGGTGCTGTCCTACGAAAGTCTGGATAGTGCTGTCGCTTTCGTGAACGGGCGATCGAAACCACTCGCGGCCTATTTCTTCTCTGGTACGAGAGCGGTGCAACAGCGACTCGTCGACGAGATCCCCTCGGGTGGCGCGGTGATCAACCACATCGCGATGCACCACCTCGTGCCACAGCTGCCGTTCGGCGGAGTGGGCGCGAGTGGCATCGGCGCTTATCACGGTCGGTGGGGATTCGAAGCACTGAGCCACCGGAAGGCTGTCTTGAAGAAGACATTCAAGCCTGATCTTCGAATCATCTACCCGCCGTACACCGACTTCGCGATGAAGATCCTTCGAAAGATCTTCTGAGTCGGTCGGTTCACACTCCTTGCTGTCGAGTGAACCCTCTCCCCGCAGCGAGGAAGACACGCCCTGGGACTCGTGCCGACCTGTCATGTGCCGGTCCCAGGGCGTGCACCCGGCAATACGGGGCAGCCCACTTACCGCAGCAAGACCTGACAGCGAATCGGCGCCGCCATCCGAGCTCCGGGTTCAGCACCACGTCTTGGACGGCGTTCAGAACATCACGGTGTCAGAGGAATTGGAGTAGCACGAATGACTGTTCGGACAGACGGTTCAGACGTGAACACCGGACCGCTCGCAGGCTTGCGTGTGATCGAACTGGCAGGAATCGGCCCAGGCCCGTTCGCGACGATGATGCTCGCTGATCTGGGCGCAGACGTGGTGCGCATCGATCGCCCCGCTGCCGCCGGAGTCTTTCCCGGAAAGCCGGAGGAGGATCTGCTCAATCGGGGCAAGCGATCGGTCGTCGCCGACCTCAAGCGTCCCGAGGCCGTCGAGACCGTGTTGACGCTGCTCGAGCGAGCGGACGTCGTCGTGGAAGGTTATCGCCCCGGGGTGGCCGAGCGGCTCGGATTGGGGCCGGACGCGTGCTGGGAGCGAAATCCTCGCCTCGTCTACGGGCGGATGACGGGTTGGGGCCAGACCGGTCCGCTCGCGCAGAGCGCCGGGCACGACATCGACTACATCGCCGTGACGGGCGCCCTGCACACCATCGGTGAGGCAGACGGCGCGCCGCAGGTGCCGCTGAACCTCGTCGGAGACTTCGGCGGCGGCGGGATGTATCTGGTGGTGGGGATCCTGGCTGCGCTCCGTGTCGCTGAGCGGACAGGCCAGGGCCAGGTCGTCGATGCGGCGATTGTCGATGGCGCAGCGCACCTGCTCACCGGAATTCACGCATTCCTCAATGCCGGGGCGTGGGATGACCGGCGGGGTGCGAACATGCTGGACGGTGGCGCGCCCTACTACGCGACGTATGAAACTGCCGACGGTCGCCACATGGCCGTGGGGGCGATCGAGAGCAAGTTCTATGCCGAGTTGCTGGCGCGCTTGGCGATCGACGCCGAACCACGGCAGCAACACGATCGCAGTGAGTGGCCGGTGACTCGCGGCAAGATCGCGGCGGCCTTCGCGACGCGGACTCTCGCCGAATGGTGCGAGGTCTTCGACGGTTCGGACGCGTGCGTCGCGCCGGTCGTCAGTCTGCGAGAGGCCGTGACCCACCCGCATGTCGAGGAGCGTGGATCGATCATCGACCGTGGTGGCGTTGTCCAAGCAGCGCCGGCGCCGCGCTTCTCCCTGTCGAAGACTTCGCTGGGCAGTCCACCGCCTGTCCCCGGCGAGCACACAAGGGCCGTACTCGAAGAGTGGGGGATCGCGGACGCGACTGACCTCATCGAGCGCGGCGTAGTCGGTTGAATCACCCAAGGAGGCAGTGATGAAGGTAGTTGTCGACCGCAGCAAGTGCACGGGGCTCGGAATCTGTGAGTCGCTCGCACCGGCGTTCTTCGAGATCGACGACGGTGGCGACCTCGTCCAGCTCAAGGAAGATATCTCGGAGGACGAGCTCGCCGCTGTCGAAGAAGCGGTGCAAGGGTGCCCGACTGAGGCGCTTCAGATTCTGGAGTGACCCGGATCCGTCAGGCGGATCCGGTGTCGGTCTTGGCGGCGGCCCGCCTCGGCGCTTGCCGCCGCCGAGGCGGCGATGCCGGTTCGCCGGGCGCTTCGGCCGTTGCCATCCCGGATCGAATCAACGATTGCGCCGTGCGGATGACAGTCTCCAGGGAACCTCGACGAGGTGTCCACCACTCCGCGGCCCAATTCAGCGACCCCATGATGAGCATCTGCGTGACGTGCAGGTCCAGTTCGGCCCGGATCTGGCCCTCGGCCGCGGCGTCCTTGATCAGCTTCCGCCAGAT
Source organism: Nocardia sp. NPDC057663 (assembly GCF_042799895.1). Taxonomy (NCBI): domain Bacteria; kingdom Bacillati; phylum Actinomycetota; class Actinomycetes; order Mycobacteriales; family Nocardiaceae; genus Nocardia; species Nocardia sp. NPDC057663. The sequence goes on along the minus strand of NZ_JBHVHX010000032.1, from coordinate 46,217 downwards.
CGTGCCGTAGTTGGCTTCCTCGGCGAGTTGGCGGGCCCGGAGGTGCTCCGGGACCTGGCCACTGTTGCGGATCGCCGCGGTCGCGTAATCCGACAGCTCGAGCTCATGCCGAAGGTGCGCATCGATGGCGATCATGATGCGTTCGATCGGCGAGACATCGCTGGGTATCTCGTCCAGAACACCTTGCAGGTGGCGGACCATATCGGCGATCCCGCTCCACATGACCTCCTCGATGAGCTCCTCACGCGAGGGGAAGTAGTAGTAGATCGCGGGTGCCTGGAGTTCGGCGTACTCGGCGACATCGCTGAGCCTCGTCCCGGCATAGCCCTTCATGCTCAACACCTGGGCAGCTGCATCCAGGATCCGCCGACGGGTCCTGGCCGACTTGGAATCGGGTGACTGATCGTCATCCTGCGCCGCCTGCAACTTCGATTTTCTAGCCACCGTTCAACTATAGGGCACAGCTGTCGCAACACGCGTTGCCAGCAGGGTGGTATGGCCGATGGTACGGAATGAATTGAATCGGTGTTATATGCTGCCATGCTCGATGTCCCTGGCGGTCCACACCGGCCTCAGGTCGCTGCCGGATGCTGCGAGAGCAGATGCTCGAGGAGTTCCACCAGGACCTCTTTGGCGGAATCGAGCGCGCGGACGTCGCAGAGCCGGACCGGCACGTGCTCGTCGAGATCCAGGGCTGCGCGGATTTCGGTGACGCTGTACAGGGGAGCGCCGTCGAAGCAATTGACACCGACGACGAAGGGCAACCCGCGGCGTTCGAAGAAGTCGACCGCAGCGAACGAGCTGTCGATTCGGCGCGTATCGGCGAGAACGACCGCGCCCAGCGCACCGGTTGCCAGCTCGTCCCACATGAACCAGAACCGGTCCTGTCCGGGTGTGCCGAAGATGTAGAGGATCAGGTCGGAGGCCAGGGTAACGCGGCCGAAGTCCAGAGCGACCGTGGTCGTCCGTTTCTCCTCGACCCCGGAGAGATCGTCGACACCGTCGCTGAGCTCGGTGAGTATTTCCTCGGTCCGCAGCGGCGGAATCTCGCTGACGGTCGACACCATCGTCGTCTTGCCGACCCCGAATCCGCCGGAGATGAGGATCTTCACCGAATCCGCCAGTGTCGGCGCGGTTACAGTGTCACAGCGATCGGATACCATCCAAAACCATTCTCAGCAGGTCCAACTCGGGAGTTTCAGCCGGCCGCGAGACAGCGACCGGCCGGGTGATCAGGTGGCCATCCGCGAGGAGATCTCCGATGAGAATCTTGGCCAGGGTCAGTGGAAGATGCAGAAGTGCGGCGACTTCGGCAACCGAGTGCGGCGTCCGGCACAACCGGATGATCTCCAGGTATTCGCGTTCGCTACGGCGGACGCGCCCCACCTCGTGCACGCTGAGCACCATCGTGATCATGTCCAGATCAGGTCGCGCGCCGTGGGTACGTCCGCGCGCGACAGCGTAGAGACGCACCAGCGGGCCCGCATCATCGTCGAATTGTGATGTGCTCCTGGACATCAGGGTGTCCGAGCGATTCTCAACCCGCGGTCGGGTCGCCGCGGCGCCGTTGTCAGGAACGAACCGACGCGCTGCACGGTCTGATTCATCTCGTAGGCGACCATGCCCAGGTTGGCGCTGGCTTCCGAGAGCAGCGCCAGGCAGGCATTCGGGCCGGCCGAAGTGACGAAGAGCACGGCATGGTCGAGCTCGATCACGGCCTGTCGTACACCGCCACCCTCGAAGCGCTGGCCGGCGCTGCGGGCGAGGCTGTGCACCGCAGAAGACATGGCGGCGAAATGCTCGGCCGCCTCTTCGCTCATGGCGCTGGAACGCCCGAGCAGCAATCCATCGGTGGAGAGCACAACGACTTGGTGCACGCCGACAAGTCTTTCGGCGAGCTCGTCGAGCAGCCAATCGAGTTTGCGGGCTTGTGGAGCGTTCACGTCAGGCCTTCGTCTTCGTAGGGGTCGTCTGGGTTGGTGGCGGGCTTCGAAATCGGCTGGCGTCCTTGGCGAGTTCCCGCCTCGATCGCCGACATCACGTTCCGAGCCTGATCAGCGGTCCACTCGCTACCGCGGTGGCGGCCGCCGGATTTCTGGTCGGTAGTGGGCGTTTCCGTCGGTTCGTTCGTGAGTTCCGGCGCGATACTGGCCTGCCGATGACGACGTGGAAGCGCTGGGCGGCCATCGGGCGTGATGGATGCGACATGGCTCGCATCGATCCTCGCGAAGTCCGAGTGGTGGGAATCGATCGTTGTTTCGGTTCGCATCGAAGCAGATGGGGCATCCCACGATGTCGATACCGAAGGCATCGGATTGCTCTGTGCGAGGTGCATCTGATTCTCGGACAGCTGAATCGGGGCTGAACTTCGATAGTTGATCGACGGCTGCTCGGCTATGGATACGAGGGCATCGTCTGCATCGTCGCTGATGAGTGCCGTCGGGAGCACGACGATGGCGCGCACTCCGCCGTAGGCCGACTCGGTCAGCCGCACCGTGGCATTGTGCCGGGACGCCAGCTGCGAGACGACGAACAAACCGAGACGTGAGTTGTCGGACAGTGTCGTGACGGTGAAATCGGGCGGGTTGCGGAAGTTCTCGTTCGCCAGCTGGAGGTCGGCTTCGGACATGCCGAGCCCTTGGTCGGTGACATCGATGGCGATACCCTTCCCGACGACCTGCGCGGTGACTTCGACCTTGGATTCCGGGGGTGAGAAGGCGGTTGCGTTGTCCACCAGCTCCGCCAGGAGATGGATGGTGTCCGCGACGGCGCGACCGACGATCGAGACATCGGGAACTCGGGCGAGATCGACCCGTTGGTAGTGCTCGGTCTCAGCGATCGCGCTGCGGACGATATCGGACAGGGACACCGCGTTACGCCATCGGCGCCCCGGCTGGCCACCGCCGAGAATGATCAGATTCTCCGCGTTGCGCCGGGCGCGGGTCGCGAGATGGTCGAGACGGAACAACAGCTCCAGTTGGGTCGGGTCCTCCTGGGTGCGCTCGGCCTTGTCGAGCAGCGCGAGCTGCCGATGAATGATGCCTTGGCTCCGATACGAGATATTGACGAACACGGCGTTGACGCCGGCCCGGGTCTTGGCCTCCGCGACCGCCGCCGCGACCGCCGCTGCCTGGGCTCGGTTGAACGCGTGCGCGACCTGCCCGATCTCGTCGTCGCCGAAATCGAGCTGTACCGCGTCCTCCGCGTGGACGGGCAATCCCTCACGCAGCTGTGTGGTGATCCGCGGCAAGTGTTCGTCGGCGAGTTCGAGCGTCTCCTCTCGGAGCCGGCGCAGGCGCCGAATCAGCCGGCGTGAGAGCTGGGCGGCGACGAGATAGGCGCCGGCAGCGACCAGCAGCACCCCGCCGCCGTTGAGCAGGGCGTGGTCGAGCGCACGATCCCCATCCTTCGTCGCCGAGTGCAGTGCGTACCGGTAGTGCTCTCGCCAGAGGTCGAGCAGAGCGACGGTGACCTGGGTCGCGACGTCCTGCCACTCGGAATTGTCGAGGGGAGTGCGAAACCCGCCGGTGGTGTGGGTCGTGGGTTCGGCGTCGTGGTGATCGACGATCGCGTCCTCTTGCGTGCGGAGACGAAGCCAGGCGGCGCTGGTCGTGAGGTTCTCCAGTGTCGAACGTTCACCCTTGGGCAGGTGTGGGGCTATCGCCGCGAGTTCGGTGCGGTAGGTGCCGATGTCGTAGGCGAACTGCCTGTGCGCATCCGTGGAAAGGTCAGCTTCCCGCAGCGATGCCATGGCGAGCGCGTTGCTACGGGACATGGATTCAGCCACTCGAAGCAGTCGAGTGGCCACGGCCAGTTCGATGCTTGTGTCCGGCGTCGGGGAGTCTCGGCTGATGAGCTCGGTGCTGCCGGTGTACACGCTGAGGATGCTGTTGTAGTAGTCATAGGCCTCGGCGAGAGGCAGCGTGCCGAAGTCGGCTCGTTGCCGGATCGTGGGAAGTTGGGCGGCGAGGACGCGACCCTTCGCAACATCTTCCGTGAGTAGTTCCGGATCGATGTCGGTGAACGAGGCGCCGGCCGCGAGGATCTCGGCGATGGCGCCGTCGACCCGGACACGTTGCTGGGCGAGATCCCGCCGACTCGCTGCGTCACCGGTGATGGCGAGCAGGGTCAGGCGTCGCTCCTGCTGAATCTGGATGGCGAACGTGATGCCGGGCGCGCTGTCCCGGTCGACGCGGGCCGCCCAATCCTTGTTGTCGGTGCCCTGGTCGACGAGCACGCCGGCGATGACCGATCCGGTGGCGAGCAGCGCGAAGCTGGGTACGAGAGCGATGGAGAGGATGCGGCCTCGAATGCCGATCTTGGCCTTGAACACTGCCCCAAAGTAGCGTATCCGATCGGCAAAGTTTGACTATGGATTAAATTACTTTCGAGTAGCGCAGGTTTCCGGCCAGCAAGCGTAGGTTGCGGATCGGATCGTAAGAATCTAATGTAGGATAAAAATCCACGGCGGCAATGGTGTCGACCGGAACGCCTGAGAGGTATGGGTTGATGCTCCCCGATGTCTTGTGCTCGCGGCTGGTGCTGCCGGTCGTAGCCGCCCCGATGTTCATCATCTCGGGTCCTGATCTTGTTGTCGCACAATGTGAGTCAGGGATTATCGGCTCGTTTCCCGCGCTCAATGCCAGACCGGCGAGCATGCTGGACGACTGGCTTGCCGAGATCACCGAGCGGCTCGCCGACCACGACGCGGCTGTGGGCGGCGGACGTAAAGCGGCACCGTTTGCGGTGAACCTGATCGTGCATCGCAGCAACTCGCGTATCGAGGATGATCTGGAACGTATTGTGCGACATGAAGTTCCGCTCGTCATCACCTCGCTAGGAGCTCGCGAGGACGTGAATGAGGCTGTGCACTCATATGGGGGTGTCGTGCTGCACGATGTGATCAACGATCGTTTCGCGCGCAAGGCAATCGAGAAGGGTGCCGACGGCCTCGTCGCTGTCGCGGCGGGTGCGGGCGGCCATGCCGGTGCGCTGTCGCCGTTCGCCCTGGTGCAGGAGATCCGGCAATGGTTCGACGGGCCGCTGCTGCTCTCGGGAGGCATCGCGCACGGCCGCTCGGTCCTCGCGGCGCAGGCCGCGGGAGCGGATCTCGCCTACATCGGTTCGGCCTTCATCGCTGCGCAGGAGGCGAATGCGGCCCCGGAATACAAGCAGAGCATTATCGATAGTTCCGCGTCCGACATCGTGTACTCGAACTATTTCACGGGTGTGCACGGGAATTTCCTGCGCAGCAGCATCGCGGCAGCGGGACTCGACCCCGATAGTCTGCCCGCCGGTGCTGCGCAGCAGCTCGGCTCCGCGCCGGACGCGTCGAAACCGGCGGCATGGAGTCAGATCTGGGGATCCGGTCATGGAATCGGCGTGATCGATCGAGTCGAGAGCGTCGCGGACATCGTGCGACGGATGCGCGGCGAGTACGAACGAGCCGTGGACGGAATCACCGCAGCAGCATGGTGAACGCCTGATCCAGCCCTTCGGCGGACACCACCTGGTGTCCGCCGAAGGGCTGTTTTCGTCGGTCTTGTCGTTACGCGCTGAGTGCGTAGGTGCGCACACTGCTGCTCAGGTCGGAATAACTAACCCGGCCCTGCATCGTCAGCACATCCAGGTGTGCGTGAATTTCGGTGACCGCGGACAGCTGATGGTCGATCGGCAGTTCGTCGAGTCGCCGATCCCGGCGGGTCCATCGCAAGGCGCTGGCCACCTCGTAGGCGGTGACCGAACCGGCGGCGACCTCATCGCAGATCTCGTCGAGCCGGCGCTGATGGTGAACAAGAAGCTCATCGATGCGGCCATGACCACTGGCTGTCAGCGGACCGTGTGATGGCAGCACCGCGGCATCCGGGAGTTCGCGCACCAGTTCGAGTGAGGCGATGTAGGAACGGAGTGGATGCGCCTCGGGCGCCCATTCGAAACCGACCGACGGGGTGATGTGCGGGAGGATATGGTCGCCGGAGAACAGCAGCCCACTCTCGGCGTGATGGAAGACGACATGTCCGCGCGTGTGGCCCGGCGTCGAGACCACCTCGATCTTCCCGTTGCTCAGTTCGAAGAGGTCGCCGTGTTCGAGCCAGCGGTCCGGCGACCCGAACGGAACGCCCATTTCTTCCGCGGGCGCGGGCGCGGCGGCGAGCTCCTGCGCGAGCGCGGGCGCTCCGCTGAGGGCGAGGAGTTGCGCATGGTTGGGGAATCGGCCGGCGTCGACGCGGAATCCTTGGATACTGTGCCGTTCTCCGCTGCCGACCATGAGCTCGCAGCCGAGCGTGCGGCGCCAGGCGAAGGCCTGCGAGTAGTGGTCCCAGTGATGGTGCGTCGCCAGGCAGGTGGTGATGTCGTCGAGGCTATAGCCGAGTTCTCGCAACGCCGAGGTCATCGCGGCTTCGGTCGCGGGCCCGTACCAGCCCGGGTCGATGACCACGAGTCCGGCCGCGGTCTCCAAGACGTACGCGTTGACGGTCCCGAGACCGTCGAGGGGGAGGGGCAGTGGAACTCGGTAGATTCCCTGCGTGACCTGGTGTGCGCCCGGTTCTGTCCAGTCCTCGGGTTGGTCGGCAACCGGCGGCATGTGCACCACTCTCTTTCGCTCGAAGGGTTCACTCTAGTTTCTACTCTAGATTAAGGACTAACCGGCCATCGAGTGACCCGCAGCACTTGCGGATAAGACGACTTATGTTAGACTTCCGATGTGATCCGGGGCACATACTGTGCTCGCCTATCCGGATCGCGGGCGTTCTCTGCCCGCGTACCTCCTGCGATTCGAGATGTAGGGGCGTTCTGATCGCAGAATCAAATCAAACATAGATAAGACTTCTGTTCAGTCGACCAGAAGTGAAGCGGGAAGGCTCGTGCATGGTGGACAGCGCTGTGTCCCATGGAAGATCGTCACCGGGTCGCGCCGAGGCGGCGATGGCGAAGGCCGCGATCGTGCCGCGGGCTGTGGGCCAGTTCTTCGGGACAACGCTCGATACGTTGCGTATGGTCCCGCGTCGTCCGTTCCAGATCCGGGAATTCATCCAGCAGTCCTGGTTCATCGCGAGCGTGTCGATCGTGCCGACGCTGCTCATCGCGATTCCGTTCTGCGTCATGGTGATCTTCCAGATCAATGTGCTACTCAACGAAGTCGGTGCCATCGACATGTCCGGCGCCGGCGCCGGAATGGCGGTCATCCGAGAGATCGGACCGGTGGCCACGGTGCTGGTGGTCGCCGGGTGTGGAGCCACCGCGATCTGCGCCGACCTGGGCTCGCGCACCATCCGCGAGGAGATCGACGCCATGCGTGTGCTCGGCATCGACCCGCTGCATCGGCTGGTGGTGCCACGAGTGCTGGCCTCCACCATGGTGGCTGTCTTCCTGAACGGGCTGGTGACCGCGGTAGGCCTCACCGGTGGCTATCTGTATGCGGTGTTCCTGCAAGGTGCGACACCGGGGCAGTTCATCACCGCGATTCCGATTCTGACCGGAATCCCCGATCTTCTCGTCAGCGAGCTGAAAGCCGGTGTCTTCGGCCTGCTCGCCGCCCTGGTCGCCTGCCATCTGGGGCTCAACGCGAAGGGCGGCCCGAAAGGCGTCGGTGACGCCGTGAACCAGACCGTTGTTTTCAGCTTCGTGCTGCTGTTCCTCGCCAATTCCATCATCACCACGCTGTGGCTGCACTGAACGGATCATCGAGATGAGTACAACTAGCGAATACAGCGTTTCCGACGCTCTGCGTCGGAAACGCCTGGGGCGCAGGCTCCTCGGCGCGACATCCGGACCGGTCGACGGGGTCGCCGGTCTCGGCGACCAGTTGTCGTTCCACCTGCACGGAATAGCGTGGATACCGCGAACTCTGCATCGCTATCGCCGGGAGATGATCCGGTTGGTCGCCGAGGTCAGCCTGGGCACAGGTGCGCTGGCTGTTGTGGGCGGAACGGTGGTGATCGTCGGATTCCTCACCGCTGCCGCCGGTTACGAGGTCGGTCAGCAGGGCGCCAACTCGCTCGGGCGCGTGGGAATCGAGGCCATGTCCGGCTTCATCTCCGCCTTCTTCAACACTCGCGAGGCCATTCCCGTCGTGGCGGGTGTCGCGCTCACGGCTACTGTCGGCGCGGGATTCACCGCTCAACTCGGTGCCATGCGCGTCAGCGAAGAGATCGATGCCCTCGAAGTGATGTCGGTGCCCGCGGTGCCCTATCTGGTCACGACTCGGATCCTCGCCGGCGTAATCGCGATCGTGCCGCTGTACGCGATCGCCCTCTTTATGGGCTACGCCTCTACGCAATTCGTCAGCATCGTACTGTCCGGACAGTCGGCGGGAACCTATGCGCATTATTTCAATGTGTTCCTGGTACCGAGTGACGTGTTGTGGTCACTGGCCAAGGTCATCACGTTCGCGCTGGTGATCATGTCGGTGCACTGTTACCACGGCTACCACGCCTCCGGGGGGCCGGCGGGCGTCGGTGTCGCCGTCGGTCGCGCGGTGCGTGCCTCGCTCATCTCGATCATGATCATCGACCTCATCATCGGTATCGCCGTGTACGGCGGAATCCACTCGACGGTGCGGGTGTCGGGATGACACTCGAGGTCTCGCGGCGGCGTGCGCTGACACTCGGACTGAGCGCACTGTTCGCCTTCGTTCTCGCCGTTTCGGGCGCGATCGGCTCCTGCAGTGGAACATTCGTTTCCACGACCCGCGTGTACCTGTACTCCGATCGGGCCGGCCTGCTGATGGCGCCGGGGTCGGATGTCAAAGTGCGGGGTGTCGTCGTCGGACGGGTCAGCGCGGTTGCTCTCGACAACGAGCGTGCGAAGCTGACGCTGGATCTGGATCCTGATCAGGCCCTGCGCCTGCCTACCAATGTCGGTGCCGAGATCGCCCCCACCACACTGTTCGGTCGCAAGTTCGTCACGCTGGTGTTGCCCGATCAGTCGGCGGCTACCAAGCTGACGACGGGCGCGGTGATCGACGGCTCGAAGGTCGCGGTCGAGATCAACGATGTGTTCGAAACGCTGCTGGTCGTCTTGAAGACACTGGAGCCGCAGAAGGTGAACGCCACCCTGACAGCCCTGGGAACGGCGTTGGACGGGCATGGTGGCCGTTTCGGTGACCTCATGGTGTCGCTCGACCGCTACCTCGGGCAGTTCAACGAATCGATCCCGACGTTGCAACGCGACATTCCGCTGTTCGCCGACAACCTGGACACCCTGGCCGCAGCGACTCCCGACCTGATGGCGACGATGCAGAACCTCTCGACGACCAGCTCCACGATTGTCGAGAAACAGGCAGGCCTGAGCGCCTTCCTGATCTCCTTCACCAACTTCGGTAACACCAGCAGCGCGTTCCTCGACGCGTCGGGGACTCCGCTGATCGGGGCTGTGCAGGCGCTGGAACCGACGACCCGCGTGCTCGCCGAACAGTCACCGACATACCCGTGTTTCTTGTCGGCGCTCAACCAGGCCAGAAAGTACTTCGAGCGGGCGTTCGGCGGTGGTCGTCCGGGCCTGAACGCTCTGGGCACCATCTTGATGGGTGACCCGCCGTACACCTATGAGAAGGACCTCCCAGTGAATGGTGCAGACAATCCGCCCAGCTGCCATGGATATCCCTTCGGGCCCGGCAGCGCCCCACTCGGCCACGTCGATTTCAATACCGGCACGACGGTGTACGGCCCGGCCCGGTCCGCCGAGGATCTGCTCGGAAACCCCTTCGCGCCGCTGATCTACGGACTGACGCGATGATCGCCCGCCACGCCGGCCTGAAGCTGACGATCTTCCTGGCGATCACGTCGGTCGTCTCGGCGATGCTGATCGTGGTCGTCGGTGACCTCCGCTTCGTGCCGACCCGCAGCTACCACGCGCTGTTCACTTCGGCATCCGGTATGCACGTCAACGACGACGTGAAGGTCGCCGGCGTACCGGTCGGCAAAGTGAAGTCGGTGGAATTCGGCCGCGACAAGCTGGTCGAGATCGCCTTCAGCGTCGACCGCGACGTCGAGGTGCTGATGAGTTCCACCGTCGCGATCCGGTACAAGAATCTCATCGGCGATCGCTACCTCGAGGTCACGGTGGTGCCCGACGGTTCCGGCCGCCGCTCCGAGTACGATGCGATCCCGCCGTCGCAGACCAAGCCGGCTCTCGATATCGACAGTCTGGTCAACGGATTCAAGCCGTTGCTGCAGGGCCTCGATCCCGATGCGGCCAACAAGCTGTCCGCATCGCTGATCGCGGTGCTCAACGGTAACCAGCACAGCATCGCGGAGTTCCTCCGTCAGATCGGCACGCTGGGCAACACGCTCGCCGATCGTGATCAAGTGATCGGCGAGACCATCGAAAACCTCGGCGTAGCCCTTGCCGCGGTGCACGACACCGGAGACAAGTTCGACAGTCTGGTTGTCGATCTGCAATCGATGGTGACCGGGTTGAACAACGACCGTGCCACGATCACCGCCGGGTTGGATCAGATCACCGCAGGCACAACGGAAGTCTCCCAGCTGTTGGTGGACAACCGGTCCGCGATCGCCGGCGACATCGATGGGCTGAGGCAGCTGGCGGCAAATCTCGATGCCGACTCGGAAACACTGCAGCTGCTGCTGACCAAGCTTCCGACGACCTACCCGCTGATCACCCGGATCGGCAGCTACGGCAGCTTCGTCAACTGGTTCGTCTGCGGCCTTGCCATCCGATACCCCGCCGTCGGCGGTGGGCACCAGGACACCCCGATGTTCGTCGCTCCCGCCGAAAGGTGCCGAGACCAGTGACAAAGACATTCTCCGAACGCAATCCGGTCCGGATGGGACTGGTGGGGACCGGCGTGATCCTCGCGCTGCTCGTGCTGGTGTTCAACTACGACAAGGTCCCGTGGTGGCCCGGCCGCAGCATAGTAGTGGCGGAGTTCGCCGACGCCAGTGGATTGAGCACCGGTGACGCGGTGCAGATTTCTGGAGTCAAGGTCGGCGAAGTCGAGTCGATCGAGCTCAGCGGCGATCATGTGGCCATCGAGTTGAAGGTCCACCCTGACGGGCAGACGCTCGGCAGCCGGACGACCGCGGCGATCAAGGTCGAGACCGCGCTGGGGCGCCGCTATGTCGACCTCCGGCCCGACGGTGACGGTCCGAATGTGAAGCGTATCGCCCTGGAACGCACCACGTCCGGGTTCGATCTGACGGAATCGCTCAACCAGCTCACCGGCCGTTTGCAGAGCACGGACAAGGATCAGCTCGCCGATGCCGTGGACAGCCTGTCGTCGGTGATGGACACCTTGCCGGACAACCTGAAGTCCTCGTTGGACGGTATGTCGCGGTTGTCCGCGACCATCGGGTCCAGGGACAGCGCCTTGCGTGATCTGCTCGCCCACGCGAACTCGGTCACCGGCACGCTGGCCGAGCGCAATCAGAATCTGACTGCGCTGATGACCGACGGTGGATCGCTGTTCGCGGCACTCAACGACCGCGCACAGGTGATCCGGACGCTGCTGGTCACCGTCCGCACCATCAGCGACCAGCTGCGCGCCATCGTTCAGGACAACGCCGAAACCACCGCGCCGATGCTCGCCGAACTCGACCGGGTCGTGAACTTGCTCAACACGAACTACGACAACATCAACGCCGCGATTCTCGGGTTGCGGCCGTACGTCAGCCAGCTCGGCGAGGCCGTGGCGAGTGGTCCGTTCTTCGGCGCATTGCTGCAGAACATCGCGCCGGCGAACCTCAACGGCCAGCAGCCGGGAAGCCCTGGAGAAGGTAACCGATGAAATTCCTTCGCACGACCTCGACTCGAATTCCCTGGCCGGGACGCATTCTCGCCGTTCTGGTCGCGCTGGCTCTCGTGAGCACCGTGGTGGCGTGGTGGGCCGCCGAACGCTCGATGGTTCGGGTCACCGCTTATTTCACGAACTCGGTGGGGTTGTACCCCGGCGATAGAGTGGCGCTACGTGGTGTTCCGGTTGGGGAGATCGAAGAGGTCACCCCGATCGGTGACCGAGTGCGAGTCGTCCTGCATTTCGATGCCGACCATCCCGTCGCCGCCGATACTCACGCAGTGATCGTCGCGCCGACACTGGTGTCGGGCCGGTACGTTCAGCTGACATCGAAGCGATCCGGTGACGCCGAACTCGCCGACGGCGCGGTGATTCCGCTCGAACGCACCGCGGTGCCGATGGAATATGACGAGGTCAAGCGCCAGGTAACCGACCTGGCATCGCAGTTGGGGCCCAAGGACGGTAGCGAGACCGGAACACTCACCCGGTTCACCGACGCGACCGCGAAAGCGCTGCAAGGCAACGGTGCGACCCTCAACGAGACACTGGTGAATCTGTCGAAGGCGATGCAGACACTGGCCGACGGCGGCCCGGATCTGTTCGGGACCGTCCGCAATCTCCAGGTCGTGGTGTCGGCGCTCGCCGCCAACGACGACCAGGTGCAGGTTTTCGTCAATCAGCTTGCCGGAGTATCGCATCTGCTGAACGACAACCGGACGCAGCTCGCGGCAGCGATGCAGTCGCTGCAGGCGATGATGCCCGAGGTCCAGGCGTTCGTGGCCGACAACCGTGACGCATTGGTCAAGAATGTCGCGGCCCTCACCACTATCACGCAGCTGCTGGTCGACCGCGAGGACGACATCGCATCGATCCTGCACCTCGCGCCGACGGCGATCGCCAACTTCTACAACATCTACGACCCCGACTCGCACTCGCTGACCGGCAACCTGGCATTGCCGGACTTCCCGGACCCGGTGTCGCTGATCTGTGCTCTCTTGACCACGGTGAATGCCCCACAGCAGGAATGCTCGCGCGCCAGTGCGAACTTCGGCGACTTGTTCGGCTCCGCGGCACGCGCGGCAATGGGTGGCGGCGCGCCCGCTCCCGCGCCGGGCCAAGTCAGTGGTATCCCAGGGCTGCCGCCCGGGCTGCCCGCGATCCCCGGTCTGTCCGACCTACTCATCCCGGGAGCCGGACGATGAAACCTTCCCTCACAGTGCGTCTCGGCGGCGTCGTGCTCCTGAGCACGTTGCTCGCCACCGGCTGTCGCTTCGACGGCGCCAATTCGATTCCCTTGCCGGGCAACGCGATTCAGAACGGCGCCTATACGGTTCAGGTGGAATTGCGGGACACGCAGAACTTGGTCGCGAACTCGTTCGTCAAGGCCGACAACGTCACGGTCGGAATGATCTCCTCGATCGCTGTCCGCGACCACATCGCGGTAGCGACACTGAAGATCGACAAGGGCGTCCGGCTGCCGTCCGACGTGAAGGCTCGATTGGCGCAGAGCAGTGTGCTCGGCGCTCAGTATCTCGAGCTCACGACCAGCGACCAGGCACCCGGCAGTTCGCTGCTGCGCGACGGGGACGTGATCCCGTTGTCGGCGAGTTCGGAGTACCCGGCGACGGAGGAGGTGCTCGCAGCACTGTCTCTGGTGCTCAATGGCAGTGGATTGCAGCAGGTCCGGACCATCATGGCCGAACTGAACGAGGGATTCGGCGGCCACGAGGAAGCCATCAATCGCTCGTTCGACCGTCTCGCCACCTTCGTCGAAGGATTGAATGCGCAGCGAGACGATATCGTGCGGGCGATCGACAGCCTGGACGCCTTCTCCCGGGAGCTCGCGCAGCAGAAGGACACGCTGCGGACGGGCATCGAGCAGATTCAACCGGCGCTGGGTGTCCTCGATGAGCAGCGGGCTCAACTGGTCACCATGCTCGACAGTGTTGGTACTTTCGGGCAGCGCGCGGCGGAAGTGCTGACGGCGAGCCGGGACGATATTACCGCCAACTTGCACAGCCTCCAGCCGGTGCTGAGCCAGCTGGCTGCCGCCGGCTCCGATCTCACCGGTTCGCTGCTCGTCGCAGCGACGTTCCCGTTTCCGGTCACGGTGGCGGACAAGGCCATCAAGGGCGACTACGTCAATCTCTTCCTCACCCTGGACCTCAGTGTCGAGACGATTCGGGACAAGGTCATCGGCAGCATTCCGCTCGAGGACCTGATTCCGTTGTCCAATCGTGCGGTGAATCCGCTGACCGCGCCGCTCCAAGCCGACCCCGCCGGCGAACCACCGGTCGCCGGCGCCGACCAGAACGGAGGCCGGTGATGAAGACCCGTCTCGTCAAAGGCCAGCTGATCGTGTTCTCGTTGCTCGCTGTTGTCAGCGTGGTATATGGCGCCGTTCACTACATCGGTATCCAGCGTGTCACGGGAATCGGAACATATACGGTGACAGCGGATTTCACCGACGGCGGTGGCATCTACGAATCCGCGTCGGTCACCTATCGCGGTGTCGAGGTCGGCCGGGTCACCGGTGTCGATCTGCACGACGGTGACGTTCAGGTTCGGATGCAGCTGCGGGATGGCTGGGATATTCCGGCCGCCGCCGGAGCTACCATCAAGAGCACCTCCGCGATCGGTGAGCAGTACGTCGACTTGGTCCCCACGGACGAAAACGGACCCTACCTCGCGGACGGGTCGCAGATTCCGCGGTCACGGACGGCGGTGCCGATCCCGACGAGCGACGTGTTGGACAAGACGCAGACCTTGCTGTCGAGTGTCTCCACGAACTCCCTTCGCATCACACTCGACGAAACCTTCCAGGCCGTCAACGGAACGGGTCCGGCGCTCGCCTCGCTCATCGAGTCTTCCGCCGCATTCCTCGACCTGGCGCAGGCCGATATCGGCCCGACGCTGGCGCTGATCCACGATGCGGAACCACTGCTGCATACCGGAAACTCCGTGCGCTCGGAGATCCGTTCGGCGGTCAGCGACCTCGGTTCGTTCACCGCGCAGCTCGCACAGAGTGACGCCGATCTGCGTGGCGTGCTGGACCGTGGTCCGTCCGCCGCGGATACCGTGGCGGGCACGCTCGCGGATCTGAGCACCCCGTTGCCGGCCATGCTGGCTGATCTGCAGACCGTCGGCCAAGTGGTGCGAGTGAATCTGCCGGGCGTGCGTCAGGTCCTCGTGGTGTACCCGGCCCTGGCCGCGGCGGTGGACTACAGCGTTGTCGGTGGTGGATTCCAGACCGACGGCAACATGCTCGCGCCCGCGGCGGCGCTGGATGTCAAGCTTGGCAACACGCTGAACCCGCCGCCGTGCACGGAGGGGTATCAGGCGACCCAGCGCCGTGACCCCTCCGATGTCGGTCCGGCCGAGATTCCGCTCGGGAATTACTGCAATGTCGCGCCGGACGAGCCGAAAGTGATCCGAGGTGCCAGGAACACGCCCTGCGCCACCGATCCGTCCGTGCGCACCGCCGAGGTTGCCAACTGCCCGCGAGGCCTGCCCTCGACGTGGGAGGAAATGCTCGCGCACCCCGGTGAGTCGGCATCCGAGCCGCCGAAGGCTCCCAGTACCCCCGCTCCGCGGACCCCGGCTGCTGTCAGGACCGACGCTGTCGCACCGGCCGCATTGACCGTTCCCTACGCCGAAGGCGACGGGACATTCCGAGGCCCTGACGGCCTCACCTACGTCCTCGGGCTCTCTGCCCGCAGCGCCGCCCACGGAGAGGAGAACCAGGGATGGCAATCACTGCTGATCAAGTAGATGCTGATCGAGAAGATCAGGTGCACGAACCGGACAAGGTGGAACTCGCCGCAGATTTCAGCGGCTCGCCTCAGCGAGAATCGAGTCCACGGTCGATATGGGCGATTGCGCTGCTCGCCGCCGCGGTACTGATATTGGGCGGTGTGAGCGTGAAGCTCGGGATGGATGTGCGCGGCAACGCGCTGGACGACGATCGAGACGGCGCGGCGCTGGCCGCGGCGAATCGAATCGCTGTCCAGCTCGTCACCCTGAACCACACCTCGGCCAACCAGAATCTCCAGGCCATCGCCACAGACTCGACAGGTCCGTTCCGGGACCAGTGGGACAAGATCTCCAAGAATTTCGCCAGCGTGCTCGAGAACGGCAAGGTCGATTCCACCGGTGAGGTCAAGGAATCCGGTCTCGTCGACATCGATGACGCGCACGCAACCGTGCTGACCGCGGTCACCTCCACGGTCAAGAACACCGAAGCCCCTGAGGGACAGCAGCGGGTCTACCGCATGAAGATGACCCTCGACCACTCCGACGGCCGCTGGCTCGTCTCGAACGTGGAGTTCGTCGCATGACCATCGACACCGCAACGACCGACCTGGAAGAAATCGATCAGAAAGCCGCGGCCGTCGATGCGGACGGTACGCAGCAGCAGAGTGATTCGGCGCGGCGGGATCACGGTGCGGGCGGGCGTTCCGGACTTCTCCGCTCGGTTCGCTGGCTGTCGGGCCTGAGCCGCCGCGCGACGATCTCGACTCTCGTGGTCCTCGCGCTACTGCTGTGCGTGGTGACGGCGACGACGGTGGTCTTCGCCCGCAGCACCGCGGATCACCAGGCCACCGCGGAAGCGGTGCGAGGTGCGCGCGCCGCCGCGGAATCCACTGTGCCGAAGGTTCTTTCGTACGACCACGCCACCATCGACCGTGAGTTTCCCGCAGTGTCGGAGAGCCTGACCGGAAAGTTCCGGGACGACTTCGGAAAACTGGGTTCGAGCGTGATCATCCCCGCCGCGCACCGCGATTCGATTGTCACCACAGCGACGATCGTCGGCACCGCCGTGGTCTCGGCCACCAGCGAGAAGGTCACCCTGCTCCTGTTCCTGAACCAGGAGACGACCAGTACCAAATATCAGGGACCTCGCCTGGACGGCAGTCGGGTGCGGGTGACCATGGATGACGCCGCGGGTAGCTGGCTCATCTCCGACATCACACCGGTCTGAAACTAACGAGGAGAGAGAGTCGCCATGGGCGTCGAGGTCAAGACCGAAGGCATCACCAAGTCGTTCGGTTCGCAACGTATCTGGCAGGACGTGTCGATCACGCTCCCTTCGGGTGAGGTGAGCGCCCTGCTCGGCCCCTCGGGTACCGGAAAATCTGTGTTCCTGAAGACGCTGATCGGTCTGCTGCGCCCCGAGCAAGGCTCCATCTATATCGATGGCACCGATATCACCGCCTGCTCCAGCAAACAGCTCTACGACATCCGCAAACTGTTCGGCGTCCTCTTCCAGGACGGCGCGCTGTTCGGCTCGATGAACCTCTTCGACAACGTGGCGTTCCCGCTGCGCGAGCACACCAAGAAGACCGAATCCGAGATCAAGCAGATCGTGATGGAGAAGCTCGAGCTGACCGGTCTGCTCGGTGCCGAGGGCAAGCTTCCCGGTGAGATCTCCGGCGGTATGCGCAAGCGTGCCGGCCTGGCCCGCGCCCTGGTCCTGGACCCGCAGATCATCCTGGTCGACGAACCGGACTCCGGTCTGGACCCGGTCCGTACCACCTATCTGTCGCAGCTGCTCATCGATATCAATGCCCAGATCGACGCCACGATCCTCATCGTGACGCACAACATCAACCTGGCCCGTACCGTGCCGGACAACATCGGCATGCTCTTCCGCCGCAACCTGGTCATGTTCGGCCCCCGCGAGGTGCTGCTCACCAGCGACGAGCCGGTGGTCAAACAGTTCCTCAACGGTCGCATGATCGGCCCCATCGGTATGTCCGAGGAGAAGGACGAGGCGCAGATGGCGCGCGAGCAGGCGCTCGTCGACGCCGGTCACCACCACGGTGGCGCCGAGGAGATCGAGGGCATCATCCCGCAGATGGTCGCGCAACCGGGCATGCCCGTTCGCCAGGCCGTCTTCCGCCGCCAGGCACGGGTACGCGAGATCCTGCACACCCTGCCGCGCGTCGCGCAGGAGGCCATTCTGGCCGATATCAATCAATCCGTCGAGCCGCCGACTGCTGTGCTGGAAGGCATCGGTCCTGTGCGGTGAGCCGACACGCTTGACGGTCTCGCATGTGGTCAACTACAGTTTCAAATCTATATTAAAAGAATTGATGAGAGCTGGTCCGACGATGAACGTTGACAAAGACGGTTCGCGCGCTGTGCTGCAGGGCGATGAGCGAACTGCAGCAAAGGATCTGGCCGCCACCCTGTACGACGCCTTGGCGACGGGAGACCGCGAGCGGTTGGACGCGATTCTGCATCCTCGGTTCGAAGGCCGGACTACCGAAGGAATGCCGTTCGAGCTCGGTGGCGTGTACCAGGGGCCCGACGCCATGCGTCGCGATTTCTGGGGTCGCATCGCCAAGTACTACACGGCGCGGGCCGAACCGACGCGGTTCAACTGGCTCGATGACGGCCGGCTCGCGGTCTCCGGTCGATACACCGGCACCGCTCGTGTCGGGCATGGCGTTCTCGACGCCGAGTTCGTCCATCTGCTGACCTTCTCGGACGGTCGAATCGTCGAGCTCGTGCAACTGACCGACAGCGAGCAGTGGCACAAGGCGCTGACACCGGAAAGCGGGCTGCGGACCGTCGAGTTCTCGGTGACGGACGGGATCGCTGTGCTTCGTCTCAACCGGCCGCGTCAGCGCAACGCGATCGACCAGACAATGGCCGACGACCTCTACGAGGTCGCCCAGCGTTGCGCGGCACTGGTGGGTCTGCGGGCACTGCTGATCGTGGGCAACGGCCCCGCGTTCACCGTCGGGGGCGACATCACGGTTTTCGCCGACACCGAGCCCGGAGATCTGTCGACGACGCTGCGGCGCATGGTGACTCCATTCCACGAGGCGCTCCGCATCTTTGCCGAGTTGCCGATTCCGGTCGTGAGCGCCGTGCACGGTTCCGTCGGTGGCGGTGGCCTCGGTCTGGTGTATTGCTCCGACGTCGCTCTCGCTGCGGAAGGCACGAAGTTCGCAACAGGGTTCACCACACTGGGACTGTCGGGGGATGGCGGAACCTCGTGGTACCTACCACGGCTGGTCGGTTTGCGCCGCGCGCAGGAGCTGTATCTCGGCCGGGTGCTGGATGCTGTCGAAGCCAAGGAATGGGGGTTGATCTCCGATGTCGTCGATGCGAGCGAGCTCGAGACGACTGCGCTGAGCCGGGTGGAAGCCTTGGCGGCCGGTCCGACTCGTGCGTACGCGGAAATCCGGGGACTACTTCGCAGTGCCGACTCGTCGACGTTGCCCGAGCAGTTGAGCGCCGAGATCGATGCGTTGGCGCGAACCGGCGCGACGGTCGACGCCGCACGTGCTGTACGCACGTTCATCGCGAAGTCCGCACCCGCTTTCGAAGGGCGGTAGCAATGACCGGCGCGGAAGCCCAGCGGGCGGCGTGGCTTCGGCGCTGGTTGTCGGAGCGCACGTCGATCAGCGGTGAAATCCATGTCGAGCGAACAGATTTCGGTCACTCGAATATCGCGAGCCTGGTCAGTGACAGGGCTGGGACGGCCGGTTCGGTCTTTCTGCTCCGCAGCGGGCTGGGGTCCGATATCGAATGGTGATGCTGCTCGTGCTGTATTCAGCGTATTTCGTCATTGTGGTCGGCATCGTGACTGCTGTGGGGATGACCTCCTGCAAAAAGGATCGCCTGGACCGGAACCGTTGACAGTCCAGCCGCTCAGGGTGCGGGCATGGCCCCGGTGTGCAGCGGAATAGATAGATCACCTCCGATCCGCCACCTTGTATCCAGGGTGCTACCGCGGACATCTACAAGCTGAGGAATTCCATGACCAGCGAACCAGTGGCCCGTACCGCCGACCGGATGTGGCATGACGTATTTCTGCCCGACGACGTCGCCCACGTGCGGTCGATGGCCCGTGCGGCCGTGGCAACTCATCTGGCGCCGGTGGCGCGGGAGATCGCCCAGCGGGAAGAGTCGGTCGAGGCGTTTCCGTGGGCAGCGTTCACCGGGTTGGCGAGCGCGGGTTGCTTCGCCGTGCCGTTCGAGAAGCCGTTCGGCGCCGGACTCTCGCACGCCATGCTGGCAACCTGCATCGTGACCGAAGAGATCGCTTACGAGAGTTCGAGTCTCGCGGGTGTATTCGACGGCCAGTGCATTCTGAACGCGCGGGCGTTGTCCTTCGCGCAGCCACAGGTACGCGAGTCCGTGCTGCCTGGGCTGATCTCTGGTGAGCTGGTCTTCGCGTTCGCGACCACGGAACCGGATGCCTCCAGTGATCTGACGCCGACCGCGCTGAAAACGGTAGCGACCCGAACGCCGGAAGGTTTCGTGGTCAACGGCCGGAAGCGCTGGATCACCAACTCGGTTGTCGCCGACTGGGTCTGTCTGCTGTGCCGTGACGGTGACAGCGAAGACGCCACCATGCTCCTGGTCGATATGCACGCACCAGGGGTTACCGTGGGGACGCCGGACCTGAAAATGGGCCATCGCGGCCAGATCACTGCTGACATCGTCTTCGACAATGTGTCGGTTCCCGCCGATCATTCGCTCGGTGAACCCGGTCGCGGTCTGGGGACGGCACTGGCGTCGTTGGCCGCCGGCCGCGTCGGGATCGCCGCCGCGGGCGTCGGGGTGGCGCAGGCCGCGCTGGATCTGGCCATCGCCCGGCTGCGAAGCCGGGAACTGTTCGGCCGCAAGCTCGGCGAGATGCAGTACTGGCAGTTCAAGCTGGCCGAACGCGCGACCGAACTCGAGGCGGCGCGGGCCATGTATCAGAAGGCTGCTGTGCGGCTCGACCGTGGTGATCGCTCGGGCGAGCCGGAGGCCTCGATGGCCAAGTCGTTCGCTACGAGGCTGGCCAATGACCTGGCCCGCGATGCGCTACAGATCTATGGCGGCTACGGCTTCGCTCGCCAGGTCTCGGCGACGGGCGAGACCTATCGGCTCGAGGAGATATTTCGCGACGCCAAGATCTTGGAGATCTTCGAAGGCGCCAACGAAGTGTTGCAGTGGGTGATCGCACGCCGGCTCATCGGCCGCGATGTCACCGGCTGAGGATGTCTGAAGAATCCGAGAGGAACATCGAACGTGACGACACCCAGCGAAACCACCGCCGAGCAGCGCTGGCGAGAATTGCCCGCGCCGTGGCCCGCCGCCTTCGAATGGATCGGTAGGACCGTCGGAGGTGAGGTGATCTCCGCGGCGCGTCAGGCGCGCTGGCGGCCATCGTGGTTCGTCGATGTGCGAATGTTCGACGGCACGGTGCGCGCACTGTACCTGCGCTGTCAGCGCGAGGAAGACCTGCCGTGGACACAGAAGCTGTCCATCGAGCGGGAATACCGGATCATGCTCGTGCTGCAGGATCACGGAATCAATATCCCCGAGGTGCTCGGCTTCTGCCCAGAGCCCGAGGGAATTCTGATGGAAGCGGTGTCCGGCCGCGACCGGTTCGGCCCGGACGACTCACCGCTGGTGCGCGACCAGGTCCTCGACGAGTACATCCAGGAGCTGGCTCGCGCGCACGCGATCGATCCCGCGGCGTTCGCCGCGGCCGGTCTGCACAGGCCGGTCGGGGAGCGCGAGATCGGGATGATGGGCTTCGAGTTATCCGAGAAGTGGTATCGCTCGGTGAAACCTGGTCCCGATCCGGTCAACGAGTTCATCGTTCGCTGGTTGCACCGAAATGTGCCGGCGGCTCGTGATCGAGTCTCGTGGATACACTTCGACGCCGGCCAGTTCCTGCATGCGGGCGGTCACGTCACTGCCTTGATGGATGTCGAATTCGCTTGCCTGGGTGATCCGCTCGCCGACCTCGGCGCCATGCGAATGCGGGACACTGCGCAGCCGATCGGTGATCTCATGCGCGCCTACGCGACCTACGAGCATGCGACCGGTGAGCCCGTCGTCCCTGCCGTCGTCAATTTCCATGCGGTGCGGTTCGCGTCGCTCACGGCTCTTCTGTCTGTCGGAGTCCGTCGTGATCCGCCACCGGAGTTCGACCTCGCCCAATGGGAATCGTGGGCGCTGCTTTCCCAGGTGCTGTGCCTGGAAATCATCGCGGAGCAGGCGGGAGTCGAATTGGACGCCGAGGAATCGCTCCCGGAGCCCGCCGCGTCTCGCCGTCGTCCTTGGATGGTGTCCGCGGAGCGTGTGCTGTCCGACATCATCGACGGATTGCCCGAGGACGACCACCTCGCGTTCCGGCTCCGGATCGCCCGCGATATGGACCGTGCTGTGCTGCGAGCCGATGAGGTCGCGGCAGCCATGGAAGAGCGTGACCGGGCCGACGAGGAGCGTCTGCTGGGGCTCCGCCCGGTCGACTGGCAGGAGGCAGACCGTTTGATCGAGGAATTGGTCCTGACCGCAGGGCCGGAACGCGACACCGAGCTCGTGCGTTTCCTGCACCGACGGGTGCGCCGACAGCAGGTTGTGCTGGACCCGGCAATGCGCGACGTCCGCGATTTCACGGTGCAGCGGCTCTGCTGGAGCGGACTCGGTCACGGTGCCGAGTGCGATCGTTGAGGTAGACAGACGCTCACTGTCGTACTCGGAGCGGTCCGAGTACGCAACAGCGGGGATCTGGCCCAGATCCCCGCTGTGTCGCTGTCTCGGCGTCACACCGCCGCGGCGATGGCCTTCTCGACATCGAGATCGACCAGGGTGTTGATCGCGCGGACCGCGGTGACCTCCATACGGTCGTCCGGCTGCATGCCGCCTGCCGCGAGCGTGAACACGATGGCAATCCACCCGTCGATGGTGAGAAGCCGGTAGGTGTCGAATGCCTCCGCGAAGCTCGGTGCTTCGCTGCCCGCACCCGCCTCCGCCAAACCGTCGAGGTAGCGCCTCAGCAGATTGTGTTCTTCCGCGCGGCGCAGTTCTGTCGGGATCGAGTGCATCATGAAATACGCGAAGTCCCGCAGGCCGTTCATCTTGTGGAAGACCTGCCAGTCGTAGATTCCCGCGGTGCCATCGGGGTTGGAGAAGGTATTGCCGAGGTGGCAGTCACCGTGGCAGAGGGTCTGCGGCATCGATTCCCAGACCTTGACCAATGCCGGCTGGTTCTGGACGTACTGCTTGGTGAGGCGCCGGACCGGGTTGGGCACGACGCGGTCCTGCTTCATGAACTTCTGCTCGCTCCAGGTGAAGAACCGCTGCATGAACGGGTAACCCGGTCGGCGCGAATAGGTTTCGAGCCAGGACAGATCGGTGTGGAACCGAGGAGAACGCCAGAAGCGGCCATGCAGCTTCGCCAGGAGATCGATGACCGCCTCGGCGTGTTCCTTCGACGCCTCGTCGTCGGCGTTGTACAAGGTGACTTCGCCCCGCCGGGCGAGGTCTTCGAAGGCGATGACATAGCGGCCGCCGATTCCGGACCGGCTGATGAACGGCGTGATGGTGAGGTCGGACAGGGCCGGCTGGATCTGGGTGAAGAACCGGGATTCGTAGGTGTGACAGCCGAACCCGGAGACGATGGTCCGGGGGCCGAGCTGGCTCGATGTGCCCTTGGCGAAAGCGGTATCGGGGAGTCCGGCACGCCGACCCGCCTCGTTCCAGACCAGTCGCAGCCGCGCCCTGTCGGTGGTACCCCGCGAGTCGATCTCGACCCGCAGGTCCTCGATCTTCGCGCCGGGTACGCCGCCGGCGAGTGCCGCGGTCATCTCCTGCGCGGTCAGCGAATCCAACCCGAATTCCGATTGGTTCGGGACCCAGGGGGAGACACCGAGAAGTATGTCTTTGGTCGCAGAGAGAGTGGCACGCATCATAGATCCTCACGGTTGTGTTGGGCGTCATGCAACCGTAGCAGTGATGCTTATTCTTGTATAGAATAAATTTGACGCGCGTCTAGAAATTTTCCGCGTAGGGAGTGGTGATCGTGTTCGCGCAGGTAAAGGCTGTGTAGCGCGGGTGCCGCTATGCCTGTGGGCCGTCGAAGACGGTGCTCTCCAGCCACACGTGCACCAGTGCTGCCTCCATGCCTCGGACGGGGCGTCCTGTCTCGACAATCGATGCGACATCACGCTCCATCGCCCGTGCGGTCATGTCCACCATGATCGCGGACAGGGTCGGCAGTCGTAGATCGATGACCAGGCTGTTCTCGGCGATTCGGGCACTCGCGGCCGCCGCGAGCGCGGACATCGTGTGCTGCCAGGTCTCGCGGACCTCGTCGTTCTCCCTGGCTGCCTCGAACATCGCCATGATCAGGCGCGCATGGCCACGCCAGTACTGGATTGTCGCGTGCATGCCCCGGCGAATCCGCACGTCGTCCGCGAGATCGTCACGGCCGTACCAATCCACGCCGACGGCCAGCAGTTCCTGCTGGATGTCGGCGATCAAGGCGGCGACCGCGGCTCCCTTGGTCGGGAAGTAGAAATAGAAATTGGAACGGCTGATGCCTGCCTGCTGCGCGATGTCCTTGACCTCGATGTCGGCCAAGCGGTGTGACTCCAGCAGGACGGTCAAGGCGGTCAATACGTCGGCGCGGCGCCGTCGCCCGGTGCCGCCGACCCGGGCGGGGCCTTTCGAACCGTGATTCGACAAATTCGTCACCAAGGCGAGTCTAGGCGACGCCGAGGCGAGTCACCCCGCAGCTGTGTCGGTAGCACGCGGGCGTAGTGGCTACGGCATCGTGTAGCCGCCGCTGACCGAGAAGACCTGACCGGTGACCTGCCGCGCGGCGGTCTCGGATGACACCCACAGCACAGCGTTGGCGATGTCATCGGCTTTGGTGAGGCGGCGCAGTGGAATGTCCTTGAGCAGGAAATCGATCTGCTTCTCGTTGAACACCGAGTCGTCGTCGGCTGCCCACAGGCTGTCTTTCCCTACTGCCTCCGGTCCTTCGGGGATGACCAACCCTGGGCAGACAACATTCGATCGGATTCCGTGGCGTCCATGTTCACGGGCGGTCGTGCGCGCCAGCGCGATCAGTGCCGCCTTCGTGGCGCCGTAAACGCCCTGTCGGATCTGCCCGAATGCCGCGTCGCTGGAGATGAACACGATCGAGCCCTGCCCGGCCTCGCGCATAACAGGCAGAGCGGCCTGGGTCGATGCGATCGCGGTGTAGAGGTTGACCTCGACAGTTCGCTGCCACTTGGCGCGATCGGTGTCCTCGGCGATGAAGCCGGGGACACTCCAGCCCGCGTTGTTCACCAGCACGTCGAGGCCATCCCAGCCTCGAACGGCCCGGTCCACTGCCACTCGCGCGACACCCTCGACTGTGAGGTCTCCGGCCGCGACCTCGACCGCCGCCGCGCCGAGTTCGAGTGCCTCGGCGCGTACCTTCTCGGCTTGCTCGGCATCGATATCGCTGATGACAATCCGTGCGCCTTCGCGGGCGAACCCGTGCACGATGCCACGGCCGATGTTGGAGGCGCCGCCGGTCACGAGAACACGGGCATTGCGCAGCTGAAGATCCATGCGGTCTAACTCCTTCGTTGGGTACTACACGAGCTATAATTTAGGGTCTGTTAAATTTCCTGCACACCCTCATCGCCCAGGATGCGCCGGATCATGGATTGCGCGGTCTGTACCACGGTGTCGAGCGGGCGGACGTCGGGAGTCCACCACTCCGATGCCCAGTTGAGAGCGCCCAGCAGCAACATGCGGGCAGAGCTCAGGTCGAGATGGTCTGGTAGAGATCCTGTTTCGGCTGCTTCTTCGAACAGCTTCTTCCAGATCGCGCCGTACGCGATCTCCTCGTCCAGCTGCCGGGTCCGGATCTTCGCCGGCACCTGCGCGGCATTTCGGATCGCGGCGGTCGTGTAGTCGGAGATCTGCAATTCGTGCCGTAGGTGAGCTTCGGCCGCGATGGCGATCCGCTCGATCGGCGAGGTCTCCTCCGGGAGCGCTGCGAGAGTCGCTGCCACGTGATCTCGCATATCGGCGATGCCTGACCACATCACTTCCTCGATCAGGTCGTCGCGGGAGGGGAAGTGGTAGTAGATCGCGGGGGCTTGCAGGTCGGCCAGGTCCGCAACCTCGGTCAACCGGGTGCCCGCATACCCCTTACGGCTGAGTATGTACGCCGCGGCGTCGAGTATGCGCTTGCGGGTCCGGGCCGACTTCGAGTCCGGGCCGACTGTCGCGGCTGGTTGTGCCATGGGGTTGCCTCCGATCTTCGCTCGCGTACGGCTTCGGTGGTGACTGCCTGTGTCCGACAAGCTTGACCTATCGTACATTCAAATCTATATTAAAATCAAAGGTCTAGTGAGGAGTGCTGACGTGCGAGTTTTCGCAACCATCGAGGAGTTCGCTGCCGCGGCGGGGACATCCCTGGGAACCACGGAGTGGCTCGAGATCGATCAGAATCGGATCGACACCTTCGCCGAAGCGACCGGTGACCACCAGTGGATCCATGTGGATCCGGAGCGTGCTGCCGACGGTCCGTTCAAGGGCACCATCGCGCATGGGCTGCTGACCCTGTCTCTGCTGCCCGTGCTGAACCATCAGCTCTACACCATCGAAAAGCTGTCCATGGCTGTCAATTACGGCTTCGACAAGGTGCGGTTCATCTCGCCGGTGCCCGTGAACGCGCGGGTGCGAGCCACCACCAGCATTGATTCCGTCGATCAGGTGCCGGGTGGCATTCAGGCCAAGTTGATCACGACCATCGAGGTGGACGGCTCAGCCAAACCCGCCTGTGTCGCCGAGTCGATCGCTCGGTTCATCGCATGACCGAATTGCTGCTCGAGGGGCGAACCGCGGTTGTCACCGGTGCTGCGGGAGGCATCGGCTTGGCCGTTGCGCAACTGCTGCACGAGCACGGTGCTGCGGTAGTGCTGGCCGATCTGAACGAGGCCGGCGCCCAGGCGGCGGCGACGTCGATCGGCGACCGTGCGATCGGTATCGGCTGCGACGTGACCGACGAGAGCTCGGTGCAGGGCCTGGTCGACGAGACGGTGCGCCGGACGGGACGGCTGGACGTCTTCGTCAACAACGCCGGTGTCACCAGGGACGCGTCGCTGCGCAAGATGACCGTTGCCGACTTCGACCTGGTGATGGCAGTGCATCTGCGCGGCACCTGGCTCGGACTGCGGGCTGCCTCGGCGGTCATGCGTGATGCCGGCAGCGGGTCGATCATCAACATGTCCTCGCTGTCGGGCAAGTCGGGAAACCCGGGCCAGACCAACTACAGCGCCGCCAAGGCCGGCATCGTCGGCATGACCAAAGCGGGAGCGAAGGAACTGGCGCACAAGAACGTGCGGGTCAACGCCATCCAGCCCGGTCTCATCCGGACGGCGATGACCGAGGCCATGCCTCCGGAGGTTTTCGCCGAGCGTGAGGCCGCCATCCCGATGAAGCGTGCCGGTGAAGCTGCGGAGGTTGCCGGAGCCGCTCTGTTCCTGGCCTCGGATCTGTCCAGCTACATGACCGGGGCTGTGCTCGAAGTCGGCGGAGGGCGGTTGATGTGAGCGAGTCCCAGGCAGGTGCTGACCAGGCGACTCCGTCGGAAGCCACGGTTCTCACCGAGATCACGAACGGCGTCGGAACCATCACGCTGAACCGGCCCGACCGGATGAACGCCATCACGGTGGAATTGGGGGAGCGGTTGCACATCGCTCTTCTCGAGACCGCGGTGCGGGCACAGGTGATCGTCATTCGCGGGAGTGGCGGAAACTTCTGTGCGGGTGGCGACTTCCACGAGCTCGAGCGCCTCCGGGAGGCCGGTCGCGACGCCACCGCGCCGCTGTTCGCCAACTTCAGGTCCGCCTGCGACGTGATCGCCGAGGTGCCGGTTCCCGTGATCTGCGCGATCGAGGGATATGCGACCGCCGGCGGGTTCGAGCTCGCTCAGGCCGCGGATATCGTGCTCCTCCACGAGAATGCCGTGCTCGCCGACATTCATTCCCGCTACGGCCAGGTTCCTGGCGGCGGTGGTACGCAACGACTCGCGCGCCTGGTCGGACGGCAGCGCGCGCTCGCGCACATCCTTACCGGCGACCGTCTCACCGCTGATGACGCGATTGCCTGGGGTCTGGCGTACCGGAAGTACTCCGCGGCGGAATTCGAATCCGGTGTGCGTGATTTCGCGGAGCAGCTGTCCACCAAGAACCCCGTGGCACTGGCGAGAACCAAACGGCTTGTCCACCAGGGGCTGGCAATGCCGCTCGCGGACGGGCTGAACCTCGAGTTCGAGACCGTCCTCGACCATCTGACGAGTAGTTCCGCGAAAGACGGAATCGGCTCGTTTACCGCAGGGAGCAAGCGATGAACGAGCTGGTCAGTGTCGTTGTCGACGACGATGGTGTCGCCCATCTGCTGTTGAACAGCCCGGAGACCTCGAACGGGATGGATGTTCCGTTCCTTCAGGAGCTTCATTCAGCCATTCTGCGAGTGCACGGCGATCCGCGGGTGCGGGTGGTGCTGCTCTCGGGCGCGGGCAAGAACTTCTGTGCCGGTGGCAATGTGAAGGTGTTCGCCGCCAAAGGCGAGCAGCTGCCCGACTATCTCCGTGAGGCCACGGCCTGGCTGCAGATCGCGGTATCCGCACTCACCCAGCTGAACGTTCCCGTCGTCGCCTCGGTGCACGGCTTCGCCGCCGGTGGTGGCGGCTTCGGTCTGGTCTGTGCGGCGGATTTCGTCATCGCCGCCGAGACCGCCAAGTTCATGTCCGGCGCGGTCCGCGTCGGTATGGCGCCCGACGCCGGTGTGTCGGTCACCCTCACTCAGCTGGTCGGTCTGCGCAAGGCGATGCACATTCTGCTGACCAATCCCGTCGTCGACGCTGCCGAGGCATTCCAGATCGGGCTGCTCACCAAGGTTGTACCTGCTGACGATCTGGAGGCCGAATCACTGGCGTACGCGCGGCAATTCACGACGACCGCCCCGATGGCGATCGGCGCCACCAAACGATTGCTGTGGGGTGGGGTTGGCGCGAGCCTGGCGGACCGGTTGCCCGAGGAGGCGCGGACCGTCTCCGAGCTTTCCGGCACCGCGGACTCCCGTGAAGGCCTGGCCGCCGTGATCGAGCGTCGCGAACCGAAGTTTCGAGGCGAGTAGACATGTCCGACGAACAGCCGCCTGTCCTGACCGAAGACCGTGGGCCGATCCGGATCATCACCCTGAACCGTCCACAGCGACGTAATGCCATCGATCTGCCGCTGCGGTACCTGTTGGCCGAGCGACTCGAAGAGGCGATGTCGGACCCGGGCGTCCGGGTGATCGTGCTGACCGGTGCCGGTGCGGGGTTCTGCGCGGGCGGTGACATCTCCACCATGCGTCGCATGGAGGCCGACGAAGCCAAACCCCGCGCCGAGGCCGCGCAGCGCGTGGTGCGAGCCATCTGGCTGGGCGGCAAGCCGGTCATCGCCGCGGTGGAGGGGGCCGCCTTCGGGGCGGGCGTGTCGCTGGCCTTGGCTTGTGATCGGGTGGTCGCCGCGGCGGACTCGGTGTTCAGCACCGCGTTCACCGGTGTCGGCTTGGCCGGCGACATGGGGATCTTCGCCTCGCTGCCCGCACGCGTCGGCATGGCCAAGGCTCGCGAACTCATGTTGCTGCCTGCCCGGCTCACCGGCGAGGAGGCGAGCGCCATCGGACTCGCCGATGTGGTCGTGGAACCCGGCACCGCGCTGGAAAGAGCTCTCGCCGATGCCGAGCGCATGTGCCTTGCCCCGCCACTCGCTGTCGAAGCGCTGAAAGACATGTTCCGGCGATGGCCGCGCGATCCGGTCTCGGTGCTCGACAGCGAAGTCGACAACCAGGTGAAGTTGTTCGCCACCGATGATTTCGCCGAGGGTGTCGCGGCGTTCCATGACAAGAGAATTCCCGTATTTCGCGGGAAGTAGCGGAAGCGCATGCCAATGACAGCTGTCCCAGATCGTTCGCTCAGTGAGTCCTATTGGGCGGCAGACGACAACGTGCCACTCTCCGACCACACCGTCGGTTCGCTGCTGGCCGATCGGGCCCGGACGCATCCCAGTGCGGTCGCGCTGATCGGCACCCCACACAGCAGCGCTGTGCCTGAACGACTCACCTACAGTGATCTGTACCGCGAGGCACTGCGAGTGGCGGCGGCATTGGCCGAGATCACCGAGCCCGGTGAATTCGTTGCCCTGTGGGCTCCCAACGCGGTCGAGTGGCCGATCATCCAATTCGGTGCCGCCTTGGCGGGGCGGGTGCTTGTCGCACTGAACCCAGCATTCCGGGAGTCGGAGCTGGTC
Organism: Nocardia sp. NPDC057663; assembly: GCF_042799895.1. Taxonomy (NCBI): domain Bacteria; kingdom Bacillati; phylum Actinomycetota; class Actinomycetes; order Mycobacteriales; family Nocardiaceae; genus Nocardia; species Nocardia sp. NPDC057663. Next base: position 16,358 of record NZ_JBHVHX010000032.1, on the reverse strand, counting down.
TACACGCTCGAGCATTCAGGGGCGACGGTACTCATCCACGCCGACGGGTACCGCGGCTACGACATGGCGGCAGTCGCGGGGACGGCGGTCGAGCGCGTTCCCGGTGTCCGGCGACTGATCAGCCTGTCGGACGCGGTGCTCTGGGAATCGAGCCGGTCGAACTACGAACCTGCGGAGATCGACCCGGACGACCCGGTCATGCTGCAATACACCTCGGGAACGACAGGCAACCCGAAAGGCGTTCTGCTCCGGCACCGTTCGCTCGTCAACGTGGCGAAGATGACCATGGCTGCCGCGGAAATCGCCGAGGGATCGGTCTTCGTGAACCCGCTGCCCATGTTCCACACGGCGGCGTGCGTGATCGGCACGCTCGGACCGGTGTGGATGGCCGGCACGATACTGCTGATCGAGACTTTCGTACCCGAAACAGTGCTGCGTCTGGCTGCGGAGGAAAACGCCGACGTCTTGTTCTTCGTGCCCACGATCCTCGGGGCCTTGCTCGAGATCACCCGGGGAAAGGAAGACGCCGCACCGCGGTTCACGAGCATTGTCGGTGGGGCCGCGAACGTCCCACAGGTGATGATCGAGGGCGCGGCAAGGGTTTTCGGTGCCTCGGTGCACAACCTGTTCGGTCAGACCGAACTCGCCCCGGTCATCACCGCGACTCGCCGGAATGACTCGCTTGCTGATCAGCTCAGCACAGTGGGCCACCCGATTCCGCAGGTCGAGGTCAAGATCGCGGGTACGGACGGCGCAGGCGTGGCTCCGCTGGGCGTTCCTGGTGAGATCTGTGCTCGCGGCTATCAGCAGATGATCGAGTACTACCGTGACCCCGCGTCCACGGCGGCTGCGGTGGACGCCGAAGGCTGGCTACACACCGGTGATCTCGGGTCGATGGACAGCAGAGGCTACGTCACTGTGACGGGACGGCTCAAGGACCTGATCATCAGCGGTGGCGAGAACATCGCTCCCGCAGAGGTGGAGTCCCGCCTCCTCGAACACGCGGCGATCCAGCAGGCCGCTGTCGTCGGTGTCCCACACGAGAAGTGGGGTGAGACCGTGGCCGCTGTCCTCGTCGTGCGCGGTGACCAGCCGGACGACCTCGTGGATTCGGTCAAGGCGCAGCTCAGCACCACACTGTCGCCCTTCAAGACACCGAGACGCTGGTTCGTCGCCGACAGCTTGCCCGCCACCCCCTCGGGCAAGGTCCAGAAATTCCTCCTTCGCCAGGCAATCGTCGACGGTGTCGTCGACGAGATCGGTTGAACAATCGTGACCCACAGTGATTTCGACGTTCGACGGGAGCAGCTCGCGCAGCGGTTCCCGAGTTGGCAGCCGCGCCCGCTCGGCGACTGGCTGCTGCACTGTGCGAGCGAATTCGGTGACCGGCCACTGGTCATCACCGACGAGCGCACGTTCACCTATCGGGAGACCGCTGAGCTGGCGACCAGGATCGCGAACGGGCTGGTTGCGATCGGGGTCCGGCCCGGAGACCATGTCGGGTTGCTGATGGCGAACTATCCAGAGTTCGTCCCGGTGAAGTTCGCCATCGCGCTGGCGGGCGCGGTGTCGGTGCCGTTGAACTTCCTGTACCGCACCGACGAACTCGCGTATGTGCTCGATCAGTCCGAATGCCGGGTTCTCGTCACGATGACCGGGTTCGCCGGGCTGGACTATCTCGGCATGCTCGACGAGATCGTTCCGGGGTGGGAAACCGTCGGCCGGGATCGTTCGCGGCTGCCGAAGCTGGACAGTGTCATCCAATTGTCGACCGATGGCCGCCGACGCGCCGACGTACCCACTGTCGAGGATCTCGCCGCCGCTGGAGACCTGCACCCCGCAGGAATCGCCGACGTGCGAGTGGACGCCGCCGGAGTGGGCGACATCCTCTATACGTCCGGTACGACCGGCTCACCCAAAGGTGTTCTCATCACCCACGATGCGGTGCTGCGGACCGGCTACGCCTCGGCCCTCACCCGCGCCTTCGGGGACGGCCGACGGATCCTCTTCTCGCTGCCCTGCTATCACATGTTCGGCTACGTGGAGGGGCTGATCGCGGCGATGATGGTCGGCGGCGCCGCGGTCATGCAGCCGTCGTTCGACCCCACCAGCTATCTCGCCGGAATCGAGCGGCACCGCGCCGATGACATCCTCTGCGTGCCGACCATGACCGTCGCGCTGCTGGAGCATCCGGACCGGCACCGCTACGACCTGTCTTCGCTGTCAGCGGTGCTGTCCGGGGCCGCGCCTGCCCCGGTATGGCTGTGGGAGCGCGTTCGCGACGAGCTGGGTGCTTCGGAGATCGTCACCGGCTACGGGATGACCGAATGCGGTGGCGCGATGACGATGACCAGACCGGAAGATCCGCTGGAACTGACGGCGTCCACCGCCGGCCGGCCGAAGTCCGCCGGCGTCGCGGGCATCGATGACGGCGCACTGGTGGCCTATCGCACCGTCGATCCGGAGACCGCACTACCGCTGCCCGAAGGCGCGGAAGGCGAACTGGTCTCTCACGGACCGACAAGCATGCTCGGCTTCTGGGCCAAGCCCGAAGAGTCCGCCAAGGGACTCCGTGACGGCTGGGTGTTCTCCGGCGACCTGGGCAGGGTACGTACCGACGGCTATCTCGAGATCACCGGTCGCAGCAAGGAGCTCTACAAGAGCGGCGGTGAGCTGGTGATGCCCAAGGAGATCGAAGAACTGCTCACCGCCCGCCCCGAGATCAGTCAGGCCTACCTGATCGGAGTACCTGACGAACGGTGGGGCGATGCGGGATGCGCCTGCATTGTGCCGACCCCCGGCACCGAGATAACCGCTGATCAGGTGATCGACATATGCCGGGCGAAGCTCGCCCGGTTCAAGGTCCCGAAACACGTCGTTTTCCTCACCGCAGACGAGCTGCCTACCACCCCGACGGGGAAGGTACAGAAGTTCCGCCTCGTGAGCTACGTGAAAGCACGATTGGAGCACATGAAATGACAGTCACGACACCGCCGGATGCCGCACGCGAACCGGACCACCATCCGCTCTGCGAACCGGATTCCTCGTGCGAAGCCGGTCCGGTCGCTGCCCAGTCGCCGCGCGTGGACTACGCACGGCTCATCCATCCCGAACGAGTCCACGGCTCGCTCTACACCAACCCGGATGTCTTCGCCGACGAACTGGAGCGCATCTGGTACGGCGGGTGGGTGTTCGTCGGGCACGAGTCCGAGGTGCCGCAGCCGAACGACTACGTGCGCAAGAACATCGGGCCGCAGGACATCATCATGACCCGTGACCGGGCTGGTGAGGTGCACCTTGTCACCAACCGCTGCGCGCATCGCGGCAATCTCGTGTGCGACGAACCGCGCGGCAACTCCAGCTCGTTCCGCTGCCCGTATCACGGCTGGACCTACAGCAACACCGGGGACATGCTGGGCTATCCGTACAACAAGGGGTACGGCGGCAAGGGCAAGCTGGACCTCGGCCTCGGCGTGGTGCCGCGGGTCGAGAGCTACCACGGGTTCGTTTTCGGCAGCTTCAACGCCGATGTGCCCCCGCTGCTCGAGCACCTGGGTGCGGCAGCCGGGGAGATCGACCGGCTCGCCCGGCTTTCCCCCACCGGCAAGATCCGCCTGGACAACGGCTGGCTCCGGCACCGCACCGCCGCGAACTGGAAGCTGCTCGCCGAGAACGAAACCGATGGCTACCACCCGCAGTTCGTGCACGGTTCGATCTTCTCGGTGACCGGCTCCACCATCGGCCCCCTCTACAGCGATGCCTCCACCGCCGTCACTCGTGCCCTCGGCAACGGTCACAGCGAGAACGACCTGCGCCCGGAGTTCCGCAAGTTCGCCGAGCCGATGCGCTGGTTCGGCACCACCGCCGATCGTGTGCCGGAGTATGTGGCCAAGATGCGGGAGGCGCACGGCGAGGCGGCCGAGGAGATCATGATCGAGGGTGCCCCGCACGTCATGATCTTCCCCAACCTGTTCATCGCCGAGATCCAGGTGTTCAACATCCAGCCGGTGTCGGCGCACGAGTGCATCCAGTTCGCGACCTCCGTCCAGCTCGACGGCGCGGACGAGCTCAACAAGCGGATGCTGTCACAGTCCATCGGCTCGGTCGGGCCCGCGGGCATGCTGCTGGCCGATGACACCGAGATGTATGAGCGGAATCAAGTCGGCGTCGCCCAGATGCTGCCCGAATGGCTCGATCTCCGTCGCGGTGTGATGCGCGAAAGCGTCGACGAGAACGGTTTCCAGATCGGCGGGGCGACCGACGAGACCGCGATGCGCGCCTTCTGGAAGCACTACAAGACCCTGATGGAGAAGTGATGACCGCCTTGACTGATATCGACCTGCGCGAGCTCGAGCAGTTCATCTACCGCGAGGCGCGCTACGCCGACGAGCACGACTACGACTCGTGGGAAGCGCTGTGGACCGACGACGCGCTGTATTGGGTGCCGGTCGACGGCGGCGGCTACGACCCGCAGCAGCACGTGTCGGTGATGTACGACAACCGCCGGCGCATCTCCACCCGGCTGCAGCAGCTCCGCACCGGCAAGCGGTACGCGCAGTCGCCGCCGTCGAACCTGCGCCGCACCATCTCGAACATCGAGTTCATCGGGGTCGAAGGTGATGACGTCACGATCGGCGCGAACTTCGTTCTCTACGAGTCGAAGCCGCGGGGAATTCGTACGTGGGCCGGTCGCTACACCTATGTCGTGCGGCGGGTCGACGGCGAGCTGAAGCTGGTTCGCAAGACCGTCATGCTCGTCAACAGCGCGGAAGCTCTCCCGAGTATGGGCTTTCTGATCTGAGAGGCACTGCGATGACCAAGCCAGGAACGGATGACGGCCGGGGTGGTGAATTCGGTGTGGTGTACAGCGAATTCGCACAGGTCGGCGTTCGTCTCGACGAGACGGCGAATGGACCGCGGCTGCGGCTCCAGGACCTGAAGACCGGCCGCGTTCGCTACCTGGATGCGCTCGAATTGGAGACGATCGTCTGGCTGGCCGAGGGACACATGGAGGTCCTGCTCGACCCGTCCGCCGATCGCTGGCGTGAGGACTGAGATGCCGAATGCGATGCGGCCCGAAGCGGCGACCGCGCCGAATATCGATTTTCGCGCGCTGATCGAACCTGGCGACTTCGTCGTCTGGGGGCAATCCTGCGCGGAACCGGTGACGCTGACAGAGAGTCTGCTCGCGCAACGTGCGGATCTCGGCGGCATCACCTGCTTCATCGGCATCCCCGCGGCCGACACGGTGAAACCGGTCCACGCCGACCACATCAGGTTCATCAGCTACTGCGGTTCGGGGAGCAACCGGCACCTGGCCACCGCGGGAGCGCTGGAGATCTATCCCGGCCACTACTCGACTCTGCCGACGTTCGTGTCCCGTGCGGATGTGGTGCTGGTCCAGTGCGCTCCGCCGGATGCGCACGGGCACTACAGCCTGGGCCTGGCCGACGACTACGTCACCGCCGCGCTCGACAGCGCGCGGGTCGTGATCGCCGAGGTCAACGACCAGGTCCCCGTCATGCCTGCTGGCCGATATCTGACCGACGACGATATCGACATCGCGATTCATACCTCTCGCCCGGTGGCGGACAGCCCCGCCGCCGAACCGACTCCCGCGATGGTGTCCATCGGCGAACACATCGCCGGCCTGGTACCCGATGGCGCCACCCTGCAGTTCGGGATCGGCGCTGTTCCCGAGGCTGTGCTCGGAGCGCTCGGTGATCACACCGACCTCGGCGTTCACTCCGGCATCTTCACCGATGCCGTGGTGGACCTCATCGAGAAAGGGGTGGTGACCAATGCCCGCAAGACGACCGATCGCGGAGTATCAGTCGCGGCCGTGCTGATCGGCACGCAGCGGTCGTTCTCCCACGTGCACGACAACCCCGCGGTGTCGCTGCGGCCGATCACGTACACGCATGATCCCGAACGCCTTGCGGCGCAGCATCGATTCGTCGCGATCAACTCGGCCATCGAGGTCGATCTGACCGGACAGGTCAATTCCGAGGTGGCAGGTGGACGCTACGTCGGCGCGGTAGGCGGCGGCGGGGAATTCCTACGCGCTGCGGCGCGGTCGGCCGGCGGTGTGCCGATCATCGCGCTGCCCTCGACCGCCGGTGCGCACAGTCGCGTGGTCGAGCGCCTGTCCGGGCCTGTCAGCATCGCGCGCAGTGACGCGGGCATCGTCGTGACCGAATTCGGGACAGCCGACCTGCGTGGTCTGTCGCTGACCGAGCGGCGCGAGCGGATGCTCGCCATCGCGCACCCCGATCATCGCGAAGCCCTGCGGGTCGCGGTGAGCCGGTGATGAAGCCACAGTACGCCGAGGTGCTCCAAACATACGGCGACACAACAACAGTCAGCATTGAGGTGAGGTCATGAAGAGAGCGGCGATCGTCAGTCCGCTGCGTACGCCCGTCGGAACTTTCGGCGGCACGTTGCGTCCCGTCCCCGCCGAGGAGCTGGCCGCGCACATCATCAGAGCGGTCGTGGATCGCTCCGGGATCGACCCGGCACGTATCGACGACGTCTCGTTCGCGCAGTCGTACACCAACTCCGAAGCACCCTGTATCGGTCGGTGGGCCGCACTTGCCGCGGGTCTGCCCATCGAGGTTCCAGGGTTCCAGACCGATCGTCGCTGTGCGGGTGGCCTGCAATCGGTGGTCACCGCCGCCATGATGGTGCAGACCGGGGCAGCCGATGTGGTGCTCGCGGGCGGCGTCGAAAGTATGAGCAATATCGAGTACTACACCCAAGATATGCGGTGGGGTTCGCGTTCGGGCAATGTCGCCATGTACGACCGCCTGGATCGCGGCCGGGAACGCTCCCAGCCGGTGGAGCGGTTCGGCCGCATCAGTGGCATGGTCGAGACCGCCGAGAATCTTGCGCAGCGGTATTCGATCACCCGCGAGGCTGCTGACGAGTTCGCTGTCAGCAGTCACGAAAAGGCCGCAGCCGCCTGGGACTCCGGAAAGTTCGACGCCGAGGTGGTGCCAGTCCCGGTGCCACAGCGAAAAGGCGACCCGATCGAGTTCGGCCGTGACGAGGGCATTCGTCGCGACTCGACACCGGAATCACTCGGGCGGCTGCGGGTCCTCATGCCCGACGGCACAGTGACCGCGGGCAATTCGAGCCAGCAGAACGACGCTGCGGCCGCGTGCCTCGTCGTCGCCGAGGACAAACTCGACGAACTCGGGCTCGAACCACTCGGATTTCTCGTCGGTTGGGCCGCCGCCGGCTGTGAGCCCGCCGAAATGGGTATCGGCCCGGTACCCGCGGTCGAGAAGCTCTTCCAGCGCACCGGACATAGTTTCGACGACATCGATCTCGTCGAACTCAACGAAGCGTTCGCGGTCCAGGTCCTCGCGGTGCTGCAGGGCTGGGGATTCGACGACCACGACCGGCTCAATGTCAACGGCTCCGGCATTTCCCTCGGCCACCCGATCGGTGCCACCGGCGTTCGTATCCTCACCACCATGCTCCATGAGCTGCGCAGACGTGGCGGACGGTATGCCTTGGAGTCGATGTGTGTCGGCGGTGGGCAGGGCATGGCCGCACTTTTCGAGGCGCCCTGATGACCAACTACGGAATCAGCTCCTACGGCACCTACCTGCCCGCGCACCGGGTCTCACTCGCGGACATCGGCGCGGCCCTGAATATGACAGTGGGCGGCGGAGTTCGCATCGCGGCAGCCTTCGACGAGGACAGCACCACGATGGGCGTCGCGGCTGCCGCGATCGCGCTCACCCCGGGTGCTGAACCCGCCAGCCTCTACTTCGCGACCACCACGCCGGCCTACGCCGACAAGGCGAACGCTACGGCCATCCACGCGGCGCTCGCACTCCCCGCCGAAACCTTCGCCGCAGACTTGGCCGGTTCCGCGCGTAGCGGCGTGGCAGCGCTGTTCGCGGGCGCCACCGCAGGCGGCCTCGCCGTGCTGTCGGATATGCGGGTAGGCCGCCCTGGGTCCGCAGATGAACGCACCGGGGGCGACGGCGCCGCGGCTTTCCTCTTCGGTACCGATCCGATCGCCGAAATCATCGGCAAATCCGCACTGACCACGGAATTTCTGGACCGATGGCGCGACCCCCGCGCCGCGACCGGAGAACAATGGGAAGAACGCTTCGGCATCGAGCGGTATCAGCCGCTGGTTCGACGCGCGGCGGCGGCCGCCCTGGCCGAGGCAGGGCTCGACGAGGCGGATCATGTTGTCCTGGTCTCGCCCAACCTCACCTTCGCCAAACGTGCCGTGAAGTCGGTGGTCGGAAAACTGTCCACCCGAAACTCGCCTATCGGTCACGCGGGCGCTGCTGACATCGGGCTCGGGTTGGCCGCTGTTCTCGATCAGGCGGCGGCGGGCGAGACGATTCTGGTGATCTCGGCCGCTGATGGCTGTGATGCCATCGTGCTTCGAACGACACCGCGGATACTGCAAGCACGACAGCCGATTCCGGTTGCAACACAACTCGAGCAGGGCGTTGCGGTGTCGTACACGGCGTACTTGAACTGGCGTGGCCTGCTCGACCGGGAGCCGCCGCGACGACCGGAACCCGACCGCGTGGCCGCGCCACCGTCGGCACGGGCAGCCCGGTGGAAGTTCGCGCTGATGGGCAGTGCCTGCGGCGCCTGCGAGCTCGTGCACCTGCCACCGGCCCGCGTCTGTAAGCGCTGCGGCGCGATCGACGCGATGACCGAAGTGTCCATGGCCCAGCGCGAAGGGACTGTCACCACGTTCACCATAGACCGACTTGCGTATTCGCCGGCCCCACCGGTTATGGAAGCGGTCGTCGACTTCGACGGTGGCGGCCGCTATGCCCTCGAGGTCGCCGACGGCGCGGCCGCTCGCTTGGAGGTGGGGGCTCGGGTACGCCCCACCTTCCGTCGATTGCACAGTGCTGCAGGCGTGCACAACTACTTTTGGAAGGCGCAACTCCGATGAGTAGCAGAGGAATTCGGGACAAGGTCGCGATTGTCGCGATGGGGTGCACCAGCTTCGGCGAACGCTGGGACAGTTCGGCCGACGACCTGCTGGTCGAGGCCATGGCCGACTGTTTCGACGACAACCCGAGGGTCGACCGGAACGACATCGACGCCTTCTGGCTCGGCACGCTGGGTACCGGGCAGAGCGGCCTGACTGTGAGCAAGGCACTGGGCCTGCAGCGCACGCCGGTCACCCGGGTCGAAAACTATTGCGCCAGTGGCTCGGAAGCGTTCCGCAACGCCTGCTATGCCGTCGCCTCCGGCGCTTACGACCGCGTCGTCGCCATCGGCGTGGAAAAGCTCAAGGACTCGGGCTACTCGGGTCTGCTGCGTGGCGACGCGCCCAGCGACGGCACGGCTTCGGAGCTGGCCTTGACCGCGCCGGCGGCCTTTTCGCTGTTGGATCCCGCGTACTGCGCCAAATACGGTGTGGATCCGGCTCTCATGCGTGAGGCCATGACGCACGTCGCCTGGAAGAATCACCACAATGGTGCGCTCAATCCCAAGGCGCAGTTCCGCTCCGAGGTCGCGAAGGACAAGATCGCGAACGCGCCGCTGGTGGCAGGGCGCCTCGGCATCTTCGACTGTTCCGGTGTGTCCGATGGCGCCGCCTGCGCGATGATCGTCCGTGCCGAGGACGCGCTGAACTACACCGATACGCCCCTGTACGTGAAGGGGCTGTCGCTCACCGCAGGGCCGGGGCGGGGAGCCGTCGATCCGGACTACGACTTCACGACGTTTCCCGAGGTGGTGGCCAGCGCCGAGGACGCCTACGCGCAGGCGGGAATCACTGATCCGCGCACGCAGATCTCGTTCGCCGAGGTCCATGACTGTTTCACTCCGACCGAGCTCGTCCTCATGGAGGACCTCGGCTTCAGTGATCGCGGGCAAGGATGGAAAGACAGTGTTGCCGGCGATTTCGATCTGGACGGCCGACTCCCCGTGAACCCCGACGGTGGCCTGAAATCCTTCGGCCATCCGGTCGGTGCCAGCGGCCTGCGGATGCTCTACGAGTGCTGGCTCCAGTTCCGTGGGGAGGCGGGCGAACGGCAGCTGGAGAATCCTCGGATGGCGCTGACGCACAATCTCGGTGGCCGCCCAGGTGCGTGTGTCTCCTTCGTCGGTGTCGTCGGTACCGAACTGGGCTGAACTGCTCACCCTAGGTCGTCCACATCCTCATCGAGAATGAGCCGCTGCAACCCCAGCTCATGGCACCGCGCCGTGACCCGGGTCAGTATGCGCTGAGCCGAGTCGCGCTCGCCCGATGCGGCGAGGCAGCGGGCGTACAGGATCTCCGCGGTGATCAGGGCGTGCGCCCGCCCGCGCATGGTCAGCGACTCGACCAGAGACTCGGCCTCGGCGACGAGCGGTGATCCGTGGTGATTCGTGCTCAGGGAACGCCGGAGATCATTGCAGCGAACGATGTCATCGGTCAGCACCGCTGTGCCGGTGCCTTCCTCGTCAGCCTTGGCCGGCGTCGCCGCTCCGGCCAGGTGCTGCGAAGGTTCTCCGAACCCGAGGCGGATTCGCTCACCCGTGATGCTCGCCGCCAGCCTCGGTAACGACAGATCCGCGGCCAGCTGCATACCTGCGTCGAGCCGTGCTGCGGCGTCGGCGCGTTTGTTCTGCGCAGCTTTGGTTTTCGCGCCGGTCACGTAGACAGCGATCATGAAGTCCACGGTTCCGGCCGTGGGCGGGGGTTCGAAGGCGTCATCGAGTAGCTTCTCTGCGTCGCCGAGCTCGCCACGCTCATAGAGCACAGCGCCGAGAAGTGCCCCGGCGAGCCGTGCAGCCATGCCGGGGGTCGACCGCCCGCGCATCGCGACCTGATATGCCTTGCGCAGATAGTACTCGGCGGCGTCGATGTCCAACTGTTCGTGTGCCGCGATCCCGCTGAGGCAGTACGCGTATGTTTCGGTGAACGGGCCTTTCGCGTTCGCCAGATATCCGGACGCGCGTTCACGGCAGGCTCTGGCCGCGGCGTAGTCGGCGCGGGCAAGCGCGAGGAACGAGGCGGCGACCGCGGCTCCGGCTGGATACCATGGCTCGAACGCCCCTGGATTCTCGAGCACGGGAGCGATCTTGTCCTGTACTCCTTCGGTGCTGTCGGCCAGGACGGCGGCGACCGCCTCGATCAATCTGCCGTGGGCGCGTAGGTTCGGCGCGGTGGCGGTATCGAAGCCAGGAGCGTCCACCGCTGTGTAGACGCGATCCAGGGCGGCATGCGCGGGAGCCTGCTTTCGCAGGGTGAAGTTGGCGAGCGCGACCAGGAGCTGCAGGCGGGGCCGTGCGGCAGCGGCGTCGGCCGAAATCGAATCGGTGAGGGTCAGCAGGCGTGTCATCTGACCTTGTTCCAATAATGCGATCCCGGCGCTCTCTACCAGTTCCGCGGCCCAGTCATGATCGCCGGCGGCTGTTGCGTGGGTGACCGCGTCGGCCACCATGTCGTGGTCGGCAAACCACCGTGCCGCAGCCCGGTGGAGATCCGGAATGCGGCGCGGCTGAGACCGTTCCAGGCGTTGCCGGAGAAAGTCGGCGTAGAGCCGGTAGTACAGGAACCACTCGCCGGCCTCGTCCACGCGGCGCAGGAAGAGGTTTCGCTCCTCGATATCCTCGAGAAGTGATTGTCCGTGATCACCGCCGGTCAGTGCGTCGGCGAGGCCGGCACACACGCGGGGTGTAAGAGAGGTGAGCATCATGAACTCGACAAGATCCGAATCGAGTGTGTCGAGGACATTTTCGGTGAGAAACTCGCCGATCGCATGGTGTCGGCCGGAGATTTCGGACAGTAAGACCGCAGGGTCCGCGTTGTGACGCAAGGACAGTGCGGCTAGCTGCAGGCCCGCGACCCAGCCTTCAGTGGCCGCCGTGATCTGGTCCACTGCCTCGGTGTCGATGTCGACGCCGTCGTACTGTGACAGTAGCGCGTGGGCTTCGGCGGCGTTGAAACGTAGCGTCGTGGAATCGATTTCGACCAGCTCGCCCTGGACGCGAAGTGTGCCCAGCGGAAGACCGGATTTGGTCCGGCTGGTGATGATCCACTGCAGATGATGGCATCCTTTCTCGAGCAGGAACCGTATCGCGGCGCGCGTCGAGTCCGAAGTGACAAAATGCCAGTCCTCTACGACGATGGCCATCTGCTGTTTGTGCTCGTGGATCTCATTGATCAGAGAACTGAGTACGAATCGTTCGGCACGGGAACCGGATTCTTCGAGCACGATCTGTAGGTCGGCGCCCACGCTCGGTTCGGCACGATTCAACGCTTTCAGCAGATGCGCACAGAACGTGAAGGGGTTGTTGTCGTCGCTGTCGGCCGCGAACCACGCGACACGAACTCCGTCGCTAACTAGTTGCTCGGCCAATTGAGTTGCCGCGCTGCTCTTTCCGAAGCCAGCTGGCGCGTGGATGAGGGTGAGTCGTTTGCGGGTGTGCAGTTCGGCCAGCTCGACGAGCCTCGACCGGCTGACCAGCGTATCCGGTGGGCGAGGTGGTCGGAAGCGGGTTGTCGGTGTCGGCAGGGCAAGGATCCGGCCATGCCGACGCACCCCTGAATCGGGTTCCTCGGTAAGAATCGGCTGGGGTTCCGGTGTAGCGCTGGCTTCCACGACGATGCCCATATCGTCGGCGGGTAGCCTGAGGCTGTGCTGCAGCCGCCGGAGCGACTCGCCGAACTCACGCGCTGAGGAAGGTCTGTCTTCCGGCCGCCGCGCCATCGCCGCCGAGATCGGCTGGGCGACTTCGTCCGGGATCTCCGCTGCCAGGGGCGGACCATCTCGTCCGAACCGGACGAATTGCGCGACGATATCCTCGCCTTCGAGACGTTCGAATGCTGCGTGACCGCTGAGCGCGGTAAACAGCGTGGCGCCCAGACTGTAGATGTCGGCTTGCACGGTCGATGCCCGGCCTGACAGTACTTCGGGCGCAGTGAAGGCTGGAGAGCCGGTTACTTCGCCTGTGCCGGTCTCGAACCCGCCGACGACGTGGGCGATACCGAAATCGCAGAGCTGCGGCTCGCCGTAGTCGGTGAGCAGGACGTTGCCGGGTTTGACATCGCGGTGCAGGATTCCATTGCGATGCGCCGTCTCCAGCGCGCCTGCCAGTTTGACGCCCAGCCGGAGGCTGTCGGCGAGGGGGAGTCGCCCGCATGTCGTGAGTATGTCGGCCAACGAGCCCCTGGCGTGATAGGGCATCACGAGAAACGGTCGGCCGGTCGCGGTGATATCGGCGTGCAGCACTGTGACGATATTGGGATGCTCGGACAGTCTGCCGAGGGTTCGCTGTTCGCGCAGAAACCTGTCGAGGTCGTCTCGACCGGGACCGGGCCGGAGGACCTTGATGGCAACTTGGCGATCCAAGGCTCGCTCGACGCAGCGATACACGGTCCCGAAGCCGCCGCGACCGATCAGCTCGGCGCCCTCGAATCCTTCGGCGTCGAGTTCCGCTTCGATACCGATGGCTGGGCGCCGCTGCGTGCTCGCCGGATCGTCGACGGTGCTCATGGGTCGTCCTGACGCGGTCGTCGTTCGTGTTTCAAGGATACGACTGCCCGCAACCGGCCGGCAGACAGCGCCACGACGGCCGACGCCTGATCCGGCGGTTGACGGGGCATGTTTTCTAATTTAATCTCCATTAAAGACTTCTAGGTGAAAGGTGAGCGAGTTGTCCCAGGAGAACCTCGTCGTTGTCGGAGCATCTCTCGCCGGCTTGCGGGCAGTGGAGGCTGCTCGCAAAGCGGGCTTCGAGGGTCGCATCACGCTCATCGGCGCCGAAGAGCATCTGCCCTACGATCGGCCACCGCTGTCGAAGGCGTACCTGGACGAGCTGCCGGCCGGGGAAGGCCCTGCCTCGACGATCTTCCGGACCGAAGACGTCCTGCGCGACGAACTCGGTGTCGATCTGGTCCTCGGTTCGCCGGCGACGGGGCTCGACACCGAGGGGTGCCGGGTGCTGATCGGCGATCGTGCCATCTCCTACGACGCGCTCGTGATCGCGACCGGTGCCGATGCCCGCACGTTGCCGGGGTCGGAAGGCATGAGCGGTGTGCACACGTTGCGGACGCTCGACGACGCGATCTCGATTCGGCAAGCACTCGACGACGGCGCGCGCACGGTCGTCGTCGGCGCCGGTTTCATCGGGTCGGAGGTCGCCGCGGGTGCGCGTAAGCGCGGGCTGGACGTCACCATTCTCGAGGCGCTGCCGACGCCGCTGGTCCGGGCGGTGGGCGAGCGTATGGGCGCTGCCTGTGCTGCTCTGCACGAGCGAAACGGGACGCCGCTGCGCTGTGGCATCGGGGTGACCGGCCTGGAGGGCGACGGGCGCGTCGAGCGCGTATTGCTGAGCGACGGCACCTCCATCGAAGCCGACCTGGTCGTGGTGGGTATCGGTGCGATTCCGGTGACCGGCTGGCTCGAGGGCTCAGGGCTGAACCTCGACAACGGCGTGGTCTGCGATGAGACGTTGTGGACCGGTGTCGATGGGGTGTACGCCGCGGGCGACGTCGCCCGGTGGCACAACCCCCTGTTCGACCGGCTGATGCGGCTGGAGCACTGGACGAGTGCCGCCGAGCAGGGCGCCTTCGCGGCGCGCAATGCACTGAACCCCGAAGCGGCGAAGCCGTATCAGACGGTGCCGTACTTCTGGTCCGATTGGTATGGCAGCCGGATTCAGTTCGTCGGTGTTCCGACCGCTGACGAGATCAGGGTCGTGGATGGTGATCCGGACGCCGATGGGCGCTGGGTCGCGCTGTATCGCGAGGGTGATCGGTTTGCGGGAGCGCTCACCCTCAATGGCCAGAACGTGATCATGAAGTACCGCGGTTTGCTGACCAAGAAGGCCAGCTGGGACGAGGCGCTCGCGTTTGCCGCCACCCGCCGGACCGACCAGGTGACGAGTTCATGACCTGTATCAGGTGCCGCGTGGACTGAGCATGCGGGACGCCCCTGGCAGGTAGGAGGTCAGTGGATGTCGAGCGGACAACAGAATCCGAAAGTGACGCTGGTGCGTCAGAAGTTGTTGCGCGTCGAGATCCGATTCGACTGCGTCGCGGCGGGGGAGGTGCGGCTCGAATACGCTGCCACGGCAGCGGAGGCGCGCCACTTCGCGGCGGCGATGATCCGCAGGGGATACAGAGTCCTGGTGGACTGGCAGGTGCGGCGAGGATTGGCGCCACTGCCGTGCCGCAGCCTGTGGCAGTACGGCTGAGAGCCGTGCTCGATAGGGGGTAGAATTTAATCTATCTTCCAATATACTGATAGGCAGGCTGGTGCCACGCCGGCAGCGGCAACATATAGGCCGTCGCGGATTGTCGAACCGGTCGGCGACCTCCAACGAAGTGGGTAGGAATGAAGGAATCGCAACTGACTCGCCGGATCGAGGGCCGAGTCGTGGCCATCACCGGTGCCGCGCGGGGGATCGGCCTGGCAACCGCGAAGGCCCTGCATCGCCGCGGCGCTCGCGTCGTGATCGGTGACATCGACGGTGAGGCAGTGGTGCGGGCGGCTGCCGGGATCGGGCTCGATGTCGAGGCCGTCCGGGTCGACATCACCGACGAAGCGTCGTTCCGCGCCTTCCTTGCCAAGGCGGAGGAGCGCTTCGGGGCTCTCGATGTGCTGATCAACAACGCAGGGATCATGCCGATCGGACCCTTCCTCGAAGAGTCGACGACGCTGTCGAAGCGCGTGCTGGATATCAATGTGGCCGGACCCATGATCGGCATGCGGGCAGCGCTGCCCGGCATGATCTCGCGTGGTCACGGGCACATCGTCAATGTGTCGTCGATGGCAGGCACTGCGCCGATTCCCGGTGGACTCAGCTATGGCGCCAGTAAGGCGGCGGTGATCTCGATGACGGAGACGGCGCGGGTGGAGTTCGCGAAGTCCGGTGTCGCGTTCACCTGTGTGCTGCCGTCGTTCACCAACACCGAGTTGGTCGCCGGTACGACCGGCACGAAGTTCGTCCGCAATCTGGAACCGGAAGAGGTCGCCGAGGGGATCGTCGGTGCGATCGCCGGGCGTAAACCGGATGTCTATCTGCCGGGGATCCTCGGGCCGATGGCGCGTCTGCAGCCGGTGCTCGGCCGGAAGCTTCGTGACTTCATGAACCACGCGCTGAAGGCGGACACGACCTTCCTCACGGTCGACAAGTCGGCTCGTAGTGGTTATGACGCACGGATCAATGCTGCACCGGAGGCTCCGAAGCCTGCCCCGAAGCGCGCCGCGCGTAGCTGAATCCGAAGCTGGTTCGTGCAAGTGGAGGTGGCCCCGAACGGGGTCACCTCCACTTGTCGCTTCGCGACGATCGGGCTTGCCCATCCGAACGAGAACAGCCGGTGCGGTTGGTTTTCTGCACCGGCTGCTTGTTGTTGTTGTGGGGTTATC
>NZ_JBHVHX010000031.1:0-54573 GCF_042799895.1 Nocardia sp. NPDC057663 | reverse complement strand
CACACTATTGAGTTCTCAAAGAACACACGCACAAGCTTCTACCCGCAACATTTCGCAGGGGCTTCGGCAGGGCAAGGGTTCATACTTTAGCGCAGGCAATCCACCGAAGCAAGTCCGGAGTTTGTAACCCTGCACACATGATCAGTCAGGCGCTCATCGTCCTACCTCGTTTCCCTGCACCATCCGCTAGCCTCGAGAGGCTCAGCAGTTCGGCACCGGGTCGGTGTCCGTGTCGCTCTGACTCGAATTAAGTTACGCAGCCACGAACGCGAAGTCAAATCGGCTGGTCAGAGCCGGTTGTGGACACCGTCCATCATCTTCGGAATCGATCACGGACGCCAGTCCGCGGGGAACCAGCCCGGGGCCGCGGCGGTGAAGCGGTCGCGGTCCCACTGCCCCGCTCCCGCGGGGACCGTGCCGAGCAGCCGGGCCTCGGTGACCCGGGGCAGGTCGTCTCGATTGCAGTGCGAGGCGAGGTCGGGTTCCGTCGGCCAGGAGCCGATGACCAAGCCGGCGCAGGGCACGCCTGCCGCGGCCAGGGTGCGGGTGGTGAGTTCACTGTGATTGAGGGTGCCGAGTCCGGCGGCGGCCACGACGAGAACCGGCTCACCGAGCTTCTGTGCGAGGTCGAGCAGGGTGTACTCCCCCATCCGGACGAGCAACCCGCCCGCGCCTTCGACCAGCACCAGGTCGGCGTCGCGCAGGGCGTCGATCGCGGCGACGGTGTCGCCGAGGGACAGCAGGGGCATGCCTGCGCGCCGGGCGGCGGTGTCGGGGGCGAGCGGTTCCGGGTAGCGAGCGAGTTCGAGGGTGCGGGTCACGCCGGACAGACGGGTGACCTCGGCGAGGTCACCGGGTTCGCCGGGGGCGATGCCGGTCTGGGCGGGTTTGCACACCGCGACCGACCGGCCCGCGGCCTGGGCGGCGGCGGCCACGGCCGCGGTGACGACCGTCTTGCCGACATCGGTCGACGTGCCGCTGATCAGCAGGAGGCTCATGCCGTCACCACTTCCTTGCCGCGGGCCTCGGCGAGCACCTCGCCGAGAACCTCCGCGATGACGTCGAGTTCGGTGGGTGTGAGGTTCGCGCGCGCGGTCAGCCGCAGGCGGGAGGTGCCTTCGGGGACCGACGGCGGACGGAAGCAGCCGACGTCGAGTCCGCGTGCACGGCAGGCCTGGGCGGCGTCGAAGGCGAGCTGGGCCTCGCCGAGCACGACGGAGACGACCGCGGAGTCCGGTTCCGGCACCCCGGCGATCCGCGCGATATCGGCCGCGCGGTCGAGCACCCGCGACGCCATCGCGGGGTCGCGGCGCAGGAGACCGAGTGCGGCCCGGGCCGCGCCGACCGCGGCGGGGGCGAGGCCGGTGTCGAAGATGAAGGTGCGGGCGGCGTCGATCAGGTGGGCACGGATCCGCGCGTCGGCGAGCACGACCCCGCCCTGGGCGGCGAACGCCTTGGACAGGGTGGCGGTGATGACGAGGTCCGGTTCACCCGCCAGACCCATCTCGTGGACCAGACCGCGACCGCCCGCGCCGCGCACACCGAGCCCGTGCGCCTCGTCGACGATGAGAACCGCGCCGTTGGCCCGGCTCACCCGGTGCAGGTCGGCGAGCGGGGCCAGGTCGCCGTCGGCGCTGAACACCGAGTCGGTGAGGACCAGCGCACGTTCCTCGGAGCGCTCCGCGAGCAGGCGTTCCACGGCGGCGACGTCACGGTGCGGGGCGATCTCGACCCTGGCCCGCGAGAGCCGGCACGCGTCGACCAGCGAGGCGTGACTGCCCGCATCGGAGACGACGAGGGTGCCGCGCCCGGCGAGTGCGGTCACCGCGCCCAGGTTCGCGGCGTAGCCGGACGCGAAGACCAATCCCGTTTCCGCGCCGACGAATTCGGCCAGTTCGGCTTCGAGCTGCGCGTGTTCGGCGGTCGTTCCGGTGACCAGGCGGGAACCGGTGGATCCGGCGCCCCAGCGACGCACCGCGGCGACCGCGCCCTCGACGACCTCGGGATGGCGGACCAGTCCGAGGTAGTCGTTGGAGGCCAGGTCGATCGCGGGCGACTCGGCGGCGCGCACGCGCAACTCTCTGCGCAGCCCGGCGTCGACCCGCTCGGCCGCGCGCTTGTCCAACCAGCTCAACGGATCCATAGTCACAGCTGAGCAGCATACTTGAACACCGTTCAGTGGCGTCATCCGAGCGAGGCCTTGACCGCGGCGCGCACGGCGCCGGTGATGGTGGCGATGTCCTCGGTGGTGCTGATGAAGGGCGGCATCGTGTAGACGAGATTGCGGAACGGGCGCAGCCAGGCGCCCGCGTCGACGGCGGCGTCGGTGGCCGCGCGCATGTC
Source organism: Nocardia sp. NPDC057663 (assembly GCF_042799895.1). Classification (NCBI taxonomy): domain Bacteria; kingdom Bacillati; phylum Actinomycetota; class Actinomycetes; order Mycobacteriales; family Nocardiaceae; genus Nocardia; species Nocardia sp. NPDC057663. Next base: position 52,230 of record NZ_JBHVHX010000031.1, on the reverse strand, counting down.
GACCGGTTCGTCGAGCTCGACGACGCCGATCGCGCCGAGCACCCGCACGTCGGCGACGCCCGGCAGTCCGGCGATCGGCTCCAGACCCACCCGCAGCTCGGACTCGATCCGGGCGACCTCACCGCGCCAGTCCCGCGAGCGGAGCAGTTCGATCGAGGCCACCGCGACGGCGCACGCCAGCGGATTGCCCATGAAGGTCGGACCGTGCATCAGCCCGCCGTGCGCCGCGCTGATCGTCTCGGCGATCCGCGCGGTGCACAGCGTGGCGGCCAGGGTGAGATAGCCGCCGGTCAGCGCCTTGCCGACGCACATCACGTCGGGCGCGACGCCGGCGTGGTCGGCGGCGAACAGCGCGCCGGTACGGCCGAATCCGGTGGCGATCTCGTCGAAGACGAGCAGGACGTCGTTCTCGTCGCAGATCCGGCGCAGTTCGGTGAGATAGCGCGGATCGTGCCAGCGCATCCCGCCCGCACCCTGGACGACCGGTTCGACGATCACGGCGGCCAGCTCGTCGCGATGGGCGGCGACGGACCGTTCGAGCTCGGCGACGTAATCGGGTTCGAAGCCCACCGGTGGCGCGGAGACGAAGATCTGCTCGGTCAGGACGTCGGTCCACAGCGAGTGCATGCCGCCGTCGGGGTCGCACACGCTCATCGGGGTGAAGGTGTCGCCGTGGTAGCCGCCGCGCCAGGTCAGCAGCCGATGCTTCGCCGGCTTGCCGACGCCGCGCCAGTACTGCAGGCACATCTTCGCCGCGACCTCGACCGAGACCGAGCCGGAATCGCAGAGGAACACCTTGTCCAGCCCGGGGGGCGTGATCTCGACGAGCAGCTGGGCCAGCCGGGTCGCCGGTTCGTGGGTGAGCCCGCCGAACATCACGTGACTCATCCGCTGCGACTGCGCGAGCAACGCGGCGTCGAGCACCGGGTGCCGGTAGCCGTGCACGGCCGCCCACCAGGAGCTCATCCCGTCGACGAGTTCGCGGCCGTCGGCGAGGGTGAGCCTGGTGCCCGCCGCACTGGCGACGACCAGCGGTTCGGTGGTCGCAGGGAAGCCGCCGTAGGGATGCCAGACGTGTTCGGCATCGAGGGCGGTGATCTGCTCGGGAGTCAGGTCCACAGGTTTCCTCGTCGTCGCCCGGTGCCGCCGGAGCGACGGCCTTGAACACCGTTCAAGTTATCACCTACGGTTCGCGGCCGACGGGCTGATCGGCGATGACACCGGGAATGCGCCCCAGCGCGGTACGAACGTCGGCGAGTGCGGGTCCGCCGAGTGCGGCCGCGATCGCCTCCTCGATCCGGCGAATGTGCTCGCCCGCCAGCGCGAGAGCCTTGCCGCCCGCCGCGGTAGCGACGATCAGCCGCGCCCGCCGGTCGGCGGGGTCGGGGCGGCGCTCCACATAGCCGCACCGCTCGAGGTGTGTGACGAGTTCACCCATCGACTGCTGGGTCATCCCCGCAGCCTCGGCGAGCGCGGTCACCCGCGAGCCGCCCGGTTCCAGGTACCGGAACACGGCGTAGTGCGCGGGCCGCAGGTCGGTCCCGAGCCCGGCGCGCAGCCGATCGTTCAGGTCGCGCTCATAGGCATCGGTCGCCTGGACCAGCAGTTTCAGCAAGGTCGGGGGTCGGTCCATTGACATAATAGGAAGGTTACCTTTATATCTGGATGATGGCTGACATCGGCACCGTCCTCACCTTCCGCAACGGCCACCGCGTGACACTGGTCGACCGTGGCGCCGACGACCAGGGCGCCTACCTGCGGCTCGAGCACGTGCTCCCGCACATCGGGCGCGAAGCGGGCCCGCACTGGCATCCCGAGATCAGCGAGACCTGGACGATTCGCACCGGCCGGATCCGGTTCCGGATCGACGGCACCGAGATCGTCGCAGGGCCGGGCGACACCGTGACCGCGCCGCCGCGCGCCGTGCACGAGTTCTGGAACGAGGCGCAGGACACGGTCGTGGATCACGTGATCCGCCCGCCGCTGCGGCACTGGGAGATGTTCGAGTTCTGGAGCGGCCTCGACAACGCTAACAGGACCACCGCGAGCACACTGCCGCGCAACCCGCTCGCCCTCGGCCTGCTCTGGGAGTACCAGGACGGCTACCTCGCCGGCCCGCCCGTGCCGCTGCAGCGGCTGATCTTCGGCGGACTGGCCGCGCTGGCCCGGCGCACCGGCTATGCCCGGCGGCTGCTCGCGGCCACGGGCGCCCCGATGCCCGCTGACCAGGCGTGACGAAGCACCCACCGCGCATTCGCGCAGCCGGGGACCGGATTCCTCTACTGTCGTAGCATGTCGAGCCCGAACGACCGATCCGGTGAGGTGACCCCACTGGGCGTCTGGCCCGGCACCGCCTATCCGCTGGGCGCCACCTACGACGGCGCGGGCACGAACTTCTCGGTGTTCTCCGAGGTCGCGACCAAGGTCGAACTGTGCCTGATCGCCAAGGACGGCTCCGAGACCAGGGTGAATCTCGACGAAGTCGACGGGTACGTCTGGCACGCCTATCTGCCCGCGGTCACGCCGGGTCAGCGGTACGGCTTCCGCATCCACGGCCCCTATGCGCCGGAGCTCGGCTTGCGCTGCGATCCGAGCAAATTGCTGCTCGATCCGTACGGGAAGGCCTTCGACGGACAGTTCGTCAACGATCCGTCGCTGTATACCTACGGACTGGATTCGCTGGGCCACACCATGACCGGGGTGGTGATCAACCCGTTCTTCGACTGGGGCGCCGACCGGCCGCCGAACCGGCCGTACCACGAGACGGTGATCTACGAGGCGCACGTCAAGGGCATGACGATGACGCATCCCGACATTCCCGAGGAACTGCGCGGCACCTACGCGGGCCTGGGGCATCCGGCGATCATCGGGCATCTGAAGAGCTTGGGCGTCACCGCGATCGAGCTCATGCCGGTGCACCAGTTCTTCCACGATCACGTGCTGACCGACCAGGGCCTGCGAAACTACTGGGGCTATAACAGCATCGGCTACCTCGCCCCGCACAACCAGTACTCGGCCCGCCCGCGCGGCGATGCCGCGGTCGCCGAGTTCAAGGCGATGGTGCGCGCGATGCACGCCGAGGGCATCGAGGTGATCCTCGACGTGGTCTACAACCACACCGGCGAGGGCAACCATCTCGGCCCCGTCCTGAGCCTGCGCGGCATCGACAACGCCGCCTACTACCGGCTCGACGAGACCGACCCGGAGCTCTACAAGGACTACACCGGCACCGGTAACAGTCTGAATGTGCGGCATCCGCACACGCTGCAGCTGATCATGGACTCGCTGCGCTACTGGATCCTGGACATGCATGTCGACGGCTTCCGGTTCGACCTCGCCGCGACGCTGGCGCGCGAATTGCACGACGTGGACCGGCTTTCCGCGTTCTTCGACCTGGTGCACCAGGACCCGGTGGTGAGCCAGGTCAAACTCATCGCCGAACCGTGGGATGTCGGCGAGGGCGGCTATCAGGTCGGCAACTTCCCGAGCCTGTGGACCGAATGGAACGGCAAATACCGCGACACGGTGCGCGACTACTGGCGCGGTGAACCGGCGACGCTGGGCGAGTTCGCCTATCGGCTGACCGGCTCCTCGGACCTGTACGAGTCGACCGGCCGGCGACCCGGCGCGAGCATCAACTTCGTCACCGCGCACGACGGGTTCACGCTGCGGGATCTGGTGTCCTACAACGAGAAACACAACGACGCCAACGGCGAGGGCAACCGCGACGGGGAAAGCCACAACCGGTCGTGGAACTGCGGCGTGGAGGGCCCGACCGACGATCCGGCGATCCTGGAACTGCGGGCCCGCCAGCAACGCAATCTGCTGGCCACCCTGATCCTGAGCCAGGGCACGCCGATGCTGGCCCACGGCGACGAGATCGGCCGGACCCAGCTCGGCAACAACAATGTGTACTGCCAGGATTCGCCGCTGGCGTGGATGGACTGGTCGCTGGCGCGGACCAATGCCGACCTGCTCGAGTTCACCCGCTCGGTGATCGCCCTGCGCACCGCACATCCTATCTTCCGGCGACGTCGCTTCCTGGCCGCCGGACCCGGTGACGGACAGGACCGCAAACGCGAGATCGCGTGGTTCACGCCGGCGGGCGCCGAGATGACCACCGACGACTGGCACAGCGGTTTCGGCAAGTCCCTGGCCGTGCTGCTCGACGGCGACGGCATTCCCGAACCGGGACCGCGGGGCGAACGCATCAGTGACGACTCGTTCCTGCTGTACTTCAATGCGCACGACGAAGCGCTCGAGTTCGTGCTGCCAGGACCGGAGTTCGGTGCCGAATGGACTCTGGCCCTGGATTGTTCGACCCCCACCGGCGCGGCCGACGCGGTCCATCCCGCGGCCGCGTCACTCCCCGTCCCCAGCCGCTGCCTGCTCGTCCTGCGCCGAACCGCCTAGCCGAAACGATGACCGAGACCTACGTGACCGATCCGCTGACCCTGCTGCATCGCGCGCCCATCCGGCCGAGCACGGTGCGCAGCACCTACCGGCTGCAACTGCGGCCCGACGCCCTCACCTTCGCCGATGCCCGCGCGATCGCCGAATATCTGCAGCAGCTGGGCATCTCGCACCTGTATCTGTCGCCGATCCTCACCGCGACGCACGGCTCGACGCACGGGTACGACGTCACCGACCCCACCACGGTGTCGGCCGCGCTGGGCGGCCCGGCCGGTCTCAAAGCGCTGTCGGACGAAGTGCGCAGTCGCGGGATGGGTTTGATCGTCGACCTGGTGCCCAACCATGTCGGCGTCGCCGATCCGCGGCAGAACCCGTGGTGGTGGGACGTGCTGCGCAACGGCCAGAAATCCAAGTTCGCCAAGTACTTCGACATCGACTGGAGTCCCGGCAACGGCGCGGGCGGCCGGTTGGCGCTGCCGGTGCTGCAGAGCGAGAACGATCCGGCCGCGCTGACTGTCGACCGCTCGGGGCCGGAACCGATGCTGGCGCTGCATGATCTGCGGTTCCCGATCGCGCCCGGCACCGACGGTGACAACGCGCTGCGCATCCACGACCGCCAGCACTACCGGCTGGTGAGCTGGAAGGCCGGCGTGTGCACCTACCGGCGATTCTTCGCGGTGAACAGCTTGGCCGCGATCCGCCAGGAGGACCCCGAGGTCTTCGAGGCGACCCACCGCGAGCTCGCCGCCTGGTGCGAACACGATCTGATCGACGGTGTGCGAGTAGACCACCCGGACGGCCTGTCGCACCCCAGCGCGTACCTGACCCGGCTGCGCAGGCTGATCGGCCCGCAGCGGCTGCTGCTGGTGGAGAAGATCCTCGCCAACCGCGAACCCCTCGACGCGACGCTGCCGGTCGACGGCACCACCGGGTACGACGCGCTCGCCGACATCGGCGGAGTGCTGATCGACCCGGCCGGCGAGGCGGCGATGACCGAGCTGTCCCAGCACGTCGCCGGGCACGGGAGCGACCGGGCCTGGTTCGGCGAGACCGAGCACCGGATCAAGCGCGCGGTGGCGGAAACCATTCTCGCGCCGGAGATCCGGCGACTCGTCTCCGCGATCAAACGCGACGGGAACGCGGGCAGTTTCGACACGCTCGCGGTGAGCAACGCGACCATCGAGGTGCTGGCGTTCATGCCGGTGTACCGGGTGGACTACGCGCCGCTGGCCGGGATCACCGCGGCCGTGGTCGCCGAGGTGGAGAAGCGCAATGCCGAGCTCACCGCGCCGCTGTCGGTGCTGGTGACCGCGCTGGCCAAGGGCGGCGAGGCGGCGACCCGGTTCTCCCAGGTGTGTGGCGCGATCACCGCCAAGTCGGTCGAGGACACCATGTTCTACCAGGGTGCGCGGCTGGTGTCGTTGCAGGAGGTGGGCGGTAATCCGGCGCGATTCGGCCACTCCGTCAACGACTTCCACCTGTCCAACAGCGAACGATCGCAGCGCTGGCCCGCGACCATGACGACCCTGTCGACCCACGACACCAAGCGCGGCGAGGACGTGCGCGCCCGCATCGGAGTCCTGTCGCAGGTGGCCGAGATCTGGTCGCAACGGGTGCGCGGCTGGCTGGAGACCACACCCGCGCCGGACGGTGCGACGGCACTGTTCCTGTTGCAGAACATGTTCGGGGTGTGGCCCGCTGACGGGCGGCCCGCGTCGTCGGTGCCCGGTCTGCGTGATCGGCTGCATCTGTTCGCGGAGAAGTCGATTCGCGAGGCGGGCGTCAAGACGTCATGGGAGGAGCCGGACGCGCAGTTCGAGGCGGCGGTGCACGGCTGGCTGGACGCGGTGATCGACGGTCCGGTCGGTACCGGTATCGGCGATCTGGCCCATGAACTCGCACCGCACGCCTGGTCGGATGCGGTGGCGCAGAAGCTGTTGCAGCTGTGCGGTCCCGGCATCCCGGATATCTACCAGGGCACCGAATTGTGGGAGGACTCCCTCGTCGACCCCGACAACCGGCGGCCGGTCAATTTCGCGGTCCGCGCGGGTTTGCTCCAATCTCTCACGGAGCCACCGACACTGGACACCACCGGTGCGGCGAAGATGTGGGTGGTCGCCTATGCGCTGTGGTTACGCAGGGAGCGACCGGAGTGCTTCGTCGGCGGAACATATCTGCCGCTCTACGCGGTCGGGGAGCACGCGCAGCGGCTGGTCGCCTACGGACGCGGACCCGCGGGCGAGGCGCCCGAGGTGATCGTCGTGGCGACCAGGCACTCGGTCGGGCTCGCCGCGACCGGCTGGCTCGATACGACACTGCAACTGCCGGAGGGCAATTGGATCGACCGGCTGACCGGCAATACTTTCGCGGGCAGCGTGCGGATCGACAAGCTGTTCGCCCGTCTCCCGGTTGCCCTGCTGGTGCGCTGAGCGCACGAACGCGGGGCCACGGTGTCATCCGTAGCCCCGCGTTTCCGGTCGCTCAGTGTGCGCGGCGCAGACCGAGGTACTGCAGCGCGGCGAAGGCGCCGACGGTGATCGCCTGCAGCACAGCCCATACCGTGCCGACCGTCGTGAGACCGAGCGCGCCGGACAGCACGGCGGCCAGACTCGCGAGCACCCAGGTCACGTTGCCGATCGCGACCGCCGAGGCGGCAACGCGGTTGATTCGCGCCGTGCTGCCCACCACCGCGACCGCGAGCCCGTACGCGGTGAGGAAGGCGCCGATCGCGAGGCCCGCGCGGGAATCGAGTCCGAGCAGCCGTTCCAGCGGGTGCGCCAGCGCGAGGTAGGCGATGCCGTTGGCACCGGTGACGACGGCGTCCAGGCGCAGCGACAGGCGCAGCAGGCGCTCACCGGAGTTCAGCAGGGCGGACAGGCGGGACGGGGCGGTGGCGGTGGTCATGGCGGATCTCCTGGTTTTCCGAAGGTGGGTCAGGCGGACGTGGGGACCTGGTCGAGGAAGCCGTAGACGCTGTCGATGCGGCCGTCGGCGAGCACGGCGACGTCGAAGCCGATCACCACGGCGTCACCGTCGGCGGGGCCGAGGCCCCAGGTGAAGCGCACTTGGTCGTGGTGAGCGTCGACCGGTCCGGCCAGGCGGAACGTCCAGTCGGGGAACTGGGCCTGCACGCCGGCGATGGCGGCCTCGAGTTCGGCGTGGCCGGTGACCGCGACCAGGGGGTCGACATAGCGCGCCTCCGGGGTGAACAGGCGGGTGACAGCGGCGCGGCGGGCGCCGGGTTCGCGGGTGTTCCATGCCTCCAGGTACTGTGCGACGACGGTGTTCATCTCGACCTCCGAAATGTGCTGTGAGCTGGTGTTTCGCGGGTTGTTCCTGCGATGACACCTACGTTATGGCGCACCGGGGGTCCGTCGAATCAGTCGCCTATAGGTACTTCTCGTTGCGTAGGCACCGCCGGTACAGGTACGGCGATACCGTGGTGCGCATGCTGCACGGACGCGAAGCCGAACAGGCGACCATCGACGACCTGCTGACCGGGGCGCGGGCCGGGCGCAGCGGGGCGCTCGTCCTGCGCGGCGAGGCCGGGATCGGCAAGTCCGCGCTGTTGGACTACGCGGCGGCGCAAGGCATTCCGACGGTGCGCAGCGCCGGCATCGAGTCGGAGGCCGAATTGCCCTTCGCGGCACTGCATCTGCTGGTGCGGCCAGGGATGGAACTGGTGCGCCGGCTGCCGCCGCGGCAGCGCGACGCCATGGAAGCCGCGTTCGGACTGGGCGACAGCACCCCCGCCGACCGGATGCTGATCGGCCTGGCCCTGCTGACGCTGCTGGCCGAGGAGGCCGCCGACGGCCCGCTGCTGTGCCTGATCGACGATGCTCACTGGCTGGACCGGGCGACGGCGGAGACGCTGTTGTTCGCGGCACGCAGGCTCGACGCCGAGGGTGTGGTGATACTGTTCGCCACCCGCTCCGGCCCCGGCGACTTTCCCGCGCCCGGCTTGCCCGAACTGGCGCTGTCCGGGCTGCGCGCCGACGCCGCCGCGGCGCTGCTCGACACGGGACCGACCACGCTCACCCCGGCGACGCGGTATCGACTGCTCTCCGAGTCGTGCGGCAATCCGCTTGCGCTGCTGGAACTTCCGTCGGCTCTCGGCGTGGCAGGCGCAGACGACCTCGACCCGTTGCCGTTGACGCAGCGCCTGCAGCTGGCGTTCCACGGCCGGGTGGCCCGGCTCCCCGCCACCACCAGGACCATCCTGCTGGTCGCTGCCGCCGCGGGTTCGACCGACTTCGATCCGGTCCTTCGCGCCGCGGCCACACTCGGTGCGGCACTGCCCGACCTCCAACCAGCCGAGGACGCGGGCCTGATCGGTACGGACGGGCAAGTGCTGACCTGGCGGCACCCGCTGTCTCGCGCCGCGGTGTACCAGGGCTCCGCGCTGAGCGCCCGGCTTGCCGCCCACCGCGCCCTCGCCGATGCGCTGGCCGGCGACGACACAGCCGACCTGCGCGCCTGGCATCTCGCCTGCGCCGCCACGGGTCCCGACGAGCAGGCCGCGTCCGCGCTGGAACGCACCGCCGATCGGGCCCGGCGCCGCAACGGATTCCACGGCGCGGTCGCCGCGTACGAGCGGGCCGCGGCACTGAGCGTCGACGGCGATGCCCGGTTGCGCAGGCTCGTCCTCGCCGCCGAGACCGCCGGCGAGGCCGGGCTCACCGCTGCGGCCGCCCACCTCGCCGACCGGGCGGCGGCACTCAACGACGCCGACGAAGCCCCACTTCGCAGGCGAGCCACCGCCACCGAGACCGCACTGACCGGCCGACCGGTGCAGGCGGCAGACCAGGCCTCGCCGCATGCCACCGGTGACGAGTACGACCTGCGTCTCGACCTGGTTCGCGCGCAGGCTGAATTCGCCGCGGGCAAGCCGGGTTCCGCGCATCGGCGGCTGATGGCGGCGGCAATCGCGTTACGCGCGAAGGAACCGCAGGCCGCGGCGCGCATCGTCACCCGGGCGGTGCACACGGCCTGGTATCTCGGGCCCGCCGAACTCGACGAAGTCGCCGAGCTGCTGGCCACGCTGCGGCTGGACGAAGACGATCCCATCACCCCGATCGTGCGATACCTGACCGGATCGGTGGCCGGGCAGCACACGGTCGACCTGCGCGATGCGGCGGACACCGCCCGCGCGAACGGCGCCGACAGTCCCGCCGACCTCGTGCAGCTGTGCGGCAGCGGGCTGGTCGTCGGACAGGACGACCAGGTCGGCGAGCTGGCCGACGAGCTCATCGGCGAGAGCCGTGAGCAGGGCCGGATCGCGTTGCTCGCGCCGCTGCTGTTCTTCCGGTCCGAGGCCGCGCTGTTCGGTGGACGGCCAGGAGAGAGCCGGGTCGCCGCCGAGGAGGGAGTGCGGATCGCCGAGGACATCGGCCAGCCGCAGTGGATCAGTCAGCTCACCGCGTTCCTGGCCTATCTGGCGGCGATGCGCGGTGACGAACAGGGCTGTCGCGCGCACGCCGATCGCGCGGCGGCCGAGGAGTTCGGTGGAGCGCAGTCGGTCGGGGCGCCGTGGGCGCACGCGGCGCTGGCCCTGCTCGCCCTCGGCCGGGGCAGGCTCGAGCAGGCCAGGGCCGAGCTCGAGCACATGACGGTCGAACCGGCCCGGCATCACGTCAGCGGATTGCGCTGTCTCGCGGACCAGATCGAGGTCGCGGCCCGGCTCGGCGCCACCGCACAGGCGACCGAGGCGCTGGCGCGGCTCACCGCGTGGTCGGCACGGGCGGGACAGGAGTGGATCGCGGCGCTGGCGGCCAGGGGCAGCGCGCTGCTGGCCGACGGACCGGACGCCGAGCAGCACTTTGTGGCCGCGCTCGCCGGGAACCGTCTGTTCGACGAGGCCCGCACCCGCCTGCTCTACGGCGAATGGCTGCGCAGGGAAAAGCGCAAGGTCGACGCGCGCGGGCAGCTGGAACAGGCACTCCAGGTGTTCGAACGGCTCGACGCGACGCCCTGGTCCGACCGAGCGCGCACCGAACTGGCCGCGCTCGGGGTGGGGATCGGCGCCAAGGCGAGCGCGGGCCCGCTCAGCGTGCTCACCCCGCAGGAATCACAGATCGTGCGGCTGGCCGCGCAAGGACTGTCGAATCGGGAGATCGCCGCGCGCCTGGTCCTGAGTCACCGCACGGTCGGGCATCACCTGTACAAGGCGTATCCGAAACTGGGTGTGCTCTCGCGCGGGGAGCTGAGCGAGCTCGACCTAGCGCAGTGAGTGCGCGCGGACGGCGCCGATCGACCAGCGCAGGGCGGCGACGGCGGCCGCGGCCAGGACGGCGGCCTGCGCCGAACCGAGGATCAACAGCAGCAGGGCGCCCACGACGAGCCCGGCGACCAGCGCCTCGAGCTTGTAGACCGGCCATGCACTGCCCGCGATGTCGACCGTCGCGGATGCTGCCGATGGGGTGACCACTGCCATGTACACAGGATAGACGGACACCGAAGTTCGGGCTACCGAACTTTTGCGGACAGGCTTGTCGGGAACATCACACGGTCAGCAATCGTTGTGCACATCATGCCACTGACAGGAGAGTACGCACCGAGCACTTCGGACTGGGCCCGTAAGCAGGCCGAGACCTACGAGAACTCCGGCGGAGCCACGGGCACGTCGCTTCAGGGCAAGCCCGTCGTCCTGCTCACCACCAAGGGCGCCAAGACCGGCAAGCTGCGCAAGACGCCGCTGATGCGCGTCGAGCACGACGGTGACTACGCCGTCGTCGCCTCGCTGGGCGGCTCACCGAAGCACCCGGTCTGGTACTTCAACGTCAAGGCCGAACCGCACGTCGAACTGCGCGACGGCACCGTCACCAAGGACTACACCGCCCGTGAGGTCTTCGGCGAGGAGAAGGCGCTGTGGTGGGAGCGCGCGGTCGAGGTGTGGCCGGACTACGCCGAGTACCAGACGAAGACCGATCGCCAGATCCCGGTCTTCGTCCTCACCCCGCGCTAGCGTCCGCGCCCCACCGAACCCGTCGCCCGGCGGGTTCGGTGCAGGCCACTCCGAGGCGCGCCCTCGGGGCGCCGTACCCGCCTCGGTAGCATTTACCGGGTGTCCCCCATCGCTGACGTTGCCGAAGTGTCCGTAACCCGTCCGCCGCTGACCGCGGACGAGATCGACGCCGCCGCCAAGCGAATTTCCGACATCATCGAGCCGACTCCGCTGCAGTACTCCGCGCGGCTGTCGGCGAGCACCGGTGCGCAGGTGTATCTCAAGCGCGAAGACCTCACCGCGGTGCGCTCGTACAAGCTGCGCGGCGCCTACAACCTGATGGTCCAGCTCACCGCCGCCGAGCGCGCGGCGGGAGTCGTCGCGGCCAGCGCGGGCAACCACGCGCAGGGCGTGGCCTTCGCATGCCAGGCGATGGGCGTGCGCGGGCGGATCTACGTGCCGACCACCACCCCGAAGCAGAAGCGCGACCGCATCCGCGTGCACGGCGGCGAGTTCGTCGAGCTCATCGCCGTCGGCGAGACCTACGACGCGGCCGCCGCGGCCGCCGCCGACGATGTCGCCCGGACCGGCGCGACCATGGTGCCGCCGTTCGACGACCCGCGCACCGCCGCGGGCCAGGGCACCATCGCCGCCGAATTCCTCGAGCAGCTCGGCACCGCGCCCGACCTGGTCATCGTCCCGGTCGGTGGTGGCGGCTGCCTCGCCGGCATCGGCACCTACCTGCGCGAACGCGCGCCGCAGACCGGTCTGCTCGGTGTCGAGCCCACGGGCGCGGCCTCGATGACCGCGGCGCTGGTGGCGCACGGTCCGGTGACGCTGCCCGAGATCGACCCGTTCGTCGACGGCGCCGCCGTGCGCCGCATCGGCGACCTGCCCTACCAGGCGGTGTCCGCGTTCGGCGGAAGCGTGGTCTCGCACGCCTCGCTCCCACTGCTCACCACCACCGATTCCCCCACCGGCACAGCGTCTTTCCGGATGATGCACGTCGACGAAGGCGCCATCTGCACCGCGATGCTCGGCCTGTACCAGAACGAGGGCATCATCGCCGAGCCCGCGGGCGCCCTGGCCACGGCGGCACTGGCCGAGGTCGAGATCGAACCCGGCTCCACGGTGGTCGTCCTGGTCTCCGGCGGCAACAACGACGTCTCCCGCTACGGCGAGATCATCGAACGCTCGCTGGTGCACCGCGGACTCAAGCACTACTTCCTCGTCGACTTCCCGCAGGAACCCGGTGCGCTGCGCCGCTTCCTCAACGACGTCCTCGGCCCCGACGACGACATCACCATGTTCGAGTACGTCAAGCGCAACAACCGCGAGACCGGGGCGGCGCTGGTCGGCATCGAACTCGGCACCACCGACGATCTGGCGTCGCTGCTGCATCGCATCGAGGAGTCCCCGATCCAGGCCGAGCGCCTGGAACCGGGTTCTCCCGCCTATCGCTACCTCACCTGAGGAGCTACGCGGCCGCGCGGTCGATCTTCGGCCCGCGGCTGCGGGTGGCGTGTGCCCCGGCGACGGCCAGCGGCAGCAGCCAGCCGACGGCGAACTGGTCGTAGGCCAGCAGGCCCTGGTCGAGACGGTTGTGCACGAAGGCTACCGACAGTCCCGACTGCGGGTCGACCCAGCCGAAGGAACCACCCAGTCCGATGTGGCCGAACGCGTTCCTGGCGCCGGGCATCGGCAGGGAGTGGTAGCCGAGGTGCCACATCATCGGGAAGTAGAACAGGGCGTGGTCGAGCCGGTAGGTCTGCACCCGTCGGATCGCCGCGTGCGTGCCCGGCTGCAGGAACGGGCGGCCGTCGACCGTGACGCCGTCGGCCAGCGCGGCATACATCCTGGCCAGTCCGGCCGCGGTGCAGACACCGTTGCCCGCGGGCATTTCGGTGTCGAGGATCGTCGGATCGTCGCCGTCGAGGATGCCGTCGAGGCCGGGGACGAACAGGCAGCGCGCGGCGGCGCCGAGCGGTCCGGGGATGCGCTGGCCGATCCGGTCGAGGAATCCGGCGGCGAGCGGGTTGCCCACCACACTCAGGTGCGTGCCCGCCAGCCGCGCGTACTCGGTCGACGAGCCGGCGGCGGGGCGGCCGAGATGGATGCCGTCGATCCCCAGCGGATCGGTGACCTCACTGCGGATGAGCTCGCTCATGCTCCGGCCGGTGACGGCTCTGGCCAGGCCCGCCAGCAGCCAGCCGTAGGTGAGGGCGTGGTAGGTCGGGACGCCGAGCAGCCGGTCGGGGGCGGCCAGCGCGAGCCGCTCCTCCATCAGTTCGTGATCGAGGGATTCGACGGCGGTCGCGGCGACCGCGGGCAGCGAGGACAGCCCGGAACGGTGGGTGAGCACGTCGGCGACGGTGATCGCGCCCTTACCGTTGGCGGCGAAACGCGGCCAGTATTCGGCGACCGGCGCCTGGTAGTCGATCAGGCCGCGGTCGGCGAGCCGGTGGATGACGGTCGCGGTGACACCCTTGGTCGCGGAGAACACGATCGGCGCGGTGTCGGCCGTCCACGACCGGTCCCCCGCGCTGCCGGTCCACAACTCGGCCAGTGGTTCCCCGTGCCGATAGATCGCGAGGGCGCCGCCCGCACCGTGGCGATGGCCGATCAAGGTGGCGAAGGCGCGCACCAGCGGACCGAATCCGGCCGGGGCGAAACCGCCCACACCGGCCGGAAGGGCAGCACTGTCCTGCCCGTAAGCGTCGTTGCTCATCGTATTACCGTACGGTCGTCTGTTCGCCTGGGCAACGGTCGGATCCCGACCGTGCCCTAGCCGTGCCCTGGCCGCGTCACTCGGTGACCACGGTGCCCGCGCCGTCACCTTCTTCGAGCACGGCGAAACTGTGGCCCGAGATGAGCGTCCCCGCACCGGATTCGGTGGCGGGGGCCCAGGCGAGCAGGACCCGTCCGTGCACCGGGATCACCGCCTCGTCCTCGGCCAGGTTGCACACCACCGAGATCCGGCCGCGCCGCAGGACGAACCAGCGCTGCGCCTCGTCGTAGTCGGCCCAGACCCGTTCCAGCCACGGGTCGGTGAACTCCGCCCTGGATGCGCGCAGCGTGAGCAGCGCGCGATAGCAGGCGAGCAGCCGGGCGTGGGGTTCGCGGGTCGGTTCGGTCCAGTCGAGCTTGGAGCGGGTGAAGGTGCCGGGGTCCTGCGGGTCGGGCACGTCGTCGGTGGCCCAGCCGTGCTCGGCGAACTCGGTCCTGCGCCCGGACGACGTGGCGGCGGCGACGACCGGATCGCTGTGCGAGGTGAAGAACTGGAACGGCGTGCGCGCGCCCCATTCCTCCCCCATGAACAGCATCGGCGTGCTCGCCGAGAGCAGCACCAGCGCCGCTTTCACCGCGAGCTGGCCGGGGGTGAGGTATTCGCTCGGCCGGTCGCCGACGGCCCGGTTGCCGATCTGGTCGTGGGTGCAGGTGTAGCCGAGCAGGGCGCTGCCGGGAATCAGGTCGCGACGCAGCGGCGTGCCATGGGTGCGCCCGCGGAAGCTGGAATAGGTTGCGGCGTGGAAGAACCCGTGGGTGAGGGTGTGCGCCAGGCAGGCCAGGGAGCCGAAATCGGCGTAGTAGCCCTGCCGTTCGCCGGAGACGGCGGTGTGGACCGCGTGGTGCAGGTCGTCGTTCCACTGACCCGTCAAGCCGTAGCCGCCCGCCGCGCGGGGCGTGATCAGACGGGGGTCGTTGAGGTCGCTCTCGGCGATCAGGCTGAGCGGACGGCCCAGATGCGCTGACAGGGCGGTGGTTTCGACGACGAGTTCTTCGAGCAGGTGGGTCGCGGTGCGGTCGACGAGGGCGTGGACGGCATCGATGCGCAAGGCGTCGATGTGGAAGTCGCGCAGCCAGCGCAGGGCGTTGTCGATGATGTGGTGGCGGACCGCGTCCGAGCCGGGACCGTCCAGGTTGAGGCTCTGCCCCCAGGTGTTGCGGCCCCCGGTGAGGTAGGGGCCGAAGCGCGGCAGGTAGTTGCCGGAGGGGCCGAGGTGGTTGTAGACGACATCCAGGCAGACCGCGAGGCCACGGGCGTGGCAGGCGTCGACGAAGCGTTGCAGGCCGTCGGGTCCGCCGTAGCTCTCCTGCACCGCGTACCAGAGGACGCCGTCGTAGCCCCAGTTGTGGGTGCCGTCGAAGGCGTTGACCGGCATCAGCTCGACGGTGGTGACGCCGAGGGCGACCAGGTGGTCGAGTCGCTCGATCGCGGCGTCGAAGGTGCCGCCGGGGGTGAAGGTGCCGATGTGCAGCTCGTAGAACACCGAACCGGCGAGTTGCCTGCCGGTCCAGCCCTGATCGGTCCAGACGCCGGGATCGAGGTCGTGGACGGCGGAGAGTTCGTGGACGCCGTCGGGCTGACGCGGCGAGCGCGGGTCGGGGAGGACCGTCGGATCGTCGTCGATTCCGAAGCCGTATCTGGCGCCCTGACCTGCGTCGACGGTGACCGACCACCAGCCGCCGCCGTTGCGGCGCATCGGATGCGCCACCTCGTCCAGTTGCAGCCGCACCGCCCCCGCCTCCGGCGCCCACACCCGAAACTGCCTCATGGCCCCAGCATCGCATGCGCGCGGTGATCAGGCAGGACGACCAGCGTGGTCGTGATGCCGAGCCGGCTCGCGTGCGGTGGGTCGTCCGGCCCCGGTCGGCGAATGTCGATCGATTACTTTGGGCCCGACGAGTTTTCGAGACCCACTGCCATCCAGGAGGGCACGATGACCGAATCCCCCGCCGACGACCTCGGTCGACTGCTGAATTCCCCGCTGCCACCGAGCTTCGCCGAGCTGACCCCCGAGCAGCTCGCCGACCTGACCGGACTGGTCGAGGCCGGACTGCAGCACCGCATCGACGCGCTCGCCGCCGATGCCTTCGGCGCCCTCGACAACCTGCCCGTCTTCCTGCGCGGCGCGGTGCGCAAGGTGGTGGGACTGTGACCGCGGCCGCCGTCGCCATCTCCCGGCTCGCCGCCGCGCTCGACGTCCCCGACGAACGCCTGAGCTTCCTCGCCGACGCTCCCGCCGCCGATATCGACACCTTCCGACGGCTGGTGACCGGCTATTTCTTCGACTCCACCGCCGACGGTCTCGGCAAGATCCTCGCCGCGGTCCGGGTACTGCCCGCCCCCGTCGCCGCCAAGGTCGCCACCCACAGCGACAGCGTGCTGATGACCGCCCACCTGGCCAGCGTGCTCGACATCCCACGCGCGATCTCGGTGGCGCGACGGCTGCGCCCCGAATTCCTGGCCAGAGCCGCCGCCTTCCTCGATCTGCAGCGGTCGGCGGAATTGATCGCCAGACTGCCGATGGACATGTCGCTGGCCGTGAGCCGCGAGCTCGCCACCCGCGAGGACTGGCTCACCCTCGGCTCGATCATCGAAGTGGCCACCGACGAGCAGTTGACCGGTTGTCTCCAGGTACTGGACCCGGACGCGCTGCTGCATGCCGCGCGGACCGTGGCCGATCCCGTGGCGTTGAAGCGGGCCGCTGCGGTGGCGGCGGAACCGCTGGCGACGCAGTTGCGGGATATCGCCGCGGCCGCGGTCGACGAGGCCTGACCTGCATCAGTCGTGTGCCACCACACCGACGGGTCCTGCGCCGAAGCACAATTCGATGCCGGGGGTGAGTGCGCGGACGCGCAGTGCCGAACCGCCGCCGAGCATGCGGAGATAGCCGGGATGCAGCCCGGCCCGCACCTCGGCGACGGTTTCGGCGCCGCCTTCGAACGACACGGCGATCGTGCCGTCACGATCGGCCAGGTAGTTCAGCTGGGCGGTCCACTCGCGGATCTGCATCGGACCGTCCAGCGGGAGCCGCACCGCCTCTCCTCCCGCCACCCGGTAGCCGCATCCGGGTTCGGGGGCGGGCACGATCGAGCGGTTCCACCAGACCTGGGCATCGACGAGCCGGCCGTCGTCGGTGAACATCCGCAGGTGGGGTGTCGACCGGGCGAAGGTGCCGGGCCCGGCGAGCGAGGCGAACACCTGGTCGGTCATGTTCTGTGGAAAGGCCAGGGGGTTCAGCACATTCCACGGGACCTCTTGCGGCAGCAGCGGTGCGTCCACGCCCGGTAGCGCGGCACGGACACCGGTGACGTACGTGCGGGCGGGACTCGGCTCCGACGATCGGGTGAAGGTGACAGTCGAAAACACACTGCTCACCAGGAAGATCATGGTCACCGCCACGCCCGCGCTGCGCCGCACCGGAAGCTCCTGCCCCGCGAGCCCGGCACTGCGGTGAACATCCCGGTAGCCACGAGCGTCGCCGCCGATGCGAAGGTCGCCCACACCGCCCACGTCAGCAGCGCTGCCCGCGTTTCCAGCGTTCCCCACATCGCCCACGTCGACAGGCCTGCCCACGTCGGCAGCTCTTCCCGCGTTGTCCATGCCGGCAGCGCCGATGCGACTTCGGGAAAGCGTCGACGCGGCGAACGAATCAGCCGATGCGGCAGCAGTTCTCGTTTCGCGAGGTGCATCGCGCAAGGCAGTCATGATCACCGCGAGACCCAGGCAGGCGATGACGGCGAAGTCCGCGAAATAGCGGATGGACTGCAGCAGCAGCGCCGCGGTGCCCGGCCCGTCGCGCAGCACCACCACGGGCGCGACGGTCAGCACGGTGTAGGCGGCCATGCACGCCCAGACCACGCCGACCCGGACGCGCGTGCGGATCGTCCACGCCGCGAACAGGATCAGCGCCGCCCAGCACAGGGCGACCGCGATACCCGGCGGGTCCGCCCACGGGGTCGCCGGTTGCCAGCGTTCCCAGCGCCACGGTCCGCCGAACAGGGCGGGCACCAGGCCGTCCGAGAGCGCCTGTCGCAGCAGCGCGGTGGGTTGTTCGGGCCGGGACAGTCCGCGCGGGCGCTGGATGACGAGCAGGAAGAACGCCGACCAGGCCAGCAGGACCGCGCCCGCGGCTGTCCACAAGGCCGCACCGCGCCGAGCAGCCGCCCGCACCGAGTCTCCCGCCACGTACGCCAGCAGCGCCACCACCACGAACGCGACCGGCAGCACGACGACCGCCTTCTCGAAGCACAGCAGCGCCACCGCGAACACCGCGGCGCCCGACACCGCGTACCGCCTGCGCCCGGTCCGCACCAGCAGCACCGCGTCCGCGCTCACCCAGGCGAGCGCGATCTGCAACGGCAGGGCGTTCACCGCGGCCGACCACCAGGCGAACGCGGGCACCGTCAACGGCACGAACAGGTAGAAGACCAGCGGCACCAACATCCGCGCGCCGGTCCCGAGCAGCACGACGACCAACCGCAGCACCGCCAGCGAGGCGAACATTTGGAGCACAACCAGCACCACTGCCGCCGCACCCCACTGCAATGGCGCCACCGCGGTCACCGCCCAGGTCAGCACGAACGCCAACGGCATCACATGCCCGTCATGGCTGGTGAACAGCAGCTCGGCCGACCACAGCGGGTGCCTGCCCACCTCGCCGATCAGGATGAAATCGTCCCAGTAGAAGAACCCCGACGCGGCGACCCAGCTACGCAGCACCAGCTGGGCCACGATCAGCGCGGCCGCGACGAGCAACACCGATCGCCCCGGCCGCGCGGGAACGCGCGTCGATGACCGCAGAGGTGAGTCGAGTCGAGTCGCTGTCGTCACGTCTCTCGACGCTAGCCCGTCGTCCGCCGCGTTTCGATCAGCACCCGCCGTGACCCGGCGGATCCAGTGCGATGACCGAGAGTCAGCCCAGGCAGCCGGGACCGAGCAGGGCCTTCAGATCACCCATCAACGCCGAGGACGGGGAGACCCGCCAGCTGTCGTCGAGCTTCAGCAAGGTCGTCTTCTCGCGCGCGCCGACGTGGCGGACGTGCACATCCGAGGTACCGGGGTGGCGCGACAGGACCTTCTTGAGCTCACCGATCTTGTCGGGGGTGCACATGCGAGTCGTCATGACGACCGCTACCGGCTTGGCCACGCCGATGGCCGAAAGGTCCGGCACCACAAGGTCGTTGGCGATCAGCGAGATCCGGTCGTCGCGGACGGAGACGCGGGCCTTGACCAGCACGACCGCGTCCTCGACCACGTCCATGCCGTAGACCGAGTACGACTGCGGGAAGAACAGCACCTCCACGCCACCGGTGAGGTCCTCGAGCTGCGCCGAGGCCCAGGCCAGGCCGTTCTTGTTGATGCGCCGGTTCACCGAGGCGAGGATGCCGCCGATGGTCACCTGCGCGCCGTCCTTGACGTCGCCTTCCAGGATCGCCGGGATGGGGGTGTCGACCTGGGCGGCCAGCACGTGCTCGACGCCGTTGAGCGGATGCCCGGAGACGTAGAGGCCCAGCATCTCTCGCTCGAGCGCGAGCTTGTGCTTGGTCTCCCACTCGTCCTCGGGGACCTTCACGTTGAACACCGAGGCGACCGAGTCGTCGCCGTCGTCCAAGCCGCCGAACAGGTCGAACTGGCCGATCGCCTCGGCCTTCTTCGTCGACATCACCGCGTCGATCGCATCGGAATGGATCAGCAGCAGGCCCTTGCGCGGATGCCCGAGGGAGTCGAAACCGCCTGCCTTGATGAGCGATTCGGTGACCTTCTTGGAGCAGGCCAGCGCGTCGATCTTGTTCAGGTAGTCGGAGAAGTCGGTGAACTTCGACTTCTCCTTGCGCGCGGCGATGATCGAGGACACCACGTTGGCGCCGACATTGCGGACCGCGCCCAGACCGAAGCGGATGTCTTTGCCGACCGAGGCGAAGTTCTGCTCGGACTCGTTGACGTCCGGCGGGAGCACCGTGATGCCCATCTTGCGGCAGTCCGACAGGTAGATCGCGGCCTTGTCCTTGTCGTCACCGACGGAGGTGAGCAGACCCGCCATGTACTCGGCCGGATAGTTGGCCTTGAGGTAGGCGGTCCAGAAGGAGACCAGGCCGTAGCCGGCGGCGTGCGATTTGTTGAACGCGTAGCCGGCGAACGGAAGGATGGTGTCCCACAGCGCCTTGATCGCCGGCTCGGAGAAGTCGTTCTTGAGCATGCCCTCGCGGAAGCCCGCGTAGGCCTCCTCCAGCACCGAGAGCTTCTTCTTACCCATGGCGCGGCGCAGAATATCGGCCTGGCCGAGCGAGTACCCGGCGACCTTCTGCGCGATCTGCATGATCTGTTCCTGATAGACGATCAGGCCGAAGGTATCGGCGAGGATCTCTTTCAGCGGCTCTTCGAGCTCGGGGTGGATCGGCTTGACCTCTTGGCGGCCGTTCTTGCGGTCGGCGTAGTCGTTGTGGGCGTTCATGCCCATCGGGCCGGGGCGGTACAGCGCCAGCACGGCCACGATGTCCTCGAAGCCGGTGGGCTGCATGCGGCGCAGCAGATCGCGCATGGCACTGCCGTCGAGCTGGAACACGCCGAGGGTGTCGCCGCGGGCGAGCAGTTCGTAGGTGGCCGGGTCGTTGAGCGGCAGGTGATCCATGTCGAGATCGATGCCGCGGTTGGCCTTGATGTTCTCCAGGGCGTCACCGATGACGGTGAGGTTGCGCAGACCCAGGAAGTCCATCTTCAGCAGGCCGATGGCCTCACACGACGGGTAGTCCCAGCCGGTGATGATCGCGCCGTCCTGCGCGCGCTTCCACACCGGGATGGCGTCGGTCAGCGGCTCCGAGGACATGATGACCGCGCAGGCGTGCACGCCGGCATTGCGGATCAGGCCTTCCAGGCCGCGCGCGGTCTCGTAGATCTTGGCGACGTCGGGGTTGGAGCCGATGAGCTCGCGGACCTCGGCGGCTTCCTTGTACCGCTCGTGGTCGGGGTCGGTGATGCCGGAGACCGAGATGTCCTTGGCCATGATCGGCGGCGGCAGCGCCTTGGTGATCTGGTCGGCGATGGCGAAACCGGGCTGGCCGAACAGGACTCGCGCGGAGTCCTTGATCGCGGCCTTGGTCTTGATGGTGCCGAAGGTGATCACCTGGGCGACGCGGTCGCTGCCCCACTTGTCGGTGGCGTAGCGGACCATCTCGCCGCGGCGGCGATCGTCGAAGTCGATATCGATATCGGGCATCGAGACGCGCTCGGGGTTGAGGAACCGCTCGAACAGCAGACCGTGCGGGATCGGGTCGATATTGGTGATGCCCATCGCGTACGCGACGAGCGAGCCCGCGGCCGAACCACGGCCGGGGCCGACGCGGATGCCGACGTCGAGGGCGTGGCGGATCAGGTCACCGACGACGAGGAAGTAGGCGGGGAAACCCATTTCGCAGATGACGCCGAGCTCGTAGTCGGCGCGCGCGAGGTAATCCTGCGGCGGGCCGTCGGGGAAGCGGCGATCCAGGCCGTCGAGGACTTCCTTGCGCAGCCAGGTGGCCTGGGTGTGGCCCTCGGGCACCGGGAAGATCGGCATCCGGTCGCGGTGGGCCCACACGTCGTCGTAGGACTGCACGCGGTCGCCGATGAGCTCGGTGTTGTCGCACGCGCCGGGGACTTCCGCGTCCCAGATGGCGCGCATCTCCGCGGCGGACTTCAGGTAGTAGCCGTCACCGTCGAACTTGAAGCGGGTCGGGTCCGAGAGCGTCTTGCCGGTCTGGATGCACAGCAGCGCTTCGTGATTGGTCGACTGGTCCTTGGTGACGTAATGGCAGTCGTTGGTGGCGATCGGCGGAATGTCGAGCTGCTTGCTGACATTGATCAGGCCCTCGCGGACCCGGCGCTCGATCGACAGACCGTGGTCCATCACCTCGAGGAAGAAGTTCTCCTTGCCGAAGATCTCCTGCCACTTCGCGGCGGCCTCGAGCGCCTCGCGTTCGTGACCGAGACGCAGCCGGGTCTGCACCTCACCCGACGGGCAGCCCGTCGTGGCGATGATGCCCTCCGCGTGCTGGGCGATGATCTCCTCGTCCATCCGCGCCCACTTGCCCAGCTGGCCCTCGATGGAGGCCAGGCTCGACAGCTTGAACAGGTTGCGCAGGCCGGTCGCGTTCTCGGCGACCATCGTCATGTGGGTGTAGGCACCCGAACCCGAGACGTCGTCGCCCTTCTGCCCCGGATCACCCCACTGCACGCGCTTGGTGTCGAACCGGGAACCCGGCGCGATGTAGGCCTCGATGCCGATGATCGGCTTGATGCCCGCCTTCTTGGCACTGTTGTAGAACTCCGAGGCGCCGTACATGTTGCCGTGGTCGGTCATGCCGACGGCGGTCATGCCCAGCCGTTCCGCCTCCGCGAACAGCGGCGAAATCTTCGCCGCACCATCGAGCATGGAGTACTCGGTGTGGTTGTGCAGGTGAACGAACGATCCGGACGAGGCCAAGACGGTCCTTCCTCCCAGGGTGTCGACGGGGGTTGGCCTTGGCATTCTATGCACGGGGGTCCGACAACTTTTCCCGTGCCACACGGGCGTCCCGCCCCCGCCCTGGCACGGTCCGGCGTGTCGTGTCGAAGGTCACCGGCGAGTCCTGGGCAACGTCTGTTTTCCGCTAGTTCCTCGGCGGTGCACCCGGCGCACGGCCGCCTGTCGACGTCACCGGCGCACGGTGCCGGCCCGCGGCAATAATCGGCGCATGTCCGCACCGGGTGGCGAGGGGTGTCCGGCCGAGTCGATGATGGTCGTGCCCGGCGGCCGCCGCGGATTCACGGTGGCCGGTTCATGACGCGGGCAGACGGGAGCGCACGGTGACGACCACGGCGGTGGTGCTGGCGTGTGTGGTGATCGTCCTGATCACCGCGTGGCTGGTGTGGCGGCGGACGCAGCGGGTGGTGACCACGCCTGCTCAGCGGGCCGTTCATCAGGCGTTGCATACCGCGTCGCTGGCCGCGGTGCCGTTGCGGCGGGGGTTGACGGCGGACTCGGCGCAGGAGGCGGCGCCGCATCTGCGGGCGCTGGCCGGGGCCGAGGCGCTGGGGGTGGTAGACGCCGAGGCGACGCTGCTGGCGTGGGACGGGCCGCATACGGGGATGGTCGACGCGTTCGCCGACGCGGCGCGGCGGGCGATCGCCGACGAGCGGGCGGTATTGATCACCGGAGACGAGCATTCGCTCATCGCGCAGCCGCTGCTGATCGACACGGGGGCGGCGGTGGGGGCCCTAGGGATGGTGACCACCGGGAAGCCGGGGCCCGGCATGCTCGGGGCGGCGGGCGAGGTGGCTCGATACGCCTGCGGGCAGCTGGAGCTTGCCGAGCTGGACGCCTCCCGCGCCCGCGTCGACCGGGCCGAACTTCGTGCGCTGCGAGCCCAGATCAGTCCCCATTTCATCTACAACGCGCTCAACACGATCGCCTCGTTCGTCCGCACCGACCCCGACCGCGCCCGCGAACTCATCCTCGAATTCGCCGATTTCACCCGCTATTCCTTCCGTGCCGCAGGCGAATTCACCGTCCTCGCCGACGAACTGCGCAATATCGAGCGCTACCTCGCGCTGGAACAGGCTCGCTTCGGCGACGCACTCGACGTGCGGTTGCAGATCGCGCCGGAGGTGCTCGGTGTCGTGCTGCCGTTTCTCGCCCTGCAACCACTGGTCGAGAACGCGGTCCGGCACGGCCTCGGCGGCGGCGCCCGCGGCGGGCAGTTGAGCATCGTGGCCAGCGACGAGGGCACCGACTGCCTGATCAGCGTCGAGGACGACGGCATCGGCATGGACCCCGAACTACTGCGCTCCGGCGCCCTCGACGCCGTCGACACCGACACCGGCCCCGCCCGCACCGGCGAAGCCGCCCACGTCGGCCTCGCCAACGTCGACGACCGCCTCCGCGCCGCCTTCGGCAACGACTACGGCCTGGTCGTGGACACCGCCCCCGGCGCGGGCACGAAAGTCAGCATGCGGGTACCGAAATTCCGCGCCGGAATCCGCGCCTGACACCAGTTCGTCGTCAGCGTTCTCACAGCACGACCGGCCGCAGATACGGTTCGACCCCGGACGCATGGACCGGCGTGAGCACCGTGTCCGGAAACGGCGGTTACCATGGACGGGCTGTGACCTGGAACACCGATGAACCCCCGACCGCTCTGCGGGTGCTCGCCGTCGATGACGAGAAGCCGGCGCTCGATGAGCTGGTGTATCTGCTGAGCACCCAGAGCGGGGTCGGGGAGATTCATCGGGCGGGTGAGTCGACGAGTGCGTTGCGGTTGTTGCGGGCGCATCCGATCGATGCGGTGTTTCTCGATATCGATATGCCGGGGCTCACGGGGATGGAGCTGGCGGGGATTCTGTCGGAGTTCGCGGAGCCGCCCGCGGTGGTGTTCGTGACGGCGCATGACGATCACGCGGTGGCCGCGTTCGATCTGGGGGCGGTGGATTATCTGCTGAAACCGTTGCGGGCGGCGCGGCTGGCCGAGGCGGTGCGGCGGATCGTTGCCGCCAGGGTGTCGGTGCCTGCGGTCGCGCCGCCGGCGCCTGCGCATCCTAGTGAGGTGATTCCGGTGGAGCTCGGTGGGGTCACCACGCTGGTGAACCGGGCCGATGTCGCGTGGGTCGAGGCTGATGGCGATTACGCGCGGCTGCATACCGGGAGCGGGTCGCATCTGGTGCGGATCCCGCTTTCGGCGCTCGAATCACGGTGGGAGGATGCGGGATTCCTGCGCGTGCACCGGTCATATCTGGTTGCTTTGCGCCTGGTCACCGGGCTGCGCAGCGCGGGGAACGGGACCGTGGTCTGTCTGCGTGCCGAGGGCGCGGCCGGGGCGGTGGAGCTGCCGGTGAGCAGGCGGCAGGTGCGCGAACTCAAGCAGCGGCTGGTGCACGGTCCGCGACAGAACTGGTCGCAACGGTGACAGGTCCGCAGCGGCCACCACGGGAACGGGTGGTGCTGGCGCAGCGGCGTGGGGCACGTCAGGTGCGCACCCGCACCGAGGTGGTCGAGCAGACCGATCTCGGCGCGGCGCTGATCGGCGGACTGATCCGCGCGCAACTGGGCCTCGCGCTCCGCCTCGGGCTGGTCGTGGTCGCCGGGTTCGGCGCGCTACCCGTGCTGTTCAGCATCGACGCGATCGCCGAGACGACGGTCGCCGGTATCCGCCTGCCCTGGCTCGTCCTCGGGGTGCTGGCCTTTCCGGCGCTCTACGCGGTCGGCCGGGTATACGTGCGGCTGGCCCAACACAACGAGGACGACTTCCTGGAACTGGCCGGGGACTGACCGATGCCTCGACGCAGTCCCCGGAGCGGAGGCTCACGATGAGTCCCGACAACCCCGCGCTCACCATCGCCGCCCTGCTACTGGCCGCACTCGCCACCGTCGGGATCGGGTTCTACGGAGTTCGCCTGTCGCGCACGACGTCCGACTTCCTGGTCGCCTCACGGACGGTCGGTTCGCGCTGGAATGCGGCCGCGATCTCGGGCGAATATCTCTCCGCTGCTTCGTTTCTCGGTGTTGCCGGGCTCATCGCCAAGTACGGCGCCGACGCGCTCTGGTATCCGGTGGGCTTCACCGCCGGATACCTGGGCCTGCTGATGTTCGTCGCGGCGCCGTTGCGCCGATCGGGCGCGTACACCGTGCCGGACTTCGCGGAGTTCCGCCTGGGCTCGATCCGGTTGCGGCGCATGGCCGCCGGGCTCGTGGTGCTGGTGTGCGCGGTATATCTGATTCCGCAGTTCCAGGGCGCGGGGCTGACGCTACACATCCTGCTCGGGGCACCGCCCTGGGTCGGTGCCGTCGCGGTCGGGGCGATCGTGCTCGCGAATGTGATCGGCGGCGGTATGCGGTCGGTGACCATGGTGCAGGCGTTCCAGTACTGGCTGAAACTGACGGCGGTGGCGGTGCCCGCACTGGTCCTCGGGCTGCATTTCCTCGCCGACGAACGGCCGGTCGGCACCCCGGCGCCGTCGATGGTCGACCAGCGCACGACCGTCGACATCTCGACCGATGTGGTGGTGCACCTGGATGTTTCGCAGCAGGTGACCGTCACCGGCACCCTGGACGGGCGCACCGAGGACGGTCCGGTCCTGCTCACCCCCGGCGATCACACGCTGGCCGCCGACACCGAGCTGATCCTCGAAGCCGGGTCGGCGGTCCCGGTGGTCGCCGGCGCGCCCGCCGACGGTGCGAGCTGGGTGGCGGCGGGCGGCGGGTTCGGTGGCGAACATCCGCAGTACCAGGTGTTCTCGCTGATCGTGGCGACCTTCCTCGGCACCATGGGCCTGCCGCATGTGCTGGTCCGCTTCTACACCAACCGGGACGGTCCCTCGGCCCGCCGGACCGCGCTGACCGTGATCGGGCTGGTCGGCCTGTTCTACCTGTTCCCGATCCTGCTCGGTGTGTTCGCCCGCCTGTACGTGCCGCAATTGCTGATCACCGGAGCCTCCGATGCCGCGGTGGTCCTGCTGCCGGGCGCGGTGCTCGGTGGACTCGGCGGGCAACTGCTCGCCGCCCTGGCCGCCGCGGGGGCGATCGCGGCGTTCCTGTCCACCTCCTCGGGTCTGCTGGTCAGCCTCGCCGGCGTGCTCAGCACCGACGTGCTGCGCGGCCGGATCCGGGACTTCCGCGCCGCCGCTCTCGTCGCCGGGCTCGTGCCCCTGACGCTGGCGCTGACCGTCGCCACGCTCGACCTGTCCCGCACGGTCGCGCTCGCGTTCTCCGTGGCCGCGTCGACCCTGTGCCCACTGCTGGTGCTCGGCATCTGGTGGCGCGGGCTCACCGCGGCGGGCGCGGCGAGCGGCCTGCTCACCGGCGGCATCACCGCGGGCGGCGCGACCGTGCTCGCGGTGCTGGGCGGGGTCTCCCCCGAGCTGGCGGGCGGCTGGGCGTCGGCGATCGTCGACTATCCGGGCGCGGTCAGTGTGCCGCTGGCGTTCGCGGTGACGATCCTGGTCAGCCTGCTGACGAAGGGGCAGGACAAGCGGACGATCGCGGGGATCTTCCTGCGCATGCACGCGCCGGAACGACTCGGCATGAGCGCCGACCGCGACCCGGAATCCGCCGCCCACCGGTGATCTTGCGCTGACCGTTCGGCGCGCCACAGCGACCGTTCACCGCACGAGCGACCACCTTCACCGAGTGACCCGCGCCACATCATCATGCACTCACGCTCGCTGCCCTACGGTCATCCCACGCACGACACTCCTCACGCTAGGACCACCAGGCATGACCGAAACCGACACCGAAGAAGCGCCCGACCGGCGCACGCCGAGTGCCGACGAATGGCTCGCCGTGCAGGCGAGCCCGCAGTTCCAGGAGCTGCGCAACCGCCTGCGCCGCTTCGTCTTCCCGATGACCGCGCTGTTCCTGCTGTGGTACCTGAGCTATGTCCTGCTCGGCGCGTACGCGCACGACTTCATGGCGACCAAGGTCTTCGGCAACATCAATGTGGGTCTGCTGCTCGGCCTCGGGCAGTTCGTCTCCACGTTCCTCATCACCGGGCTCTACGTCCGTTTCGCCAATCGTGAGCTGGACCCGCGCGCCGCGGCCATCCGCGAATCTCTCGAGGAGGGTCGCGCATGAGCGTGCTCGCCGCGGATACGACGGTGGGCAACCCCATCGCCAATATCGCCATCTTCGCGCTGTTCGTCGCGGTCACCATGGTCGTGGTGATCCGGGCCAGCCGCAACAATGCCAGTGCCGCCGACTATTTCACCGGCGGCCGCGGCTTCTCCGGTCCGCAGAACGGCATCGCCATCGCCGGTGACTACCTGTCGGCGGCGAGCTTCCTCGGCATCGCGGGCGCGATCGCCGTCTACGGCTACGACGGGTTCCTGTACTCCATCGGATTCCTCGTCGCCTGGCTGGTCGCCCTGCTGCTGGTGGCCGAAATGCTGCGTAACACCGGCAAATTCACGATGGCCGACGTGCTCAGCTTCCGGTTGAAGGAAGGCCCGGTGCGTACCGCGGCCGCGCTGACCACCCTCACCGTGTCGCTGTTCTACCTGCTCGCGCAGATGGCGGGCGCGGGTGGCCTGGTCGCGCTGCTGCTCGACATCTCCTCGCGCGCAGGGCAATCGGTCGTGATCGCGATCGTCGGCCTGCTGATGATCGTCTACGTGCTGGTCGGCGGCATGAAGGGCACCACCTGGGTGCAGATCATCAAGGCGGTGCTGCTGATCGCGGGCGCCGCGCTGATGACGGTGCTGGTGCTGGCCAAGTTCGGCTTCAACTTCTCCGACATCCTCGGCGCCGCACAGGAATCGGTGAGCGAGTCGGCCAACAAGGCCGTCGCGGCCCGTGACGTGCTCGCGCCGGGCGCCCAGTACGGCGGCAGCGACACCTCGAAGCTGAACTTCCTGTCGCTGGGTCTGGCGCTGGTGCTGGGCACCGCGGGTCTGCCGCACGTGCTGATGCGCTTCTACACGGTGCCCACCGCGAAAGAGGCTCGGCGCTCGGTGGTCTGGGCGATCAGCCTGATCGGCGCGTTCTACCTGTTCACCCTGGTGCTCGGGTACGGCGCGGCCGCCATCGTCGGCCCGGACAAGATCCTCGCCGCGGCCGGCGGTCAGAACTCCGCGGCTCCGCTGCTGGCGTTCGAACTGGGCGGGGTGATCCTGCTCGGCGTGATCTCGGCGGTCGCGTTCGCGACGATCCTCGCCGTCGTGGCCGGTCTGACGATCACCGCCTCGGCCTCGTTCGCCCACGACATCTACGCCAGCGTGCTCAAGAAGGGCAATGTCGACGAGCGCAAGCAGGTGCGGGTCTCGCGGATCACCGCGGTGGTGATCGGTGTGCTCGCGATCGGCCTCGGCATCCTGGCCAACGGCCAGAACATCGCGTTCCTGGTGGCGCTGGCGTTCGCGGTGGCGGCGGCGGCGAACCTGCCGACGATCCTGTACTCGCTGTTCTGGAAGCGGTTCAACACCACCGGCGCGCTGTGGTCGATGTATGGCGGCCTGATCTCGACCATCGTGCTCATCGTGTTCTCCCCGGCGGTGTCGGGCACCAAGACCTCGATGATCACCGGGACCGATTTCCACTGGTTCCCGCTGTCCAACCCCGGCATCGTGTCCATCCCGCTGGCGTTCGCGCTCGGTGTGGCCGGCACCTTCGCCGGTGGCCGTGGCGAGCAGGTCGACACCGCCAAGGCCGCGGAGATGGAAGTGCGGGCACTGACCGGCGTCGGTGCGGAGAAGGCGATCTCGCACTGACGTTGCCCTGCCCGTGCCGGTGGTGGTTCCCCCACCACCGGCACGGGTTTCACCCCTGTTGTTCGAAGGAGATTTCTTGTGACCGGTGCAGTCACCGACCCCACCCGGCCCGACCACGCGACCAGCTATCCGCCCGCCGCGGAGTTCGTCGCGCAGGCCAATGCCGACGCCACCCTCGCCGAGCGGGCGCTGACCGATCGCGACGGTTTCTGGGCCGAGCAGGCGAACCGGCTGCACTGGCACACGCCGTTCACCCAGGTGCTGGACTGGAGCGATGCCCCGGTGGCGCGCTGGTTCGGCGACGGTGAACTCAATGTCGCCTACAACTGCGTCGACCGGCACGTCATCGACGGGCACGGCGACCAGGTCGCCATCCACTGGGAGGGTGAGCCGGGCGATTCCCGCGACATCACCTATCAGGAACTGCTCGACGAAGTATCGCGGGCTGCCAACGCTTTCACCGCGCTGGGCCTGGTGGCCGGTGATCGGGTCGCGGTGTACATGCCGATGGTGCCCGAGGCGATCGTGACCATGTTGGCGTGTGCGCGTTTGGGTCTCACCCATTCGGTCGTGTTCGCGGGCTTCTCGCCGACGGCACTGCGCCAGCGGGTCGACGACGCGCAGGCGCGGTTGATCGTCACCACCGACGGGCAGTGGCGGCGCGGCAAGCCGGCGCCGTTGAAGTCGGCGGTCGACGAGGCGCTCGGCGACGATCCGTCCTCGGTCGAGCATGTGCTGGTGGTGCGGCGCACGGGTCTGGATGTGCCGTGGACCGAGGTCCGCGATCTGTGGTGGGACGAAACCGTTTCTCTCGCTTCGCCTTCGCACGAAGCGCACCCCTTCCCCGCAGAGCACCCCCTGTTCATCCTCTACACCTCCGGCACCACCGGAAAACCCAAAGGCATCCTGCACACCACCGGCGGCTACCTCACCCAGGCCGCCTACACCCACCACAACGTCTTCGACCACAAAGCAGGCGACGACGTCTACTGGTGCACCGCCGACATCGGCTGGGTCACCGGCCACAGCTACATCGTCTACGGACCACTCGCCAACCGGGCCACCCAGGTCGTCTACGAAGGCACCCCCAACTCCCCCAACGAGCACCGCCACTTCGAGATCATCGAAAAATACGGCGTCACCATCTATTACACCGCGCCGACCCTGATCCGCACCTTCATGAAATGGGGCCGCGAGATCCCCGACGCCCACAACCTGTCCACGCTGCGACTGCTCGGCTCCGTCGGCGAACCCATCAACCCCGAAGCCTGGCGCTGGTACCGAGAAGTCATCGGCGCCAACCAGACCCCCATCGTCGACACCTGGTGGCAGACCGAAACCGGCGCCATCATGATCTCCCCGCTGCCCGGCGTCACCACCACCAAACCGGGCGCGGCCACCGCACCGCTGCCGGGCATCTCGGCGAAGGTCGTCGATGACGACGGCACCCCGCTCGGCAACGACGCCTCGGGTCTGCTCGTGCTGGATCAGCCGTGGCCGTCGATGCTGCGTGGCATCTGGAACGACATGGATCGATTCCGCGAAACCTATTGGCAGCGTTTCGCTTCCGAGGGCTGGTATTTCGCCGGCGACGGCGCCAAGCTCGACGCCGACGGTGACCTGTGGATCCTCGGGCGCGTCGACGATGTCATGAACGTCTCCGGCCACCGGATCTCCACCGCCGAGGTCGAATCCGCGCTCGTCGGGCACCCGGCCGTGGCCGAGGCCGCCGTGGTCGGCGCGACCGACGCGACGACCGGGCAGGGCATCGTCGCGTTCGTGATCCTCACCGGGTCGGCCGCACCGGACGACACGCTGGTCACCGAGCTCAAGGCGGCCGTCTCGGTGGAGATCAGCCCGATCGCCCGGCCGCGGGAGATCCACCTCGTGCCCGAGCTGCCCAAGACCCGCAGCGGCAAGATCATGCGCAGGCTGCTGCGCGATGTGGCCGAGGGCCGCGAACTCGGCGACACCTCCACCCTGGTCGACCCGACCGTGTTCGAGGCGATCGCCAAGGGATGAACGGCGACCGAGCATGTCGGATCGGCACGGCACGCGCGATACCGGGCATGCTGTGACGGTGGAGATTCCTATGTTTCCGCTGGGGGCGGTACTGCTACCCGGCGAGCCGCTGTCGCTGCAGATCTTCGAGCCGCGCTATGTCGCGCTGGTCGAGGACTGCCTCGATGGCCGCCGGGAACCGGAGTTCGGCGTGGTCCTCATCGCGCGCGGGCACGAGGTCGGCGGCGGTGACGTGCGCACCGATGTCGGCGTCGTCGCCCGGATCACCGACGTCGTCGAACTGTCGGGCTCGCGGTTCCGGCTGCGCTGCCTCGGCGGCGACCGTATCCGCGTCGAGCAGTGGCTCACCGACGCGCCTTATCCCCGGGCCGAGGTGCGGGCGTGGCCGGACGAAGTGGGCGCAGACGATACCGATCTGTTGGCTGACCTGCGCAAACGCGCCGATCGACTGCACACCCTGACCGCGCAGCTCGCCCGCCGCTCCGGCATCCGGCGGCCACCGCCGTCGGCGTCGCTGGAGGACCTCTCCGACAACCCGACAATCCGCTCCTACGAGCTGGCCGCGCGCCTGCCGATCGGCCCCACCGATCGCCAGGCGGCGCTGTCGGCCCCGGACCCGCACATCCGGTTGGCGAACCTCATCACCGCGGTCGACGACGCGATCGCGATGATGGAGTTCCGGTTGCAGTGATCGCGCTCAGCCGACGGTGATGGCGATCTTCGCCCTGGCGTGTTCGGTTTCCATGTAGTGGATCGCGGCGGGGACCTCGTCGAGAGGGTACGTCCGGTCGATGATCGGACGCACCTTGCCCGTGTCGACGAGTTCGCGGAGTTCGGCGAGTGCTTCGCGGCTCTGCTGTGCGAGCGGGACCCGGATCGCCGGGCGCACGAACGGGCGGCTCAGCTGGGCGCGGGCCATCAGTCCGATCGGACCGAATGTGCTTCCCCCGCTGTAGTTCCCGCCGCCGGACAGCACCAGGGTGCCGGTCGGCTCGACCAGGCGCAGCAGCTCGCGCAGGGCGCGGCTGCCCGCCAGGTCGAGCACGGTGTCGTAGCGTCCGGTCACCGTGTCGCGGGTGTAGTCGACCACCTGGTGCGCACCGAGTGCACGGACCAGGTCGACATTGCGGGTGCTGCACACCCCGGTCACCTCTGCGCCCGCGGCGAGCGCGATCTGCACGGCGAAGGTGCCGACACCGCCGGAGGCACCGATGATCAGCACCTGCTGCCCCGCCTCGACGTCGCGCAGCAAGGTCAGCGCGGTATTGGCGGCCAACGGCAGCGTCGCCGCCTCTTCGAAGGTCAGCCCCGCCGGTTTCGGGCTGACCACCGACTCGTCCACCGCGAGGTATTCGGCGAACGCGCCGCTGATCGATTCCCCGTACACCTCGTCCCCCGGCCGCAGATCCGTCACCCCCGCCCCGACCGACTCGACGATCCCCGCGAAATCGCCGCCGTTGATCGGCTGCGCGGGCCCGCGCCGCGCGAACACCGACCGATCCATCCACCGCGCGATCAGCGGATCGCCCCGCATGACATGCCAGTCCCGCGCGTTCACCGAGGCCGCCCGCACCCGGACCAGCACCTGCCCCTCCGCCGGCTCGGGCCGCTCGACCTCCGCCACGCTCAACATCGCCGATGAGCCGTATACCCGCTGCACGATCGCCTTCACCTGCGTGACAGTAAGCCCGCCGGCCACCTACCCACATCAGGGAATCCCCCGAGGTCTCCACTGATTCGGCGCGGGTTCGAACCCGGGGCGGGTGGGTCACGTTGAAACGGTAAGGAGCGGGTCGGATTCGGCCGACCGGTGGCTCATAACGACAGTTGTGATCGGAGTTCCACCATGACCAGCAATGAGATGCGGATCGACCGCAGGACGGTGATGGTCGGCGCCGGGGTACTCGCGGCGACCGCGACGCTGACCGCCTGTTCGGAGGAGAAGGACGGTGCGCCCGCGGGCGCGCAGGCGCCGGTGGGTGGGCCTGCGGGCGCGCTCGCCAAAACCGCCGACGTGCCGGTCGGTGGCGGGGTGATCGTCGGTGACACCGTGATCACCCAGCCGACCGCGGGCAATTTCGTCGGCCTGTCGTCCACGTGCACGCACGCGGGATGCCAGGTCGGGAATGTCTCCGACGGCACCATCAACTGCCCATGCCACGGCAGCCGGTTCGGGCTCGACGGCAGCGTCAGCGGTGGTCCGGCCACCGAGCCGCTGCCGTCGAAACCGGTACGGGTGGAGGGTGATTCGATTGTGGCGGCCTGATCAGCCCGCCGCGTTCATCATCTCCTCCATGCGCCGCCGCATCTCCTCCTCCGACACGTCTTCGATGTGGGTGGCCACGGTCCAGCGGTGGCCCCACGGGTCTTCGAAGGCGCCGCTGCGGTCGCCGTAGAACTGGTCGGTCATCGGGTTGATCTCGGTGGCACCCGCGCCGATGGCCGCCGCGAAGGCGGCGTCGGCATCGGGCACGTAGACCATCAGGTTGACCGGCGAACCGCCGACCTCCTTCGGGTCGGGGAAGCCGATCTCGGGTGCCGGGTCGCCGACCATGAGAACGGAGTCGCCGACCAGCAGTTCACAGTGGGCCACGGTTCCGCCGGGACCGGGCATGCGCATGCGTTCGGTGGCGCCGAAGACCGCGGTGTAGAAGTCGATCGCCGCCGCGGCGCCCGCGCACGAGAGGCCGGGACAGATTCGCGGATAACCAGCGGGGAAGGGGCAAACATCAGACATCGGATACCTCCGCGTCGAGGTTGATGCTCGGACCGTTCCGAGCCTATTCGCCTTGCCCTGCCGGGGAAAGGCTCGCCCGCCCGCGCTCTTCCGGCAGGCCCGAAAGACTGGTAGAACTTGTTACAGTTTTGTTGTCTGATCCGGAGGGCCGGAACATGCGGTACGGGCTCGTGTTGTTCACCAGTGACCGGGGCATCACGCCCGCCGACGCCGCGCTGGCGGCCGAGAACGCCGGGTTCGACGCGTTCTACGTGCCCGAGCACACCCACATCCCGGTGGTGCGCGCCGCGGCCCATCCGCAGACCGGTGACTCGTCGCTGCCCGACGACCGGTACCTGCGCACCCTCGACCCGTGGGTCGCGCTGGCCACGGCCGCCGCGGTCACCGAGCGGATCACGCTGTCGACGGCGGTCGCGCTGCCCGCCGAGCATCATCCGATCACCCTCGCCAAGACCATCGCCTCGCTCGACCACCTCTCCGGCGGCCGGGTGGAACTGGGCGTCGGATTCGGCTGGAACACCGACGAACTCGCCCATCACGGCGTCCCGCCCAAGAAGCGGCGCACCGTGCTCCGCGAGAACCTCGACGCGATGCGCACGATCTGGTCGCAGGAGGAAGCCGAATTCGATGGCGAGTTCGTGCGTTTCGGGCCGAGCTGGTCCTGGCCGAAGCCGATCAGCCCGACCATCCCGGTCCTGCTCGGCGCGGGCGGCACCGAGAAGTCCTTCGGGTGGCTGGCCCGCCACGCCGACGGCTGGATCACCACCCCGACCGAAGGCGACCTCGGCGACAAGATCGCCCTGCTGCACCGGGTCTGGCGGGAAGCCGGCCGCGAGGGCACGCCGCGGGTGATCGCGCTCGCCGGACGCCACGATGCCGCGCAGCTCGCGCAGTGGGCCGAACTCGGCGTCACCGAGACCGTCTTCGGGGTGCCCGACCGCTCGGCCGACGAGGTCCGCGGCTATATCGCCCATCTCGGCGGCAAGCTCGCGGTGCCGGTCACCGGGTGACGGCTCAGCCGCGCAGTTTGCGGACCTGCGCGGCGGTCAGGTCGGCCAGTACGCCGGGGTCCACCGTTTCCGGCGCGGTCACCACGACCTGGACCAGGGTGTTGCCGACCTGGACCAGGGCCGTCGCCGAGGTGAGCGTCAGGCCCTCGCTGGTGGCGGTGAGGGTGAAGGCCGAACTCGCGTCGCCCGCAGGCGGCTGGGGCAGCGCGGCGGTGCGGTAGTCGATGTGCACGCCCGCGTCGTCGCCGGAGTAGGTGACGCAGCGGCGGGGCTGCGCCTGGAGTGCGTCGAAGGCGGCGGACAGGGCTGCATCGGGATAGCTCGCGGCATCGATATCGATGGTGGCGTAGCTCGGCCCGGCGAACTGCACCGACGCGGCGGCCGAGGACCCCGGCCACTGTTCGGCGATCGGCGAGAGCAGTCGCCCGCAGTCGGGTGGATCGGTCGGCGCCGCGGGCGGGACCGTGGTGTCCCCGGCGAGCGTGCGCGGTGGCACGACGCTGAACTCCCCGGGCAGATCGCCCGCCGCCAGCAGGCCCGCCGACAGTTGCGCGGGATCACGGACGCCCGTGCCCGAGCCCGGCGCCGCGGTGACAGCCGAGGTGAACGACCCGGTGGATTCGTCGTCGGACCCGCAGCCGGCCACCCCGGCGAGCACGGCACACGCCGACGCGGCCACGCTCGCGCGCAGCAGGGCGGAACGCATCATTCGGTCCAGGAGACGCGGGTCGACTGCGTCTGCACGAGGGTGCTCACGCTGCGCGAGTCCCGGTAGGTCTGCTGACCGCCGACCTCGATGGCCCCCGACACCGGAAGCGGTAGACCGAGATCGACGGTGATCGTGCCGGTGCCCTCCATGACATAGCCGTCGATGTCGAGGGCGCCCGCGTCGTTGGGCAGCATCCACACATCGTCGGTCGGGGTCTGGCTCACCTGGAGATCGATGGTGAGCCTGTCGCCGTCCCGACTGGTCAGGGTCGCCGTGGTGACCTGGTCGAGGGTGACGCCGCCGGTGATCTCCTGACGCACCGTCCACACCGCGCCGACGCCGACCGGCTCGTCGGGGAACGCGATCGAGCGGTACACGGCCTGGTAGAAGGCCTGTTCCAGGGCCGCGCGGGCCGCGTTCGGGGTATCGGGCGACGGCGCGAGACGCAGCTCGGTGATCGCGCCGAGATCGCTCATCTCCAGGCCGGCGTGGGAGCCGTCGGCGGTGGTGAACGCCTTGTTCAGGGCGGGGTCGGGCGTGGTGACCGTGCCGACGGTGAGGTCGACGCCGTCCTCGCCCGCGCAGGCCGTCATCGGGATGGTCAGCGCGGCGGGCGAGAAATCGCGGACAGGCTGATCGTTGACCTGCTGCTGGATGCGGTAGTCGGTGCGCAGCGTCACCTCCTGGGTGGTGCCCACCGCGTAGCGCGGACGCAGCAGATCGCGCGGCTCGTCGCCCGCCGACACCAGCGTGGTGACCGCCGCCGAGATCGGCACCGTCACTTCCTTACCGATGCCGAGCGGCTCGGTGCCCTCCACGTCGGCCGGCGACGCCGACCGGTCGGCGCACCCGGCGCCGAAGGTCGCGAACCCGAGCACGAGCGCCACGAGTAACACCCCGGGGCGCGCGATGCGGGGCAAGCGAGAACTAGACAACACCGTCACAGCCATCAGCGTACGACCGCTTCCTGAGTAACAGCTGGGACTCCCGGGCACCGCGGCGCAGCACCGATCGCCCCTAGGGAATGATGGTTGCGTGAGTGAAGACCGGCCATCCGACAACGCTGCCGTTCCCGAGACCGGCGACGACTCAGCGGCACCGGCGAACGACGCCGCGCCCGAGACCGCAGCCGAAGCCAAACCCGCTGGTCCCCGCCGGTTGCCGATGCTGCTGATCATCGCCGCCGTACTGTTCGGGCTCGACCTGCTGACCAAGTGCCTCGCCGTCGCTCTCATCGATCCCGGCGAATCGGTGCCGATCATCGGCGATTTCGCGCGGTTCACCCTGGTGCGCAACCCGGGCGCGGCGTTCTCGATGGCGACCGGCATGACCTGGCTGCTGACCCTGATCGCCGCCGCGGTGGTGATCGGCGTCATCCGGATCGGGCGCACGCTGCGCTCGCTGTGGTGGGCGATCGGCCTCGGCATGGTGCTCGGCGGCGCGCTGGGCAACCTGGTCGACCGGATCTTCCGTTACCCCGGCCCGCTGCAGGGCCATGTCGTCGATTTCGTCGCCGTCGGCTGGTGGCCCGTGTTCAACGTCGCCGACTCGGCCATCGTGTGCGGGGCGATCCTGCTGGTCGCGCTCACCGTGTTCGGTTTCGAACCGGACGGCACCCGCAGCGGTCGCAAACACACCAGCGAGGAGACCGCATGAGGGAAACCAGGACGATGCCCGTCCCCGACGGACTGGACGGGATGCGGGTCGACGCGGGCCTGTCCCGGCTGCTCGGATTGTCGCGCACCGCGGTGGCCGCACTGGCCGAGGAAGGCTCGGTGCAGCTCGACGGTGTCGCGGCGGGCAAATCCGACCGGCTGACCGCGGGCGCCTGGCTGGAAGTGGTGTTCCCCGAGCCCAAGCGGGAGCTGGTCGTCGAGGCCACCCCGGTGGAGGGGATGAAGATCCTCTACGCCGACGACGACATCGTCGCGGTGGACAAGCCGGTCGGCGTCGCCGCGCACACCGGTGTCGGCTGGACCGGGCCGACCGTGGTCGGCGGGCTGGCCGCCATGGGCTACCGCATCTCCACCTCCGGCGCGCACGAACGCCAGGGCATCGTGCACCGGCTCGACGTGGGCACCTCCGGCGTGATGGTCGTCGCCCAATCCGAACACGCCTACACGGTGCTCAAGCGCGCCTTCAAGCAACGCACGGTCGACAAGCAGTATCGTGCACTCGTGCAGGGACATCCCGATCCGAGCAGCGGCACCATCGACGCGCCGATCGGGCGGGCGCGCGGCAACGACTGGAAGTTCGCCGTCACCGCCGACGGGCGACCCAGCGTCACCCACTACGACACGGTCGAGGCGTTCCAGTCGGCCAGCCTGCTCGACATCCACCTGGAGACCGGCCGCACCCATCAGATCCGGGTGCATTTCTCGGCCGTCCGCCACCCGTGCTGCGGTGACCTCACCTACGGCGCCGACCCGACCCTGGCCAAGCGCCTCGGCCTGGAACGGCAGTGGCTGCACGCCCGTCAGCTCGGCTTCAACCACCCCGCCGACGGTCGCTGGCTCGAGATCACCAGCGAGTACCCCGACGACCTGGCGAACGCGCTGGACGTATTGCGCAATGCCTGACGACCCGCGGTCGTCCGAACCGGCGCCGGACACGGCGCCGGACGACCGCGGGGGCGCAGAGCCCGCCGCCGAGCCGGATCCGGCGCAGCGGCGATCACCCTGGCGCATGCCGCTGATCCTCGGCGCGGCGGTGGTGCTGGGTGTGGTCGTCGTAGTGCTCGGCATCGTCAATCCGCGACCGCCGACGGGTGTCGCCACCGATCGGCTCGGACCCGCGCAAGGTGAGCGGATCGACGACTACCTGAACGAGTCGCAAGACTCGCTCATCGGCGACGACACCGATCTGCACTGGGCCTTGGTGTCGTTCACCGATTACCTGACTCCGCAACAGATCCCGGCCGCCGCCGGCGGATTGCGTATCGCCGGCGTGATCCAGCACGTACCGATCGACCGGGTGCAGACGCCGGTGATCACCGTCGCCACCCCGGCGGGCGACGAACCAGCGGTGAAGTCCGCCGACGCCGCGGCGGGACTGCTCACCGCGGCGCAATACCGCGATCAGCGCAGCGCCGACGTCGCCAGGGTCACCCAGACCAGG
The DNA here is from genome assembly GCF_042799895.1 of Nocardia sp. NPDC057663. NCBI lineage: Bacteria > Bacillati > Actinomycetota > Actinomycetes > Mycobacteriales > Nocardiaceae > Nocardia > Nocardia sp. NPDC057663. Next base: position 13,281 of record NZ_JBHVHX010000031.1, on the reverse strand, counting down.
CTGCGCGCCGGCTGCGCGTGCACGGCCGGACTCGTGGTGCGCGGCACCCTCCCCCAATTGCGTGAGCTGGCAGCACAACCCGGTGTCCGGGCGGTGCAGGCACTGCCCGCCGACGCGATCGCGGGCCGTTTCGCGGTGGCGCCGTTGCTGCCGGAAACCACCGACGTGGTCGCCCCCACCCCCGACGACGCGCCCGTTCCCGCCGAATAGCCCGTCAGCCGGGGCCCGGCGTGACGAGGCCGGCCTCGTAGGCGGCGATGACCAGCTGAACCCGGTCGCGGGCAAGCAGTTTGGCGAGAATCCGGCTGACGTGCGTCTTGACGGTCAACGGGCTGACGACCAGCGCCTCGGCGATCTCGGCGTTGGACATCCCCCGCGCGATGCGGATCAGCACGTCGAGTTCGCGGTCGGTGAGGGTGCCGAGCGAAGGCCGGGGAGTCGGGTCGGGGACCGCGCGGACGCGGGCGATGACGGCGGCGGTGGCGCTGGGCGAGAGCAGCGATTCGCCGGCGGCGACGGTGCGGATCGCGGCCAGCAGGGCGACGGGTTTGGTGTCCTTGATGAGGAATCCGCTGGCGCCCGCACGCAGCGCGGCGAGCACATTGTCGTCGGTGTCGTAGGTGGTGAGCACCAGGACGCGGACGCCGGCCAGGTCGTCGTCGGCGGCGATCCGCGCGGTCGCGGCGATCCCGTCGAGCTCGGGCATCCTGATGTCCATGACGACGACGTCGGCGCGCTCGGATCTGGCCAGCGTGATCGCCTCGGTGCCGGTCGCGGCCTGGCCGACGACAGTGAGGTCGGGTGCGGAGTCCACCAGCAGTGCGAATGCGCCGCGCACGAGCGTTTGATCATCCGCGAGAACGACACGAATCATGAGGCACCATAGACAGATTCGCGCTGAACGACGCCGACGAGGGAGTTCGCCAATGGCAGGTCCGCAATCACGGTGAAACCGGTCGGTGTCGATGTGGCGCGCAAGGTTCCCCCGATGGCCTCGGCGCGTTCGGTCATGCCCCTGATCCCGAACCCCGGTGTGGTGGACCGTCTCCCACGACCGTCGTCGGCCACGGTGACGACCAGACAGCTGTCGTGATAGGCCAGCACGACCCGAACCGAGTGCGCACCAGCGTGTTTGACCACATTGGTCAGCGCCTCCCCAACGATCCGGTAGGCGACCAGTTCCACAGTCGGCGACAGCGGGCGGACGCGGCCGGTGCTCGACGTCGTCACCTCGACGCCCGCCGCGGCCACCGTGTCGGCGAGCACCGGGATCTGTTCGAGGGTGGGCAGCGGCGACCGGGAGTCGCCGCCGGGCGCGCGCAGCACACCGACGGTGGCGCCCAGTTCGGCGCGGGCGTCGGCGCACGCCGCGCCGATCGTGTCCAGGGCGGCGCCGAGTACCGCGGGCTCGGCGTGTCCTTCGGCGAGGAGATGGCCCGCCACCCCGGCCTGCACCTGGATGACGGTGATCGTGTGGGCGAGCAGATCGTGCAGATCACGCGCGATGCGCAGCCGTTCCTCGGCGACCCGGCGCTCGGCCTCTTCGTCGCGCGAGCGCTCGGCCCGTTCCGCGCGAGCGAGCACCTCGCCGAGATAGGCGCGGTGCAACCGGACCGCTTCCCCCGCAACACAGGACAGCACGATCCAGCCCGTCGCGCCGAACGCCTGCAGCGCCAGGTTCTCGTGCAGTTCGGGTGAGGCCAGCATGCCGCCGACCCCGAGCAGCACCACGACCACGATGACGAGGGCGGTGCGGCGCCGGTTGCCGTAGGCGGCCACGGTGTAGAGGGCGACCATCGTCGCGGGAAAAACCGCTTCGTGCGGGTACTCCATCGAGTGATAGATCAGGCTGATCCCGATGTGCACCGCCAGCGCGGCGAGCGGCGCCCGCCTGCGCGCCACCAGCGGCAGGGTCGAGCTGACCAGCAGGATCGCACCGACGATGTCGAGCGGGCGCTGCTCGGCGAGCACCCGGGCGAGCACCGACTCCACAGCGAGCACGGCCGCGGTGAGCATTGCGTCGGTTCGCCATCGCCTGTCCATCGTCGTTCATTGTCCGGCAGTCGCGCCCACCGTGCGTACTCCGCGCGGAGTATCCGCGAGACCGGCCCGTGGGCGGACGATTCGGGGCGGATTCGGCGCGACGCTGCTCACCATGAGATTCCTGTTCCTCCCGAAAGCCCGCGCGTGGCTGCTGATCGGCCTGTGGATCGCGGCGGTGGCCGCACTGTTCCCCCTGGCCGGCTCGCTCGACGCGGTGAAGTCCGACAAAGAAACCGACTACCTGCCCGCCGCCGCGCAATCCACGCTGGCCGAAGAACTCTCGGCCACGCTGCCCGGCGGCACCGAGCACACCTTCCTGGTGGTGTACCACCGGGCGGGCGGACTCACCGACGCCGACCGCGATGCGGTTACCACCCACTACGCCCGGCTGCGGGCGGAATACGGCAGCGCCGCCGGGCCCGCACAGCCCGTCGCCGCCACCGACGGTGCGGCGGTGATGTATCCGATCATGGTCGCGAGCTCACACGGCGAACCCGCCGAGTACATCGCGGCCCTGCGCGCCGCGGTCGCCGAACACCCGGCCGGACTGGGGGTTTCGGTGAGTGGGCCCGGGGCGCTCGACGCCGATTTCGAGGGCGCCTTCGAGGGCATCGACGAACGGCTGCTGATCGTGACCGTTCTCGTCGTGACGGTCATCCTGCTGCTGACCTACCGCAGTCCACTGCTGTGGCTGGTCCCGCTGGTCTCGGTGGCCGTGGCGAATGTGGCGGCGATGGCGGCGGTGTACGGGCTGACGCGGGCTTTCGGCGTGACGGTCAACGATCAGAGCGCGGCGGTGCTGACGATCCTGGTGTTCGGCGTCGGCACGGACTACGCGCTGCTGATCGTCGCCCGGTATCGCGAGGAACTGCGGACCACCGCCGAGGTCGGAGCCGCCATGGTCGCGGCCCTGCGGCGCACGGTGCCCGCGATCGCGGCGTCGGCGGCCACGGTGAGCCTGGGCCTGCTGTGCCTGCTGGCCGCGGACATGAACAGTGCCGCGGGCATGGGCCCGGTCGGTGCGGCGGGCATCGTCTGCACGGTGGTGGTGATGGTGACGCTGTTCCCGGCGATGCTGGTGGTGTGCGGCCGGTGGATCTTCTGGCCGCGGATTCCACGACCGGGCACCGCGGCGCCGGGCACCTCCGGGCTGTGGGTCAGGATCGGGACCGTCATCGCCGATCGGCCCGCACTCAGCGCGGTGGCCGCTGTCGCGGTGCTCGGTGCGCTCGGCCTGGGCCTGCTCGGCAATACCGACTCGCTCTCGCGTGCGGAACAATTCGTCACCGCACCGGAATCGGTGACAGGGATGCAGGTGATCGCCGACCACTTCCCGGCCCGCGCGGGCACTCCGCTGACCATCGTGAGCCCCAGCGGTTCCCGGGACGCGGTGGCCGATGCGGTGCGCGCTGATCCCGGCATCGCCGACGTCGAGTACGGCCGGACCGGCGACGAGATCAGCGAAATCACCGCCATCCCTCGCGATCTCGCCAACACCCCGGCCGAGACCGCGACGATCGAGCGGTTGCGCGGCACCCTCGCCACGACGGCGCCCGGCACGGTCGTCGGCGGACCGAGCGCGGCGAATCTGGATACCGCCGAGGCGTCGGCGCACGATCGCAGGGTCGTCATCCCGCTGGTGCTGCTGGTGGTCACCGCGGTGCTGGCACTGCTGCTGCGCGCGCTGGCGGCGCCGATCGGGCTCGTGCTCACCGTGGTGGCGTCCTTCGCCGCGGCGCTGGGTGCGAGCGTGTTCGTCTTCGAGCACGTCTTCGGGTTCAGCGGACTGGATTCCGGTCTGGTGCTGATGGCGTTCCTGTTCCTGGTCGCCCTCGGCGTCGACTACAACATCTTCCTGGTGAGCCGGGCTCGCGAGGAAGCGGCGGAGGTGGGCACCAAGGCGGGCATGCTGCGCAGTCTCGCCGTCACCGGCGGCGTGATCACGTCGGCGGGAGTCGTCCTGGCCGCCACCTTCGCCGTGCTCACCACGCTGCCGGTGGTCTCGCTCGCGCAGCTGGGATTCACCGTCGCGTTCGGTGTCCTGCTCGACACCCTGCTCGTGCGGACGGTCCTGGTTCCCGCACTGACCTTCCTCGCGGGTGATCGAGTCTGGTGGCCGATGGGGCGGCCGAGGCGATCGGCGATACGTGAGAGTCGCCGGGAATCGCTGGTGGACAGCCTCTCCGGGGCCGGCTAGGACGCGCCCGCCGGTCGGCTGTGCCTCGCGGGGCAGCCGACCGGCGCCGGGCACGGACACGGCGCCGGATCAGTCGGGCAGGGTGACCACGCCGTCGAGGTAGCGGCGGCAGCGGCCGAGGAGCAGGACACGGTCGTCGGCGAGTTCGGCGCGCAAGGTGCCGCCGCGCCGGGAGAGCTGGCGGGCGGTCAGGATGGTGCGGCCGAGTTCGCGGCTCCACAGCGGGATCAGCTGGGCGTGGGCGGAGCCGGTGACAGGGTCCTCGGGGACTCCGACGCCGGGGGCGAAGAAGCGGGAGACGACATCCGCGGAGTCACCGGGGGCGGTGATGATCGCGCCGCGCGGGATGGCCGGGAAGGCGCCGAGATCCGGTGTGGCGGCACGGACTTCGGCTTCGGTGGCGACCACGATCACCTCGTCCTGGCCGGTGTAGGCACGGATCGGGGTGACACCGAGCGCGGCGACCAGCGCCGGATCCGGGTCGACCTGCACCGAGGCGAGGGCGGGCAGGTTCAGGACGTACTCGTCGTCGTCGGTGCGGTCGACGTGCAGCCAGCCGGAGCGGGTGTAGAAGCTGACCCGGTCGTGCTCGGGATGCAGGTCCTCGATGATCTGGGTGGCCGAGGCCAGCGTGGCGTGGCCGCACATGTCGACCTCCACCGCCGGGGTGAACCAGCGCAGGTGGAAGGCGGGCCATTCGCCGGGCGGACCACCGGCGTCCGGGGGTAACTCGGAGGTATAGAACGCGGTCTCGGCGAGGTTGTTCTCTTCCGCCAGCTGTTGCAGCAGCGTATCCGGCAGCCAGCTGGGCAGCGGCATGACCGCGGCCGGGTTGCCCGAGAACGGTGCGTCGGCGAACGCGTCGATCTGGTGCAGCAATACCTCCATAGTGCGCAAAGGTACTCCAACACCGAATGTTCGCCGGGCACAAGGGTTCTCGAGGCGAACCGGGCCTGGTCAGCGGTCCGTCACGCGCCCTGGGCGCCGACCGCGGGAACGAACTTGCCGCGGTTGCCGGACAGCCGCGACTGCACCCACCACGCCAACTCGACCAGCACGATGCCCACCGCGCCACACACGAACGCGGCCAGCGTCAGCCGCGGGTTCGACGGGTCGAGTTTGAAGAACTCGCGGGTGAACGGAATCGTGAACAGCGCGATGTAGGCAAGCACCGAGACCGCGATCAGCACCACCTTCCACCACACGTACGGCCGGGCGACCAGCGCGAGCACCCACACCGCGATCATGATCAGCGTGATCAGCGCGGTGGTACCGGCCTGGATCTTCTGTGTCTCGGAGGCTTCCGGTCCGGCGTAGGCGATCAGGTAGGCCACGAACGTCGCGACGCCGATCACCACACCCGAGGGCACCGCCAGGCGCATCACCCGGCCGACGAAACCCGTACGGGCGCGCTCGTTGTTCGGCGCCAGCGACAGGACGAACGCCGGGATGCCGATGGTGAACCAGGCCGCGATGGTGACGTGGCGCGGCAGGAACGGATACCCGATCGGGTCGTAGCCGAAGATCTGCGAACCGACACCGGCCAGGCCGACCAGGAACGCCAGCAGCACCGAGTACACGGTCTTGGTGAGGAACAGATTCGAGACGCGCTCGATATTGCCGATCACCCGGCGGCCCTCCCCCACCACATACGGCAGGGTCGCGAACTTGTTGTCCAGCAACACGATCTGGGCCACGGCGCGGGTCGCCGGGCTGCCCGCGCCCATCGCGACGCCGATGTCGGCGTCCTTGAGGGCCAGTACGTCGTTGACGCCGTCACCGGTCATGGCGACGGTGTGCCCGCGCGACTGCAGCGCGCCGACCATGGCGCGCTTCTGGTCGGGGCGGACGCGGCCGAAGGTGGTGTCGCGGTCGAGGACGTCGGCCAGTTCGTCGCGATCCTCGGGCAGGGTGCGCGCATCGACCGGATGGTCGCCGCCGGGCAGGTCGAGCGAGGACGCGACCGCGCCGACCGAGACGGCATTGTCGCCGGAGATCACCTTGATCGAGACGTGCTGGCTCGCAAAGTATTCGAGGGTCCCCTTGGCGTCGGGGCGCACCTTCTGCTCGAGCACGACCAGCGCGGCGGGCTCGACCCGGCCGGGGGCGTCGTCGGCGTCGACCGTTCGGTCGCCCTTGGCCAGCAGCAGCACGCGCAGCCCCGACGAGCCGAGCTGTTCGGCGTGCGCGGCGTCGGCGGAGGCGGGATCGAGCAGGACGTCGGGCGCGCCGAGCAGCCAATCACCCTGGGCGCCATAGGAGATGCCGCTCCACTTCTTGGCCGAGGAGAACGGGGCGATGGCGGTCTGCGACCAACCCGGCGCGTCCGGCAGGGCTTCGGCGATGGCCTGCACACTGGCGTTCGGGCGCGGATCGTCGCTCGCGAGGGCGGCCAGCGCCTGGCGCACCTGCGCGTCGTCGAAGGTGCCGAGTGGTTCGATGTGCGACAGGCGCATGCCGTTCTCGGTGAGGGTGCCGGTCTTGTCGGCGCACACCACGTCGACGCGAGCCAGGCCCTCGATCGCGGGCAGTTCCTGCACCAGGCAGTTGCGTTTGCCCAGGCGCACCACGCCGACCGCGAACGCGATCGAGGTCATCAGCACCAGGCCCTCGGGCACCATCGGCACCAGCGCAGCGACCATGCCCGACACGGCGGGTCGCCAGGACTCCTTGCTGGAGACCAGCTGGTTGTAGATGCTCAGCGCACCCGCCGGGATCAGCAGGTAGGTGATGAACTTGAGGATCTTGTCGATGCCGGAGCGCAGCTCCGAGTGCACCAGGGTGAACTTGCTCGCCTCCTCGGCCAGTTTCGCCGCGTAGGCGTCCTTGCCGACCTTGGTCGCGCGGTAGGCGCCCGAACCCGAGACCACGAAGCTGCCCGACATCACCGGCGCGCCGACACCCTTGTCGATCGGGTCGGCCTCGCCGGTGAGCAGCGACTCGTCGATCTCGAGCGCGGCGGCTTCCTCCACCTCGCCGTCGACCACGATCTGGTCGCCGGGGCCGAGCTCGATCAGATCGTCGAGCACCACCTCGCCCGGCGCGATCTGCTCGGCGACGCCGTCGCGGCGGACCGTCGGCTTGGCCTGGCTGACGATCGCCAGCTGATCCAGGGTCCGTTTGGCTCTGATCTCCTGGATGATGCCGACCGCGCTGTTGGCCACGATGAGCAGGCCGAACATGCCGTCGATGATCGAGCCCGTGGACATCACCAGCAGGAACAGCACACCGAGAATGGCATTGATGCGGGTGAAGACGTTCGCCCGGACGATGTCGCGCACCGAACGGCTGGCCCTGGCCGGCACATCGTTGGTGCGCCCGTCGCGGCGTCGTTGGTCGACCTGTGCTGCGGTGAGCCCTGTCGCCGCGGGCTCCTGCACGGAAATGGACATGCTCGTCAGGCTACGTCAGCCGTAACATGGGATGAATGCAGCGCAGCCCGTCTCCGCCCGGTGTCGTCTTCGGTACGGGCGCCTACCTGATCTGGGGATTGTTCGCCGCCTTCTTCGGACTGCTGGCCTTCGCCTCGCCCGCCGAAGTGGTGGCGCAGCGGATCCTCTGGACGCTGGCGGTGGTGTTGCTGCTGCTCACGGTGACCGGGCGGCTGGGTGAACTGCGCGGGATCGACGCCAGGACCTGGCGGATGGCGGCCCTCGCCTCCGCGGCGCTGTCGCTGAACTGGGGTGTGTACGTGTTCGGCGTCACCACCGGTCACATCGTGGAGTGTGCACTGGGCTACTTCATCAATCCGCTGGTGACGGTCGCCATCGGGGTGGCACTGTTCCGGGAGCGGCTCACCAGGGCGCAGTGGGCGGCGCTGGGGCTCGGCGCGCTCGCGGTGGTCGTGCTGACCGTCGACTACGGCCGGCCACCGGTGATCGCCCTGATCCTGGCCGCCTCGTTCGCCACCTACGGCCTGGTGAAGAAGGTGATCCGGCTCGACGCGCTGCGCGGCATCGCGGCTGAGGGCATCGTCGCCGTCCCGTTCGCCCTGGCCTTCGTGATCGTGCTACTCGCCACCGGCCGCAGCGAACTCACCTCCAGCCCCGCCCATTTCGGCCTGATGCTGGCCACCGGCCCGGTCACCCTCGTCCCGCTGCTGCTGTTCGCCGTCGCTGCCCAGCGCGTCCCCCTCTCGATGATGGGCATCCTGCAGTACCTCACCCCGGGTATGCAGATGGCCTGGGGCGTCGCCGTCATGCACGAACCCATGCCTGCCTCCCGCTGGGCGGGCTTCGCCCTGATCTGGGCCGCCCTTGTCGTCTTCACCACCGACGCCCTCCGCCGAGCCCGCCGGACGCGCCGCACCGGCTCCACTGCTGAACCGGCCGGCGAAGTCGCCGCGCGCTGAAGCGGTCGCGGTTCCGGCGTCGCAACGACGGCGGGACCTCGATTGGTCCGCGGCGGCAGCGGGCAGAAAGCGGGCGCGCCCGGGGCGAAAGCTCGGGGTGTCGCACAAGTCGAGCGGTAGGGTCGACAGCTGGACAATCGGAGAGTGGGTGCCCGAGAGGGGTGAGTTCGGTGCAGGATGCGGGGTTTTCCGATCGGGTGGCGGGGGTGCTGGTCGGTGGGGCTGCGGGGGACGCGTTGGGGGCGGGGTATGAGTTCACCAAGCCGGGGCCTGCGGTGGTGATCGATATGGTCGGGGGTGGGCCGTTCGATTGGGCGCCGGGTGAGTGGACCGACGATACGTCGATGGCGTTGGCCATCGTGTTGGCGGCAGTGAACGGGCCGGGGATCGATCTGGATGCGGTGGCGGCGGGGTTCGTCGCGTGGTTCGACTCGAAGCCGCCGGATATCGGGAATCAGACCTGGAAGGTGTTGTCGGCCAGGCCTTCTTCCGCGCTGGACATGCAGGTGGTGGCGATGTCGCTGACCGGGCGGACCGGTGGGAACGGGTCGTTGATGCGGACCGCGCCGGTGGCGCTCGCCTATCTCGACGATGCGGACGAATGTGTTGCGGCGGCGGGGCGGGTCGGGATGCTCACGCATGACGACGAGCATGCCGTCGAGGCGTGCAAGATATGGACATACGCGGTGCGGCATGCCGTGCTGAACGCCGACTTCGGTGGGGTGCGCGAATACGTCGGCGGCTCAGCGCACTCGGAGTATTGGACCGAGCGCCTGGACGAGGCCGAAAAGGGCACCCCCGACGACTTCCCGAACAACGGCTGGGTGGTGCACGCCCTGCAGACCGCCTGGTGGGCGATCACCACGACCGACCAGTCGACACCGGAGCATCTGCCCCGCGCACTGGAAGCCTGTGTCCGCGCGGGCAACGACACCGACACCACGGCCGCCATCGCGGGCGGCCTGCTCGGCGCGCGCTGGGGCGCCTCCGCCGTCCCGGCCCACTGGCGGGCCATGCTGCACGGCTACCCCGGACTGACCGGTGCGGACCTGCCCGATCTGGCGCAGCGCATCGCGGCATACTCCCCCTGACGAGGCCGGTCGGTCGCCGCGCTGAACGTTCACTATCCCGCCCATCGGTCGAAATCTGGACCATCGGAGCGATTGCTGAATGCTCAGCGCTTGCTGACAGCGCGTGCAGGTCGGGCTTACCAGGCCGTGATGATCGGGCCCGGAGTCCATGTCCCCCAACGGTTGTCGGAGTCGACCGTCGGCTTCGCGGGTACCGCGCCGTTGTCCAAGGGCAGGTACTGCTCGATCGAGCCCCAGTCCCGGTCCCAGTCGTTGTTCAGGTAGGTCGGCAGGGTGCGGGCCGTGAACAGGAGCTGGGTCCAGCCGAGCGGGCCGCCACCGTCGTGGCCCTGCCACAGGTTGGTGATGGTGGCGCCGTTGCGGTCGGGCAGGATGCGGTACTCGGGCAGGACCGAGATCCCGTTGTAGGTCGGCAGGTGGTTCTGGCACGGGAAGTGCAGGCCCACAGCCCAATCCAGCAGCACGGGGGTGTCGCGGCCGACGAGCGCGTTCAGCGTGGTGGTCTGCGGCATGCGCGGCGGGGTCACCGCCAGCCACTGGTCGGGGCCGAGATCCTTGTCCTGGGCGACCAGCCGGACGACGCCGGTGCCTGCGGGCAGCTGGTCGAGCGGGACACGCAGGTTGCGCCAGGTCGGGGCGGGGCCGATATCGATCGGCATGATCTGTCCGGTCACGGTGACCGTGCCGTCGGGGGCCGCGGTGCCGTATTCGACGAGGAGTTCCTGACCGGGGTGCACGATGCCGTCCGCGTCGACCGACCGGATCCGGCCCGCCACCGAGATCGCAAGCAGCGGGCCGCGCGGGCCGTCGGGCAGGCGGAACCAGCCGGTGGTCAGCGCGGCGGGTTCCTGCGCGCCGGAACGGTAGCTGCCGAGCACGGGGGTGGTCGCCGGGTCGAGCCCGAACGGGAGCTGCAGCGAGCCCTGCCGGGATTCCGAACCGGCGGAGGTCGAGGCGTCGCGCAGCGTGTCCGGGTCGTCCGACACTGAATTCGCCTGGCCCGTGGTCGATTCCACCTCGTCGGAGGTCAGGACCGGGGCGACGCCGTCGGGGCGGAAGCCGGTCGAGTCGGCGCCCGCCATCGTGGTGGCGACATCGCCGGTCAGCGGGGCGAGCATCGACGCGTTCGGGTCGGTCTCGACGAGCACCTCGTCGGCCATGCCGCAGCCGCCCGCGAACGCGGCTTCGACGTTGGAGCTGGCCACCGAGTAGGCGGGGTACTGGGCGATCGTGGCTTTCGCGAAGGAGGCCAGCTCGAACAGCACCATCATCGCGGCCGCGACGGCCAGGACCGGCACCGCCGCCAGCCGCCCCGCCCGTGGTTTCGGGTTCGGGTGGATGTGGAACCACGCGGCGACCGCGAGGGCCAGGGCGGTCAGGCCGGCGAACACGGTCGAGAGGCCGAAACCCGCGACGGTCGGCGGCTTGTCCCACCAGGGAATTCCCCACGAGGACACATACCAGTAGCCGTTGGCGCCGACGAAGGTCATGGCCAGGGCGAAGAAGACGGCGGCGGCGAACAGCGCGCGATTACGCAACGGCCGCAGCACCTCCGAGCTCACCGCGACCGCGGTCACCGCGGCGACACAGGTGGCCAGGCCGGCGAACACGCCGAACTGGTGGGTCCACTTGGTGGGCGAGAACATCATCAGCACCATGGCGGCCAGGGTGATGCCGAGCAGGCGCCGGGTCGGGCCGACCGCGATGCCGGGGATGTGGCCGCCGCGGCGCAGCATGACCGCGGTACACACGATCAGGCCGAGCAGCATGGCGAACACGCCGAAGCGCCGGGTCAGCCAGCCGTCGGCATTGAGCTGCAACAGGTACTGGTAGCGCAGGAACTCGAAGAACCAGGACTCCCCCGGCCCGATCTTGCCGTGCACCTCGAACATCTCCAGCACACCGGCCAGGGTCCGGTCGGCGAACACGACGGTCAGCACCACCGTGCCCGCCGCCAGGATCGGCAGCAGCAGCGCGAGATAGCCGACCGACTTCGCCCGCTGCACGATCACCGCGGTGACGACACGCGCGCCGGCCACGAGCGCGCCGAGGCAGATCAGGCCCGACGGCGCGCCGGTGAGGGTGAACGCGGCGACGATCACCGCGACGGCGAAGGGCAGCAGCCGCCGGGTAGCGATGGCCCGCTCGACCGAGACCCAGGTGACCAGCACACCCAGCGCGACCACGAATTCCGCGCGCAGGCCGTTGTTGTAGGGCAGCCAGAAGGCCAGGAACACCAGCGCCGCGGTCCAGGTCGCGACCCGCTGACGGCGCACCGCCACGCCGAGCCGGGGCAGCACCTCGCGGCTGATCAGCCACCAGGTGAGCAGGCCCGCGCCGAGGGCGGGCAGGCGGACCAGCGGGCTGACGGCGGAGAGGTGGGTGATCCAGCCGATGATGTCGGTGTAGGGCGTGTAGAACGGGCCCTCGTCGACGCTGAACCAGCGGTAGTAGTTCGACATGTTGCCGGAACTGCGGGCACCCCTGGCCATGCCGAGGATATAGCCGTCGTCGGAGGTGTTGGCGCCGATGAAATGCCACACGATCAGGACGGCGAACACCAGCCAGTCGACCGGCCGCAGCCGCCACCAGCGCTGCGGCAGGAACCGGCGGGCCGAGCGGCCGTCGAGCGCGTCCAGCCGGTGCAGGGCGAACAGCGACAGCGCGGTCGCGAGCAGGCACAGCACGATCGCGGCCAGCTTGATCCAGGTCGGTGAGGTCGTGTAGCGGGAATCGGCCACCACCTGCACCGCGAGGTCGGCGGGCGGGACACCGGTCAGCTCACTGAAGACACCGACCACCTGGGGTCGCAGGTCGGCGGGCACCGCCGCGCCGGACGCGCCGAGACCCGTGGCGGTGACCGCGGCTTCCTGCGGTGAGAGCGCGACGGAGATCGCGCAGGTGTTGCCGAGCACATCGGCGAGCGGCGCCGTCCACAGCAGTGTCGAGCGCGACACCACGTCGACGCGGCCGGGCCGGTCGGGGGTGTCGGCGACGACCTTGACGACGAAGCCGTACTTCTCCATGTCGGCCGACTGGTGCGGAATCGTCGACACGGCGACGCCGCCGCTCTCGGCCAGCGTGCTCAGCGCGGCGCACGGCACAGTGGCCGACAGGGCGGCCGGAGCGTAGGCGACGAGCGGGGACTCGATCGAGGTGGTCGTGCCGCGCTGCGGCCAGGACACCGTGGCGGTGTCGACCCGGACCGGGAGGAACGGGATGGCGATCGCGCTCAGTACGCCGACGAGAGCGGCGACGAGCGCGACGATGCGCGCCCACCCGCCGAGTCGCGCCTGTCGCGCGGGCTCCGAAGCATCCTTGGGCGGATGCCCCGGCCGCACGATCGTCTCTACCACGGGGCCCGATAGTAGCGGCGCGGACGACGGCGGTCGAAACCCCGACATCGCGCGGTCACTTTCCGCACCCCTGCCCCGCCCCCGCAACCCCGAGGAGCGGCGCCGAGGAGCAGCCGCGTACTCGCGATCTCCAGCGCTCCGACAAACCCAGCCCCACACGCCCCGACCTCGAGGAGGGGCCGCCGCGTCAGCGGCGGTTCGCGGCCGTCCCGCCGGTCAGGCGCCGTTGCATAGGCGACGAAG
>NZ_JBHVHX010000030.1:0-55203 GCF_042799895.1 Nocardia sp. NPDC057663 | reverse complement strand
CCGGCGGGGACGACGGCACGCTGCGACTGTGGGACGCGGCTACCGGACAACCCCTCGGCGACCCCTTGATCGGGCACCAGAATGGGGAGCTCGGTGGCCCGATCAGCAGTGGGGCCTACGGTGTCGCGTTCAGCCCGGACGGAAAATACATCGTCTCCGGCGGCGGCGACGAGACGGTGCGACTGTGGGACACGAACACTGGACAACCCGTTGGCGACCCCATGACCGGACACAAGAGCGTGGTGTGGAGCGTGGCGTTCAGCCCGGACGGAAAGCACATCGTCTCCGGCAGTTTCGACTACACGGTGCGGCGGTGGGACGTGGCCACCGGCCAACCCATCGGCGAACCGCTCACCGGGCAGACCCTGGTGTTCAGTGTGGCGGTCGACCCGGGCGGACAGCACATCGTTTACGGCAGTATGGATGGCACGGTGCGACTGTGGAACGCGGACACCGGCCAACCCGCCGGCGAACCACTGACCGGACACCAGGGTGCGGTGACGAGTGTGGCGTTCAGCCCGGACGAGCGGCGCATCGTCTCCGGCGGTAAGGACGGAACCGTGCGGGTATGGCCCGGACCCGCGGCGTGGACGGACGAATTGTGCGCCAAGCTCACCTACAACACCAGCCACCAGCACTGGCGCGACTGGGTCTCGCCCGACATCGACTACAGGGAAGTCTGCCCCGGCCTCCCGGTCCTGCCCGACAAGGCCCCCGCTGAGACCGGACAACGCGACAGCCAGGAGTAGACGGTGCACCACGACGATCGCCGGTCCGAAAGAACCGGGCGTTCAACGCCCAAGCTGGCGAGCGTCCCAACGTCGACTTACCCGAGCCTGGAAGCTCACTTACCAGCACCAGGAGTTTGTCCATCGAATCATCATGTCGAGGAGCCGGAGGACCGCGACTCATCACTCGACCTGCACCACACCTGTCGTGATCTGCTATGGTCCACTCGAAAGCCGCTGAGCTGCACAGACTTCGTCAGATGCGCCCCTTCGCCATGTGGGACCCCCTGAGAAAGAGGTGCGGGGAGACGACGCGGCGGTAGAGGTCGCTGTCGCGATCGTGCGGGTTGCCGGTCAGCTCGGCCATCACCGACTCCTCGAGCCGCGGGGCGAAGGCGTCCTTGTCGAGCACGACCGGGTCGACCAGCTCGGCCAGCAGCCGGGTCGCGGTGGTCTTGCCCGCGGCCGGGAATCCGCAGACCACGGTGACGCCGGTGGCCGCGTGGACTGCCAGGTCATGTAGCGCTTGCCGACCTGCCGGCGAAAACGGCAGCGGCGGTTCGTGGTTCGCGACGGCGGTCATCAGTTCATCTTGCCCAGACCGCCCGGGCGGTGCGGCCTGTTCGTCGTAGCGCGACTTGAAAGGTCAGCCCTGGCCGGTCAGCCGTTGGCGGAGGCCCTGGATAGCGCGCAATTGAGCCCTCGCATCACCATCGTTCTGCTCGATCTCAGCCAGGAGGCCGAGCAGCTCGGCGAGGTCCTGCCGTTCAACTCGCACAGGTCCGACCTGATCGAACTCGATCCGGAGACTGTCGACCATCTCGTCGTGGTTGTCGACGGGCACCGCGGTGACCAGCGTGTCCGGGGTCGCCCCGGCCGAGATTGCCTGCTTCACGAACATCTCAAGCTCACCGAAGGGCATGGTATCGCCAGGGTAGGGAAGATCGACTTCAAGACGAGATGGCATGCGAGCCAGCGTAAGCCGTCGGGTCGGCACGCTGATAGCGCGTGGTGCGTAGCGTCGGAAACTCGCCGCAGGTGCAGGACGACCTGCGATATGGTGAACACGGCGTGCGAGACCTCTCACCTCGGCGCCATCAGTGTGATGAGCCTTTATGCGCCGGCAGGTGCTCAGCAAGCAGCCAATCAGTAGCTGTGCCGCGGTTCGGTGAGACCGAGTCCGCACCAACACAAGTTCCCCTCTATGCCGGCAGTCGGGACCTTGGTTCAACCAGTCGAATTCGTCTGGTCGAGCTGAGGTCTGTCGTACCCTCCTCGACCGGGGAGGAGCGCGCGGCGATGTTCGCCGAGATCACTCACGCTACCGTGCTGGCGGCGTCCGTCACTGCAGGGTTGACTGCGATCACCAGGATCACGATCACCTTGTACGCATTGAAGGGTGCGCCACCCAAGGAGCGGCCCGCAATCATTCGTGCACTGGACCCTTTGCTCCGGTGGCGACGCCCGCTCTCCTCACGCAACGACCGCTTGACGATCGAGCCCTAGTAATGGGTCGGCCCCAGATCTCGGTCTCGGCCCTGTGTACTGGCCACCGCCGGGGCGAGCCCGTGCTCAGGTGGGTGGGTTGTCGAGTGCTCGTGCTGTCGGTGTTGCGGCGAGTTCGAGGTCGGCAACGATGCGGGCGTACTCAGGGTCGTCCGGGTCGGGGACGTCGTTGTTTCTGAAGGCTGCGACGACCGCGGGGTACTTGGCGAACTCGGCGAGGGAGCTGAGCGCACCGTCGTAGCCCCAGTCGTTTTGGAAGAGTTCGTGAATGACAGCGGTCAGGGTAGGGGTGATGAATTCGGGGGGAGCGTCGCATTCGAGCAGAATCTCGGCTACCGGCCCGAACACGGTGTCTCCTGCAGAATTCCAGGCCATCAAGGGATCCTTCCATTGGTCGTTTGTCCGGTTCCCGGGTTCGCCGAGGTCGGCGTGACTTCGGCAGGAGTGCCTGGCGTGGGTCACGCAGGGGGACAGCTCGGTGGCTGCGGTGGGGTGAAGCCTTCGGGCCAGATGGTCCTGTGGTCGTAGCAGATCCCGGTGAGGTTGGCGCCGGTCAGGTGGGCGCCGGTCAGGTTGGCGTAGGTCAGGTCGGCCCCAGTGAGGTTGGCGCCGGCGAGGTGAGTGTTGGTGAGGCGAGCGTAGAAAAGGTCGGCGCCGGTGAGGTTTGAGTAGTCGAGCCACGCACCGGTGAGGTCCACCTGCCGCATTCTCGCGCCGGTGAGCTCAGCGAATTGCAGGCCGACGCCAGCGAGGTCGGCATCGTTGATGGCCGCATTGCCGAGGCGCACCTCAGTCATGCTCGCGCCGGTGAGGCGCACAGCGTTCAGGTTCGCGCCGGTCAAGTCGACGTCGAAAAAGGCCCAGTCGGAGAAGTCGCCATCGAACAAACTTGCGCCAGCGAGGCAGGCGTTGTTGAGGTTGAACAGTCGGGGGCCATCGTGGTCGATGCTTCGTCGGCCGATCACTGTCAAGGCGGCCTGCGTGTCCACTGGAAACGACGTTTTGTCGGGCGGTTGGCCGCAGGTGACGCCGTGAGTACGTACGAAGGAAGTCAGGATTTCGAGAATGACGGGTTGATCCTCGGGGGAGTCTCGGCCGAGACGCTCCAGCGAGTAGATGCTTCCGAGCCGGACATCAGGCTTGTCCGAACCGAGTTGCTCGACCGCCTTGGTGAACCTCTCGGTGACCTGCCCTTGTTCGGACAAGGCGTACTGCTGCTCGGTGGATCGCAAGGATTGTCCGGTGAACCACAGCGCTGCAATAGCTGTCGCTGCTGTGGCCAGTGCAGCGACCTTGGACCAGCCGCTCCAGCCGACGAAGCCGAGCAGGGAGTGACGGCTCAGCTGCGACCAGCGCCGCCATCCACGCACCGCGGGCGCCGGTCGCCGCAAACGGACGCCCGACTGAACAGTTTGCGCACTCCCGCGAGTCCCAGCAACCACCCTGGTTAGGCGACGTCGAGCAGGAGGCGTGGCGTTCATATTTGGGAATCATCCAGCCTGCCGCCCTCAGAGACTCGTGTTACGCGCGGACTTTCGGGATTCGTCGACATCCTCGCCCGTTGCGGCAGCGTCAAAAAACGTTCGTTTTACGACACTCGGCCGCTCGGACGCGAACGGCCAGGCCGCTCGAATCTCGGCCGTGTTGAAAAAGGTGTTGTAAATCAACAGTGTTCAACAACTCCCGAGTGCCCTTTTTTGTACACTCGTTGCGTGACAGCGACTTCCGACGACACCGGCCTGGCGCCGTTGACCCTCGACGGCGACGCCCTCGACCCGATCGGCGGCGGGGGAGCGCTCATCGGCTACGGCCGGGTCTCCACCCGCGACCAGAACCTCGACCGCCAGCTGCGCGCGCTGCGCGAGGCCGGATGCCAGAAAATCTTCACCGACAAGAAGTCCGGCAAGGACGTCGAGCGCGCCGAGCTGTCGGCATGCCTGGACTACCTGCGTCCCGGCGACACCCTGGTGGTGCCGTCGCTGGACCGGCTCGGCCGCTCGCTGCAGGACCTGATCACGATCGTGGCCGGCCTGCGCCGCCGCGGTATCGGATTCCGGTCCCTGCACGAAGCACTCGACACCACCACCCCTGGCGGCCGCCTGGTGTTCCATGTCTTCGCCGCGCTGGCGGAGTTCATCCGCGAGCTCATCGTGCAGGGCACCAACGAGGGCCTGGCCGCCGCGCGCGCCCGCGGGCAACGCTTGGGCCGGCCACCGGCGATGACCGACGAGCAGATCCGCCAGGCCCGCGCGATCCTGACCCGGCCCGAAGAAACGGTGTCCTCGGTCGCCCGACTGCTCGGGGTCTCCCGGGCCACGATCTACAAGTACGTCCCCGAGCTCAGCAGCTCGACCGCGGCCCCGGCGCTGGCGGCCGCGACGAATTCCGAAGAGGGAGAACACTGGTAATGGCGAAGAAGTCCGCGTCCGAGCTGGCCGACGAACTGGCCGGGCTCGGCGAGGAGATCCGGCAGCGCGCGACCGAGGAGGCGCGCAAGTACGTCGCCCTGGCCATCGAGGAGATGTTCCTGGGCGGACCGAAGGTCAACCGCAAGCAGTTCGACAACCGCTCGCCCGAGGACTGCATCTTCGAGTTCCTCGAGGAGCAGGCATCTCTTCAATCCGAGCCGACGCTGAAGGCTGCGCTGAACCGCCTCGACGAGAGTGGTATCAGCGACGACTTCCGTGCGGGCATCCTGTTCGCCTGCCGCCTGTTCGCCGATCCCGACTTCGACTACTGAACGTCGGGGTGTTGCACCAGCTCGGCGCAACACCCCGACTACCAACTACCGCCTACCACGCTCGCCCGGACGCGGCAGCCAGGAGATATCCGAGGCCTGCAGCTTCGCCGCCACCAGCTGCCCGACCTCGTCGAGCTGCGGCCCGAGCACCTCGCAGAGGTCCTCGAACATCCGTGCCTGTTGCGCTTTGACCGCGCTGTCGTTGTTGAACGCGTCCTTCACCGACTCCAGCCAGGGCATGTCCATCGTGTACTCCTTCGCGATCCGTTGATGAGTGCGGCACGCCCGACCCGTCTGCGGATCGCTGGTCAGAACAGTTTTCGGGCGTGCGGCGCGCACGGTAGCGACCAGGGGTGCAAGAGCCTCCAGTGCAAGATCCCGGCTCTCACGCCGTGCCACTGGATGGGGGTTCGGTAGTAACCGCCGAAAAACCAATGGATATGGCGTAGCTGCTGGTCAGTGTCAGCGAGTTCAGCTCGCCTGCACCTTGTCGATCTCCTTGCCGACACGAACGAGAGCGTCGTAATGATGGGCTTTGCCGTGCACGATCAGGTAGGCCAAGACCTCGTCCTTGTCGAGCAAGGACCGCTCCTGCAGCTCACCCAGGAGGCTGCGCAGATCCCGCAGTCCGTAGGCGTCGCCCCAGCCGTTGTTGCCCGCGAATTCGATCCGTTCCAGCAGCCGCTGGTGTTCAGCCGAACGGTCGACCGCGTGAATCCTCTTCTCGATCACGTTGGCTGCCCCGATCTCGTCAGCCCACCGCGAGGCCGAGAATCCCGCGTCTTCCACGACCGCGATCGGCGCGTTCCGCGCGAACTTGGTGGCGAGCGCGAGTTCCCGCAGTCCCGGTGCGTACACCAGAGCAGGATGGCCGTAGCCGATCCCGGACTGGTTCGAGTTCTTCGGAGTCAGGACAGGACGGCCTGCGGCGTAGGTGTTCAACGGCGCGGAGAAGGTGAGGGTGTTCTTCTGGGGGACAACGACGATCGTGCCGCGGGCACCGACACGGTCGAGATAGGCGATAGCGATCTCGACTGCTCGGTCGTACCCGTGCTCAGGTTGGAAGGGGATGTAGGTGGCGCGGGGGAGTTCGGTCACCGAGGCACCGTATAGCCGGGGTGGAGAGCAGTCCTTCTGAGGGCTCCCGCCAGCGGTGCGAGGCACGTAGTGGGTCGAGCCGGTTGACTGCCGATGCTGAACGAGTTCCCGAACACCCGCGCCTGCGATTCCGCCGCCGGCACCCGACCGCGCCCGGGGTGTTCGGTAAACGGTCGTTTTCCGAACACCCCCCGCCAGTAGGAGAACGAACGGGAAACACACATGCGCTGGGCCGGGAATCACGGTCGTGAACCGCGGGGGATGCGTCTCCGCCGATATCGCCCGGGACGGGGGGTATCAGTGGCCAGAACATCGAACGACGGCGCGGCGGCGGCGATCTCGCCTGCCGACCCTCGGCCGACTCGCCATGAGCTAGGGGCGATAACCGACGAAAGGCCCAGGCGCGCGCACCTGGACCTTTCGGCAAACGTTGGACAATCGAAGCACTTGTCCCGGAAGTCTCCCTAAGAAGGACGCCCAACCGGGGGTGCGCGACCGGTAGAGATGTCGCATCTCTCCGCCTGCGGTCGCAATCTTACCCAGCACCGGCGATCTTCACCAAATCGCCAGCGTAGGACCACTTTTGCCGATCGACGTCCGATCGGCCAGCCACGCTGCCACCGCCCGGTCGCGGGCACCGAGTCGACGAGCGCGCCGGGTGCTCGGCCGCGCCGACGGCGGTGAGCCAGCACGGATACTGGGTGCGTCGTCGAGATCACCGAAGCCGACGCGCCCACGAATCCAACGAGAAGCGTCCGGGTCGCACCCGCCGCCTAGTACAGCGCCCACCGCGGCGATACACGCCAGAGCCCAGCGCCCAGCCCGCCCTGGGCTTGCACCCTGTCGATCAAGAAGATCTGTTCATTCCGATGCCGAACTCAGCAACAGTGTGCCGACGGCAGACCCCTAGCGCTCGCGAACTGCTCGCCGATGACGCCAACGGGTGCGCACGGGACGGGCATGAGCTTCCCGAAGTTCAGGACTGGCCGCCCACGGCAGCAGGCGACCGCGTTAGCGCAATGCGCGTATACTCGTTAGCGCAGTGGTAAACATACCTATAGCGCATTTCATTATGTAATAACTACTTAATGTCGCTACTATTCGTGGCGCGATGCCAAGGAGTCTGTGGTGCCGAACTCGACGGAAGCCTCCCGCGGAGGTGAAGCCGCGAAAAGGTTTCAGATGCGACTGGACGCCCGGTATCGACGCGGGGCGCCGGTGCGACGTGCATTCCTGCACACGGGTGCCGCCGGCCACGCACAGAGCTCGGTCGCCAGGCTCATGAGCAGTAGTTCCAGCGGCGGCGGAGGCCGAGGTGGCCAAGTCCGGCTTGCCCTTCTGGTGTCGATCATCTGGGTTGCTGCCGCGCCACCACACGACGCAACGCGTCCAGCTCGGTGGTGGGCCGACATCGCTGGACTTCCCGATCCAGCCGTAGGAGGTGCGCGGCGTGTACTCAACGCCATGCACGAACTGCACGACCGCGGCTACCTGACAATGGCGGGCGGCCGCCGGGGGCAACCCCCAACCATCCAGCTGCTCAGCGAACTCGGAGATGGGAGTCCCTACACGCTGCCGTATGCCGATGCCGAACCGAACTACCTCCGGATTCCACACCAGCTGTGGACGACCCGGCTGATCGGGCGCTTGTCGGGTGCCAGCCTTGCCCTGTACCTGTGCATGCTGTCCCACCACAACTTCGATGATTCTGCGGAAGGAATCTGGTTCAGCAAGAAAGGATTCCGGGATCTACACGGCCTCGGAGAGAGCACGCGGCTGAAGGGACTCAATGAGTTGATCCAGGAGAACGTTCTCAGTGTCCAGGAACGCTCCATCGACGCCACTGGAGGCTCCGACTACCGGACCTTCCGGCGCAGGCTGTTCACCATCGAACCCCCGTATGCTCCGCCTCGACCTGCACAAAGGCCTGCACAGACACCCTTCCGACCTGATCCGTGGGCATCGAGCTTTGAGGGGGAAGCCATCCCGGTGCCGGACAACCGATGGCCACCGAACTCCTCAGCGGAGCCGATCTTCTGATCGAGGCCCGAGCACGACGACCCGATCAGGCTGGCCGAGCTGTCATGCCGTGCACGGTGCTCGGCGGAACGCACTGCGCCGTGCGTGGCCCGCTCGGCGGGCTCCAGCAGCAGTCTGGGCGTCGGTGCCAAGTGAGAGCATCCCGATGTGACTACCAATGAAGACGTGGCCGAGATCGGTAGCGACGCCGTCGTCGCGATCCTTGAGGACATGCGGACCGAGCTGTTGCTCACGATCGCGGTGGCGCGCATGGCGCCGCGAGCCGGCGCGGTAGCCGTTCAGCTGATCAAAGGTGTCCAGGTCCCGTTCCTCGGGCGTACCTACGGCTACAGCGTGACGAAGGGCCGCGCCCCTGCGGGTTTCGATGTATGCGATCCGAACGGGCTACTACCTGTATGGAAGGCATCGTCGACGACCATCGCGGCGGATCTGCTGCTCGATGCCCTCGCCTACGGCAGCGAGCACCACGCCTGGGGCGGACGTATGTGGTTGCCGACGTTCTTCTCCCGGTGGGAGGAGGACTACCGACACCGTCTCGCCGACGCGCACGGGTGTAAGCCCCGAGACTTCCAGATCCCGTTCTTCGGCGACCTGCGCAAGCTGCGCAACGACGTCGCTCATCGCGGTGGCGTCGCGCGCGTCAAAGGCGCAGCCACCTGCGAGATCCTGCAGTGGTTCGAAGCGGGCGACCCGATCGTGCTGGACCACACCCACTTCAAGGAGATCGTCGACAAGTTCCCCTGGCTCGAACTCGCTTCGCGTCCGACACCGGTGCCCGCGGGCAAGGCGAATTTCGCGACGAGCATCGACGACGATCTGGCATTGCGAGTGGAGCAGGCCGCGCTTGAGGATGGGCTCAACCGTGCCGAGGTGGCCGGGGCCGCCCTGGAAGCGTGGCTCGCGCAGCGCGAGAAGTGAAAGTATCGGCTGGCTGGCCGGCCGCGATCCCGGCCGGGTCCCACCCTCGCCGAAGAGTTCCGCACGGTGCGCGATCAGCGCGATCAGCTGTTGGCATTGATCGGACGGATCACCCAGCGCAGTTGGCACGCCGGAGGCGCGTCTGGATATCGCCGCAACGGTGACCGGGTTGAACCTCGCGCCCACGAGGCGACCAACCGCGCACTCGGTCAGCCGCATCAGCCGCTGACCGAGTGCGGAGACTCTCGGCAGCGCGCGAAAACGGGGGCGTCATCAACCCGACGGAGTCACGCAAGCCGCGGAACCTGGCTATTCGTTCTCCCACTGGGCTTGCTGGGCGAACTGATCCCAGTGCCGGTTCAGCTCCTCGTTCATCGAGGACGGACCGTCATGCCGAACCGTGAACTCGAAGTCGGCCGCGACGGCGATCGTGCGTAGCTGCATCCACACCAGCGAAGCCAGGTTCGCGTACAGCTCCTGCGGGAGGGGCTCGTCGAACTCGATGGTCAACTTCTTGCGAGGTACTCTCGCGCTCATTCGTTTTCACGCTCCTGACCGGTCCATCCAGTTCCGGGGCGATCATAGGGCGGTGGCGCCTCACAGGTCGCCGCAAACGTTCCTATGCCAGGCGCCGTTTTCCGAACACCCACTCCGCGCATCCGATCACCTCGACACGACGCCGATGTCACCAAGCGAATCGAGGAGATGGTCGGGGCCGACCGGGGAACGACCGCAAGGTCTTCGGTGGCACATCCCCGGAGCAAGGCGATACACAGATGCCCCCGGACTCCTCCGGAGGCATCAGTGAATGGAGCGTCGATCGGCCGCTACGGCCCGGTGAGAACGATGACTGATAGATAGTGCGCGCAGGACGGCCAGGCGGTCCACCGGATCTGGTCTCAAAACCATCGATAGCTCAAGGACAAGCCGACCAAAGGCCAGACAACAGAACGGCAGTACCCAGAGCAGTGCCGTCCATGAAGAGCCACCACGGGCCAAGAACGACGCCACGAATCCAATCGACAGTGTGCAGGTCAGAGCGGCACTTATCCATGGACTGGCTTGTCGTAGACGTCTTCTCCAGCGGGGGTGACCGGCTGACCTGATGGTTGGTGAGGGAGGCGACTCTCCCGAGGAAAGCTCGGGTCTGGCCGTTTTCGCTTCGCTCTCAGGTCGGGCGAGAGCCGGGGGTAGAGGGCACTGCGGGTCTCCGCATGAAGTCTCGCCGCAGTAGTAGATCTGCTGGAGCTGTTCCCATATCGCATCCTCGTCGGCGGACGCGCACAGTGGGGCATTGTCCAGTTCGGGACGTGGCGAATCGCTTTGCCACTCCAAAGGACCGACGTCATCGAACGGATCTATACCTATACCAGGGCTTATGCCTATCCCGGTTTCGTCGCCGGGATCGCCGGCGGCTCGTTCCAGCAGGCGATGCAGCGATGCAGTGTCGTCGACCTCGCGGTTCAAAGACAGCGCTCGAGCGAGGGCATCCGCGGCCACGGACCCGAGGAACTGCCGGAGGTCTTGCCACTGATCGGGCGGTAGATCGTCGACACATTGATAGAGCATGTTCGCCTCTGCGACTAGGAACATGCTGACCGAAGCGAAGAGGTCGATAACCGTGCGCTTCGCTGCTGGGTCGTCGTCGATTGTCAAGTTCGCGACGCGCGTGCGGATCGGATCGAGGCTGGTGTCGAGCAGTTCGGTGTGCTCGACACCGAACAGTTCCACCATCAGCACCAGCAGCCTGTCAGACGGGCCGTTGTCGGGTAGTTCGACCTCGACACCGTCTCGCGACAGCTCCACAAGCTTCCGATGAGCCTCTTCCAATCGGAGCACCACGACGATCAGGACCGAGTTCATACTCGTCCTGACTACTGTGGCTAGATCACGGTCCAAATGACCGTATCTGGCGAGAATCTGATCGGACACGCCTTAACTCTCCGACATTCGCGAGTACAGCACAATGCGCGTTACATGAATAGTTACAAAACCAGCCCTGAAGCATGAATAGATACATGAACGGACCGGGGTTGCATGAACGGATTCATGAATTTCCCGCCATCGGTGCATGAATCACCCGAACATTCATACGGCTTATTGACGGCTCCGCCCAATTCTCGGAGAATTCGGGCCATGAGCCTTAGCGATCATCACAACGGCGCCGGCGACCCCGGCGCCCCTGATGGAGCGGAGTTGTATGGCACGGGTCCGTGGGCAGTGGTCGAATCGGCCGGACCGCTGGCGCACGGGCTGACCGCGCGCGCGGTCGCTCAATGCGAGGAGCGAGGCGTGCGCTATGAGGTCCTCGGGATCGACAAGCTGGGCAGCGAGGACATCGGGGTCTTCCACGGCGTGGTCGTCACCACGCCCGACCACATCGCCACCCCTGCCGACGTGGCGCAGAGGCTCGAGGCCGTGCGCGTCATCCGCACCTACCGCGCCATCCGCCGCGAAGGGATCGAGGCGGTCGTCTCCAGCCGCCGCCTACCCGAGTACAAGGCCGGAGTCCTTCAGGTCGCTGGGCGATCCAAGGTCTTGAACCAGTACCAGTTCAAGCAACTGTCGAGATCAGTGTGCCGCGAGCACCGCATCGACACGGAGTCCGCCCTGGGAGGGGTGGACTTCTTTTCGATGTACGTCCCCGGAACCACGATCGCGGTCATGCAGTCCCAGACCGAGCGGTACCAGAGCAACGCCTGGAAACTGCTGCTGCAGTGGGGCATCCCCGACGCCGAGACGGCGCTCGCAGTGCGCCAGATCTTCGAGGAGTGCATCCGCCACTACGAAGATCCGCGGTACAAGGCACTGTTTCGCCCGATCCTGGGCAAAGGACTGAACCGACTCCAGTTCGTCCTCACCGACCCCGGCTTCCACGGGCCCACCGATCCGGGCGCCTACAAGAAGTGGATGGAGAACGGCGCCCGCGTCGGCCGCCACGTTCTCGACCAGCTCAGCGAGCTCGACCCTGCCATCACCCGCCCCGGCGGAGGCGCACGGGGGTTGCAGGACGAGTTGTACCGCCTCTACGTCACGACCGACACCCTGGTGAGGACACCCGAATTCCGGGCGATGCTCCCCCCGGCACAGCTGCCCACCGAGGAAGGCCCACCACCTACTGCCACTGTTCATGAATGACAAAAGCATTCACCGCCGCTTTCATGTTCGCGAACAAATGCTTCGCAAACATGAAAGCAATATAATTGGATGAATGTTTTCGTGATTCACGAAACCGCTGCATGATTAATGTTGAATATCTCGACAATTCTCATGCAGCGCGGTTTGTTGGCTACATGGGAAATGAAATCAACGGCCGCCCACCACAGGGTCACGTGGGCTCGGACAGCACCTCCACGGCAGATATCACCCGCGACGCCGCCGAACAGCAACACCCCGTTCACCCGGTCACCGCTGAGGATGTGGCCCGCGCGATCCAGGCCGCCGAGGACGCTGCCCGCCTGCTCCAGGAGGTCGAGGCGGCAGTTCGCCGACAGCAGGCTCGCGCATTCACCGCCGGTTTCGCCGGTAGCTCCCTCGGCCGGCTCCTCGGCAAGGCGGGCGAGAAGCTGCTCGACAAGCTCGACTGGTTCGGTCTGGCCTGACCACTTGTCCATCGGCGCCGCGGTCGAGGTGGGTGTTCGGTAGGCGGTCGTTTTCCGAACACCCCGACCGCGGCCTAGTTGCTTAGATGATCTGGGATCCGATGGCCAGCACCCGGTCCGCCAGTTCCTGGCCTGCCACGTTGGCAACTTGCACCCCGAACGGGAGCAGCGCTGCTTTCAACCAGCCGAGCCCACGCTTGTTCCCCTTCGCGGTCAACGTGTCGACTTCTTCGAGCAGTTCCTCGCGGTCGACGTCATCGATGCCGGGGGCGGATTCGATGTCATGGCGCAGCTGGCTGATCGCTGTCAGGACGTCGTCGAGAGACGCCCCCTGTGTGACGGTGGCGTTCATGGTGTGCCCCTGCCCGCCGACAGCCTGGTTACCGACGGTCATCGTCCCGTAGTTGTCGGCTGAGATGTTGGTGATCGGCGCGATGGGCGCAGAACCTCCATCGATCAGGTACGGACGGCGCACGGCGGCTCGACCTTTGGGGGTGATTTCCACGTGATAGAACTCTCCGTCTGCTCGTTCGGAGCCCTTGCAGAGACCAATCTCAACGAGATAGTGGGTTGCCTCGCGGAGTTCCTCGGGCGACAACACCCCGCTGAAGTCGCCGTTCACACCTGAACTGGGGTTGACATTCGCATCCAGCCGTTCGAGGACGCGGCGCATCGCGAGCTCGTGACGGTACGTGTCCCGGGCGATGCGAGCCTGAACGCGTCCTTCGGTTGTCAGGTAGAAGTCGAAGCTGCCATCGGGGCCGCCGCCCATGGTCAGGGTGTTGTGGATGGCGCCCTGCGAGACCAGTTCGTCGAACACAGCCCGCTGGTCCTCTTTCGGTACGACCTCGAGAGGTAGGGCTGGTACCGGCTGGTCGCGATGCCCATGCAGCCAGTACAAGGCCCGCAGTGCGCGATATGTCGTCATTCTGCTCCTTCATCTCTGAGTTCTCGGCTCAACCGCGCCAGAGGTGGTGGCGGACGGGCCGACTGATCAACGTCGTTCTGCTGAAGTCGGTTCCGGGATCTGTGGCAGAGGTGTCGGTGTGCTGGCCCATGCTGGCCAGATGGATGAGACCGACGCGAAACTTGTCGGTCCGCTCAAGGCGGCGAACCTGCTGGGGCACGAGGGGTTCGACCCCGACGACGTCCAGCATCATCTCGACGAATACGTCGTCGAGATGGCCGACACCGCGATCGCGCTCAGCGGCGGCCCGGAGGACAGAGGCGATGTGTGGTTGGACGGTGAGGACCTGGAGCGGCTACGCGGCCGTCTTCGGGCTTCCCCGACAGGCTGGGCATGACCAGGCACATGCGCTGCGGTCTGCTACTTCGACCGGGCCGACGCTCACCGCGGGTCAGGTTGCGCTGTCGGTGATCTCTTCGATGCGGTCCAGCAACCTAGCCAAGATGACGGCGGGTTTCTCGCCGGGGGTGTAGCCGACCCAGTCGAGCGCGACGATCCGCCGGACCGCGTCGATGTCGGTAGGTTCCGGCCGCGGCGTGACCGTAGCGCGAACCCGCGCGTGGAGGTCGCCGGCGCCGTGGTTGAGCGCTTCGACGACGGCCAGGACCAGCTGCTGCTGTCTCGTCGAGAGCAGGTGCTCGTCAGCCACGCGACTACTCCGTCCAGGGCGTCAGGTCGATCAGCCGCATCGAGAACGTGTACGCGCCCGGCGCTTCGACCGTGGCGACGACCCGAGCACTGGTGCCCTCGATCTCGACAACACGGAATTGACAGACCCCGCCTGTCCCGAGCCTGACTAAGTCGCCCACCTGCATAGACCCGAGCCTAGTCGAACATGTGTGTGAATCAATCGCCGCGCTGTCCGCAGGAATCGGCGGATCTCACTAGTATTTCCGCGCTCAGGGCGCAGGGGCCCACGGCACCACGACGAAGGGGGAACACGATGGCCGACGACAATCCGTTCAGCGCCTACTTCACCGCGCCTGAATCCACGGCGCCGTCCGAGGCTGAGCGGCCGCGGCGCGAGGCCGAGCCCCAGACGATCGGGACGACGCCGGAGACCTGGCCGCCGCTGGAGCCAGAGGCTGACGACGATGACGGGGAGGTCGAGCAGGACGTCGTAGCCGATGCCGGTGTGGTCGACGACGGGTACACCGGCGACTGGAACGACTGGAACACCGAGCTCCCCGCCGCCGACGCGACGGCCCAGCCGGGCGATGAGGTCGATTGGGACGACTGGGCCACCACGACCGCCACCGAGCAGAGCGGCGACTACGTGCCCACCCCGACGCTGCCCCGGCTCACCGACTACGGCGGTGGCGGCAAAGTCGCGCGGCGGCCGCGCCGCAACTACGACGACGAACGCTTCGACGGCGACCGGGGCAAGACCCGGATCGTGGCTGCGGTCGGCGGGATCGTCGGAGCCGTGGCCCTGGTCGCGGTGGTCGGTGCGGTGGCCACCGCCGGCGGCGACGACCCGACCACGCCTGGGCAGGCTGGTACGACCGGGACGCGGGCGGCCACGGCCACCACGACCGCGGCGCCGCTGCCCGCTCACGCGCTGCCCGGGTGCGAGAGCTTCCGCAGCTCGTCGATCACGATCAGCGCCGAGCCCGGCGACACCTCCACCCCGCAGGGCGCGATCCTCGGATTCGAGTACAGCTACTTCGTCGACCGCAGCGCGGTCAAAGCCCGGACCTTCGTCACCGGCGACGCCCAGGTCGGCAACGACGCCGCGCTCGCCATCGGCATCGCGGGCCTGCCCCAGGACGTGCGCTACTGCGTGCACATCACCCGCGGCGACGCCAAGGACCCTGCCGTGTGGGACGTGACCGTGCGCCAGCAGTGGCCCGAGGACCTGGCGGCGGAGAAGGTCGCCTACCTCGTCCGTACCGCCGAGGTCTCCGCCGGCCGCTTCCTCATCACCAGCATCGGCTACAAGTGACGCCGGGTGCCTGACTAGATCAGGATCACCAGCGCGACGAACACCACCAGTCCGACCGGGATCCACCACCACCGAAACCCGATCGGTGGCGGGATCTGCGGCAGCGGTCCTCGCAGCGGCCGGTGTCGGTCGCGGTCGGCCGGTCCGCCGACACGGTTGAGCGCGTGGACCTGGCGCTGCAGTTCGTGGATGGTCGGCGAGAATCTCGCCCCCGGTGAGTTCGGGCACGACGGGCCCGAGTGCCAGCCGACCGCACACCGGTCGCACCGATAGCCGCTCCCGTACATGGCCACCACCTCCCACCCATCGCACCGACCGAAACGGTGCTCACCGTAGTCCGCTCGCACCATCCATGTGAGCACACGAACCGGCCCGCGCGGCCGGAGTCCCGACCTCGGTCCGGTGGCGGGCGGGGTGGAAGGCCCCGCAGCGCGGCCCGGTCGCGCCGGAGGCCTCCACCACCAATCGCTCCCAACACCCACAACCTCTCGCCAGCCACCACCCAACACCCCACGCGCACTCTCAGCCCTCCACCACCGCGCCACACACCCACCTATGTCCGGTTCGCAGGAATCTTTCGGATCGCCCCCGGGCTGACCTGCGATCCGCAGACCAGGTCCAGACAGCCTCCAGCTCGATCAGTTCGGACCTACCTTGCGGATTCGACGACGGAAAGGGACTGCGAGCCGTTTCCACTCGTATAGACGGCCCCGAGCCGTGGGTCGGCAGCGCTCCACAACCTTAACCTTGCTCGTGCTTATCCGCAGGCTGTCTGTCCACCTCGAGGGGATCACTGAGACCATCTGCTGCACACTCGTTCGAATACACCTCCAGGACATTCCGCAGCGCGTTCCGCCGCGTGTCGACCGCCGCCGCTCGCTCGTATACGAAGTTTTGTCAACAGCACGCCAATTCTTCACGTGCCGCCGACACGTTTCTCAGCGACGAGGTGCGCCTGGTCGAGGCCCCTTTTCGGTGAAGTCATGAACATGGACCCTGCTGGTACGGAATACTGGGTGTGACAACTTCCCGAACAGCAGTTTCACCGTCACAACAATGACCGGCCGCTGCCGTGCGTCACACTCGGTCGCAGCGAGGACATCAGTGAGCGCAAGGAGGGCGGAGTACCTGCTGACCATGGCCGATCCTTTGGTTCAGAATGGGAGTCCCTGACGGCGATATCGCCAGCGCCTGGTACTTCAACGCCGACCACGATTCGGTCGCTGTTTCTCTTTCTGCTCGGCTACTACCGAAACACCGACCACATCGAACCTTCCCCATTACTTCGGACGATCGAGAGGCGAAAACGATGGCTGCCAACGCACAAGTCAGCAAGGAATGCCCCGTTGGGCACATCTATCTCGTCCCAGGACGACTCAAGGTTCGCAAGGATGGGAAGTTCTTCACGCCAAAGACCGAAGAAATCATTGTCGACATCATGCCCACCGGTGCCGTATCGGTGAAGTTTCTGAAGCCGACCGCCAAATTGCGGCTGACATCTCCGCCCGGTTGCGTGTTCGAGCTACCTAACGTAGACCAACCGACCCACTATCAGTACAGCTATCCAGTCGCGGGCGACAAGACCCAGGTCCAGGCGGTAGTCATCAACCCCAACCTTCCCAACGAGCCAAAAACTATCAACCGCACCAATTCGTTGAGCTACTATTTCCCGATTACCGGTCGCGCTGGCCGCGACATCACGGTCGAGATCGTCGTGACGGGCGAACCGACCCAGGTCGTCGCCGACTCATGCCGGTGGACCGTAGCCAGCCTCGGCCTCGACACCACCAACCTTGGCGGCAAACCATTCGACGTAATCGTCCCGTGAAGAAACCCCAAACGGACACGCAGCACACGCTCTCCGCGTCGCCGTGAACGCTTCGTCATCTCGCGGTTCGATCCGATCCAACGGGCGGCAGTCGAGTACCAGAGCCCCACCATCGGCCAACCGAGCGAAGTAGTCCGGTGCGTGCGAGCGCCGCTTGCCCTCCGCCGTGGTCCAGAACAACCAGAACGGTTGCGCCGCGACACCGACCACCCCCGACAGCATCAGCCGATCGCGCTCCACCACCGACCTACCAGATTGCGTTGGCCCTTGTACGAGGGAAACCCGCGCACCGGCAGACACGTTTCGAACAGCACACCCCACGCCCCTGCCAGCGCCACCCGCTGCTCACCGGGATCGACATCGACGTAGGCGATCTCGAACTCCCCGCCCTCCGGCGGGCGCGGCACGCCCCCGCGTGCCGAACTCACACTCCGCACAGGCTCGCAGTCCTCACGTCCCCAAAACCCGCAAACTACACCCGAACTCCGCAACAACCCCCGCAAGCTAACCTCGAACACCGCAACCTACATCCGAACAGGACAATCCCGCCACAACACCACCAAGAATCTGGCACACCTCATGCTCCGTAGGTAACTTTTTGATAACGGCCCTTCGGGTGTTCTCGAAAGGTGTCCACCCTGCCTGACCTGCGGACACCCGAAATTCGGTCTCGGTGGCGTGATCGAGCTATCCCACACAGCGCGTCCGAGGTCGGTCCTATCGGTCGGGATCGTGCTTACCGTGGGTGAGGTGATGTCACTGGCGAAGCTCAGCGCTGGAGAAGGTTTCGCGTACTACACGCGCGTGATCGCCACCCACGACGCGAACGAGCGCGGCACCACCGGGATCGACGACTACTACTCCGAGAAGGGTGAGTCGCCGGGTGTGTGGCTCGGCGCCGGCCTGGCCGCGCTGGGCATCGCCGAGGGCGACCGGGTCACCGAAGCGCAGATGCAGGCGCTGATCGGTGAGGGCCTGCACCCCAACGCAGATCAGATCATCGACGCCACGATCGCCGAACAGGTCGCGCTCGGCGCGAAGGCCAAGGACGCGATCCGCTACGCGCTCAAGAAGGCTCAGCTGGGCCGCCCATACAGCCGGTACACGACCGCGCCGGGCAGCTACCGCCACGAGTGTGCCAAGGAGCTCACCGAGTGGAACACCAAGCGAGGCTTCGATCCCCGCGCCGCCGTCCCGGCCCAGGAACGACGCCGCATCCGAACTGAAGTCGCGTTGCGGATGTTCACCACCGACGTCGGCCGCGAACCGCTCAACGCCCGCGAGCTCTCCGGCTGGATTGCCCGCGCGAGCCGCCCGTCCAAGACCGCGATCGCCGGGTTCGACCTCACTTTTTCGCCAGTCAAATCTGTCTCGGCGTTGTGGGCGGTGGGCTCGCGTGAGGTCTCCGAGAAGATCGAGGCCGCCCATCACGCCGCGATCCGAGACGTCATCTCCTACATCGAATCCGAGGTGCTCTACACCCGGGTCGGGCGCCACAGCGTGCGCCAGGTCGAGGTCGCCGGACTCATCGCGACCGCGTTCGACCACCGCGATTCCCGCGCCGGCGACCCGGACCTGCACACCCACCTCGTCATCGCCAACACCGTCTTGAGGGCTGACGGGAAGTGGGGCGCGATCGACGGCCGAATGATCTACCGCTACAACGTCACCTGCTCGGAGATGTACAACACCCGCCTGGAAGCCCACCTCGAGGCGTCACTAGGGCTGGTGTTCGCCGACCGAGGTGACGGCGCCGAGAAGCGACCGGTCCGTGAGGTCGTCGGCGTCGACTCCCGCCTCACCCATGAGTGGTCCAAACGTGGCCGCGCGATCCGCTCGGCGACCTCGAAACTGGCCGCGAAGTTCCAAGCCGACCACGACCGGGAGCCGACCGCGCTGGAGCTGGTCGACCTAGCGCAGCAGGCGACGCTGTCCACACGCGCGAGCAAGCATGCCGCGCGTAGTCACGCCGAGCAGCGCGCTACCTGGCGTGCCGACGCGGTCGCGGTGCTGGGTAGTGAGGATGCCGTCGAGGCGATGGTGAACACCGCCCTGTCCCAGCAGGTTCCCGACCGTGAGCAGGTCACCGGCGAGTGGATCACCCGCACCGCCGCCGAGGCGGTGGCGGTGGTCTCGCAGACGCGCGCGACCTGGCAGCACCATCACATACGCGCCGAAGTCGAGCGTCAGGTCCGCGGCCGCGTCGCCGGCGACCAGTGGGCCACCGTGGTCGCCCAGATCACCAATGCTGCCCTCGCCGAGCCGGTTTCGGTCCCGCGTGGAGTCCACGACGTGGCCCCGGCGGTGGCCGAGCTGTCGCGCAGCGACGGGACCAGCGTCTACACCACCGCCCGCTCCACCCTCTACACCTCGCCGCAGATCATCGCCGCCGAAACCCGGCTCGTCGACGCCGGTCTGCGCCACGACGGACACCGCATCACCATCACCGACGTCGACGCCGCGATCATCGAATACGCCGCCAACAACGACGGCCTGGCCCTCAACCCGGGCCAGGCCGCGATGGTGCGGACCTTCGCCACGTCCGGTGCCCGCCTGCAAGTTGGTCTGGCCCCGGCCGGGACGGGCAAGACGACCTCGATGCGGGTCTTGGCCGATGCCTGGAGGTCGGCGGGCGGCACCGTGATCGGGTTGGCGCCGACCGCGTCGGCGGCCGCGGTCCTGGCCGAGGAGATCGAGCCCCCAGCCTCGACCGTCGACATGCTCGTCAGCCTCGCCGACCGACTCGACACCGGCGAGCTGGTCGAACCGCCGCCGTGGCTGACCGAGGTCGGACCCCAGACGCTGGTGATCCTCGACGAGGCCGCCAAGTCCGCCACCCTCAAACTCGACTCAGCCGTGGGCTGGCTGCTCGACCGAGGCGCGAGTGTCCGCGCGATCGGCGACGACCGCCAGCTCTCCGCCGTCGCCGCCGGCGGGGTCATCCGCGACATCGTCGCCCACGCCGGAGCAGCGAATCTGTCCACGGTGATGCGGTTTACGAACCTCGGTGAACGGGCCGCGAGCCTGGCAATCCGTGAGGGCGACCCGGCCGGGCTCGCCTACTACACCGACCATGACCGGATCCGGATCGGCAGCCTCGACGCCATCGTCGAACAGGCCTATCTGGCGTGGGCCGCCGACATCGACGACGGGCGCGACGCGGCGCTGCTGGCCCCGACCCGCGAACTGGTGACCGACCTCAACGCCCGCGCCCGCGCCGACCGCCTCGCCCGCCTCGAGGAAGACCCCGGCAACGAGGTGGTCCTGGGCGACGGA
Source organism: Nocardia sp. NPDC057663 (assembly GCF_042799895.1). Taxonomy (NCBI): domain Bacteria; kingdom Bacillati; phylum Actinomycetota; class Actinomycetes; order Mycobacteriales; family Nocardiaceae; genus Nocardia; species Nocardia sp. NPDC057663. The sequence goes on along the minus strand of NZ_JBHVHX010000030.1, from coordinate 34,555 downwards.
CTGCGCGCGTCGGCCGGGGACATCATCTGCACCCGCCTCAACCAGCGGCGGTTGCGGATCTCCAAGACCGACTACGTGCGCAACGGTGCCCGCTGGACCGTGCAGCGGGTGCACGACGACGGCCGGATCACCGCCGCCCACATCGGCTCCGGACGCCGGGTCACCCTGCCCGCCGACTACGTCGCCGAGCACACCCAGCTCGGCTACGCCACCACCATCGACTCCGCCCAGGGCATGACCGTCGACACCTGCCACACCGTCCTGACCGGCCGCGAATCCCGCCCCCAGCTGTATGTGGCGCTCACCCGCGGCCGCGCCAGCAACCGGATCTGGCTGTCCACCAGCGACGGCGGCGAACCGAACTTGTACGAGTACGAGTCGGTGCGGCCACCGACCGCCCTGGACCTGCTCACCAATGTGCTAGCCCGCGACGGCGTCCAGGTCTCGGCCGCCACCGCCGAAGCCCAGGCCCACGACCCGCGAACCCAGCTCGTCGGTGCGGTCGATTCCTATCTCGACGCGCTCGGTGTCGCCGCCGAAACTCGCTACGGCGCGCAGGCACTCGCCGCTCTCGACGACGCGGCCGACAGTCTGCTGCCTGGTTTGACCACGGCCGCGGCTTACCCGGTCCTGCGTCAGCACCTGGTGACCCTCGCCCTGGACGGCAACGATCCCGTCCAGACCCTGGCCACCGCGATCGGTGCCCGTGAGCTCGGTACGGCCGTTGACCCGGCCGCCGTGCTGGACTGGCGCATCGACCCCAGCGGCTTCCACTCCAGCCGCCCCGGGAAACCGCTCGGGGATCTGGGGCCGCTGGGCTGGCTGCCCGCCATCCCTGCCCAGCTGCGCGCCGACGTCGAGTTCGGACCGCACCTGGCCGCCCGCGACGCACAGATCCGTGACCTGGCCAACCAGGTCCGCGACCTCGCCCGCACCTGGCCTGACACAACCGCCGACCAGGTGCCGCTGTGGGCACAGCCGTTGACTGCGCACCCGGATCTGGTTGCGGCGCTGGCGACCTGGCGCGCCGGACACGGTGTGCCCGACACCGACCGCCGACCAACCGGGCCCGCCGTTCGCGCTCACGCCGAACGCGACCTGCAACAGCACCTCGAGGAGCGGGTGGCCAACCGGCTCGGCGACACCGACACCGATGTCCGCCGTTGGGAAGCGCTCGCCGGGGAGCTGTCGGTGTCCGGTCTGACCGAAGATCCGGTGTGGCCGCTGCTGGCCGCCGACCTTTCCCGCGCCGACGATCACGGCCGAGACATCGCCGAGGCCGCCCGCGCCGCGGCCGCCGCCCGCCCGCTCCCGGCCGAGCAGCCCGCCGCCGCACTGCGCTGGCGCCTGGCCGGTGACCTCGACCAGCTCCCGCCCGCCACCGAGGCCCCGGCGAACCGGCAGATCCAGATCATGGAGCACGACCGGCTCCGCCGCATGAGCGACACCGCTCTCGCCGACGAGCTCGCGCGATTGCGGGGGCGACTCCGCCAGTACCAGACCGCCGCGATCCCGCACCTGGCCGACCACCAGGACCGCAGCGAAGTCGCCACGGTCACCGCCGCCCACGCTCGTCTCGACGCCGACGCCGCCCGAATCCGGCGAGCCCAAACCGAACTCGCCGCCTTCGCCGACCAACAGCGCACCGCCGAAACCACGGTCGCCGCGCTGCGCCAGGAGCTCGCCGACATCCGTGATCGCGACACCGCATGGTGGGCCCGCCGCCAGCGCGACAACGACCTCAAGGCCAAGCAGCAGGAGCTACAGGCCGCTGAGACCGCGCACCGTGACTACCTCACCCGCACTCGCGCGATCTACAACGCCGCCGGCCACGACGGTGTCCCGCACCAGCGCTGGCAATCGGTGCTGACCGCCGCCGATGATGTCGAGGCACGCGCCGCCGAACTCGACGCCGCCCAAGCCCACGATCAGGCTCGAGCCGACTCCCGTCTGCAGTTCGTCCAGACCGGCGAGGAACTGCGCGGGCGGCTGCGCTCGGTCGTCACCGAGCACCGGCGCCGCAGCGAGCTCACCGACGACGACCGCGACCGCGAGAACCAGGCCCGCCACTATCTCGACGGCCCCGACGCGCTGGTGCGCGCCACCGGAGTCCTCGACGTCGAGCCCGAACCGCCGCGTCGGGTCGAACCGCCGCGTCGGGTCGAACCGCCGCTGCACCACCGGCCCGTCCCCGAGCCGCCCCGCACCGGCCCGGACCTGGGTCTGTAGGAGGTACTGCCGCGCCTGCTCCGCAGGCTTGCCACAAGGTTGTGGGGCAAGTGCGCGAAGCGTGCGCGGCAGCCCGTTGCTCAAGCCCCTACGACAATCGGCGCGCCGCCGGGCGCGGTGCGGTTGCTACGGGCCGAACTCTTCGGCCATTTCCCGCTTGAACTCCAACTCCTGGAAGGCGTGCTCGATAAAGCCGTCCAGGAACGCCGAACATCCTTGCATTGCTTCCTGGAACTTCGGCGGGTCGATGTGGTTCTGGTTGGCCAACGATGGCGTGCCATCAGTGCGGAGGTGGTACCGCAGTTCCTGGCCGTCGGGGTCGATCTTGGTGAGCTGCCCGATGATCCGGGTTGTCGCGACGACCTCGACCTTGCGGACAACACCGGTTCCGATCAGCTCCTCGGCCACAGGCTGCACCTTGCTCCACAGCTTGGCCAGGTTGTGCGTACGGAGCAGACCTTCGTCGATGGTGAGCTGCCCGGTCCGCGCGAGCAGCCCGATCAGCTCCTTGATCTGCAGTTCAACGGTATGCCGCCAGTTGTAGACGAACGGATACACCAACAGATTCCGGTCTACCGAGCTGGCGAGCATCTGCGTGAAGAGGAGCTCGGCCGCCTGCCGGAAGCCGTGAATCCGGACGTACTCACCCGGGGCGGCGCCGCTGTAGAAGTACGCAGCGGAACGCCAGTCCGCGCCGCGAGCATCGAGAGTGTGATTGCCCTTCGGCCAAGGAGAATCAGCCGAGATGCCGAAGTCGTCCGACATCGGGAGGTCTTCGCTCATTCCGACTACCGTACGGTCGCAGCCGTCACTGTCCAGCGGTTTTCCAGACCACCAACCGCTACCGACCGTGGCCCTGACCGCGGTCCCGGTCGCGCCCGTACGGGTTGTAGCCCGGGAACTGCGTCTGCCCCGTCGACTGCGGTCGCGTCGGCTTGCCTGGCTGTGCACCCGACTGTGGGGTCAGCGGTCCGGCCGCCCGATCAGCACTGGTCGGCGGCCGTCGCACTTCGCCCAGGACGTGGCCGAACTCGTCGACGTTGAGGGTGCCGGGCCGACCAGCAAAGGCGGTCCGCTTGGCCTGCCAAGCGGACACCGTCGTAGTGACCTCGTCCTCGACGACCTCTTGGTCCTCGCGGTTGATGACCGCCAGCGAGCGCCGCGCGGCCGCCCACGGCGGGGACCCGACCTCGGTCACCGGCACAGTCCGCCGCGTCGGGTCGATCCCGGCGGCGCGCATGTGGACCTGAGTCAGCGACCGGTGCGCGTGGGAGGCCAACATCTTCGCGGCCTGGGCGCGGTCACGCTCGGCGAGCATGTCCATGATCGCGAGCAGGCACTCGGTCAGCGCGACCGCCAACGCGACCTTGCTCGTCGCCTCGGACTGCATCGACCACAGCATCCGCGCCACCGCCCGCATCCCCTGCCCATGCACCTGCTGCGGTCGGCGCCGATGCGCGGGCAGCTGCCCGGCGCGAGCGAGCTGCCGCGACACCGAGTCCAGCGGGCCCGGCTTTGTCTCGGTGCGCACCGACGCCGCGGCGAACAACCCAGCCGTCTGCGACGCGGCCTTCGCCCACGCGTCACGATCGGACACCGGGATCGTGGACATGTACTGGCTCCACCGACCGAGCTGACGGATCGCGTCCTGCTCCGACATCGGACTCGGTCCGATCGCCCGACCACTGCGAGTGGTCGCTGGCCGCAACCACTCCGCGACCGCCGCAGTGCGCGCGTCCTCGGAGGCGTCCCATCCAGTCCACCCGCGCAGCGACGACAGCGTGAGGTCCTTGGAGAGCTGCCCGCCGCCGTACCAGACCGCCTTCTCCCACGCGCCGGTCTGCAGGTTCTTCTGCGCGGGCATCCGGATCGCGTAGCCGACGACCTCGTCGGTGCCGCCCTTCGCGAACCGCGGTCGCAACACCATCCCGTCGGCGCGCAGCTCGCGCACGAACTCCGCCTCGGACTCGGTCGAGGTCGCGACCGCGCGCACCCGGCGCCGCAGCGCTTCGCGGTCGGTCTCCGGCGCACCCACCCGCTCCGCGCGGCCGCGCTCGTCCGGACGCGTCGCCTGCTCGGTGGCACGGTCCTCGCGCGAGGCGAGCACCTTCAGCCCGAACTCGCGCTCGATCGTCGCGGCCACGGCCTGCGAGCGCGGATGATCACGGCGCACATCAGCCAGCGAACCATCCGGCCGCACCACCGCCATCGCGATGTGGATATGGTCGCCACCGTTCTTCGTCAGCCCGTGATGGATCGCCGTCCACCGAACATCCGGAGCTCCGTCGGCTCGGTCGACGAACTCCATCTCCTCCATGAACCGGCGCGCGATCTCACCCCACTTCGCGGTGTCGAGCTGACCCTCCTTCGGGTCCAGCGACAGCGAGCAGTGCCAGACATTCTGATCCTTCGTCGCCGCGTCGAACGCTTCCTTGCGCGGCACGCCCTCGGCGATGCGAGCCCGCGCCTCGCGGTAGTTGGTGACCAACACCGGCTCCCCGCGCAGCACCGTCTGACGAGGAGAGTCCAACAACTTCGCGAGCTCGCCCGCGCGCGCCACGTCGATGCTCCCGGCGTAGACGGCCATGGTCACCAGGTCGCCCGCGACGACCCGAGGGTCGGTGTGCTCGTTCGCCCGGCCCGGGCCCGCGAGGTAGCGCAGCAACCCACCCATGTTCGAGCCCTTCACGATGTTCGGCATCATCGACCGCTCACCCCTCGCCGTCGACCGCGGCCGCCCACTCCTCGCTCACCGCCAGATCCGCATCGACGACCACCGACGTCTCGGTCACCGCCGGCCCCTTGCCCATCACCCACCGCGCGGTCGCGTCCACGCTCAAGCACGCCCGCACGACCGCATGCAGCGCGTCGAGGTGCGCGACCACCAGATCCGGCGCGAGCTCCCCACGCACCTGATGCATGTGCCGCGTCTGCTGATTGACGTTCGCGCCGATCCGCCGAATCTGATCGTCCAACTCGAGCAACCGCATCGCCGCGAACGCACGGCCGGCCTCGACCTTGCCCGAGTCCTGCGCCGACTCCACCAGCAGCCGCGGCACCGACACACCAGCCTCAGCAGCCCGACGCGTGAGGTCCTCGTGCTCGGCATCCGAGAGCTTCACGATGTGGCGATGCGGGCGGCCACCGGGAACGTTGGCCTGCCGCTCACGGCGCACCGACGCCCGCCGATTCGACGACTCTCCAGCCATCCCGCAGCCTCCCTACAGCCCAGCGCAGCGACCACCCGAACGGGTGGGGTGACCGATCTTAGGTCACCTAAATACTAGCTCGCTCCCTCTTCAAAAGTCCAGAACGCGACCGCGCTGGTTGGCGAGGTAGACGCGTCTTGCAACGCGACCTCACCGGCGAAATTTTCCGGGCGGCACGGGACCGCCGGCGGCTACCGGCACCGTCATGGGAGACACACACGCGGCGCGCGCCGAGGCACTGGCGGCCGAAGCAGAAGCGATCATGCGGAAAGAGATCGAGCTGGAGAACAAGGGGCACACGAACGCGTTCGCGGCCGCCGGGATCGGCGGGAACAAGTGGCAGCGGGTACAGGCCCTGCAAGCGCAGGCACAGGTGCACGCGACACTCGCACTCGCCGAGGAAGTAGCCCGCGGCAGGATCAGCGGGTAGGTCACGTAAGGTCTGCACACGACAGGGCCCTGGCGGATATGCGCCGCCAGGGCCCTGTCGCTGTGTACGGGGCGGAGATCAGATCGGGCGGGGCCCCACCACCTGGTCCACGCGCGAGAGTGCGCGCCCGACCGTGGAGTGCGCCAGACCGACCTGGGTACCGATCGCGTTGGCCTTGTGGCCCTGCGAGGCGAGCAGGTAGATCTCGGTCAGCACCGACACCGGCTGTTTGCTGAGCCCGCGCTCGGACACCGCGCGCGCGAACCGACCGGCCTCCGCGCGCGACAGCTCGCGATCGAACGGGCCGTGATCGTCCGCGCGCGATCGGTCGCCGCGCGCGATCGGCGCGGGCTCGGTCGCGCGCGCGAGCGCACCAGTGGTCGAGGCTTCCCGCGCGCGATCGACGCGCGAGGGCCGCGCGCGATCGGTGTCCTCGCGCGCGATCGAGACGAGCGCGATCGGCGCGGTCCGCGCGCGATCGACGGTCTCCTGCTCGCGCGCGACCGGCTCCTCGACAGGAGCGATCTCCGCGCGCGGCTGCTCGCTCTCGATGGCGTCGACGAGAGTGTGATCGCTATCGTGCGCGGCGATCGGAGCGTGATCGGTTTCCAGCTCAGCCGGGGTGTGCGCGGCGATCGACGGCACCTCCGCGCGCGCGGCGCTGTCGTCTCCGTGCGCGATCGGCGCGCGATCGGTCACGTGCTCGGGCTGCTCGTCGCGCGCGATCGGAGCGGTCTCGCCGTCCTCAACCGCGCACGCGAGAGTGTCGGTGTCGCGCGCGGTGTGCGCGGCGCGCGCGATCGACTGCGCGATCATTCCGCGCGCGGGATCGGTGTCCTCGCGCGCGATCGGCGCGCGATCGGCATCGCGCGCGGGCTCCTCGTCGCGCGCGATCGGTTCGTCCGTCTGCGCGCGATCGTCCGCGGGCGTGGCCGCGCGCGGGCGATCGCTCACGTTCTCGGTCGCGCGCGGCAGCGGGCCGGTTGCGGGATCGTCGATCGCGCGCAGCTCGTCCTCGTACTCGGCGAGCACCATGTCGTCGTCCCTCGCTGGCGTCGTGACCGTCGGCGCGGCTGCGTCGGTGCGGGTGCGGATGGCGAAGTGCGCGGTGTCGGCGAGTGCGGCCATGCGGTCGGCGATGTCGTCGCCGGCGGCGTCGGCGGCCGCGACTGCGCGTTCGATCGCGAGGCCATAGCGGCGCATCACCGCAGTGTGGGCGAACAGGGCCACACCGACCATCACCGGAGCGACGGAGTGCACGGCGATGTTGTAGAGGTCGCCCTTGCCGACGTAGGGATAGACGTTGAGTCCGATACTCATCGCCAGCAGCGTCCCTTCGAGCCAGCGGATCAGCGTCTCGTCCTCGCTGACACGCCACCTCGAGACGGCTGCGGAGTTGACCATGAAGGCGACCAGCACGGTGGAGATGAGCGCTTCGAGCAGGTAGCTCGCCCAGTACAGCGGCTCGCTCGGCCCGCCGGGGGCGAGGTTGTGCTGGACATTGACCGCGCTGTAGAGCATCGCGGCAACGACGACCCCGGCCAGCGCCCGCCCGGTCCAGGTCTTCTTGCGGAACAGGTCGGCAACCTGCGCGTGGGCGCTGCCCTGGCGACGCTGTTCGGCGAGGGCGCGCCGGGCGGTGACCAGGTCGCCGGCCTCGGCCCGCACCAGGTCCTCCTGGGCACGGCGCATCACGCCGGCGATCGACTGCGCGGACTCGGCTTGGGCGAGCCGTTCCTGGCGGTCGTGATTGCGCACCGATTCCGCGACGCTGCGTTCCTCGCGCAGCTCGCGCTCGGACAGCGCGGCCAGCAGTGCGGGGTCGTGCTGCTGGGCGATGCGGTCGTGGGCTTCGGCGCGGCGTTCGGGCAGCTGCGCGGTGAGCAGCGGATCGGCCTCGGTGGGTTTGCGTCGGAACATCAGCGGGTCCCCTTCTGGGTGGTGTTGGCGAGCTGGTTTTCGAGTCGGGTGACGGAGGCCTCGGCGGTGGTCAGTGCCCGCTGCAGGGCGTCGGCGCTGACCGCGGCGGCCTGCTGAACGCGGGCGAGTTCGGCGGCGTGGTCGTTGCGGAGCTGCTCGCGCTCGGTACGGGCTTCGGCGCGGACTTCGGCGAGCTCCTCGCGGATGCGGGCGAGTTCGGCGCGGGCCTCGGTGGTGCGGGCTTTCGCGTCGGCGACAGCCTCGTCGGCGCTGGCACGGACTGCGGCGACATCATCGCGCGCCTGCGCGGCCGCCGCGTCCTGAACGCGGGTGAGTTCGGCGGCGTGGCTGGTGCGGGCGGTGTCGAGCTCGGAGTGCAGGTCGGTCAGTTCGCGACGAACACTGGCCAGCTCGTCGCGGACGCGGGCGAGTTCGTCGCGGTCGCCGGCCGCGCGGGCCTCGGCGGCTGCGGCTGCGGACTCGGCTCGCTGCTGGGCGGCGGCAGCGTCGGCGACCTGGGCGTTGGTGTCGGCGATGATCCGCTCGACCCGCGCGGCGTGATCGGCGGTGAGGGTCTCGACCTGCTGTGTCGCGTCGCGACGAGCCTGCTCAGCGTCGGCTTCTGCAGCGGCGGTGCGTTCCTCGGCAGCGCGGACCCGCGCGTCGGCGGCGTCGACCTGCGTTTTCGCTTCGGCGGCGGCTGCGGCGACCTTCTCGTCGGCAGTGCGCTGACTAGCAGCGATCTGAGCCTGAGCGTCGGCCTCGGCAGCGTCGGCGCGCTGCTGCGCCTCGGCGATCCCCGCGTCGCGCTCGGCGTTGGCGCGGTCGCGCTCGGCCAGGGCGTCTTCGGCGGCGCCGTCGGCGAGTTCCTTGTCTTCGAGGGCGCGGTCGCGTTCCCGGCGGGCGGTGATGGCGTCGGATTCGGCCTCGTCGGCGCGGGCTTGCGCTGCCTCGATCTCGCCTTGGGCCTCACGGCGCATGGAGTTGACCTCGGCGACGGCGGCGTCCGGGTCCCCGGCGGCCGCGACGACGTCGACGACGCGGTCCAGCAGCCCGGACACCTGCTCGCGGTGTCCGGCCGCGACCATCTCGAACTGGGCCAGCAGATCAGCGACCGACGCGCGGGCCGACGTCACCGGCCGAGGGGTGGAGCGTTCCCGCTGCACCGGCGCGGCCGTGCCGAGGGCGGCGCGCTCCAGCTCGCGCTTGCGCGCGAAGGCGCCGGCGCGGTCGTGGCGGCGCTGGTGCCCGTCCGGGTCGATGCGGTTGTCCCCGCAGTACTCGGCCTTGCGGCCGGGTCGAGGTGCGACGGCGTCGAGAGCGCGGCCGCACACGACGAAATCGCCGGTCTCGGGGTCGCGCGCGGTGGGGAACTGGCACACCCGCGCCGGGGCGGTCGCCGCCACGGACGGGGCGGAATTTTCGGGCTGAGGCTCGGTCATACCACAATTCTACCCCATTTCGTCAGTTTTGATACGTTTTCCAAAACGTTTATTCAATACGTTTTAACGAAACAAAACGATTTGATTTCGCGCTCCCCGGCGTGCAGTCGTCCCGAGACAGGCGTTTCAGCGAGAGCCCGGCGAGCGGGGGTCTTATGCTGCGGTCGTCCGAGTAGCCCGGGGCAGGTGCGCCCGGGTGAAGCCACGGAGGAGAACTGAATGGCGTACGTACACGTCCTGCTGAATCAGAAGGGCGGGGTCGGGAAGTCGACCTTGGCCGTAAACCTGGCCGCGGTGACTGCCGAAGTCGCGGCACGACCTGGCGCCGACGACGACCCGGCCGACGTAGCTGCGGTGTCGATCGACCCACAGGGATCGGCGGTGTGGTGGGGTTCGCGGGTCGAGAACCTGCCGTTCCACGTCGTTCAGGCCCACGAGGACCTCGACGGGCTGCGCCGGCTACGCGAGCTCCCCGGCATCAACCACGTCTTCGTCGACACTCCCGGCTGGATCGACATGACACCGGCCGACGACGACAGCGACCCTCTCGGCGAGGGCCCGGCCGCGGATGCCCTGCGCGCGGTGCTGGACTGCGCCGACCATGTGGTCGTGCCGATCACGCCGGAACCCCTGAGCTTCGACCCGACCGTGCGGACGATCCGGAAGGTCGTCATACCACGCGACCTCAAGTACACCGTCGTGCTCAACAACTGGGACCCCCGCGACGGCGAGGCCGAACGCGACGAGACCCTGGAATTCATGGCGCGCAACCAGTGGTCGAACGCACGGACCGTCATCCGCCGGTACAAAGTCCACTCACGAGCCTCGGCCAACGGACAGGTCGTCACCGAGTACGCCAGCTCCGGGACCGCACTGCGTGCACGCGAGGACTTCTTCCGGCTCGCGCTCGAACTGCGGGTGTCGTGATGGCACGCGGCGGAACACGCGTCAACCTCGCCGATCTGACCGCGGCAGTCGGCGACCACTCCCCCGTCGACGGCAAGAACGCCCAGCAGCGACGCTTCGCAGCACAGACGTCGGCACCGCTGGCGGAGCTGGTTGCGAACCCGCACAACCCGCGTATCGACCTCGGCGATCTGGCCGAGCTGGCCTCGATCGCCGAGCTCCAGCTGCAGCCCGCGCTGGTTATCACCCGCGCCGCATACCTTCAGCTCTATCCAGAGGACGAGGGCGCCATCGGCAGCGCCCGATGGATCGTCGTGAACGGGTGCCGCCGCCTCGCGGCCGCCCGCCAGTACGGGTGCACCGTGCTGGAGTTCGTCATCAGGGATCAGGTCGCGACTACCAAGGCGAGTCTGCTGGCCGCATCGATCGCTGAGAACGTTGACCGGCAGAACTTCGACGTGCTCGAGGAAGCCCGCGCGGTTGACGCGCTGGTGACCGAGTGTGGCACCGCGGCGGCAGCCGGCGAGCAGCTTAAGCGGTCGAAGGGTTGGGTGTCGCAGCGGCGTGCGCTGCTCGAGCTGGCGCCGGAGCTGCAGGACGCGCTGCGTCGTGGCGACCTGGCGGTGCGGGTGGCGCGCACTCTCGCCCGGGTGCCACGTGAGGAACAGGTCGCCCGATGGCTGGCCGCCAACTCTCTTGATGAGGAGAGGGCCGAGCGGCCGCCGAAAGTGTCGGAGCCGGCCTCGGTCCCGAGGATCTCCAAGGCGTTGAAGAAGCTCGGCGCTGGGCCTGAAACGCTGGCTGCGGCGTTGACTGACTACCTCGACCACAACCAGCTCCAGGAACTGATCGCTTCGCTCAACGCGGCGGCGGTCGAACAGGCGATCCGCAGCACCGACTGACCGCCCAGTGCGGGTTTACCGCGGTAAACCCCATGCCGCACTCCGGTGCGCGGGTTGCCCCGCCTCCGGCCGCATATCTACAGATCGCTCAGCTATCGCGGGCCAGGCGCGCGAGTTCGCGCTGGGCAGCTTCGGCGGCGGCGCGTGATGTCGAGGTGGTGCTGATTGCGCGGCGTCCGGCCTTCGCCGCGACCGCCAGCGCGGCGGCACGCATGGGGGAGTCCGGTGCGGCAGGCACTTTCGCCATTGCTTCGGCGCGCAGCTGCTCGCGGTGGGCCCGGTCGCGTTCGGTCTGCTCAAGGTCGAGCGTGCGTTCGCGTGCCCGGTCGAGCAGCATGGGCGGCTCGTCTACGGGAACGGGTTTGAGCAGCCACGCCAGGTAGCCGTACGGATCGCGGGGTCGGTCGAAGATCTTGCGTCCGGAGAGGTAGACCTGGTCGAGCGCGGCGTGGACGTCGTCGGCGGTCCACCCGTTGATCGCGCGGCGGGTCAGGACGGCCGCGAGCCCTTGGGGGCCCAGCTGACGTACCCAGAGCGGAAAACGTTCGTCAGAACGGCATCTGGAGGCCAGCAGCAGTGCCCTGGGGTCGTAGGAGCGAGCTTTCCGGCGAGCCCGCTTCGTGTCCATGCCGCGCGAAGCGCGTCTGTCGATCACGTTCTGCGCGGGAGTAATTGAGCTGGATCGTGAGAGAGAAAGCGAACCAGAGCTACGCCCTGGTGGGGTGCCAAAACCCTGGTGGAGGATGGATTCGACGAGTGCGTTATCCACAGGGAAGAGCGGGGATTCGTGCAGCGCGGACACCGCTGCCCAGCCGCGGGCACGGTCGTCGCGACGCCAGGAATCCAGCCGCTCAAGCAGGGTGCGCTGGCGGCCGCGGAATACGACTGTGCGGGTGCCGAATACGGCGACGAGGCGTCTGCACCGGTGCATGGTGGATTCGCTGCGGCGGGTGAGTGTCTGCAGCGATCGGATCGTCACGCGGCTGTTGCGGCCGGTGCTGTAGTCGGCGCCGGCGGATTCGCCGAGCAGGTACAGCTCAAAGGTCTTGCGCCCGACGGACTCACACCGGCCTGCAGCACGCAGGTCGGTGTAGTGCTGGTCGTAGAGCGCGAGGTTGTGTGCGACCCAGCGGGCCCGCGACCACCAGCACGCCGGTGCCTCGTCGTAGGCATCTTCGGGCAGGTCGAGCTGTAGCGGTGGAATCTGGATTGGAAGAACCGCTGTGAGCGCCGGTTTCGGGCGCCGTCGTCGATTCAGACCATGGCGTATTTGCTGGTCAGGATATGTTTTCGCACTTTGGCAGTTGCAAACCGCGTGTCCACACACAATCTTGTGTGTGCGTGCGTTATCCTGAGACTTGCTCCGCATGAGCTAGTCCCTCTATTGAGGCGAGACACAACCCCTGGCGGCCAGGCCGGGGGTTTTCTCGCGTTTATGGGGTTTGTTGAGTGGCAGGCTCAGTGAGCTGCTGTCGGTCTCCCTGTCGCGATCCTCCTTCGAGGTGGTTGTACGGGTCGCAAGGTACTACTGGGAAGCGTTCGCGCCCAGGCGATGTCACACAGCGTGTGGGTGTTTCAGCTGGCGAGCTGGAGCTGCTCAGGTGTCTTGGTTTTCTTCGACACCTTCAACTCCCGCGTCAGAGCCGACTCGAAGTAGGCGCGGTAGGTCATACCGAGCCGCTTCGCTTCTGCTTTGACGGCGGAGAGCAGCGCCTCATCGATCTCGACCAGCTGGGGCTTTCCGCGTACCGCGCTCATACCCGTTATATAACTCGATCGCTCCAGCCGCTGTACAACGACACGCCGCACGGAACCCCTCCCAGGCGAATCTGTTGGCAATCCGCATCATTCGGTCTGGCATGTTTCAGATCGAATGATGCTCTGAAACCGCGCTATTCACCTGTAGGAAGGAGTCGGCTGGTGTAGCCCGCCGACACCAGCCGGTTGTATGCCTTGTCCACCTCGTCGGGAATGTTCTGCGCAGTCGCCCACCCGCGCTCGGCGTAAACCCAGATCCGTTGGGTGTCACCGACGAGCATGGTGATCACTCGGTCGACATCGCCGATCGAGCGCACGTAATCATCCAGGGGGAGTGGGAGAGACGAACAGAGCACTTCGACCTCGGGCCACCTCTTACGGCAGATCGCGAAGCTACGACGCTGCTGGTACGGCCGCGAGATCAGCATCACCGACCGGATCTGGCTCAGCTCGCCGCGCTGCTCTAGGGCTGCACGAGTGAAGTCGATGTTCTCGCCGGTGTTGGTTGCGTTGGGCTCCACCAGGATTGCGCTGTCGGGAACGCCCCGTCCGACGGCGTGTTCGCGATAGTGGACCGCCTCGCCTCGAGGGAAACGATCCGCAGTGGTTGGTGCGTTCGCGCCGGTGAATACGACGAGCGGGAACATCCCCTCGTTGTAGAGATCAGCGGTGTGGGTAGCGACACCCAGATCGTGGCTCCCGAGCCCGATCCCGACGTCTACGGGATGTATCTCCTGGGCGAGCTGGTTGTAATCCCATAGCGTTTCGACCTCGGCCCGGAGGTGGTCAGGTATAGCGATCGACGGCATGGTGGTTCGTCCTCACTCTGGAAGGTCGAAGCTGTAGGTCCAGGCGAATCGTGATGCAGCGTGAACTCCGCGGGCGAACTCGACCAGAGTGTCGTCAGCGGTGTAGGTCTGACGCGTCAGCACCATCACCGGCTCGCCGGCAGGGAGGTTCAGCTGCTCGGTCTCGTCAGGTGTCGGCATCCGAGCGAAGATCGTCTCGGTCATGTGGTCAGGCTCGAAACCCTGCAAGGTCAGGACGGCGAAACCCCCGCCGCGTCCAGCTGGCCCGGGAGTCGGGTCGACTAGCGGCGTGCCCGCGACGTGCGCTGGCAAGTAGTAGCTCGTCAGTGTGTGCGTTGGCTGGTCAGCGTCTTTTACGAGCCGAGCGCGCTCGTAAACGAGGCTGCCCGGCACCAGCCCGAATGCCTCGGCGACCTGGCTGTCGGCCTCGACCAGCTGGACGGTCTGCGTTTGATCGGTGAGCTGCCATGGACGGCCAGACGCCTCCCGGTCGGCCACGAAAGCCACAGTGTCCCCGAACTTCCACTTCTTCTTCGAGTACCGATCGGCGCCCAGGCGACGCATAGGCGGCCGCTCACGAACCACGGTGCCCCGCCGTCTGATTGGGGTCACCAAGCCTTCGGACTCCAGAAGGTTGATGGCTTGGCGCACGGTCTTGATGTTGACCGCGTAGCGCTCAGCCAGCTCGTCCTGCTTGGGCAGCGTCGCGCCAGGCGCGTATTCGCCCTGCTGGATCGCAGTGCGGAGACTCGCTGCCAACTCCCGGTATCCACCGATAGCCGCCATCGCCGTGCTCCTTCCTTCTCGCTCGTTAAGAGTAGCCATAACCCACCGTGCCAGACCGCATCGGGAATACAGCCGGTTCTATTGACGATACTCTCCCTTCCTGTTCCAATAGAGCTACCTCTATTACGGCAAGGGAGTACATGTCGTGACAAATCCGCAGATGCGCAGGGACGCAGACGCTCATGAACTGATCCGGTTGTCCGCAGGTGCCGCCCTGGTGGGTGTCCATTCGCGAACGCTCCGGCGATGGATCGACCAGGGCAAGCTGAACGGCTGGCGTATGGCGTCGAACCAGATCCGCGTCAGCCGCGCCGAGCTCCTCAAGCTGGCCACCCCCATGGCCTCACCAAGCCTGGGCGTCGCCGCCGGGGCCGATGATTCGGCGGTGGGGCGATGAACATCCCCAAGACCTGGAGCCGCGATATCTGGCGGCGCGCGGCAGCTCCCACCATCCCTGCGGTGTATGTCGCCGACGGGCACATGGTCAGCGAGGCGACCGAGCACCACGCCGATTCCATGGGCGAGGGCCGCTGGGTCGTCGACTACCTGCCGGGCCGTCACCTGACCCAGCAGCAGGCCAAGGCGGCCCTGCAGATCGCCATTGCGCCGGGGTGGCCTGAGGTCGAGCGTTGGTCGGCCGCACTGGGTTTGACCGCCGCTGAGGCGCTCGGCTACCTGGCCATGCCGGTGGGGGCATGATGCGCAACCACTACGTCGACATCTACGTCCCGGTCGGGCCCGGCGCTGGCACCGGCAACCCGCTCAAGGCCATCGCCGGTGCGTTCGGTGCTGTCATCGGCCTGGCGCTGCTGGTCATGGCCCTGGTGGTGCTGGCGTTCCCGAGCCACACCTACCCCGACGCCCCGGTGCAGGTCTCCACGGTGCCGATGACGGCCCGCACCGCGCCGGTGTGCGCCGCGTTCTGCCAGGACGCAGGTGAGCAGCGATGAGCACCGAAACCGTGCTGGACCCGGCGTTTTCGGCCAAGCGGGCGTGCCGCACCGTGCCGACGAACGTGTTCTTCCCCAAGCCGACCGACCAGGTGACCTTGGCGCGGGCCCGCGACGTGTGCGGGTCGTGCCCGGTGCTGCGCCAGTGCGCGAGCTGGGCGGGCCCGCTGGTCGAGGCCCGTCTGATCACCGAGGGCGTGGTGGCCGGCGTGCTGGCCCCGGCCAAGCAGGTCAAGCGCTACGCCACGGCACGCGAGACCGCTGTCGCCGAGCTGGCCGCGATCGCGGCCGGTGACGTCGAGCTGGTGTCGGTCGCGTGATGGCCATGACCGACACCGCTGGCTACGTGCGGGTTTTCCGCCTCGTCCGTGACCACGACGTCACGGGGTTCTCCGGTGCCGGTCATGTCGCCGACGGCGTGGTGTGGCCCGACGGGACGGTCTCGATGCGCTGGCGCGGCCCGCTGCGCACGACCGTCACCGCCGACTGCATCGACGACATCCAGACCATCCACGGCCACGACGGCGCGACCCGCGTCGTGTGGGCCGACCTAGGAGGTGCGGCATGGACCGCCGCGTGAAAGACCCCGGAACCAGTTCGACTTTCGACGAATGCAAGGAGCTGATCGCGGTGGGGGCGGTGGCTGGGCTCACGGTCGCGACCAGGACCAGCATCACTCTCGGTGAGGCCCTGTATGCCGATGTGCAGCAAGAAGTCCCATGGAACCCGATCGCCCTGGCGCTCAATATGGCCACCGGACAGCTGCACTGGACCGGAGCCGCGACCGGCGGTGCGGTCACCCTGGCCGCCGCCGTCGCCGCGGGCGCGGCCGGGACGGTGTGGGGCTGGCGGGCCGCGTGCCGCAAGTGCTCCCAGCTGGCCGACCGTCGCGGCGAGCGCAAGGAGCAGCGCCGCGAAGCCAAGCTCGCGGCCCAGGAGATCGACGCGCAGGCCCGCTACATGGCCGACGGCAAGGCCCTGGCCGACCTGCACCGCGGCGCGATCCTGAAGAAGGCCACCCAGCTGGGCGTGCAGATGGACGCCGACGACGCCCCCGGTGTGATGGTGGCGCGCAACGTCGTCGACGGCCGCGCCATCTACGGCTCCTACGAGGACCTGCACCTCGACATCTGGGGCCCGCGTTCGGGCAAGTCCACCTCGCGGGTGATCCCGGCGGTGATCGAGGCCATCGGCGCGGTCGTGGCGACGTCGAACAAGCGCGACGTGGTCGACGCGACCCGCACGATCCGTGACCAGCGCGGCGACACCCACGTGTTCGACCCGCAGGGTGTCGCCGAGGAGCCGTGCACCTGGTTCTGGGATCCGATCGCGTGGGTCGCCGGAGACGACGGCGGCCGCGGCGCCCAGGTGCGGGCGGCGATGCTGGCCGCGCACTTCGCCTCCGGCGGTGACGCCGATTCCCGCGACGCGTTCTTCGACCCCGAGGGTGAGAGCTTGCTGGCCGGGCTGATCCTGGCGGCCGCGCTCGCCAAACGCCCGGTGACGCAGGTGTTCGCGTGGGTGACCAAGGCCTCGGACCAGGAGCCGGTCGACGTCGTGGCCGAGGGCGGCTACAAGCTGGTCGCCGGTGCGCTGTCGGACCAGTACAACGCACCGGACAAGCAGCGCTCGGGCATCTTCTCCACGGCCAAGAAGATGGCCGCCTGCCTGCAGTACGACCACATCGCGCCGTGGGTGTGCCCGCCGGCCAAGGGTGAGCGGGCGCGCAAGGAGTTCCGCGTCGCGGAGTTCGTGCGCTCCCGCGACACCCTCTACCCGTTGAGCAAGGAGGGCCCCGGTTCCGGCGGCCCGCTGGTGGCGGCGCTGTGTGAGGCCATCACCTTCGCCGGTGCCGAGATGGGCACCCGGTACCCGGGTGGCCGGATGCCGGTGCCGCTGCTGGTGGTGCTCGATGAGGCCGCCAACATCGTGAAGTGGCGTGATTTGCCCAAGCAGTACAGCCACTTCGGGTCGCGCGGCATCGTCGTGATGACCGTGCTGCAGTCCTGGGCCCAGGGCGTGCGGTGCTGGGGTTCTGACGGCATGACCGCACTGTGGTCGGCGGCCAACATCAAGTGCCTCGGCGCCGGTCTCGACGACGCCGGATTCCTGCGCGATCGCTCCGAGCTGATCGGCCCGCACTACGAGCTCACCACCTCGGTCAGCAAGTCCAAGGGCCAGGGGCAGGGCTCGAAGTCGCAGTCGGTCTCGACCTCGCGCACCAGCGAAATCACCCTCCACGCCAGCGATCTCGCCGCCCTGCCCAAGGGGCGCGTCGTGGTCTTCATCTCCGGGCACGCCCCGATGCTCGGCGCCACCGTGCCGTGGATGGACCGCCCGTACGCGCCCCAGATCCGCGCCGCGCTCGACGAGCTCGCCTCCACCCTGCAGCACCCGGCCCGCCCGGCGCTGCACGTCGTCCCCAACCCCAACCAGGAAGGAAAGTCCGCATGACCACGACCGAGGACACCACCGACAACACCGAGGTCGCCGACGCGACCGTCGCCGAGGCTGCTGCGGCGATCGGTGGGGTCGACCTGACCGAGTCGCTGTCGGCGGCGGTGCGCAAGGCGGTCAACGCCCAGGTCACCGCCGCCGCGAAGGAGATCGCCCAGGGCGCGATCAACGACTTCCTCACCAAGGACGTCATTGCCACGATGCGCGAGACCGCGCTGCTGGAAGCCGAAGCAGCGGTCAACCCCGACGCGGCCGCCGCAGTTGCCGCCGCCGACGACACGGCCGGGGACGCTGATCCGCATCCCGAAGCCGCGCAGGAAGAAGAGCCGGAGGAGGAGCCGCGCAAGCTGCACCACGAGCGCCTGGACCTGTTCGTGGAGAAGTACCTCGCGCACAGCTACCGGCGTGAGGTCACTCGCACGGGCATCGAGAGCACTCGCCGCTGGTGCCCGCAGTGGTGGGACCACTCCGAGGCGGTGGGCCGCCTCGAGGCGCTGTGGATGGCCTGGGAGCAGGCCCGTCTGGGTGAGGGCGCGGAGATGGCGGCGTGGTGGGTGCAGTTCGCCGATCCGATGATGGCGGCCCTGTACGACCCGGAAGGCGTGTTCAAGTACTGCTCGGTCGCCGACGGGCACAAGGACTCCCTGAAGCGGCTGCCGACCACGCCCGCGCCCAAGGGCTGGTTCGTCGACGGACACGCTCACGATGGACCCGAGCCGGGTATGACGGCGTCGGGTCTGTACCTGCCGCCGCCGTCGACTGGCCGGGGCCGTGTGGTGGTCGCGATCGATGAGTTCGGCGAATGACCAGCCAGCAGCCGAAGGGCTCGTGGGAGACGATCACCGCCGCCCTGGAATCCCGGGTCGGTGAGGGTAAGCCCTCGGGTGACTGGACGAAGTACTGCTGCCCGAGCCACGAGGGCGACGGCCGGGCGCACAAGCCGTCGTTGGGGGTCAAGTACGACCCGGGCCAGCAGCGCACCGTGGTCCGGTGTTTCGCGGGCTGTGAGAACGAGCAGGTCCTCGAAGCTGTCGGTCTCGAGGTGAAGGACATGTTCGATCGGCGCCTGGACCGCGCCGCTGGGCGGGGCCGCCGCGCATATCGGCCCCGCCCGGCTCAGCGGCCGGTGTCGCGTTCGGACAAGGCGCTCGAAGCCGCGGGGCTGCCGCCCAAGCAGCCCGGCCGCCCGGATCTGGGGCGTCAGACCTCGGCGTGGAAGACCGTCGAGGCCTACCCCTACATCCGCGCCGACGGCACCGTCGCCGGTGAGGTCATCCGCAAGGAAGCCCGGTTCGAGCACGGCCGCGACAAGGAGTTCACCCAGCGCCGCTGGAACACCGATCTCGGGGCGATGGAAAACGGCGGGTTCGAGCCGATCCCGTACCAGCTGCCGCAGGTCCTCGACACCATCGCCGACGGCGGCGTCGTCTACATCGTCGAAGGCGAGAAAGACGCCAAGGCAGCGGCTTCGGCCGGGCTGACCGCGACCACCAACGCCGGTGGCGCGATGGTCTGGGGCCCGGAGCACTCGAAGTGGTTGCAGGGTGCGGGCACGGTCGTGATCGTCGCCGACCACGACACCGCCGGATACCGGCGCGCCGACCGGGTCATGTCGACCCTGGCGGGCCTGGTCGGGCGGGTGCGGGTCGTGCAGGCCGCGACCGGCAAGGACCTGCACGACCACCTGATGTGTGGCCACGACATCAGCGAGCTGGTCCCGATCCCGCATCTGGACCCCTACACCCCCGGCCCGGGCGCTGTTGCAGCGCAGGCCGATTCCACTCCCGCAGCCGAGACCCCGAGCGTCTCGGCTGCTCCGTCTGTCACCCCTGAAGGAGCCCCCGTGCCCGAGTACATGCTCGCCCTGTCCGGCGATGTCCCCCAAACCCACAGCGATGAGGTCGATTCCATCGGTGCGCACTGGAGCACCTTTATGCGGCTGTTCATGTCGCAGCTGGCCGAGATCGCCCGCAAGCAGGCCGAGAAGCGCGCCCAAGCCGAGCGGGTGGCACGCGATAGGTCCGAGCGCGAGGCAGAAGAGCTCGCCGCCCGCCACGCCGCCGAGCAGAAGGCAGTGGAGGCGCGGTTGCGCAAGCTCGCCGACGCCGGCCTCGACAACGCCTCACGCACCCAGCTGGCCGAGGCCATCGTCGATGCGGCGGCCTGGTGCGAGGATTCGCAGGTCGCTGCCCAGGCGATGGCTCAGCTCAGCCATCACGTACACCAGCGCTACGGCGTCCGGATCGACCCGCTCACCGGTGAGGTCATCTCCGAGACTGCCGCCGAGGCCACCGGAGGTCTGGCCAGTGCGCTCATGGGTGCCGAATCCGACCGCGCGGCCGCGGCCCGCCTCGTCACCGCCCGGAAGCGGATGGTCGATCTCGTCGCGAACACCGAGGTCGACGAGGACCGCAAAGCCGAGCTGTACGCGGCGATCGAGACCTGGTGCGCGCATCCCAGCGCACGGGCCCTGACCGAGCTGACCAAGGTCATGGAAGACAAGGGCGTGCCGGAGAAGGTGCGCACCGAGGCGCGTTTCGTCGCCGTCTACCTCGGGCGCCCCGGTGATGTGGTGCCGATGGCCGAGCTGGCCGAGATCCGCGCGGTGCAGCCCACCGCCGAGCTGCGACGCCTGCCTGAGGCGCTGGTCGACCCTGGCGAAGAGGTCAAGCCGCGCGTCGACGACCTGCTGAACCGCTACCAGGACCGGGTCAAGCTTGGTGCCCCGACCGAGTCGATCCGGACCCAGTTGTCCGAGGCCATCGCGGTGATGACGCCGGAGGACCAGGACGCCGCCCGTGATCGCGGCCGCGCCATCAACAAAACCCCGACCGAGGAGTTCCCGCCGCTGTGGCCCGACCACGTCGACCGCGACGAGCTGGCCACCAAGATCCGCATGTACGCCACCCTCGCCCCGCAGGCCGAGCTCGCGGCGGGCAAGGCCTCTGACCTCGACGATGCGACCGCGGCTGGGCTGATGCGTCAGGCCGCCAAGCACCGCAACGCCATCACCAAGGCCCTCAAGTCCGGCAAGGGCCTGCACACCTACGAGCGCGACCAGATCAGTGCGGTCCTGCGCGACATCGAGGCCGGGAAAACCCAGACCCCGGACATGCTGTTCGCCGATGACCGGTCCGCGGCCGCCGTCGACGCCGACCGCGCCACCCACATCGCCCGCGACACCAGCTACGCCAACCGCCGCCAAGCCGAGCAGATACTCACCTCGAATCAGGCGCCGGAGGGCACGGCGCGGCGGGTCCGGACCGAGCTCGGCCGGGTGATGGACGCCCAGACCGAGTTGGGCCGGGGCCACGGCATCCTGCCCGACTACGAGCGGCTGGGCCTGGACCAGCAGCTCGGCGCCAAGCTCGCCGCCGTCGGTGTGCCCGAACCGCTGCGCAACAAGCTGGCCCATCACCTCGACTACGCGGCGGGGGAGTCGGCCAGTGCGGGCAAGTCGGCCCAGCGCATCGCCGACCGGTGGGCCGAGCGCCGGGAAGCGGTCGTGGTGGCCCGCTCAGTCTCCGGCGCCGCCGCTGGCGCTGCGGGCCCGGACTACGACAGCCCCGAACGCCGCGCCGGCCTCGAAAAGGATGTGCGCGCGGCCGGGGTCAGTGAGGACTCGGTCGCCCAGCGGATGGCCGCCGACGCCGGACGGGCGCGGCCGCCGAGCGCGGCGGTGCGCAACGCCCGCGGCGGCACCCGACGGACGTCGCCCGGCATGGGTGTCTCGCGCACCCAGCACCGCGGTCGCCGAGGCAAGGGCCCCGAAAAGGGCCTGGGTCGGTGACGTTTCCGCGATGAGCACCACTGATGAGCAGCCCGACACCTACCCGTGGCGGGCTGCTCCGCCTCACTTGATGACCCGCCGCCAGCTGCGCGCTGCAGGCCTGGCCCCAGGCGGTGCGCAGCCGGTCGCGGTCATGGTCCGCGAAACGAAGCGCCGCGGTAAGGCCCGCCGGATCTGGGCCGCTCTCTTCGACTCCACGGTGGCCCCGCCCAAGCGTGAGGCCACCCCCGCTCAGCTCGAAGCGGTCGCCAAAGCGGTCCGCGGCCGCAAGCTGCGCGCCGCGCAACGTCGTGGCTTCACCGAGGCCGACCTGACCCAGACCGGCGATCCCGGACCGGCCTGGACCACCACCCACCAGGAGGAAAACACCATGAACGACAACCAGACCGACCATCAGGAGCTGCTGCGCCAGGCCGCCGAGCTCGTCGTCACCGCCCAGTTCGGCAGCACTTCGATGTTGCAGCGCAAGCTGCGGATCGGCTATGCGGCGGCCTCACAGGTGATGGACCGGCTCGCCGAGCAGGGCATCGTCGGCCCGAGCAGGGGCTCGAAAGCACGCGACGTACTGATCGATGTCGACCGCCTCGAGGACGCCGTCGCGGGTCGCCTGACCGCTGAGGCTACCGGCAAAGCAGACGCCGAGATCAGCGCGATCACTACCGAGGTCGACCAGCTCGCGGCCGCCGGTCAGATCCCGGCAGATGTGGCTGCGACCGTGCCCGCGCTGGTAGATGACACAACCCTTTTCGGCCGCCCGGCAAGCATCGAACCCGAAGCCGCGGTCCCCGGCTTCGATGCGGTCGATGGTCTCGCCTACGACCTGGAAGCGCAGTTCGCCGCCGCCTACGACAGCCAGGACCCCGTCGAGACCGACGCAGCGCGCACGGCGCTGCTGGACCATCTGCGCACGCACCGCGAGGCTCTCGAAGGGGCATCGCAATGGCAGGGCTGGTACGCGCGCATCGACCGTGAGGTCCAGCCCGATCCGGTCGGGCACGGGCAGCGTCGCGCCCAGCTCCACGCCCTGGTCGCGGTCAACCAGGCCCGCCACAACCTCGACCAGCTGCGCGCTGCCGCAGGCGAGGAGCTCGCGCCCACCCACTTCGCCGCACGCACCGCGGCCGAGGACCGTATGGCGCAGATCCCCTGGCACAACCCGGATTCGTGCTCGATGATGCTGGTCGACGCGCTCACCTGGCGCGAGGAATCCTCGCTGGCTGCCGAGCGTGCCGATCAGCTCATCGCGTCTTACGCCCACGAGTGGGGCGTGATCATCGACCCCCAGACAATGAAGGTCACCATCGACGGCGGCCACGATGCCGCTGCCCGCCAGGAGTTTTCCGATGCGGCGGCGCTGTGGGCACGTGAGCGAGCCGCGATCGGGATGCTCGCCACGGCACCGATCACCCCTGCAGCCAAGGTCGCAGTGGAAGAAGCACTGGCACGGTGGTCCGGTGAGGAGAGCATCGACCCGGCCGCCCCGCGAACCCACATCGACACCGAGCAGGCCCGCCGAGCCCAGCTCGCCGCCGACCTCGACCAGGCCAAGCTCAGCGAATCCGACCGGGCCATGGTCGATTTCACCGTCGACTACCTGCGTGGTGACACCACTGATCTGGACCTGCTCACCACGCCCGTGGTGGTCGACCCGGGCGAAGAAGCCCGCGGCCGCATCGGCGCGCTGCTGGACCGATTCGCCGCCAAGCAGATGTCGGGCGCCGTCATCACCGAGGAGCTCAAGGTGATGACGCCGGCGGACCAGCAGGCCGTGCGCGCGATCGGCCTCGCGCTCAAGGCAGGGGAGCGGCCGGATCTGGACCCCTGGCCCGACTACGTCGACCGCGACGAGCTGGCCGAGAAGATCGATGCCTACGTCATCGACGCCGAGGAGCAGGCCATGGAAGCCGACTTCCTTGTCGAGGACGACGCCCATGAGCGCCGCCAGGTCGGCATCAGCGGCGACGTCGGCGATCGCATCGCGCGGATGGCCACCGCCCGCGACGAGCTGCGCGGTATCGCCGTCGACGGCAAGGGTCTGACCCCGATCGAGCGCGCCCAACTCACCGCGGTACTCGACGACATCGACCTCGGCCGAATCCGGCGTGAGGACCAGGTGCCGGAGCTGATGTTCGCCGACGAGCGCACCAAGTCCGACCTCGACCATCGGCGCACGATCAAAGCGGCCTCGGCCCTAAAGAAGACGTTCACCGAGACGATCACCCAGCAGATCGACGACACCGGCATCACCGGGGTCACCGCCACCGAGCAGCAGACCGCGGCTGTGCGGTCCGGTGTCGCCGATCTCGGTGAGACGATCCAATCGGTAACTGTCGGCGCCACCGAGGGCGTGGAGCGGGCCCGTCAGAGGTTCACCCAGCAGCGCGACGCCCTCACCTCCAATCTGGCGTTCGCGGGTGCCGATGTGGACCAGCAGACCGCGATCCGAGCGCAGATCAACGCTGTCGGCGGGCGGGCCGGACAGCTCGGTCGCGCGGTGCACCAGCGCAGCACGGCGTGGGAGGCCCGCACCGCTGCGATCGTCACCCAACGCGATGACCGGGTTGCCCAGCGCCAGGCCGCAGCCTCCGCGCGAGGTGGTCGCACCCCGCGCACCGGCAAGTCGGTTCGCGGCGACCAGTCGAAGTCCAGTTCGCCTGCGCCAGTGCCGATGCGGGCACCGGCCGGTCGGCGCCACATCCACACTCCCGAGGTGGAGAGATGACCGAGCTGATCGACCTCTACGTCATCGCCCGCCTCGACACCGGGGACGCGGCCGCTGACCTCTACAGCTGCGAGGTCTACTACGACGCCGAGACCGGCACCTTTCACGGGCGCACCGTGAATTCGTGGTGGGAATCGGTGCGCCTACCCGCCGAGGCCGAAGCGAGCCTGGACGCGCTGGACCGGGCACTGAGCGGCGCCGGGTACGCCCGGATCGGCCAGTGGCGCAAACGCGCAACGGCCTCCGGGGCCGTGCGGTATTTCGCCGACGCGACTACCTGCGTAGAGGAGCTGTGACCGGCACACGGTAGCCACACAAGACTGGGCCCTCACCCGAGCGGAATTCGGGTGAGGGCCCAGCTATGTTCTCAGGCGGCACGGCTACAGGTGCGAGTCCACATCCATACGCTGATGGAGTATCCGGACGACCTCGACGTCGTCGTCGGCGTTGATCCGGTAGTAGATGACGTGGGAGGCCGCGGCCGCGAGCTTGCGGTAGCCGGGGCGGATCTCATCGCACGCCCGGCCGACACCAGGTGTGGCGGCGGCGGTTTCGATCGCGGCCTGGATCCGCCGGATGTAGGTGTCGGCCTGCTCGGCGTTCCAGATCTTTTCGGTGTAGTCCCAGATGTCATGCAGGTCGGTCTGCGCTGCCGGAGTGAGCAGGTAGCGGGTCACCGGCGCTTGCCCGCCAGGAAGGCGTCGAAGTCGAACGGGGTGGCCGGACCACTGTTCTCGCCGTCGACGAGCGCGGCACGCAGCGCGCGCAGCTGCGTCTCGCGGTCCTCGAGCAGGCGCAGCGCGGTGCGCACGACGTCGCTGGCCGAGCTGTAGCGGCCAGAGGCGACCTCTTCAGCGATGAACCCGGTGTAGTGCTCGTCGAGACTGATCGATGTGTTCCTACCCATGACCAGCAGATTACCAAATTTTGGTAACATTGCGGGTATGGACCGGCCAGATCGATCAGGCCGAGTACCGACGGCGCGGCAGGCAGTGGGCGGCGGACAGGAGAGACCGCCGGCCACGCTGACGCGGTTACGCGGCGACGTCGAACAGCGTCAGCGCGATCGGCTGGAGTGCTGCGGCGGCGCGCTGCTCGGCAGCCTCGCGGCTCGCGCACCGCGGGCCGATGCCCGCTCGCACCGATTCCGCCGAGACGAGCCACCCATTACAGCGGCGGCAGTGCGCCACCAGTCGAACCTCGGGACGGTCGCCGGTTCCGGCCATGCCGATCACCTCCAAGCACAATGCCGCAAGCGTGACACGAGGCACCGACAGATCCGCCTTACAGCAGCCACAGTGCGGCCTCGGCCAGGCAGTGGAGGAGTTCCTCTGCCACCGCACCTGCGAGGGCGGTCGCAGCGGCACCGGCGACGTAGCGGGCCCATCGGGTGAAGCGGGAGCGCTGGGGAACCTCGGGCGACGAGGTGCTGCCGGAAGTGCTGGACGGCGGGTTGGCCGCGGCGTTGTCGGTCATGGCGCGAGACCGTAGAAAACCGGGGTGCAACCGCCTCGCTCGTCGGGATCGGTCGCTACGCCAGACGAGCGGGGTCGGTGCGGGATGGGCTGTGCGGTAGTTGTTTTCGTGCATGACCTCAACCCTGGGGCACCAATTTTCGACTGTTTCAGTCCTATTGGTCCAGGGTCATGGGTGCCCCGATAGCAGACGAATCCGCGACTGTTTCAACGCCGGCGCAGCGTCATTTGCGTGCGGGTCCGACGGCGGCGAACCGTGTGCACCACTGTTCCAGGACATCGGTGTCGAGCAGTTGTTTGGCGACCGGCACATCGACGTCGAGAGGCTGGGCGGTCACGACGATCTCGCGGTGGTCCGGGTCGTCTTCCGGGGTGAAGAACCAGTGGGCGACGTCGACGACCTTCACCGACAGCGGCTGTTCGCCGACGTCGAAGTTGAGCCGCTCGCCGACGCGGGGTGCGGTCAGACCGTTCACCGTGACGGTGACGATCTCGTCGGTGTCGGCGGAGACGAGGATCGCGAGGGTGTAGCGGACAGGTCCGTCGAGCGTCGGATCGGCGCTGGCGGTGTCGGATTCGAGGGTGGCCATCGCGCCATCCTCGCGCGGCTGCGGCGACCACACGGCCGTTTCGTCCAGCCCGAGCTCGGCCGCGCTGCCGAGCTCGGGCTGATGACACACGAACCGGGTCTGTTTCAGCTCGAATTTCCGGTCACCAGCGACCTTGCGACCTGCGCATTGATCGGTTTCGCACAAACGCATGAGGCGGGCTGAAACAACACATGGGCCTCGATCAGAGCGCGGTCTGCACGAGGCAGCTTTTGGCCAGAATCGGCGCCCGGCTGACGTCCCGTTGCCGAAAGCCGCCTTGCGTGCGCTTCTTCCGCGACCACCTTCCCTAGCTGTAGCAATTTTGCTACATTTGTCTGTAGCAAAATTGCTACAGTCTCAGGGGGTTTCCATGATCGACCAGACCGCTATCACCGCAGCGACTTTCGCTGCCGTGCTCGGTGCCTTCCTCGTCGGCCACCAGGTCGGCGACTACTGGGTGCAGACCAGCCACCAGGCCGCGGGCAAGGGCGCGCCGGGCTGGCACGGGCGGTGGGAGTGCGCCAAGCACGTCGCCACCTACACGCTGACGCTCGCGCTGTGCCTGGCGGCGGTGGCCTGGTGGCTACACCTGCCGATCGACCTCGGCTGGGCCGCCGGCGGTCTGGCGGTCAGCGCGGTGACCCACTACTGGGCCGACCGGCGTACCACGCTGGCCGCGCTCTCCGACCGCCTCGGCCTGGGTGGCTTCTACCGCGCCGGGACCGGACTCGCCTCTGGCGCGGCACATCTGGATCAGTCCTGGCACTGGCTCTGGCTCGGCGTCGCTGCCCTGGTCACCACCGGGCACTGACCAATCCCCCTCCGACCTTCCACGACGACAGCAATCACGACAGCAGTAAGGAATTCGCAGATGGACATCGATCAGACTCGCGGCCGCCACGGGATCCACCCTCAGCCCGACGGAACCTTTCGCCACACCTACGAGCTGGCATGGATCGGCAACCACGGCGCGGCCGAGGAACTCGCCGACTACGCGGCGGGCTCGCTCGCGGCGTTGATCGCGGCGAAGACCGACCCGGACAGCCTGGCCGACCCGACCACGCTCGATTCCGCCATCACCGATGTGGTGCGCTTACAGCGTCTGCTCGAGGCCACCTACGACGAGCTGCTGTGGATCGGTCGCGGATACCCGCCGGGGCAGACCACTCCGACACGAGAACCGGTCCTGAGCTGGCGTGAGGTGACCGCCGCCGGGGGCGGGAACTACCGCTCAACCGCGCAACGCCGGTTCGAGAAGCTCCTCGGAGGCACCCGCGCGTTCTATGCCACCCGCTTCGCCAAGCGCGGGTAA
The DNA here is from genome assembly GCF_042799895.1 of Nocardia sp. NPDC057663. Classification (NCBI taxonomy): domain Bacteria; kingdom Bacillati; phylum Actinomycetota; class Actinomycetes; order Mycobacteriales; family Nocardiaceae; genus Nocardia; species Nocardia sp. NPDC057663. The sequence goes on along the minus strand of NZ_JBHVHX010000030.1, from coordinate 6,868 downwards.
CTCGGACCGCAACACGAAGAACGGGCCGCTGGCATCGTCGCCGGCGGCCCGTTCTCGCGGTCTGGGGTCCCGGTATGCGGGGTATCGGGGTCGCTCAAGGACGAGATCCACGCTCTCGCCGCCCGCGCCGAGGATTGTGTGCGCGTCCTCGGGATCGAGGCCGAGGAGTATGCGCACGAACTGGCCGAACAGCTGTGGCAGCAGCGCGGCAGCGAGCGAGACAGTCCCACCGGCGACGACCAAAGCCGAAGCCGACCGGGTCGCCCTCGCGATCTTGAACCGCGCACTCCGCGATTCGGAATGAGCACCGCCACAGCGTGATTCGATCAGGCACGCCCTCACCTTGAACTTCCGAAACGTCGAAAAACCTTGCGCCCAGTCCGTTTTCGCTGGTCAGCGCCTGTTTCGTTGATGTCGGTGGGTAGTGGTACATCTCCCTGCGCGTTCGGCGAGCGCTCGGCCGGGCGATGTTCCACTTCCCCCGCTCATCAGGGGCAGGGGTCGCATCGACGTTCAGGAGGGTTTCGACTTGATCGGCATTGGTGTGTTCGTGGTGATGGTGTTCGTGGTGGCCGGCCTCGCGGGCGGGGTCGGGTTCATGGTGGGGCGCGGCCGCGCGGCTGTCGCCGAGGAGCAGGCGCGGCGCTGGCAGGAGGCCGCGGATCAACTGCGGCGCGAGCGGGATGCGGCGGGGGAGAAGGCCGACATCGAGAAGGAGGCTGCGGTCGAGAAGGTGCGTATCGAGCGGGACGCGGTCACCGAGCAGGCTCGGCGCGATCGTGAGTCCGCCGGTGAGCAGCTGGAGGTGCTGCACGAGAAGGTCCGCACCGAGACGGCCGCTCGTGCGCGGGCCGAGGCCGATCTGACCGCGGCGGAAGGCCGCTACGACGAGCAGATCGAGCTGTTGCGCAACGAGAAGGAGAGCATCAAGCGGATGGCCGCCGAAGTCCTCGAGGTCACCAACGGCCGGTGGATGAAGCAGCTCACCGACATGGTCGACCAGCGCGCCCAGGCCACCGGCCAGGAGCTCGACCAGCGGCGCAAGGCCATCGACGAGCTGATCAAGCCGCTCTCGACGCAGGTCTCGACCCTGACCGAGTACGTGCGCGGGGTCGAGAAGGACCGGGTCGGGTCCTACGCTGCGCTCGGTGAGCGGCTGCAGCAGCTGTCCACCGACAACGAGCAGTTGCGGGTGACCAGCACGCAGGCACGCGAGGAGACCGCGCGGCTGGTGAGTGCCCTGCGCCGGCCGCATACCCGCGGCAAGTGGGGCGAACAGCAGCTGCGCAACGTCGTCGACGCCGCCGGGATGCTCAACCACGTCGACTTCGCCGAGCAGCCCAGCCTCACCGACGGCGACGCCACGCTGCGCCCGGACATGACGGTGCGGATCGGTGGGCAGATGACGATCGTGGTCGACGCCAAGACCCCGTTCAACGCGTTCCTCGACGCCCACGACGCCCGCGACGCCGACGAGCACAAGAAGCTGATGGCCAGCCACATCAAGACCATGCGCAGACACATCGACCAGCTCTCCGACAAACAGTATTGGGACCTTCCCGATCACTCGCCGGAGCTGGTGGTGATGTTCGTGCCCTCGGAGGTGTTCCTGTACGAGGCGTGGGAGCAGGACCCCGAGCTGTGGAGATACGCCGTCGACCGCAAAGTCGTCCTGGCCACCCCGACCAGCTTGCTGACGATGCTGAAGTCGGTCGCGATGGTCCTGCGGCAGGAGGCGATGGCCGAAAACGCAAGGGTCACCGCGGCCATGTGCGCTGCCTTGACCAAGCACCTGCGCAAAGTGGCCGGAGAGCTGAACAAACTCGGCACCAAACTCGGCGGCGCGGTGAACCAGTTCAACGTCACCGTCAACGCCATGGAACGCGAAGTCCTGCCCGCAGCACGACAGATCGAGGAGCTGCAGGGCGCCGACGCCGCCGACGCAATCCCTGCCCCCAGCACCGTCGATCGGGTGGCCAAGACTCTCGCGCTCCCCGAGGCGACGGAGACCGACGGCAGCCGGGCCGACGATCAGGATGATGTGCTGGAGGTCGGCACGGCCGAGATGGACCGCAACGTCGTGGATTTCATCGCCCGGAACTGAGGCCAAGAACGGTGGAACGGCCGCCTACATGGGCACGTAGGCGGCCGTTTCCCAACTATCGGCGCTGCGCGCCGAACAGGCTGAGCACCGCCGCCAGCACCCCCGCAGCGGTCTGCCAGTCGGTCAGCAGACCCACGACCGCGGCGATGTCGAGACCGAGGACCAACGCGAGTAGTGGGTGTACGGGCTGGGGGGCCGGGGGCGGAACGTCTTTCTCGGGGGGCGGGCGTTTGGTTACGCTCATCCTCGTCTCCGTTTCTGAATGCACAACGACGGTGATCTGACCGCCTTCCGCCCTTGCCCGGTGGAAGGCGGTTCTTATTCGAGCACAAGCACTTCGCCGCAAGGGATGCACTTAGAATCTGCCCATGTCACGGGGTCTGGGTTCCGTTCAGCGCGAGATACTTTTCGGCCTGATGCTCAGGACCGAGCTCGGCGCCGACCCCCTTCGGTGGGAGCGCCTCAGCGCTCTGCCGAATTGGTGGGATGTGGATGCGGATCTCAACCCTCACGACAAGGCGCCGCGGGATCGGCCCGCGCGAGCTACCTGGCGCAGAGCGATCCGCAGCCTCAGTGATCGCGGGTTGGTCGAGAGCCGTATGGCCACAACGGTGGACCCACAGAGACCAGCAATTCTCGTGCTGCGCATCACGGTTCAGGGACTGCGATGGGTGCAGGAGGATCCGAGGCTACGAGAGCACAGTGATGCGCTGATTCTCGCGCCTTTTCCAGACAGATGTCCGTCTGGCGACGACGGCGGATCCGCGTTCGAATTGGCCGGTTCACAACACTGTCGATATCGCGGCAGAGAATTTACTCTTCACGCCCATGTCCTCGTGCGGTGCCGCGAGTGTGGGACCTCGTTCCTGCACCCACCGTTCCGCATCAGCACCTGCTACGTGTAGCCGTGTTCGCCCAAGCGCACCGCGCGAGACGGTTGAACGCGGGCAGGAGGGCCCGCGCCGAGACTGCTACAGCGCGCCGAGCGCGACGATCTCTTCCTGGCTTCGCTTGATGGTCAGCAAGACCAGGTGCCAATGGGCGTGGCACCGTGTGTCGATCCAATCGCTGGCGGTGGTGACTTCGAGCAGCACGCCGCGAAGCGCGGCCCGGGCCGCGGCGGTCATCCCGGATACGGGGGATTCGGCGGCGTCGAACTCGCGCATCCGCGCTGCCCGGATGGTGGCCGCCCAGCCGATCTGTGCGGGGGTGCCGGTGAGTTCCGGCCATCCGGCCCGGCGGGCTGATTCGAGGTTTGCGGTGTTGACGGCATCGTGCGCGCTCATACAGCGATGGTGCATCTGCGGTATGACAACCCCAGGGCCGCACGGGGATCCGGCGTATCGTCAGACCTGGACGTCGTCGACGGCAGGGGACCGTGGTGAGCAGCTTGGCCGATCGCTACCTGGATCTGATCGCAGAGATGCAGCAGGTGGGATGGCATCCCGACCAGCAACGCCTCGATGAGATCGGCGCCGAGCTGGTCGAACTGGACCATCAGCTCAAGATCTCCGGGATGACTGGGCCGGACTACGACCGGTTGGACAAGATGCGCGGTAGGGCGCACCACCTGCTGTTGGAAGCTCGCAGTGATCACGACATCGCGCGAGCCGCCGCCGAGGCCGCTCGGAAGCGGGAAGCCCACGATGCTGCGTACCCAAACATCCTGAGCCCACAGCGAAACGCCCTCGCCGATTGGTCGGGTAACGCGCTTGAGCGTGCCCTGCGCGAGCGCGAGCGTGGCTACGGCCGAGAACGCTGAACCACCTACCACGTCGGCATCCGCCAGCGGGGCCGTCAGGCAGCGACCCGGGCGCCCGGTGGCAGCAGAAATATGCCTTCACCTCGACTTTTTCCCGGGATTCCAATCGCCGGTTTGGGGTGTGGTTCCTGCTGCGGGCCAGTACGGTACCGGCCCATGGCCCGTCGTAAACCGAGCATCCCCGAGCGGGCGCAGCTGGCCCGCGCCGCCGTGGAATACATCGAGCACTACGCCAAGCGGGAGCCGGATCAGGAGCCCTACGATCTGGCGTTCCGTGGGCTCGGCAAGATCGTCTGGCTACACGCACAAAGCCGCGACGGGATCGCCGCCTACGCCGCGAAATGCTGGATCACCGGCGAAGAACCGTACGCCGGGATGAGCCCGACCGATCTCGAGGACGCCGAACGCGGCCGCCAGGAACAGGCTCGGCACAACCGCGCGGTCGCCACCCAGACCAACCGGCGCATCGCCACCCGAATCGACGTTATCGACCAGACCAGCACCCGCTGCACGGCGCCGACGAAGTCCGGTCGGCCGTGCGGCATCGAGCCGCTCGCCGGCCGCAACCGCTGCCACGTGCACGCGGCCGACCTGCAGTGCGGTGCGGTCAAGGCCAACGGGCAGCGGTGCGCGATCCCGACCGGCGGCCGCGGCCTGTGCGCGAAGCACGAGAGCTGAGTCAGTTCGTGACGAGGTAGTCCACGACGCGAGGGCCGGTGCGGGCCAGGCCGGAGTCCAGCACGCTGGTGCGGTAGGTCTCCCAGTCGGCGAGCTTGGGCTGGTCACGCTCGGCGCCGCGGTGGGCCATGCGCTCGCGGAGCTGGGTGGTGTCGGTGCCGACCCAGACTGTGCGGATCGTGGTGTCGCCGCCGGCGATCGTGCGGATGTATTCGCTGAGCCGCTGGCCTTGTTCGCCGGCGGCGCTGATGTAGCCGAGGAACGGGGCGTCGACCACGACGGGGCAGCGGCGGGCGATGGTGACGGCCTGCTGGACCAGCGCGGCGTAGAGGTTTCTCTGGGGGACCTGGACCTGTGGTGTGACGTGGTGTTGACGACACTCCGACGGGGTTTTGCGACTGTTCTCTGAGGTGTGTAGCTCTGTGGCTCCGTGTTGATTCCGCTACGGAGAACGGAGGACGGGTGCGGGCTTTTCCAGTTCAGATGCCATCTGGCGGTCGATATTGGACGGTGCTCGATGGGAACTATGACGTGGAGCCGGTCGCTGACCGGTACTTGAGGGCACCGGGTACCGGCCCTTGCGTGTCGCCGACACCCTCTTCTGAGAGCCTCAGCCCAGGTCGAAGCGCGTCCGGTAGCGGATCCGTCAACGGGACAGCAACCTTTCCGATCGCATCGACTGTTGCCGCGTGTACCGCATTCCGCAGCCCACCGGGTTCAACCGGTCGGCTGAGAGAACGATCGCGGACGAGCGCACACCCGTGCTGCAAAAACGAGTAGTCACCTACCTGCGACATCCGTGCTCACGTGCGTCAGGCTCAGATAGTCCCGACCACGAGACTCGACACCGCCAGCTGGAGAGCAGGGAGAGAACCCATGTGCGCTCAGGCTGCCCCGGCTCCGGAGCAGCAGACTCGCAGACAAGAGGCGTCGTTCGACTACGACGCGTTCATCTCCTACACCCACCACGATCGGCCGGTCGCCGCCGGGATCCAGAAGAGCCTGCACCGCATCGGCCGGCGGGTGGGCCGACTGCACGCGCTGCGGGTCTTCCGTGACGCCACCGACCTGACAGCCAGTCCTGACCTGTGGGGCAAGGTCACCGATGCGATGGACCGTGCCCGCTACCTGATCGTGGTGCTCTCCCCGACTGCGGCCGCCTCCGGCTGGGTCAACAAGGAGGTCACCCACTGGCTGCAGGACCGCGGGCCCGAACGGCTACTGTTCGTCGTCGCCGGCGGGCATCTGACCTGGGACCAGGACACCGGACGGTTCGACCCGGACCGCTCCACTGCGGCCCTGCCGGTGCTGACCGAGCCGGGGGCACTCGCCGCGGAGCCGTTCTATGTCGACGTCAGCGACGACGCCCCCTGGGATCCGCGCGCACCGATGTTCCGGGAGAAGGTCACCGACCTGGCCGCCCCGATCCACGGCAAACCCAAATACGAACTCGCCAGTGACGACCTGCGCGAGCAACGCCGCTTCCGCCGCCTCCGGCGCGCCGCCATCGTCGGCCTGGTCCTGTTGACCGTTATCGCCGTCATCGCGGCCACGATCGCGTTCATGCAACGAAGAGAGGCGATACACCAACGGAACCAGGTGATAGCTCGACTGCTGGTGTCCGACGCCAGGGCCATGCTCGCCGGTAGCCGGTCCGGCGGCGACGTTCGTGCGCTGCAGCAGATCCTGGCCGCGCAGCGGATCGGATCGAACCCGGACGAAGGCGCACTCCTCGACGCCCTAATCGCCCGCGGCGGCGCGCTCGAGATCATCGAGACGACCGCTCCGGTGAGGGTGGCACTCAGCCCGGACGGACAGCGCGTCGTCTCCGCCGGCAGCGACGACACGGTGCGGCTATGGGACACGGCCACCGGCCAACTCGTCGGCGACCCGATCACCGCGCACCAGAATGAGGTGACCAGCGTGGCGTTCAGCCCGGACGGGCGGTACATCGTATCCGGCGGCGGCGACGGCACGCTGCGACTACGGGACGCGGACACCGGCCAACCCACTGGCGAACCCCTGAACGGGCACCAAGGCCAGGTGACCGGTGTGGCGTTCAGCCCGGACGGGCGGCGAATCGTCTCCGGCGGTATGGACGGCACGGTGCGGCGCTGGGACGCGGCCACTGGCCAGCCGATCGGTGACCCGATGACCGGGCACCAGAACTCGGTGTTCGTCGACGTGAAGTCGGTGTATGCGGTGGCGTTCAGCCCGGACGGGCAGCGAATCGTCTCCGGCGGTATCGACGGCACGGTGCGGCTGTGGGACGCGGACACCGGACAACCCGCCGGCGACCCGATCACCGGCCACCAGGGTCTGGT
>NZ_JBHVHX010000029.1:0-55342 GCF_042799895.1 Nocardia sp. NPDC057663 | reverse complement strand
CACACTATTGAGTTCTCAAAGAACACACGCACAAGCTTCTACCCACAACATTTCGCAGGGGCTTCAGCAGGGCAACTGTTCCAACCTAGCGCAGGTAACCCAACCGAAGCAAATTCGGAAGAAGTGAGTCTGGCTAGATGATCTGTCAGGCGCTCATCGCTACCCCGTGGGGGTCCGTGTCGCTCTGACTCGAATAAAGTTACGTGGCGACCAACACGAAGTCAAATCGCCTGGTCAGGAGCTTATTTCGGCGTACCTACGCGTTCGACCTGCCCGCCCAGCGCCTGCATCTGCTCGACGAAGTTGGGGTAGCCACGGTCGATGTGGAAGACATCGTGCACTTCGGTGACTCCATCGGCGACCAGACCGGCCAGCACCAGGCCCGCGCCGGCGCGGATGTCGGACGACCAGACCGGCGCGCTGGACAGGCGCGGGATACCGCGGACCACCGCGTGGTGACCATCGGTGCGGGCGTCGGCGCCGAGCCGGATCATCTCCTCGACGAAGCGGAAACGCGCCTCGAAGACGTTCTCGGTGATCATCGACGTGCCGTCGGCGATGGCGGCCAGGCCGATCGCCATCGGCTGCAGGTCGGTCGGGAAACCGGGGAACGGCAGCGTCGCGAAGTTCACCGCACGCGGGCGCTCCGGCTGGACGACGCGGAAACCATTGGGCTCGTAGGAGATTCGCGCACCTGCCGACCGCAGCTTGTCCAGCACCAGCGCCAGGTGCTTGGGGTTGACCCCGGTCACCCGGACATCGCCGGTGGTCATCGCGGCGGCGATGCCCCAGGTGGCGGCGACGATCCGGTCACCGATCACCCGGTGGGTGGTCGGCGAGAGGCTCTTCACGCCCTGCACGGTCAGCACCGAGGAACCGGCCCCATCGATCCGCGCACCCATCTGCACGAGCATGGTGCACAGATCGACGATGTCGGGCTCGCGGGCCGCGTTGTCGATGACCGTCTCCCCCTCGGCCAGCACCGCGGCCATCAGGATGTTCTCGGTCGCGCCGACGGACGGGAAGTCGAGGCGGATCCGCGCGCCCTGCAGCTCGTCGGCGCGGGCGACCACGCAGCCGTGCTCGATCTCGCTGGTCGCGCCGAGCAGGCGCAGGCCCGCCTGGTGCATGTCCAGCGGACGCGAACCGATCGCGTCACCACCGGGCAGCGCGACGACCGCGCGCTTACAGCGCGCCATCAGCGGACCGAGCACGCACACCGAGGCGCGGAACTGGGTCACCGCGGGGAAGTCCGCGTGGTATTTCGGCTCCGGCGGCGTCACGATCGTGACGACCGACCGGTCGCCGCTCTCGTCGTCGGAGATCGTCACGTCGCAGCCGAGACCACGCAGCACCTCGGCCATCAGCGGGACATCGAGGATGTCCGGGCAGTTGGTGATGGTGGTCGTACCCTCGGCCAGCAAAGCGGCGGCCATCAGCTTCAGCACGCTGTTCTTCGCGCCGCCGACCGCGACCTCGCCGACGAGCTGATTACCGCCGGAGACCAGAAACCGTTCGCTCACCCCGCCAGCTTATCGACCGTTGCCCGGCGACACGCCCCCCGACGCCAAACCGACCGATCCTGGCGCCACCGAGTCGCTTTCAGCGCTCGGCTCCGCCACCCGGCTGCCACAGCACATCGCCCTCGGGATTGGTCACACGGCTCAGGATGAACAGCAGGTCCGACAGGCGATTGAGGTATTTGGCCGGCAGCACGCTGGTGTCGTCGGGGTAGGCATCGACCGCCGACCACGCCGAGCGTTCGGCGCGCCGGACCACCGTGCGTGCCGTGTGCAACAGTGCGGCAATCGGCGTGCCGCCCGGCAGGATGAACGAATTCAGTGGTGCGAGACCGGCGTTGAACTCGTCGCACCACTTCTCCAGCCGATCGATGTAGGGCTGGGTGACGCGCAACGGCGGGTACTTCGGCTCCGCCACCACCGGGGTGGACAGGTCGGCGCCCGCGTCGAACAGGTCGTTCTGGATCTGGCGCAGCACGGCGAGCACGGCGGGCTCCGGCGCGCCGAGCGCCACCGCGACACCGAGCGCCGCGTTGGCCTCGTCACAGTCGGCGTAGGCGATCAGCCTCGCGTCGGTCTTGGATACCCGTGAGAAGTCGCTCAGGCCGGTGGTGCCGTCGTCACCCGTCCTGGTGTAGATCCGGGTCAAATGGACGCTGGACCGCCGCTCCGGTCGTGCGGGCTCGGCAGCTGGTTCGTCGGGCTGCCGGTATGCATCCGTCTCGGGCGTACCCGACGAGTTACCCATGTTCTTGCCTCGCTCAGCTGTCGCGTTTCCTGTGCGCTCGCTCAGAGCTGGCCCTTGCGGTGGGCACGGTCTGACGGGCGCGATTCCACCCAGGACAGAAAAGCCGCCCTCGATCCGCGGTCGAGGGCCAGCTCGAAGCTGCCCTGCGGATCGGTGACGGCTACCACCACAATGTCGTCGCTCATGATGTCGAACTCATCGCCCTGCGGGTGCCTGCGTTCGACGATCTCGAGGCCCTGCCGGTGCACGGTGCTGTCCGGACCGAACTTGAGGCTGGTCAATTTGAAGAAGACGAGACGGTCCTCCTCATAGCGGATGAGACCGTGGCGCCAGCCTTGGCCGCCGCGCGCGGGCAATACCCGCAGCAGCGCGGCCGTGCCGCCCCGGCGCAGCATCACCAGGCGGTAGGTCGATGCACCTGCTACGAACACGAGCGTCAGCACCAGAATGATCAGGAGAACCATCCCGGTTTGCAATGCCGCACGCCCTTTCGCTCAGCTGGTGTCGAAGACACCCCCGTCGCCATTCAATCACGCCCGGTCCGCGCGACTCCGCCGGGACCGGTAAACCCCCGAAAACGACACTGTCGGCGACGAACCGGAGTTCGTCGCCGACAGATGTCTGGTCTTCTCGAGATCAGTGCTTCGAGGCAGCCTCGACGGCACGCACCTGGGCCTGTGCCACGCGCAGAGCCACTTCGGAAGCGCTCGTGTCGGCCAGCACCTTGCGTGCCGCGTCGACATCGACCTCACCCGACAGGTCCGCGGACTCGGCCAGCACGCGCACGGTATCGGCGGTCACCGAGAAGAAACCGCCGTGCACCGCAGCGACGATCCGCTCGCCCTCGGTCGACACGATGGACACCGTGCCGCCCTCGACGAGCTGACCGAGCAGCGGCTCGTGGCCGGCCATGATGCCGATCTGACCTTCGGTGGTCTGCGCGCTGACGAACGAAGCCTGGCCGGACCAGAGCTTGCGTTCGACCGCTACGAGATCAACTGTCATCTCCGCCATGGTGGACTACTTCCCGGCGATCTTCTTCGCAGCGGCCTCGACGTCGTCGAGACCACCGCAGGAGTTGAACGCCTGCTCCGGGAAGTGGTCGAACTCGCCCTTGCAGACGCGATCGAAGTCGTCGATGGTCTGCTCCAGCGGCACGACCGAACCCGGCTGACCGGTGAACTTCTCGGCCACGATGAAGTTCTGGCCGAGGAACTTCTCCAGACGACGGGCGCGGCCGACGAGGACCTTGTCCTCTTCGGAGAGCTCGTCCATACCGAGGATGGCGATGATGTCCTGCAGTTCCTTGTACTTCTGCAGGATCCGCTTGACCTCGTTGGCGACCCGGAAGTGACGCTCGCCGACGATCGAAGCCTCGAGGATACGAGAGGTCGAGGTCAGCGGGTCGACGGCCGGGTAGATGCCCTTCTGCGAGATCGGGCGGGAGAGCTCGGTCGTCGCGTCCAGGTGGGCGAAGGTGGTCGCCGGCGCCGGGTCGGTGTAGTCGTCGGCGGGGACGTAGATCGCCTGCAGCGAGGTGATCGAGCGACCACGGGTCGAGGTGATGCGCTCCTGGAGCTCACCCATCTCGTCCGCCAGCGTCGGCTGGTAACCCACGGCCGAAGGCATACGACCCAGCAGGGTCGAGACCTCGGAGCCGGCCTGGGTGAAACGGAAGATGTTGTCGATGAAGAGCAGCACGTCCTGGTGCTGGACATCGCGGAAGTACTCCGCCATGGTCAGCGCGGACAGGGCCACGCGCATACGCGTGCCCGGCGGCTCGTCCATCTGGCCGAAGACGAGGGCGGTGTCCTGGAGGACGCCCATCTCTTCCATTTCCAGGTGGAGGTCGGTGCCCTCACGGGTACGCTCACCGACGCCCGCGAACACCGAGGTGCCGGAGAACTCGCGAGCGATACGGGTGATCATCTCCTGGATCAGAACGGTCTTGCCGACACCGGCACCACCGAACAGACCGATCTTGCCGCCCTTGACGTACGGGGTCAGCAGGTCGATGACCTTGACACCGGTCTCGAGCATCTCGGTCTTACCCTCGAGCTGATCGAAGCTCGGGGGCTTGCGGTGGATGCCCCACTGCTCGCCGTCGCGGCCGAGGCCGGGCGAGTCGAGGCAGTCACCGAGGGCGTTGAACACGTGGCCCTTGACGATGTCGCCGACGGGCACCGAGATCGGCTTGCCCGAGTCGGTGACGGTCGCGCCACGGACCAGGCCGTCGGTCGGCTGCATCGAGATGGTGCGCACGATGTTGTCGCCGAGGTGCTGGGCGACCTCGAGGGTCAGGGTCTTGGCCACCGACGCCAGCTTGATGTCGGCGCTGAGAGCGTTGAACAGCTCGGGGATGGCGCCACGCGGGAACTCGACGTCCACGACGGGGCCGATGACACGGACGACGCGGCCGGCAGTTGCGCCTGCCTTGGTCGCGTTGTCCTGAGTGACAGCTGCGGTCATTAGATTGGTTCTCTTCCTGCGCTTCTAGTCGCGGTCCGAGCTCGACGCCAGCGCGTTCACGCCGCCGACGATTTCGCTGATTTCCTGCGTGATCTGGGCCTGACGCACCGAGTTCGCCTCGCGCTGGAGCACACTGGCCAGCTCGTTGGCGTTGTCGGTCGCCGCCTTCATTGCGGTGCGCCGAGCCGCGGACTCGGATGCCGCTGCCTCGAGCAACGATGAGTAGATACGCGTGTTGATGTACTTGGGCAGCAGAGCACCCAGCAGCACATCGGCGTCCGGCTCGAATTCGTACTGCGCCGTGACCACCGCGTTCGGCGAGTCCGACATGATGTCGTCGCCGAGCTCGAAGTTCTCGTCGACGAAGCTGACCTGGATCGGCGCCAGGCGGCGCACCTCCGGATTCTGGGTCAGCATCGAGACGAACTTGGTGTACACGATGTGCAGCTCGTCGACGCCCGCGATGGTTCCGGTGCCGTCCAGCGAGGGAACCTCGGTGTCGGAGCCGGCCATGAAGGCCTCGACCAGGTGGCTGCACGCGGCCGACGCATCGGTGTACTTCGGCTGCTGCGAGAAGCCCGTCCACGACGCCTGGAACGGACGGTTGCGGAACTTGTAGTACGTGAGGCCCTTGTTGCCCATCACGTACAGCACCGGCTCCTTGCCCTCGCCACGCAGAGTGGTCATGAGCTCCTCGGCGCGCTTGAGCACGTTCGAGTTGTAGCCGCCGCACATACCGCTGTCGCTGGTGATCACCAGGACGGCGGCGCGCTTCGGGTTGGGGCGCTCGTTGAGCAGCGGGTGCGCCAGGTTCTTCGACGCACTCGCCAGCTCACCGAGGACCTTGGTGATCTCCTCGGCGTACGGCTTGGCCGCCGCAACCCTGGCCTGGGCCTTGGAAATTCGCGAGGTCGCGATCAGTTCCTGAGCCTTGGTGATCTTCTTGATCGAATTCACACCACGAATGCGGGAGCGCAATTCACGCAAACTTGCCACTAGCGGTTCACACTCCCTTCATTCGCCAGATCGGAATATGCCGACATCAGTCCTGACCCGGCTTACTTGTCGACGTGCTTGCGGGTGACCGACAGCGACTCGACCTCTTCGTGGTCCAGATCACCGGCAGCGGCCTCGTTCACGACACGGCTGCCGTCGGAAGCCAGGAAGCCTTCCTTGAACTTGTCGGTCTCCGACTTGATCGCGTCGGCGGCCTCGCCGTCGAGCGGCTTGCGGCCACCCTCGAGCGCGTCGAAGGACGACTGGGTCGCGCTGTGCAGGTGCTCCAGCAGCTCGGCGGTGAAGCGACGCACGTCGCCGACCGGCACCGAGTCGTAGTAGCCGGCGTCGACCAGGTAGATCGAGATGACCTGATCCTCGACGGCGACCGGGGAGTACTGGTTCTGCTTGAGCAGCTCCACCCAGCGGGCACCGCGCTCGAGCTGGGCCAGCGAGGCGGCATCCAGGTCGGAGGCGAAGGCGGAGAACGCCTCCAGCTCGCGGTACTGCGCCATTTCCAGACGCAGCGAACCGGCGACCTTCTTCATGGCCTTGGTCTGGGCGGCGCCACCGACACGGGAGACCGAGGTACCGACGTTGATCGCCGGGCGGACACCCTTGTTGAACAGGTCGGACTCGAGGAAGACCTGGCCGTCGGTGATGGAGATGACGTTGGTCGGGATGAACGCCGAGACGTCGTTGGCCTTGGTCTCGATGATCGGCAGACCGGTCATCGAGCCGCCGCCCATGGCGTCGGACAGCTTCGCGCAACGCTCCAGCAGACGGGAGTGCAGGTAGAAGACGTCACCCGGGTACGCCTCGCGGCCCGGCGGACGACGCAGCAGCAGCGAGATGGCGCGGTACGCCTCGGCCTGCTTGGTCAGGTCGTCGAACACGATCAGGACGTGCTTGCCCTGGTACATCCAGTGCTGGCCGATGGCCGAACCGGTGTAGGGGGCCAGCCACTTGAAGCCGGCGGAGTCGGAGGCCGGGGCCGCGACGATGGTGGTGTACTCCATCGCGCCGTGCTCCTCGAGCGCGGTCTTGACGCCCGCGATGGTGGAGCCCTTCTGGCCGATCGCGACGTAGATGCAGCGGACCTGCTTGGTCGGGTCGCCGGTCTCCCAGTTCGCCTTCTGGTTCAGGATCGCGTCGACGGCGACGGCGGTCTTGCCGGTCTTACGGTCGCCGATGATCAGCTGACGCTGGCCGCGGCCGATGGCGGTCAGCGCGTCGATCGCGGTGATACCGGTGGCCAGCGGCTCCTCGACCGGCTGGCGCTCCAGCACGGTCGCGGCCTGCAGCTCCAGCACGCGGCGGTCGTCGGCTTCGATCTCGCCCAGGCCGTCGATCGGCTGGCCGAGCGGGTTGACGACGCGACCGAGGAACTTGTCACCGACGGGAACCGACAGCACGTCGCCGGTGCGACGGACCTGCTGGCCCTCTTCCAGCGAGGCGTACTCGCCGAGGATGACGGCACCGATCTCGGTGTCCTCGAGGTTCAGCGCGACGCCCAGGACGCCGCCCGGGAACTCGAGCAGCTCGTTGGCCATCGCCGAAGGCAGACCGCTGACGTGCGCGATGCCGTCGCCGGTGTCGGTCACGAGGCCGACTTCTTCGATGGAGGTTTCCGGGGTGTAGCTCTGGGTGTAGCTCTCGATCGCGCTACGGATCTCGTCGGAGGAGATCGTCAGCTCCGCCATGTTGTTCCTGCTCTCGCTGTGGTCTCGAATGTCGGGGGTTGGAGTTGAGCTGCTGGTCAGGACAGTGCCCGGCGCAGCCTCTCCAGTCGGCCGGTGGCGCTGCCGTCGATCACGTCGTCTCCGACGCGCACGACGACGCCGCTCAGCAGCGTCGGGTCGACCTGCACGTGCACGGTGACCGCCTTGCCGTAGATCCGCTGCAGGGAAGCCGAGAGCTTCTCCTTCTGCTGATCGGACAGCTCGACCGCGGCGTGCGCGTGGGCGACGATCTGGTCACGACGGGCCGCCGCCAGATCGGACAGGGCGTCGAAGGCGACGCCGATGTTGTTGGTCCGCAGTCGGGTCACCGCCTGCTCGGCCAGCGTCAGGGTGATCGACTCGGCCTTGCCGGTCAGCAGCCGCTCGATCAGCTCACGCCGGGCCGGTGCGGGCTTGCCCTGGTCGGACAGTGCCTGCTCCAGCTGCGGGTTGTCGGCGATGATGCGACCGAGCCGGAACAGCTCGTCCTCCACCGCGTCCAGCCGGCCACCGACGGCGGCCGACTCCAGCAGAGCCTCCTGCCCGAGCAGCACCAGGGTGTCGACCAGATCACGGGTGCGCGACCAGTTCTGCGCCACCGCGGTGGTCAGCACTGCCTGCGTGGCAGCGCTGACCTTGCCGCCGAAGATCCGCTCACTGAGTTCAGCGCGCGCCGAACCCGGCACCGACACGTCCGCGAGCGCCACACGCAGCGAACGCTGGTCGTCCAGCACGGCGACAACGGCGAACAGTTCCGACCCCGTTGTGGCCGCAACAGTTTCGCTTCCGGTCAGAGCGGCCCGAAGCGCCTCCCGAGACCGGGAGCTGGCCTCGCGGCTCGCTGCGTACATGCTTCTCACTTTCGCGTCGTTACCTTCCGACCCCGATGGCGTCGGTGTCGTCGAGTTCGCTGAGGAACTTGTCGATCGACGCCGACTGCTTCGCCTCGTCCGAGACAGACTGGCCGATGATCTTCTCGGCCAGGTCGACGGCCGTGCGGCCGACCTCGGAACGCAGCTCGGTCAGGATCTGCTGGCGCTGGGCTTCCAGCTGGGAGTGACCGGCGGCGACGATACGGTCGCTTTCGGCCTGGGCATCCGTGCGCATCTGCGCGAGGATCTGCTGACCCTGGGTGCGCGCATCCTCACGGATACGTGCGGCCTCGAGCCGGGCGTCGGCGAGCTGCTGCTGGTACTGCTGCAGCGTCTGCTGTGCCTCTGCCTGGGCTGCTTCGGCCCTGGCGATACCGCCTTCGATCTTGTCCGTGCGCTCTTCGAGGGTCTTGGTCACACGTGGGATCACGTACTTCCAGAAAAGCAGACCGACGACGATGACACAGACGATCGACCAGACGATGTCGTACGTTTCGGGGACGAGAGGATTCACTTCCTCTCCCCCTTCAGCGGCGAGCATCATGATTTCGCGCATCGGAATCAGAAGATGAAGCCGGCGACGAGGCCGATCAGCGCCAGGGCCTCGGTGAACGCGATACCGAGGAACATGTTGGTGCGGATCTGGCCGGACAGCTCGGGCTGACGCGCGATGCCCTCGATGGCCTTACCGACGACGATACCCACGCCGATGCCGGGGCCGATCGCGGCGAGACCATAGCCGATGGCGCCGAAGCCCTTGAAGGTGCTCTCGGTGGTCGCGGCTTCCTGGGCCAGGTAAGCGAGGCTCATGAGTCTTCTTTCCCTTTCTGTTGCTCACCCGCCGGTCGGCGTGTGTAGCAGGTTTCCGGTAGTTGTGGTTTCAGTCAGGTCAGTGGTCGGCAGCGTGCTGCGACTGCGCGATGTACACGGCTGCCAGCAGCGCGAAAACGTAGGCCTGCAGGAAGATGACCAGCAGCTCGAACAGCGTGAAGCCGATGCCGGCGAGCAGCGAGAACGGCGTGAAGATCTTCATCCACGCGGCGGCGTCGAACAGGAAGAACCAGGTCGCGCTGAAGAACAGCACCAGCATGATGTGGCCGGCCAGCATGTTGGCCATGAGACGGACGGTCAGCGTGAACGGGCGCAGAACGAACGTCGAGATGAACTCGATCGGGATCAGCAGCACGTGCAGGGCGATCGGCACGTCGGGAACGACGATGCTGTGCCGGATGTAGGAGAAGAAGCCGTACTTCCGGATGCCGACGTAGTTGTAGGCGATGTAGACGATCGCGGCCAGGACCAGCGGCATGCCGATGCGCGCGTTCGACGAGATGTTCAATCCCGGAATGACACCGGAGAAGTTCAGAAAGAGAACCGTAAAGAAGATCGTCGCCAGCAGCGGAAGGAACTTCTTGCCGGTTTCCTTACCGAGTACCTCGTCGGCGATCTGCTCCTTGACGAAAACCACACCGGTCTCCATCACGTTCTGCAGGCCGCGCGGCACGATCTTCGGCGAGCGGAAAGCCAGCACGAAGACGACCACCAGAACGGCGGTCATCAGCAGCCGGACCAGCATCAGGCGATCGAGTTCGAACGGCGTACCCTCGAACAGCACTGCTGGAGGGAAGAAGTCGGACAGCGATGGCGCGTGGAACTCGCCCGCCGCCAAAGTGATGACGCTCAGCGTTCTCTCCCGTGTTCGGGCCGCGGGTACGACGGTCATTCCCGCGGTTCGATCGGACATTGACGATCAATGGGGTCGACTCTGGTCGGCTCGAAATTCGACAGTTGCCTATACGGCGTGTAACCGTATGACTTCTGTTCGGGCGTCGGCGACATCGTCGACATGCTTCAACCGGGCACATTCCACCCGGATCGGCAGTAAGCATAGCGGCACCGGGCAGGATCTAGGCGATCCCCCCTGGTAACCCGAGGCAAAGCCCTGAGTTGGTCGGGCCGCGCCCCTAGCTTGGGTGCTTGCTTACCAAGACTTTACCAAGCTATCTACGACAGTGTGTAGCTGGGTGGGATTATTCCTGCTCGGAAGCCGTTTCGTCGTCTCCCGCGCGTGTCGTGACGTACGGAACCTTCTGGCTCACAACGCCATACGTTTCCGCGCCGAGGACGATCAGCAGGGCACCCACCACGGTGAAGAACAGCGCAGGTCGGCTGTAGAAATCGAACTGGTTGAGCACGGCGATGACCAGCAGCGCGACCAGCATCTTGCCGACCCAGCTGACCAGCATGACCAGGCCCGCCGTACTCGGCGGCAGCTTCGCGCCGAGCAGCACCGCGACGACGGTGGTGAGGATGAACCCACCGCCGATGGCGGCGCCGAGCAGGGCGCCCCACAGGCCCGGCGTGCCTGCGACCGCCGTGGCGACCACGACCGCGGCGACCACGAGGACGCCGAGACCGATCAGGCCGTAGCGCAGCGCGGCACGCAACGGGGCGTCGGGGCCTGGCACGGTTTCCGGTGTAAAGCTCACGGGCCGCACTTTACCTTGCGGCCCGCGTTCACCGGTTCGCCGACTCCACCCGGCGCATCGATGGGATCGCGGTCACTACCAGCGCGAACACCAATCCACCCGCCACCAGCAACACCACAAGCCGCCGATCCATCAGCGAAGTTCCCACCGCGCCGAAGGCGAGCACGCCGACCCACAAATAGATCAACAGCACGACGCGTCGCTGTGAATGTCCGATCTGTAGCAATCGGTGATGAAGATGCATTTTGTCCGGTGTGGAGAAACTCACGCCGGCGCGCACCCGGCGCACGATCGCGAGCAACAGATCGAGCACCGGAATGAACATCACCGCGCCGACCAGCAACAGCGGTGAGAGCAAACCGACAATGTCGCGCGGGCCATAGCCCTGCAGCGGAATTCGGCCGGAGGCGCCGGTGGAAACCGCCGCCAGCATCAAACCGATCATCATCGAGCCGGTATCGCCCATGAAGATTCGGGCGGGCGAGAAATTATGCGGAAGAAATCCGAGGCAGGCGCCGGCCAGCGCGGCGGCCAGCAGCGCGGGTGGATAGGTGTCCACCGAGCCGCCCTGGTCGTAGAGCAAACCGACGGAGAACACGAAAACCGCGACGGCACAGATCAAGCCGAGCCCCGCCGCCAAACCGTCCAGACCGTCGACGAAGTTCATCGCGTTGACGAGGGTGACGGTGATACCGACGGTCACCAGCCCGCCCTGCAGGGCATCGAGCACCACGGTGGAGTCGTTGAACGGGTCGTAGATCACGTACCAGCTCAGGCCCATCACGGCCATCACGCCCGCCGCGGTGACCTGCCCGGCGAATTTGGTGAGCGCGTCCAGTCCCCATCGGTCGTCGACGATGCCGACGAGCACGATGATCGTCGCCGCCACCAGCACCGCCGGAATATCGGGCGCGTAATCGAACCCGCGCCGCAGGGCGGGCAATTGGTGCGCGAACAACACCGCGGCGACGACACCGACATACATGCCGACGCCACCCATCCGCGGAATCGGCTTCACGTGCACATCGCGCTCACGCGGGATCGCGACCGCGCCGAAGCCGATGGCCAGCACCCGGACACCGCCGGTCGCCAGGAATGTCACCGTGGCCGAGACGAGCAGCACGAGCACCAGCTCGCGCAGGGGAACGACTGAGCTCATGGGCGGCGTGCGATCACCGCTGCGCGGAGCTGGTCAGAGCGTCGGGCGCCATCCCGAGCACCTCCGCGATATCGGCCACCGGCACCGCACCCTCCCGCAACACCCGCGGCTGATCCGCGGTCAGATCGACGATCGTGGACGCCACCGCGTGCTCGGCCGGACCACCGTCGAGATACACACTCGCCAGCGAACCCAGCTGCTCGCGCGCCTGCTCGACAGTGCTGGCGGGCGGCTGCCCGGACACATTCGCACTCGACACGGCCAGCGGCCCGACTTCGCGCAGCAATTCCAGCGCCACCGGATGCAACGGCATCCGCAGCATCACCGTGCCGCGGGTATCACCCAGATCCCACGCCAGCGACGGCGCCGCCTGCACGACCAGGCTCAGCGCACCCGGCCAGAACGCGCGGATCAGCTCGCGTGCCTGCGGACGTACAGAGAACACCAGACCATCGATGGTGTGCCACGACCCGACGAGCACCGGAACCGGCATATCGCGACCGCGCCGCTTGGCGGCCAGCAGCGCGCCTACCGCGTCGGCATCGAACGCGTCGGCCGCCAGGCCGTACAGCGTGTCGGTCGGCATGACGACCAGCCGACCGGATTTGAGCGCGCTGGTCGCCGCGGTGATCCCCGCTGCCCGCGACGCCGGTTCCGCACAGTCATAGACGGTACTCACCCTGTTCCGCCTCTCCGCGAATTCTTGCCGGTCTTGGGATGCGGCAAGAGTCTAGCTGCCGGGCTGGCGGTGCGATGTGGGGGGACTTTTGGGCGTACCCGGCGAGTTACCCATGTGCTTGCGAAATCAGAAGTTTCGTTTCGTGCTGGAAGTGTGCTGACTGGACCACAGGGTGATCCGCGCGGGAGCTGTCACCCCGTTCGATGCGTTGTCAGAGTTTGCCGGGTGCCGTGGCCACGACGAAGCGGGGCTTGTCGGCGAGGTCGGTGTGTTCGACGATGCCGGTGAATTCGGCCGCGGCGAGCAGGTCCGCTACTCCTCCGCCGTTGGTGTCGTCGTGTTCGATGGCGGTGGCGCCGCCGGGGCGGAGCAGGCGGGCGATGGTGGGGACCATGGCGCGGATGATATCGAGGCCGTCGGGGCCGCCGAAGAGGGCGCGGTGGGGGTCGTGGTCGGCGACCTCGGGGTCGAGGACCGCTGCCTCGGGGATGTAGGGCGGGTTCGAGACGACCAGGTCGACGCGGCCCGACAGTTCGGTGAGCAGGGCCGGGTCGGTGACGTCGTCGGCGTACAGGGTGATGGGGGTGTCGCCGTCGGCGATGCGGTCGTCGGCGTTGCGGCGGGCCCAGGTCACGGCGTCGGGGTCGAGTTCGACGGCGTGGACCTGCGCGTCGGGGCGGGCATGCGCGATGGCAAGGGCCAAAGCGCCCGAGCCGGTGCACAGGTCGACGACGATCGGCGCGTGGTCGTGCGGCAGCGTCTCCAGCCAGGCCAGCGCCCACGCGAACAGCAGCTCGGTCTCCGGGCGCGGCACGAAGACGCCGGGGCCGACGGCCAGGTCGATCTCGCCCATGGCGGCCGTCCCGGTCAAGTGCTGCAACGGGATTCGCGCGGCCCGCTGGTCGATCAGCCGGCCGAACCGCGCGGCTTCCTCGGGCTCCACCATCGGGTGCAGCGCCAGGCGCATCCGGTCGACACCGAGCACGTGGGCGGCCAGGTTCTCGGCATCGGGCAGTGGCGAGGCCACGCCCGCCTCGGCCAGCCGCGCCGCGGCCTCGACGATCAACGGACGCAGCCGGATCCGCTCGGTCACTGAATCATTCGGCATGCCCGGCGCCCTCCGTGGTCACGCGGGCCGCCTCCGCTGGGCGCTGACCGCTCATGCCGGTTATTCGGCAGCCATCCGGGCGTCGCGGTCGGCCTTGCCGAGCGCGTCGAGCAGCGCATCCAGGTCACCGTCGAGGACCGCGTCGAGGTTGTGCGCCTTGAAACCGATGCGGTGATCGGCGATCCGGTTCTCCGGGAAGTTGTAGGTGCGGATCCGCTCGGAACGGTCCACCGTGCGGATCTGGCTGGCGCGACCGGCCGCGGCTTCCTGGTCGGCCTGCTCCTCGGCCAGCGCCTGCAGCCGGGCGGCGAGCACCTGCATCGCGCGCGCCTTGTTCTGCAGCTGGGAGCGCTCGTTCTGGCAGGTCACCACGATGCCCGAGGGCAGGTGGGTGATGCGGACCGCGGAGTCGGTGGTGTTGACGCCCTGGCCGCCCTTGCCGGAGGACCGGTAGACGTCGATGCGCAGGTCGGTCTCGTCGATCTGCACCTGCTCGACCTCGTCGGGCTCGGGGTAGATCAGCACGCCCGCCGCCGAGGTGTGGATGCGGCCCTGCGACTCGGTCACCGGCACGCGCTGCACGCGGTGCACGCCACCTTCGAACTTGAAGCGCGACCACACGCCGTCGCGCGCTGCGTCCTTGCTCTTGATCGACAGCGTCGCGTCCTTGTAACCGCCCAGGTCGGAATAGGTGACGTCGAGCGTCTCCACCTTCCAGCCGTGCCGTTCGGCGTAGCGGATGTACATGCGCGCCAGGTCGGCGGCGAACAGCGCCGATTCCTCGCCGCCCTCGCCGGACTTCACCTCGAGCACCACGTCGTCGCCGTCGTGCGGGTCGCGGGGAGCGAGCAGATCGGCCAGCGCCTGCTCGAGCTCCACCAGCTGGGTCTCCAGGCCGGGCACCTCGGCGGCGAACGCGGCGTCGTCGGCGGCCAGCTCACGGGCGGCCTCGAGATCGTCGCGGACCGACTCGAGCTTGCGGTAGGTCGACATCACCGGGGCCAGCTCGGCGAACCGCTTGCCCACCCGCCGGGCCGCACCAGCGTCGTTGTGCAACGACGGATCGGCCAGCTGCGTCTCCAGGCCTGCGTACTCGGCCAGAATGTCGTCGATGGCGGACGGCTGCGTCACGTTTGCTTCCTTATGTGCGGTGCGGGATCGGTTGGGCGAGAAACCACCGACGCCCGGCCTGCGGAAGCAGAACCGGGCGTCGGATGAGGCAACTAGCTGGCGTCGGCCTTCTTGCCCGCACGCTTGCCGTAGCGAGCCTCGAAGCGAGCGACGCGGCCGCCGGTGTCGAGGATCTTCTGCTTGCCGGTGTAGAACGGGTGGCACTGCGAGCAGACCTCGACGGTGATCTGGCCGGACTCCTTGGTGGAGCGAGTCTGGAAGGTGTTGCCGCAACCACACACAACGGTGGTGTCGACATACGTGGGGTGGATTCCTGCCTTCATGGGCGTCCTCTCGATAATGGTCGCCGGGTCGCATGCCGCTGGAGCGCGGAATACGTGAACCGGAACCGACTAGGCGGGATGTCTGCGAAGCCGCAGACACACAGCGGTCCAGTATGCCAGATCTGGCCGCACCCTCCGAAAACACCCCCCACCTCAGATTTGTTCCCCGAAAGCAGCAAGGGGCCCCGCGTCGGCGAGGCCCCTTGCTGCGGTGCTAGACGATCACTCGTCGAGAGCGCCCGGTGCGGTCTTGGAGACCTGCATCAGGAACTCGAGGTTGTTCTTGGACTTCTTCAGGCGGTCGATCAGCAGATCGATGGCCTGGTGCGAGTCCAGCCCGGTCAGCACGCGACGTAGCTTGTGCAGCACGGCGGCCTCGTCGGGCGAGAGCAGCAGCTCGTCCTTGCGGGTACCGGACGGGTTGACGTCCACCGCGGGGAACACGCGCCGCTCGGCGATCTTGCGGTCGAGCTTGAGCTCGGCGTTGCCGGTGCCCTTGAACTCCTCGAAGATCACCGTGTCACCGGTGGAGCCGGTCTCCACCATCGCCGTGGCGATGATGGTGAGCGAGCCACCGTTCTCGATGTTGCGCGCCGCGCCGAGGAACCGCTTGGGCGGGTACAGCGCGGTCGAGTCGACACCACCGGAGAGGATGCGGCCCGAGGCGGGCGAGGAGTTGTTGTACGCACGGCCCAATCGGGTGATCGAGTCGAGCAGCACCACAACGTCTTTGCCCATCTCCACCAGTCGCTTCGCGCGCTCGATGGCGAGCTCGGCGACCGAGGTGTGGTCGGCGGGCGGACGGTCGAAGGTGGAGGCGATGACCTCACCCTTCACCGAACGCTGCATGTCGGTGACCTCTTCGGGACGTTCGTCGACCAGGACAACCATGAGGTAGCACTCGGGGTTGTTGATCGCGATCGCGTTGGCGATGTCCTGCATGATCGTGGTCTTACCCGCCTTGGGCGGGGACACGATCAGCGCACGCTGGCCCTTACCGATCGGCATGATCAGGTCGATCACGCGCGTGGTCAGCTTGTTCTGCGCGGTCTCGAGGCGCAGGCGCTGGTTCGGGTACAGCGGGGTCAGCTTCTGGAACTCCGGACGACGACGTGCCGCTTCCAGCTCGCCGCCGTTGACGGTGTCCAGGCGGACCAGCGGGTCGAACTTCTGGCGCTGGTTGCTCTGCTCGCCGTCACGCGGGGCACGCACCGCGCCGGTGATCGCGTCACCGCGGCGCAGGCCGTTCTTGCGGACCAGGTTCATCGAGACGTACACGTCGTTCGGGCCGGCCAGGTAGCCGGAGGTCCGCACGAACGCGTAGTTGTCGAGGACGTCCAGGATGCCGGCGACCGGCTGCAGGACGTCGTCCTCGCGGATCTCGAAGTCGCGGGCCTCGCCGCCACCGCCACCGGCGCCACCGTCGCGGTCACGACCGCGGCGACGCTCACGGAACCGGCGACCCCGGCGACCGCGGCCGCCTTCCTCGTCGTCACCACCGCGGTCGTCGCGGGGACCGCGATTGCCGCCGTTGGTGCCGTTCTGGCTCTGGCCACCGGCGCGCTCGCCCCGATCGCCACCGGCGCGGTCGCCCCGGTCACCACCGGCGCGCTCGCCCCGGTCACCACCGGTGCGCTCGCCGCGCTCGCGACGACGCTCGCCCTGCTCGCCACCCTCGGCCTTGTCGGCCTGCTTGGTCTCCTCGGCACGGTTCTCGGCCTGGGCGTTCTCGCCCCCACCGGAACGGGCCTGGTCACGACCACGACGCTGCCGGCCACGGCCACGCTGCCCGCCCTCGCGACCGGAATCCTCGGTCGACTCGGCGGGAGCGGCGGTCTTGGACTCGGCCGTCGGCTGCTCGGCCGGGGCCTGCTCGGTCGCGACCGCGACGGCGGCCTGCTTCTCGGCGGGCGCGGCCTGCTTGTCAGCGGGCGCGGCCTTGTCGGCAGGCTCGGCCTGCTTTTCGGCCTTGGCCGGCTTGTCGGCCTTGGCGGGCGCCTCGGTCTTGACGGCGGGCGCGTCGGCCGTCACGGCGGCGGCCTCGGCGGGCTTGCCCGCCTTCGCAGGCGCTCCGGCCTGATTTTCCTTGATAGCGGCGATGAGATCGCCCTTACGCATACCGGAGGTGCCTCGGATACCGAGCTCCCCCGCCAATGCGCGCAACTGCGGCAACAGCATTCCAGTCAGCCCCGATCGTGCGACGTCGGTGTGTTCGCTCATTTTCGAAATCTGTCCGGATTCACTTTCGCGGCCGCCCGAGTTCGTAGGGTTGGATTCCACCCCGGGTGTCGCGAGCAGGTCCGTATCTGTCACGGAAATCCTTTCCTTCCCTCGAATGCCGTGTGCTGAATCGAGGGTTCGTTCCGTAGACCCGGCACCGTGTGCCGAGCTCGGATTATGCGTCCGACAGGACGCCTGTGCCGTACTACCCGCCCCGCCGGACCGGAGGCTTCGCCACCAGAAGACAGTGGTGAGGAGAGATCATTCCAGTTGAGCGGCTTCTCGGCGTCGCAGCACCTCCATGGTGTGGAGGCTCGAGCCTGGAGCCTGCTGGAGCGATTGCCCTGATGAAGCACCGGCGTCTGATGCGCACGATGTACGGACTTGCACAGAATAGCTGCCCATTGCGAACAACGGCAAGGCAGGCACGCCGTCAGTCGACCGCGACGCCGCCCGCGATGCCGGGTTCGACTACCCGCAGCCCGTCCGATTCCGCCTGTTTGCGCAGGTCATCAGGGAAATCTCCGGTCGCGAGCGCCAGAATTGTCGGGCCTGCGCCGGAAACAGTCGCGGCGATTCCCGCGGCACGCAACCGCTGGATCCACGCCGTCGTGAGTGGTAGCGCGGGGGCACGCTGGGTCTGGTGCAGCCGGTCGGCGGTGGCGGGCATCAGCAGATCGGGGCGCTCGGTGAGCGCCACGACGGCCAGCGCCGCCCTGCTGACATTGAACGCGGCGTCGCCGTGCGGCACCTGCTCGGGCAGCAGCCCCCGGGTGTGCGCCGTGGACGAGCGTTCCTGCGGGATCAGCACCACCGGGCGCAGCGCGGCGGCCGGCTGCAGGCGCACGGCCCGGTAGGCGCGGTTCGCCTCGGCATCGGATTCGGTCCACGACACCACGATTCCACCGAGCACGCTGGCCGCGGCGTTGTCGGGATGACCCTCGAACTCCGAGGCCAGCTGCACCAGGCGGTCGTCGTCCAGGCGCAGCTCCGGGTCGAACTTCGCGGCCAGCCCGGCACCCGCGGCCAGGCCGCCGACCACCGCGGAGGCGCTGGAGCCGAGTCCACGCGAGTGCGGAATCACGTTGCGGCACACCACATCGAGGCCGTCGGCCCAGACGCCGAGCGATTCCAGCCCGCGCTCGATCGCCCGCACCACCAGATGCGTTGGGCCCCATGGCACGTCGTCGGCGCCCTCACCTTCGACCCGGATGTCGAGACCCGAATCGGTCGTGCGCACCACGATCTCGTCGTAGAGGCCCAATGCCATTCCCAGGCAGTCGAATCCGGGGCCGAGGTTGGCTGTGGAGGCGGGAACGCGCACGGTCACTTCGAGACCGGCGGGCAGGGTCGCTGTCATCAGCCTGCTCTCGCGTGCGCTCAAC
Source organism: Nocardia sp. NPDC057663 (assembly GCF_042799895.1). NCBI lineage: Bacteria > Bacillati > Actinomycetota > Actinomycetes > Mycobacteriales > Nocardiaceae > Nocardia > Nocardia sp. NPDC057663. The sequence continues at coordinate 36,522 of NZ_JBHVHX010000029.1, read as the reverse complement.
TCAGGCCAGCTCGAGTTCGTGGGCGACGGCCACCGGGTCGACGGCGATCGGCTTGACCTCGGGCATGCCGGTCAGCGCGTTGTCGGGATCCTTGAGACCGTTGCCGGTCACCGTGCAGACCACGGTCAGGCCCGAATCCAACCAGCCTTCCTTGCGGGCGGCCAGCAGACCGGCCACGCTCGCGGCCGACGCGGGCTCGACGAAGACGCCCTCGGTCGCGGCGACCAGGCGGTACGCGGCCAGGATCTCCTCGTCGGTGGCCGCGCGGAAGGCGCCACCGGACTGCTCCTTGGCCTCCATCGCACCGTTCCACGACGCGGGCGCGCCGATCCGGATGGCGGTGGCGACGGTCTCGGGGTCCTTCACCGGAGCGCCGTTGACCAGCGGGGCCGCACCGGCGGCCTGCACGCCGAGCATGCGCGGCAGCACCGAGGTGATGCCGTCGGCGTAGTACTCGCGGTAGCCACGCCAGTAGGCGGTGATGTTGCCCGCGTTGCCCACCGGCAGCACGTGCACGTCGGGCGCCTTGCCCAGGACATCGCAGATCTCGAACGACGCGGTCTTCTGGCCTTCGATGCGGGCCGGGTTCACCGAGTTCACCAGGCCGACCTCGGGGAAGTCCGAGGTGACCTTGCGGGCCAGCTCGAGGCAGTCGTCGAAGTTGCCCTCGACCTGGATGATCTTGGCGCCGAGCATCACGGCCTGGGCCAGCTTGCCCATCGCGATCTTGCCCTGCGGGATCAGCACCGCGCACTCCATGCCCGCGCGGGTGGCGTAGGCGGCGGCCGAGGCCGAGGTGTTGCCGGTCGACGCGCAGAGCACGGCCTTCTGGCCGCGGTACTTGGCGTCGGTCATCGCCATCGTCATGCCGCGGTCCTTGAAGGAACCGGTCGGGTTGGCGCCCTCGACCTTGAGGTACACCTCGCACCCGGTCAGCTCGGACAGGTGCGGCGCGGGGACCAGCGGGGTACCGCCCTCGAACAGGGTGACCGGCTCCCAGTCGGCCGCACCTTCCAGCCGATCGCGGTACGCCGCGATCAGGCCGGGCCAGCGGGAGTGCACACCGACCTGGGGGGCGATGCCAGTGGAACTCATGATTCTTCGGTGCCTTCCAGTCTGAGAACGCTGGTCACAGCGGTGACGGAATCCATTTCCGCCAATGCCGCGACAGTATCGGCCAGCGAGGACTCCACCGCATGGTGGGTCACGACCACGAGCCTGGCACCGTCGCCATGGCCCTGCTGGCGCACGGTGGAGATGCTCACCCCGTGCTGGGCGAACTCGCCCGCGACCGCGGCGAGCACGCCGGGACGATCCGCCACCTGCAGGTTCACGTGGTAGCGGGTGGGGGTGTCCCCGATCGGCGCGATCGGCAACTCAGCATAGACCGATTCGCCCGGGGCACGACCACCGTAGAACTTGTTGCGCGCGGCCATCACGAGGTCGCCGAGCACGGCGGACGCGGTCGGCGCGCCACCGGCGCCCTGACCGTAGAACATCAGCCGACCGGCATTGTCGGCCTCGACGACGACGGCGTTGAACGCGCCGTTGACCGAGGCCAGCGGGTGCTTGCGCGGGATCAGCGCCGGGTACACGCGCACCGAGACGCGATCCTTGCCGCCCTCGGCGGAGGTGGGCTCGCCCGGACCGGCCGCGACGCGCTCGCAGATGGCGAGCAGCTTCACGGTGCAACCGACGGCCGAGGCCGTCTCCAGGTCCTCGGCGGTGATCTTGGTGATGCCTTCGCGGTACACGTCCGCCGCGGTCACGCGGGTGTGGAAGGCCAGCGAGGCCAGGATCGCGGCCTTGGCGGCGGCGTCGTAGCCCTCGACGTCGGCGGTGGGGTCGGCCTCGGCGTAGCCCAGGTCGGTCGCCTCGGCGAGCACGTCGCCGTAGGCGGCGCCGGTTTCGTCCATCGCGGAGAGGATGAAGTTGGTGGTGCCGTTGACGATGCCGACGACCCGGTTCACCCGGTCGCCCGAGAGCGACTGGATCAGCGGCCGGACCACCGGGATCGCACCGGCGACGGCGGCCTCGAAGTACAGGTCGGCGCGGCTGCGCTCGGCGGCGGCGGCCAGTTCGCCGGTGTAGTCGGCCAGCAGCGCCTTGTTGGCGGTGACGACGGACTTGCCCGCGGTCAGCGCGGCGCCGATCAGCCCGCGGGCCGGATCGATGCCGCCCATGACCTCGACGACCAGGTCCACGTCCGCGCGGGCGACGAGCGCCGCGGCGTCGGTGGTGAGCAGGTCGGCGGGCAGGCCGCGGTCCTTGCTCAGGTCGCGCACGGCGACGCCGCGCAGCACGAGCGGCGCGCCCACGCGCGAGCGCAGGTCGTCGGCGTGGTCACGCAGGACGCGGACGACCTCGGTGCCGACGGTGCCCATGCCGAGGACGGCAACACCCAGCGGACGCCCCGCGTCCCTGTTGCCGTTGTTGACGCCGGTTTCGGTCATCCTTCTACCTCCAGGCTGAGCAGGTCCGCCACCGTTTCCCGGCGCAGAATCAGTCGCGCCACACCGTCACGCACCGCGACCACGGCGGGCCGGGTGAGCTGGTTGTAGCGGCTCGACATCGAATAGCAGTACGCCCCGGTCGCCGCGACGGCGACCAGGTCACCCGGGCCCGCATCGGCGGGCATCCAGGTATCACGGATGACGATATCGCCACTCTCGCAATGCTTTCCGACCACACGCGCGACGACCGCATGCGCATCCGACGAGCGCGAGACCAGACGGCAATCGTAATCGGCCTGGTACAGCGCGGGGCGGATATTGTCGCTCATGCCGCCGTCCACGCTGACGTAGCGGCGGCGCGCACCACCGTCGAGCTCGACGTCCTTGATGGTGCCGACCTCGTACAGGGTGACGGTGCCGGGGCCGGCGATCGCGCGGCCCGGCTCGACGGCGATGGTCGGCTCGGGCAGCCCGGCGCGGGCGGCCTCGGCGGCGACCAGGCCGCGCAGGTTGGCGGCGAACTCGTCCAGCGGCGGCGGGTTGTCGCTCGGCAGGTACGAGATACCGAGGCCACCGCCGAGATCCAGGGTGGAGATCTGCGCGGTGCGCTCGATACCGAATTTGTCGATGGCCTCGCGGAGCAGGCCGAGCATGCGGCGCGCGGCGATCTCGAAGCCGTCGAGCTCGAAGATCTGCGAGCCGATGTGGCTGTGCAGGCCGACCAGGCGCAGGTTGTCGGCCTCGAAGACCCGGGCCAGCGCCTCCATGGCGTCGCCACCGGCGATCGAGAAGCCGAACTTCTGGTCCTCGTGGGCGGTGGAGATGTACTCGTGGGTGTGCGCCTCGACGCCGACGGTGACCCGGACCAGCACGTCCTGGACCACGCCCGCCGCACCGGCGACCGCTTCGAGCCGCTCGATCTCGTAGAGCGAGTCGACGACCACGTGCCCGACGCCCGCGGCGACCGCGGTCTCCAGCTCGGGCACCGACTTGTTGTTGCCGTGCAGCGCGATGCGCTCGGCCGGGAAACCGGCGTGCAGCGCGATGGCCAGCTCGCCGCCGGAGCAGACGTCGAGCGAGAGGCCCTCGTCGCGGATCCAGCGCGCGATCTCACCGCACAGGAACGCCTTGGACGCGTAGTGCACGCGGGCATTGGGCCCGAACGCCTGCACCATGTCGCGGCAGCGGGAGCGGAAGTCGTCCTCGTCGATGACGAACAGCGGGGTGCCGTACTGGTGCGCGAGCTCGGTGACGGGCACGCCGGCGATGCGGACGACGCCGTCCTCGCCGCGGGTGGCGTTGCGCGGCCACACGTTGGCGGGGAGGTCGATCATCTCGCTCGGATCGGTCGGGCGCTCGGCCAGGCTGGGGGCGTGCGGGATCTCTGCGTGCCGGGGACCGGCGGGGTGTGCACTCATCTCAGTGCGTCCTTCCTGAAAGCTTGCCGGTGTTCACATGCGCTCCGGTGCGCTGACGCCGAGCAGGGCCAGGCCGTTGGCCAGCACCTGACGGGTCGCCTTGACCAGTTCGAGCCGGGCGGCATTGAGGGGGGTGACGGCGTCGTCGCCCTTGGGCAGCACGCGCATGTCGTCGTCGGACTGGAAGGGGTGGTAGACACCGGCCAGTTCTTCGAGGTAGCGGGCGATGCGGTGCGGTTCGCGGGTCTCCGCGGCGGTCGCGACCACGCGCGGGAAATCACCGAGGGTACGGATCAGATCGCCTTCGCGCGCCGAGTCCATCAGCGCGAAATCCGGTTCCACCGAAGCGAATTCGGCGTACTTCGCGGCGTTGCCGATGATGCTGTTGGTCCGCGAGTGCGCGTACTGCACGTAGTAGACCGGGTTCTCGCTGCTCGCCTTGGTCCACAGGTCGAGATCGATGTCGATGCTCGAGTTCACCGAGGAGCGCACCAGCGAGTAGCGGGCGGCGTCGACGCCGATCTGCTCGACCAGGTCGTTCAGGGTCACCACGGTGCCGGCGCGCTTGCTCATCTTCACGGCCTGGCCGTCGCGGACCAGGTTCACCATCTGCCCGATCAGCACCTCGACGGTGTCGGGGTTGTCGCCGAACGCGGCCGCGGCGGCCTTCAGGCGGCCGATGTAGCCGTGGTGGTCGGCGCCGAGCATGTAGATGGCCAGGTCGAAGCCACGCGCGCGCTTGTTCTGGAAGTAGGCGATGTCACCGGCGATGTAGGCGGCGTTGCCGTCGCTCTTGAGGACGACGCGGTCCTTGTCGTCGCCGAACTCGGTGGACGCGATCCACCAGGCGCCGTCCTTCTCGTACAGGTTGCCCGAGTTCTTCAGCTGCTCGACGGCCTGCTCGACGGCGCCGGAGGCGAACAGTTCGCTCTCGTTGAAGTACACGTCGAAGTCGGTGCCGAAGTCGTGCAGATCCTGCTTGATCTGGGCGAACATCTGCTGCACACCCTCACGACGGAACAGCTCGTGCTGCTCGTCGGCGGGCAGGGTGAGCGCGTCGGGATGGGCGGCGACGATGCCGGAGCTGATCTCCTGGATGTACTCGCCCGCGTAGCCGTCTTCCGGGGTCGGCTCGCCGAGGGCGGCCGCGACCAGCGACTTCGCGTAGCGGTCGATCTGCGCGCCGTGGTCGTTGAAGTAGTACTCCCGGGTCACGTCGGCGCCCTGGGCGGCCAGGATGCGGCCCAGCGCGTCACCGACGGAGGCCCAGCGGGTGCCGCCGAGGTGCACGGGACCGGTCGGGTTGGCGGAGACGAACTCGAGGTTGATCTTGGTGCCGGACAGCGCCGACCCGGTGCCGAACTTCTCGCCCGCGGCCAGGATCTGCGCGACGATCACGCCCTGCGCCGAGGCGGCGAGGCGGATGTTCAGGAAGCCGGGACCTGCGACGTCGGCCACATCGATGCCGTCGGTGGCGGACAGGGCCTCGGCCAGCCAGCCGGCCAGCTCACGCGGATTGGTTCCCACCCGCTTGGCCACCTGCATGGCCACATTCGTGGCATAGTCGCCGTGTTCGGGGTTGCGCGGACGCTCCACTGTGACCTGCTCGGGCAGGACCGACGAGTCCAGTCCACGTTCGACAAGCACCTTCGCGGCGGTGGTGCGAAGGAGATCTGCAAGGTCAGCTGGAGTCACGAGTCTCTATCCTATTGGCTGGGCGCCTCGCAACCACGACCGCCCGGTACGAACGTCCCGATCCACACGTCGAAAGAGCACAGCGAGCGATGCCGAGCAGGACCAGCGCCACATCAGCCAAGGCCGTCCGGGCCGCGGGGAAGTCGTCTCCGTCCCGCAAACCCGGCAAAGGCAAGCTTCCCGGTAAGAAGAGAGAAGTCCCCTGGGCCCTGCTGGGCGCCGGTGTGGCCATCGTCGCGTTGATCGGTCTGTTGGCCTACAGCCTGGTGCCCAAGTACCTGGACCAGGCCGCCATCCGGGAAGCCCAGACCGACCTCAAGGAATGGGTGCCGTCCAAGGAGAACCAGGACCCGTCGGCGAAGATCGACGGTGTCGTCAAGCAGGACTACCCGGCCGGTCTGCACGTCACCGCGGCCCAGCGCGTCGCCTACGACAAGGCGCCCGCCTACGGCGGCCCGCACGACGGCGCGTGGGCCAACTGCACCGGCACCGTGTACGCCAAGCCGATCCGCATGGAGAACGCGGTGCACTCGCTCGAGCACGGCGCGGTCTGGATCGCCTACAACCCGGACAAGGTCGACGCCGCGGGCGTGGAGAAGCTGTCGAACTTCGTCAAGGGCCGTCAGTACTCGCTGATGTCGCCGTACCCCGGTCTCGACTCGCCGATCGCGCTGCAGTCGTGGGGTCACCAGCTCAAGCTCGATTCCGCCGACGACGCGCGGATCAAGCAGTTCATCTCCGCGATGCGCGAGAACCCGTACGCCTACCCCGAGGTCGGCGCGAGCTGCTCGAACCCGATCTTCGACGCCAACAACCCGCCGCCGTTCGACCCGGCGCCGTACGGTCCCGAGGCCGTGCCGATGGACGGTAAGGGCCTGACCCAGGACCAGTCCGAGCTCGGTGCGGGCGCGGGTCTGCCCGGTGGCACCGGTCTCCCGGGCGGCATCGGTCTCCCCGGCGGCCTTCAACTGCCGGGCACCCAACCCGCGGGCCAGTAGTGGGCACCGACACCGCGGTCGACCCCGACGACAACGCACCCGAGTCCGACGACACCGCTGCCGAGCCGGGCGCGCATCGCCCGACCGGTGCGATCCTCGTGCTCGGCGCGATCGGACTGCTCCTGCTCGGCGCGGTGGCGGGCGTGCTGCTACGGCTGCCGCTGGACAAGACCGAGACTCCTGCGCCCGGCCCTGTCGACGTGGGGTTCAGCCAGGACATGTCGGCCCACCACGCGCAGGCGGTCGACATGGCGGGCGCGGCGCTGATCGGCTCGACCGACAACGACGTGCGCAGGCTCGCCTACGACATCCTCACCACCCAGCAGAATCAGATCGGCCGGATGCAGGGCTGGTTGCAGCTGTGGGGCGAGCCGAACCAGAACGTCGACGGCTACATGGGCTGGATGACCGACCACGGCTCGGGCTCGCACGGCCACGGCGGTACGACGACCGGGCACGAGATGTCGGGGCCGATGTCGTCGATGCCGGGCATGGCGAGCCAGGAGGAGATGACCGCGCTGCGGCAGTCCACCGGCCCGGCCATGGACACGCTGTTCCTGCAGCTGATGCTGCGTCACCACCAGGGCGGTGTGCCGATGCTCGACTACGCCGCCGAGCACGCCGACACCACCGAGGTGCGCGTCCTGGCCGCGCAGATGTCCAAGACCCAGGAGGGCGAGTCCCAGCTGATGACCAGCATGCTGGCCGCCCGCGGCGCGAGCCCGCTGCCGCTGAGCTGAGCGAGCCGCCGGACCGGGTCAACCGCCCGGTCCGGCACCGTTTTTGGCGCACCGCACTCGATGCGATACGCTGTCGCTGCCCGATCGCCGCACAGCGACCGGCATCTATCCCGCCCTCGTAGCTCAGGGGATAGAGCGTCTGCCTCCGGAGCAGAAGGCCGCAGGTTCGAATCCTGCCGAGGGCACATTTCGAGGCCCCGTCCGTTCGGTCGGGGCCTCGTTTGTTTGATTCAGGTTGTTCACGCACGGTTCCACTGGTTTCGGGGCCTCGCCCCGATGACATCAGGAGCGAGGCATGACGAATCCCCCCGAAGGCCAGCAACCTCCCTTCGGCCAGCAGCCGCCCGAGGTGCCGTCCGGGCCGCCCGGATACCCGCACGCGGGATTCGGACCCGGCCAGAATCCCCCGCCCGGCAGTCCCGATGTCTTCCCGCCGCAGCAGCCGCCGAAGAAGAACCGGACCGGGTTGTTCATCGCGCTGGGCGTCGTCGCGCTGGTGGTGCTCGGCGCACTGATCACCGGCATCGTGCTCACCGTGCAGGGGCGGACTCCGCTGGCCTCGGACGAGAAGCAGATCGAGGTCGCGATTCGCGATTTCTACGACACGCTCGGCGCCGACGGGTTCGTCGCGGCCGCGCAGCTGGCGTGCGAGGCCGACCGCACCGAGATCGACAATCTCACCCCGGAGCAGCGCCAGCAGTTCGATGCCGCGACTGTCTCGGTGACCATCGACAAGGTCGAGGACATCGTCATCACCGGCGACATCGCCAAGGCGACGGTCGTCGGCAAGCTGACCCTGTCCGTGGCGGGCGAGGAGCCCAGCACCGAGGACAGCACCGAGGAGCACCTCAAGAAGGAAAACGGCACCTGGAAGATCTGCTCGGTACCGGCCACCAGACACTGACCGAACACCCGGTGACGCCTGCCGTCACTACCGCGTCCCCGCCGTTAGGCTCGCTGACTTGGGCTGCTGCGGACCGTCGCGCCGGACAGTGCTCGCCGCTTTTGCGGCGGCGGCGCTGAGCGCGACGGTCGGCAGGCCTGGTTCTGTTACCGCACAGGCGAACCCGTATTGCCCGTCGTTCACGTCCGCGCACGTCACGCGGGGTATCTTGCTTAGGCAAGCCTCATCATAGGATGGGGAGCCTTTGTGGGAAGGACGCCGATGACGTCGCGCAGTTGGAAACCTCTGGCCGGGCTGATGGCGATCGCGGTGGCCGCGCTGGGTGTCAGCGCATGCACGTCCTCCCCGGGCGACGCCGACGAGATCACCGTCTACAACGCGCAGCACGAGTCGCTCACCAAGGAGTGGGCCGCCGCGTTCACCGAGGAGACCGGCATCAAGGTCACCCTGCGTCAGGGCGGCGACACCGCACTGGGCAACCAGCTGGTCGCCGAGGGCGCGAACTCCCCCGCCGACGCCTTCCTCACCGAGAACTCCCCCGCCATGGCACTGGTGGAGAACGCCGGCCTGTTCGCCGACGTCGACAAGGCCACCCTCGACCAGGTGCCCGCCCAGTACCGGCCATCCACCGGCAAGTGGACCGGAGTCGCCGCCCGCGCAACGGTTTTCGTCTACAACAGGGACAAGCTGCCGACCGCCGGACTGCCCGCCTCGCTGCTGGATCTCGCGCAGCCGCAGTGGAAAGGCCGCTGGGGCGCAGGCACGTCCGGCGCCGATTTCCAGGCGATCGTGGCGGGCCTGCTGGCGCTGAAGGGCGAGGACGTCACCCGGACCTGGCTGCAGGGCATGAAAGCCAACGCGACCTCGCTGCAGAACAATGTGGCGACCATGAAGGCGGTCAACGCGGGCAATCCCGAGGGCGGCGTGATCTACCACTACTACTGGTACCGCGACCAGGCCAAGACCAAGGAGGGCAGCGCAAATACCGCGCTGCACTACTTCAAGAACCAGGACCCCGGCGCCTTCGTCAGCGTGTCCGGCGGCGGCGTGCTGAAGTCGAGCAAGAAGCAGGAGTCCGCGCAGAAATTCCTGGCCTACATCACCGGTAAGAAGGGGCAGGAGATCCTGCGCGACGGCACCTCGATGGAGTACCCGGTCGCCAGTGACATCGCCGCGAACCCGGCACTCCCGCCGCTGGCCGACCTGCAGGCGCCCGCGATCGACCCGAGCAAGCTCGACTCGAAGAAGGTCACCCAGCTGATGACCGAGGCGGGACTGCTGTAGGTGACCCCGCGCGCAGCGACCGAGCTCGCCCGGCAGGCGACACCACCCCGGGTCGGCCGGCCCGGGGTGTTCGTCACGCTCGCGGCGCTGACGCTGACCGCGGCGACGTTCATCCCGCTGGGCTACATCGTCTCGGTGCTGTTCGACACCGGGCTGCGCGAGGCCGCCGATCTGGTGTTCCGCCCGCGAGTCGGTGAGCTGCTGGGCAATACCGCCGCCCTGGTGGTATGCACGGTGCCGGTGTGCGTGGTGCTCGGGATCGGGCTGGCCTGGCTGGTCGAGCGCACCGATGTGCCGGGCCGGTCGTGGTGGGGTCCGGTCCTCGTCGCGCCGCTGGCGGTGCCGGCGTTCGTCAACAGTTACGGCTGGGTGAGCGCGTTCCCGTCGATGCACGGACTGTCCGCCGCGGTCGTCGTCTGCACGCTGTCGTACTTCCCGCTGGTGTATCTGCCGGTCGCCGCCACGCTGCGCAGGCTCGATCCGGCGATCGAGGAGTCGGCGCGCGCGCTCGGCTCCGGCCCGGCGGAAGTGTTCCGGCGCATCGTGGTGCCCCAGTTGCGATTGGCGATCCTCGGTGGCGGGCTGTTGATCGGCCTGCATCTGCTCGCCGAGTACGGCGCGTTCGTGATGCTGCGCTACGACACGTTCACCACCGCCATCTTCGAGCAGTATCAGAGCAGTTTCGCCGGTCCGGCCGGGAGCATGCTCGCCGGTGTCCTGGTGCTGTGCTGTCTGGCGCTGCTCGGTGGCGAGTCGCTGCTGCGCGGGAACGCCCGCTACGCCAGGCTGGGCAGTGGCGCGCCACGCGCGATACGACCGATCACCCTGGGCTGGTGGCGGATTCCGCTGTTCGGCGTGCTGGTCGCGGTGGTCGTCGCCACGCTGGGTGTGCCGCTGTGGACGATCGGGCGCTGGCTGTGGCTCGGCGGCTCGGCCGTGTGGGACATGACCACGATCGGCACGGCGCTGGGCCAGACGATCGGCTTGGCCGCGGCCGCCGCGCTGGTCACCACGCTGTGCGCCTTTCCCGTCGCCTGGATCGCCGTGCGCTCGACCAGCAGGTTCGCCCGGATGATCGAGGGCGCGAACTACATCACCAGTTCGCTGCCCGGCATCGTGATCGCCCTGGCCCTGGTGACGGTCACCATCCGCTGGACCCCGCCGCTCTATCAGACCGCGACGCTGCTCGTGCTCGCCTACGTCCTGATGTTCCTGCCCCGCGCGCTGGTGAGCGTGCGGGCCGGGCTGGCGCAGGTGCCGGCCGGGCTGGAGGAGGTGTCACGGTCGCTGGGTGAGTCGGCCTCGGCCACCTTCTTCCGGGTGACGCTGCGGATGACCGCCCCCGCCGCCGCATCGGCCGCCGCACTCGTCTTCGTCGCGGTATCCACCGAACTCACCGCGACACTGCTGTTGGCGCCCAACGGAACTCGCACCCTGGCCATGCAATTCTGGGGCCTGTCGGGCGAACTCGACTACGCCGCCGCGGCGCCGTACGCGCTGATCATGATCGTCGCCGCCGTCCCGGTGACCTATCTGCTGTTCACCCAGTCCAGAAAGGCGGCCGGGGTATGAGTCGGCTTGTCGTCAGCGAGGTGTCGAAGACGTTCGGTGCCACCCGGGTACTGGACCACATCGATCTCGATGTCCCCGACGGCACCGCCGCCGCCGTCGTCGGTGCGTCGGGCTGCGGCAAGACGACGCTGCTGCGGGTGATCGCCGGCTTCGAGGCGCCCGATACCGGTTCGGTCCAGCTGGGCACGGAAACCGTTGTGCGGCAGAATGTCTGCCTGCCGCCGCAGCGCAGGCGGATCGGCTACGTCGCCCAGGACGGCGCGCTGTTCCCGCACCTGAGCGTCGCAGGCAACATCGCCTACGGTCTGCACACCGGCCTGCGGGGAGCCGCCGCCCGGCTGCGCCGTCACCGCGACCGCGACCGCATCACCGAACTGCTGGCGATGGTGTCGCTGGACGCGAGCTTCGCCGATCGCTTACCCCACCAGCTCTCCGGCGGCCAGCAGCAGCGCGTGGCACTGGCGCGTGCGCTGGCCCGCAAACCCGCCCTGATGCTGCTCGACGAGCCCTTCAGCGCCCTCGACACCGGCTTGCGCGCCACCACCAGGCAGGCCGTCGCCGAGACCCTGCGCGCCGCCGGGATGACCAGCATCCTCGTCACCCACGACCAGGAAGAAGCACTGAGTTTCGCCGAACAGGTCGCCGTCATGCGCGACGGGCGGTTCACCCAGGTCGGCCCGCCGCAGCACGTCTACCACCACCCCGCCGACTTGTTCACCGCCCGCTTCCTGGGCGACTGCGTCCTGCTCGACGCCCTCTGCGAGGCCGACATCGCCAAGTCCGCGCTCGGCCCGGTCCCGGTGCAGCAGCACGCCCCCACCGGCCAGACCACGCTGATGCTGCGCCCCGAACAGCTGACCGCACAGGTCGTCACCACCGACCATCCGCACAGCGGCACCGTGACGGAGGTGGACTTCCGCGGCCCCGATGTCATCCTGACCATCGACCTCGCCGAGGGCGCGGGCACGGTCACGGTCCGCCGGACAGGCACGGAAGCCCCCACCCAGGGCGACAGAGTGCGCCTGACAGTCCAAGGCACCGCGATGGCCTACGAAAAATCGTGAAGCCGCGGACCGGCTGAACACCCATCATGTTCAGCCGGTCCATCGAGCGAGCGGCGGGAATTGAACCCGCGTAAACGGCTTTGCAGACCGTTGCCTCAACCACTCAGCCACGCCCGCCTCGCCCTAGAGATTGCCGTGGCCGGGCCCGGCTGACCATGGTTGTGCTCAGCGTGAGCGTAATTCGGGCAACGCACGCGGCCCGGTCCATGCGACGCACCTGAGCCGTGGCGACCTGGCACTATGCGATGATCAATGCCATGTCTCGGCCACGACCGCTTCCGCATGACCCGATCGCCGAAGCACATCGGCAGTGGACCGGGCACGGCTGGGGTGCGGTCGCCGACGGCATGGCCGCGGTGACCTCGCTGGTCCGGGCGCAGCAGATCGTGATGGCCAGGGTGGACGAGGCGCTCAAACCCTCGGGCCTGACCTTCTCCCGCTACGAACTGCTGCAACTGCTCAGTTTCAGCAAGACCGGCGCCCTGCCGATGGCCAAGGCCAGTGCGCGCTTGCAGGTGCATCCGACGAGCGTGACCAATACCGTGGATCGACTCGAGGCCGCCGGTCTGGTGGTCCGGGTGCCACATCCGACCGACCGGCGCGCGACGCTCATCGAGATCACCGACGCGGGAAGGGAATTGGTCGCCGAGGCGACCGCATCGCTGAACGCGCAGGTGTTCGCCGAGCCGGGACTGCCACCGGACCGGATCCGCGAACTGCTGACGCTGCTCGCCGAGTTCCGCCACGAGGCGGGCGACTATGAGGATTCCGGCGAGCAAAACCTCGCATTCCACGCGACATAGCAACCGACGGGCGAATCACCGGCCGACTCGCTTGGCAGGTAGCGGAAATTGGTCCACCATGTAGCCCATGGTGCTGGTCCTGGGGGTATCGGCGGGCGCGGGTGGTGCCCGCGCCGTGCTGACCCACTCCGATCAGCCGCACCTGCCGCCGGTGGACCACATCCGGCTACCGCGCAGGGCGGGCGGATCGGTCGAAGAAGCGGTGTTGTCGGCGATCCGCCGGATGCGCGTGGCGGCGCTCGCGCGCGGCGAGTGCGTCACGGCCGCCGCGGTGACCTGTCGCAGCGAGCTGCACGCCGACGCGATCAGAGCGGCGGTCGGCTCCGGTGTCGGCATCGTCGACGAACCGCTGGCGCAATTGCGCTATCTGCGTTTCACCGGCATGCTGCCCGCCTGCGCCTCGGTGATCCTCTACGACCTCGGCTGCTCGGGTTTGACTGTCACCCATGCCGATTGCCGCACCGACACGATTCTGGCGAGCAAGCGCAGCACCGTCCTCAGCGGCGACGGCTACGACGCCCTGCTGCGCTGGCAACTGGCCCGCGGCGGGGTGCTGGCCGACGCGCGCACCAGCCGCGCGCACCGCGAGTCGCTGAGCCAGGCGCGGGTGGTGACCGCGGCCGACGCCGACACCGGCGGCCGGGCGGTGGTGACCCGCAGCGATCTGGCCGAACTGTGCGAGGCCGGGCTGCATCATTCGGCCTCGTTCGTGCGTCAGCTGGTCGAGGAGACCGGCGTGCAACCGGGCGCGCTGGTGCTGCTCGGCGGCTGCACCCGCAACCCGACCCTGCGCGCCGACCTGGCCCAGCGAATCGGCCTGCCCATCGTCTACGACCCCGAGCCCGACTACGTCTCGGCGCGCGGCGCGGTTCTCCTGGCGGCGCAGCGCCCGTCTCGCCTGCGCATGCCGCGCCTGCGGGCGGGGGCGGCACTGTCTACGCGCGCCGGGCCGCAGGGGCCCGGCCGCCGAAAACTCATCGCCGCGGTGGCGGTGACGGCGACACTGGGCGGGACGATCGCCGGGTTGCTCGGCACCGACAATTCGTCGGCGCGGTTACCCGAACAGGGCACCGCGCCGACTCCTGCCCAGCTCATTGATGGTTCGCTGCGCCTGAAACAGAACTAGCTGTTGGTGAAGTTCGGCGGGCGCTTCTCGACGAAGGCGGCCATGCCTTCCTTCTGATCGTCGGTGGCGAACAGCGAGTGGAACACCCGGCGCTCGAACAGCAGGCCCTCGGCGAGCGTGGTCTCGAAGGCGCGGTTCACTGCCTCCTTGGCGATCATCGCGACCGGCAGCGACATCGAGGCGATGGTCTGGGCGGTCTCGAGCGCGGTGTCGAGCAGCTGGTCGGCGGGCACGATCCGTGACACCAGACCGGCGCGCTCGGCTTCCTCCACACCCATATTCCGGCCGGTCAGGATCAGGTCCATCGCCTTGGCCTTGCCGATCGCGCGGGTCAGCCGCTGTGAGCCGCCGATGCCGGGGATCACGCCGAGTTTGATCTCGGGCTGGCCGAACTTGGCGGTGTCGGCGGCGATCAGGATGTCGCACAGCATCGCCAGCTCACAGCCGCCGCCGAGGGCGTAGCCCGCGACCGCGGCGATGGTCGGCTTGCGGAAGTTCGCCAGCCGGTCCCAGCGGGCGAAGAAATCGGACATGTACATGTCCATGTACGACTTGGGCGCCATCTCCTTGATGTCGGCCCCGGCCGCGAAGGCCTTCTCCGATCCGGTGATGACCACGGCGCCGATCGAGTCGTCGCGCTCGAGCTCGTCGAGCGCGCCGATGACGTCGTCGAGGACCTGCGCATTGAGAGCGTTGAGCGCCTTGGGCCGGTTCAGCGTGATCCAGCCGACCCCGCCCTTACCCTTGCTGCCACCCTTGCGTTCCAGCAGAATCGTCTCGAAATCGGTCACCAGGCACCCTCTTGTTCATCAGCGGTCACGGATGGTGCAAGACGATACCGAGCCGGATCGTCCACCGGCTACGCGGGCAAACCCAGTTCGCCCGTGCCGAGCGGGGCGAAGTAGGCGTCGACCTGGGCCGCGGTGACCTCGGCGAGCGTGGCGGGCGACCAGCGCGGCGTGCGGTCCTTGTCGATCACCTGGGCGCGGATACCCTCGGCCAGATCGTGAGTGCTCAACGCGGCCACGGTGATCCGGAATTCGATATTCAGCGCGGCGGCCAACGACGGCAGCGTGCGGGCATTACGCAGCGCGCGCAGGGTGGCCTTCACCGCGACCGGCGACTTGGCCAGTAGGTCCTCGGCGGCCTTGGTCGCCTCGGGCGAGCCGGCCGAGCGCAGTGCCTCGACGATCTCCTCGACGGTGTCGGCGGCGTAGCAGGCATCAATCCAGTCGCGCTGCGCCGCCAGCTCGGATTCCGGTGCGGGCGTGGCGAATCGGGCGATGGCCTCGTCGGCGGGGGTGGTGCGCAGCGCGTCGAGCAGGGCGGGCAGGTCGGCCGACGGCACGAAGGCGTCGGCGAAGCCGGCCGTGATGGCGTCGCCCGCGCCCATCCGGGCGGTCGTGAGCGCGACGTGGGTGCCCAGCTCACCGGGCGTGTGCGAGAGCAGGTAGGTGCCGCCGACGTCGGGGACGAAACCGATGCCGGTCTCCGGCATGCCGATCTGCGAGCGCTCGGTGACGATGCGATGGCTGCCGTGCGCGGACACGCCGACACCGCCGCCCATCACGATGCCGTCCATGATCGCCACATACGGCTTCGGGTAGCTGCCGATCAGGTCGTTGAGCAGGTATTCGTCGCGCCAGAACGCCGCGGTCGCGGTCTGCAGCAGCACCGGCGCCGAGGGACCGCCGTCGTTGATCGCCTTGGCGTCGCGGTGGATGGCGACGATGTCGCCGCCCGCGCACAGGCCACGCTCGCCCGCACCGACGATCGCGACGGTCCGGATCGCCGGATCGGCGGCCCAGGTACCCAGCGCCTCGGTGATCGCGAGGCTCATCGAGTGGTTGAGCGCGTTGATCGCGCGCGGCCGGTTCAGGGTGATCAGGCCGAGCCCGTCGCGTACCTCGAACAGCACTTCCGCTTCACTCATGCTGGTCACGATAAAGTCGGCCATCCGCGCATCCGAAACTCCGGCGTACGCGATGTGACGCATGCCACCGCGGCCCGCTGGGGCACAATCGGGGCATGGGCACCGACCATTTCGTGCGGATCACCCGGCTGCGCGCGCTGATCGAGCACGAGAACACCGGCGCGGGCGAGCGAGCCACCGCGCAGCGCATGCTCGATCGGATTCTGCGGAACTCCCACAGCCACAACGCTTCTCCCGCGTCATCGGACCGCGTCTACGGCGCACGGCACGATCGCCCCGGCAGGCACGCGAGCACCGCGTCGATCGTCGAGTCGGTCCGCGACGACATCGCCTTCGCCCGGAATTTCGCCGTCGTCGGCGGACCGAGCGAGCTGACGGTGCACAGCCCGCTCGCGGCCGCGCCCGCCGAACTCACGGTGGCGGTTACCACACCGTTCGCCGATCAGATCGTCGTCACCATCGACGGCATCCCGCCCGCGTGGGGCTGGGAATCCGACGAGTTCGACCGCACCACGGCGACCGCGGACCTGCGCAGGCTGGCCGACGAGCTGGCCGAGATCATCGACAGCTACAACCACGACGGCGCCGACGTGGGACCGCGATTCTTCCGCACCATCCGCGCACAGGAAACCACCCTGATCCGCTGACTCAGTCCGGCTGTCTCGGCCCGACGACCAGCACGACCAGGCCGACGGTGAGCACGACCGCGCCGCTCGCCAGCACCACGCTCGCGACGGCGGGCCCGCCGTCGGTGTAGTCGGCGACCGCCTGGGCGACCGCGCCCGCCACCGCCGCCGCGCCACCGAGCACGAGGACCGGCTCCCGGCGGATCGCGTACAGCACCAGACACAGCGCCCCGACCAGCGCGGTCAGCACCGGCCGCCACGGCGATTCGCCGATCGTCACCGATTGCGCGCCCACCACCGCGATCAGCCCGCCGATCAGATAGCCGGCCCACTCCGCGACGAACAGCCGGGCCCAGGCGAGCACGAACCACAGCGCACCGAACAGCAGCAACAGCACACCGGGCCACGCGGACCGGTAGTCGAACAGCTCCGACGTCACGTTCACGACACTCGCGATACCGAACCCGCCCATCGCGACCATGCCGAGCACACTGGGCACCAGCAGATAGCCGAGGACCGCCATCAGCAGCCCCGCGACCGATGCCGTGATCTCCGCGGCTTCCCCACCGCCGTCGCCGAAGGCCGTGGCCACCGCACCGCACACCGCGCCGGCGGCCAGCACGAGCAGCACCGCCGCGAGCCTGCTTCGCCCCGCCGAGGCGATCGGCACCCGCCGGAACACCCCGTCACAGCCGCCGGCCAGCACCACCGCTCCCCCGGCCGCACAACCGGCGACGACCAGCAACAACACCACCCGACCGGTCTGCGCCACATCCGTCCACGCCCGCCCGAGGAACAGCGCCACACCAGCGGCCACCAAGCCCGCACCGAGGTAGGCGACGATCTCGGCGGTCACCCGGCCCGCACTAGCCCGCCCCGCGTGTTCCTCGGCATCCACGGCCCGCAACACCGCCCCGCGCTGCTCACCGCTGATCACCCCCGCCGCCACCAGCCGCTCCAGCGCCACACCCACCCGATGTTCGCGAACCATCCGTCGAGTATGTCGAGCTGCGGTGATGTTTCGACCGAATCACGCACGCCGCGTTTCGCACCATGGTGACCCAGTTCATACTAGAATTAGTTGGACGTCCTAATATTGGGCGCCCATCACCTGCGGAGGCGGTCATGAGCGAGTCCAGCGCACTGCACGTGCCGGTCCATCCCGTGCGGTTCGTGACCTCGGCGGCGTTGTTCGACGGGCACGACGCGGCGATCAACATCATGCGGCGGATCCTGCAGTCCCAGGGGGCCGAGGTGATCCACCTGGGCCACAACCGATCGGTCCGCGAGATCGTCGACGCGGTCGTCGAGGAGGACGTCCAGGGCGTCGCGGTCAGCTCGTATCAGGGCGGGCACATCGAGTTCTTCGAGTACCTGGCCCAGGCCCTGCGCGAAGCGGGCGCGGGTGACGTGCGGATCTTCGGCGGTGGCGGCGGCGTGATCGTCGCCGAGGAGATCGAGCGGCTCGCGCGCAGCGGCGTGCGGATCTTCTCCCCCGAGGACGGTCAGCGGCTCGGCCTGCCCGGCATGATCAACGAACTGATCCGGGTCTGCGATGTCGATCCCGCCGAGACACTGCCCGACCTCGACGCGCTCTACACGGGTGACCGGAATGCCCTGGCGCGCACCATCACCTGCCTGCAGCAGGGCGCACTGCCCGAAGCCGACCGGACCGCGATCCTGGCGGCGGCGGACAAGCGCCGGGTGCCGGTCCTGGGCATCACCGGCACCGGCGGGTCGGGAAAGTCCTCGCTCACCGACGAATTGGTGCGCAGGCTGCGCACCGACCAGCAGGACAAGCTACGCATCGCGGTCCTCGCGATCGACCCGACCCGGCGCCGGGCGGGCGGCGCGCTGCTCGGCGACCGCATCCGGATGAACGCGCTCGACGGCGAGCACGTGTACTTCCGTTCGCTGGCCACCCGCGGCAATCACGAACTACCCGACGACATCGACACCATGATCGCCGCCTGCCGGGCCGCGGGCCACGACCTGGTGATCCTGGAGACGCCCGGCATCGGCCAGGGCGACGCGGGCATCGTCGATCACGTCGACGTGGCGCTGTATGTGATGACGCCGGAGTTCGGCGCCGCCTCCCAGCTCGAGAAGATCGACATGCTCGACTATGCCGACGTCGTCGCGGTCAACAAGTACGAACGCCGTGGCGCGGCGGACGCGATCCGCGACGTGGCCCGCCAATTGATCCGCAACCGTGCCGAATTCGGCGCCGCCCCGGCGGACATGCCGGTCTTCGGCACCAGCGCCGCCACCTTCGACGACGACGGCGTCACCGCCCTCTACCACCATCTGATCGGCCTGCTCACCGAGCACGGACTCACCGTCGAGCCGGGCGCCCTGCCGCACGTCGACACCAAGGTCTCCACCCGGTTCGCCCAGCTGGTGCCGCCTTCGCGAGTGCGCTACCTGGCCGAGATCGCCGAGACGGTCCGCGCCTACCACGCCGACACCGCGCGGGAAGGCGCTGCGGCGCAACGCATTCAACGACTGCGCTTGGTCAACGACGAACTGCCCGACGACGCGGCGGTCGCCGAGCTGCTGGCCGCCGCCCGCACCGCGCTGTCCCCCGAGTCGACCGCGCTGCTGGCCGAGTGGCCCGCCGTCGCCGAGAGCTACCGTGGCGACGAGCAGGTGGTCCGGGTGCGCGACCGCGAGATCCGCACCCCGCTGCGGCGCGAATCGCTGTCCGGCTCCAGCATCGCGCGCGTGGCCCTGCCCCGCTACACCGACGACGGCGAGCTGCTGCGCTTCCTGCGCGCCGAGAACCTGCCGGGCCGATTCCCGTTCACCGCAGGCGTTTTCCCGTTCAAGCGGGACAACGAGGACCCGGCCAGGATGTTCGCCGGCGAGGGCGATCCGGCGCGCACCAATCGCCGGTTCAAGGTCCTCAGCGCGCACGCCGAGGCGACCCGGCTGTCCACCGCGTTCGACTCTGTCACCCTCTACGGCCACGACCCGGCCGAACGCCCCGACATCTACGGCAAGGTCGGCACCTCCGGTGTCTCGGTGGCCACCATCGAGGACATGCGCACCCTGTTCGACGGTTTCGACCTGTGCGCCCCGACCACCTCGGTGTCGATGACGATCAACGGCCCCGCGCCCACCATCCTCGCGTTCTTCCTCAATGCCGCGATAGATCAAGCGCTGCAACGCTTCACGGATGCGGAGGGCCGCGAGCCGACCCCCGCGGAGGCGGCCGAGGTGCGGGCGCGCACCCTGTCCACCGTGCGCGGCACCGTGCAGGCCGACATCCTCAAGGAGGACCAGGGCCAGAACACCTGCCTGTTCTCCACCGAATTCAGCCTGCGGATGATGGCCGATATCCAGGAATGGTTCGTGCGCAACGACGTGCGCAATTTCTATTCGGTGTCAATCTCCGGCTATCACATCGCCGAGGCGGGCGCGAACCCGATCAGTCAGCTGGCCTTCACCCTGGCCAACGGATTCACCTATGTGGAGACCTATCTCGCCCGCGGCCTGGCGATCGACGACTTCGCGCCGAATCTGTCGTTCTTCTTCTCCAACGGCATGGACCCCGAATACACGGTGATCGGCCGCGTCGCCCGACGCATCTGGGCGATCGCGATGCGCGACTGCTACGGCGGCGGCGAGCGCGCGCAGAAACTCAAGTACCACGTGCAGACCTCGGGTCGTTCGCTGCACGCGCAGGAAATGCAGTTCAACGACATCCGCACCACGCTGCAGGCGCTGATCGCCGTCTACGACAATTGCAACAGCCTGCACACCAATGCCTTCGACGAGGCGGTGACCACCCCCACCGAGGATTCGGTGCGCCGGGCGCTGGCGATCCAGCTCATCATCGCCAAGGAATGGGGACTGGCGGTCAACGAGAATCCGCTGCAGGGCAGTTTCGTCATCGACGAGCTCACCGACCTGGTCGAGGAGGCGGTACTGCTCGAATTCGAGCGGATCAGCGAACGCGGCGGCGTGCTCGGCGCCATGGAGACCGGCTATCAGCGCGGCCGCATCCAGGACGAGTCGATGCGCTACGAGCAGCGCAAACACGACGGATCGCTGCCGATCGTCGGCGTGAACACCTTCCGCGGGCACGACGACGGCGCCGCGCACGGCCCGCTCGAACTAGCCCGCGGCACCGAGCAGGAACGCCGTTCCCAACTGGACCGGTTGCGCGCCTTCCAGGACGAGAACGCCGAGGAATCCCATCATGCGCTGGCCCGGCTGGCCGAGGTCGCCCATACCGACGGCAATATTTTCGACGTGCTGATGGACGCGGCGCGGGTGTGCACGCTGCAGCAGGTCACCGACGCATTCTTCGCGGTCGGTGGACAGTATCGACGAACCGTCTGACGCGATAGCCGGGAGCGTGCATCCAGCCACACCCGGCGCCCGCGTGTGACAATTGCCGCCAGCACAGGGCAGCGGCGGCGATGGGACGTAGAGCATGGACCTGACGGACCTCGACATCATCGATGCGCACATCCACCAGTGGGATCCACGCACGACACCTCGCCAATTCAGCAAGCTCGCCACCCTGCTGCGGTATCTCCCGCTGCCGGTCGATATCGCGGCGAAACTGGCGCCACGGCGCGACCGCGAATTCGTCGGTGACCCGTCCGCCTATCTGGGTCCGTATCTGCCCGCCGATTACCGGGCCGACCTCGGGACGACCCGGGTGGACGCGATCGCGCACATCGAAGTGGAATGGACCGGCTGGAAGCCCGACGAAACCCGATGGGTGGCCAGTCTGCCGTTCGGTGTCGACACCCCGGCCCTGGCCGCGATCATCGCGTCGGCCGATCCCGCCGCCGCGGACTTCGGCGCGGTCCTGGACGCGCATCAATCGGCCTCGCCGCTGCTGCGCGGGATCAGGACCATGGTCGCCCACCATCCCGATCCGGCCGTGAAATCGTTCGCGCCGAACGACAGCGCCCTCACCGCCCCCGCCTTCCTGAACGGTTTCACCCAGCTCGCCCAGCGCGGCCTGTCCTTCGACGCCTGGGTGTACTCGGTGCAGCTCCCCGATGTGACGGCGCTGGCCGAGCGCTTCCCCGAGGTGCCGATCGTGCTCGACCATCTGGGAACGCCCGCCGGCATCTTCGGACCGGTCGGCAAGAACACCGGGCACACCGCTGCCCAGCGCGAGGCCCTGTTCGCCCGCTGGCGCGACGACCTCACCGACCTGGCCGCCCAGCCCCAGGTCGTGGCCAAGGTGAGCGGGCTGATGATGCCGGTGCTCGGTCATCCGGTGCCACCGCGCGGCGCCCCGACGCCGGTGCCGGAGCTGGTCGAGCGGGTGTGGCCGTTGCTCGCCCACGCGCTGGCGGTGTTCGGCCCCGACCGGTTGATCTGGGGTTCGAACTTCCCGGTCGACAAGCCGATCACCAGCATCACCGGCGCGGTCGACACCGTGGCCACCGCGCTCACCGAGGCGGGCGCCGACCAGGACACGCTGCGGAAGGTGTTCGGCGGCAATGCCGCCCGCGTGTACCGGGTGGACACGGCATCGTGAATCGCCGCGGTCCCGGCGGCTGTCGGTGGCCCGGTTTAGCATCGCCGGCATGAAGGCAACCGGCACGTTCGAAGTCACCGCGTTCGACCCCACCGACCTGCAGCCGCAGCCACCCATCAGCACCGGGCTGCCCGTCGGCGTGACCCGCATGACGAAGGTCTACGCCGGCGAGATCACGGGCACCTCGGCGACGCTGTTCACCGCGGCGTTCGACATGTCCTCCGGGGCGGGCACCTACATCGCCATGGAGTCGTTCGAGGGCGCACTGGACGACAAGGCCGGCGCGTTCAACTTCGTCCACTCGGCCACCACCGGTGGCACCGATCGCACCGACGAGTTCTTCCACATCGTGCCCGCGAGCGGCACCGGCGAGCTCACCGGCATCACCGGCACCGGTGCGCTCTACGTCGATGCCACCGGCGGCCACCACATCTGGTTCGAGTACGACCTGCCCTGACCTCAGCTGTCGAATTCGGGATACAGCGACCGTAATTCGCGCAGACCGGTCGCCGCTGTCTGCTCGTCCTCGGTCGCCATCCGCAGGGCTCGGCGCAGCGGGATCGGGTCGAGATCCTCGATGACGGCGTGGAATTCGATGCGGGGCAGTTCGGGGAGCGTGAGCTGATCGCCGTAGGGATCGCCGGCTTCGGTGGTGCGGGTGGACTTCTCGACGCCGCCGATGAGGGCGTCCAGGTCGAGGCCGCGCAGGGTGAGGATCTCGCTGGGCTGCTCGTCGAGTCGTTCGGCGAGCAGGTAGCAGACCGCGGCGACGTGCTTGCACGGCCAGCCCATGTCGGGGCAGCTGCAGGAGAAGTCCAGCTCGGCGGCGGTGGTCGGCAGCAGGTGCGGGCCGAGGGCGGGTGGCAGTGCGCCGGAGGCGATCTCGGCGAGCATGCCCGGCGCCTCCCTGATCTCGGCGAGCAGCAGCTCGACCTCTTCGTCGCGCAGCGGGCGCATCGCCAGCACCGAGGTGAACGGGCTGGGCTGGCTGCCCTGCACCTCCGCGGTGACGGCGCCGCGTTCGATCCGGTAGTTCACCACCTGTCCGACCCTGGCGTAGGTGCGCCCGCGCGAAAGCCTGCCCGCGTCGGCGACCTTCTCCACCGCGTCCAGCAGCGACTTGCCCCACCAGGTCCGGCCGAAGCCGCCGCGGGCCTTGGCGCCGCCGGTGACCGGCCTGCGCGGACCGAACTGACTGAAATCGGCCACTAGTCACCCACCGCCTCGGCGCCGAGGGTGAACAGTTCGCGCAGTTCGTCGGTGCTCAGTTCGGTGATCCAGTTCTCCCCCGCGCCGACCGCCAGTTCGGCCAATTGCTTCTTGCCGCTGATCATCTCGTCGATCCGCTCCTCGATGGTGTCGACGCAGACCAGCTTGCGGACCTGCACCGCGCGCTGCTGGCCGATCCGGAACGCCCGGTCGGTGGCCTGGTTCTCCACCGCCGGATTCCACCAGCGGTCCAGGTGGATCACGTGATTGGCGGCGGTCAGGTTGAGGCCGGTGCCGCCCGCCTTGAGCGAGAGCAGCATCAGCGGCGGGCCGTGCTCGCCCTGGAAACCGGTCACCATGTCGTCGCGGCGCTGCTTGGTGACGCCGCCGTGCAGGAACGGAATCGGCGTGCCGAAACGCTCGGTGAGGTACGGCAGCACCAGGTCGCCGAATTCGCGGAACTGGGTGAACAGCAGCGCTTTCTCGCCATCGGCGATGACCGCGTCGAGCACGTCCTCGACCAGGGCCAGCTTGCCGGAGCGGTGACTGCCGCGCCGCAGGATCGGCGAACCGTCGCCGAGGAAATGCGCGGGATGGTTGCAGACCTGCTTGAGCCGGGTCAGCGCGCCGAGCACGGCGCCCTTGCGCGCCATGCCTTTCGCGTCCTTCAGCTTCGCCAGCATGTCGTCGACCACGGCCTGATAGAGGGCGGCCTGTTCGACGGTGAGGTTGGCCCGCACCGTCATCTCCAGCTTCTCCGGCAGATCGCTGATGACCGCCGGATCGGTCTTGAGCCTGCGCAGCACGAACGGATCGGTGATCAACCGCAGCCGGTCGACGGCCTGCTGGTCGCGTTCCCGTTCGATCGGCACCGCGAACTTGGCCCGGAAGGATTGCGGACTGCCCAGCAGTTTCGGCATGGCGAAGTCGAACAGCGCGCGCAGTTCCTCCAGGCGGTTCTCCACCGGGGTACCGGTGAGCGCCAGCCGATGTCGTGCGTGCAGTGCGCGCGCGGCCCGCGACTGCCTGGTGGCGGCGTTCTTGATGTGCTGGGCCTCGTCGAGCACGATCCGCTCCCACTGCTGTTCGCTCAGCAGGGTCGCGTCACGGGCCAGGAGCGAGTAGGTAGTGACGACGAGATCCGCATCTGTCACCGCCGCAGCGAATTCCGCACCCGTCAGCCGTCCCGGCCCGTGGTGGACCAGCACCCGCAGATCCGGAGTGAACCTCTGCGCTTCGCGCTGCCAGTTGCCGACCACCGACATCGGGCACACCAGCAGCGTCGGCCCGACCTGAGCCCCCTCCAGCGGAGCCGTACGTCCGCCCTGGTCGACCTCTACTTCGAGATCACCGGCGGCCGTCAGAGCCCGCCCGCCACGGTCGACTGCCGCGTACTCACGCTCGTGCGCAAGCAATGCCAGCACCTGCACCGTCTTACCCAGGCCCATGTCGTCGGCCAGGATCGCGCCGCAGTTGAGTCGGCTCATCGTGGCCAACCAGCTCAGCCCACGCTCCTGATAGGGGCGGAGCTCAGCCTTCAGGCCGATCGGCACCGGCACCGGCTCGGGCTCGCCTTCCCTGGCGAACAATTCGGCCGCCCAGCCGTCGGCGGTGACCTCGGTGACCGGGACGTCGTCGACGCGTTCGGCGGCGAGTTGACCGATCATGTCGGCCAGGGTGATCGGCGTGTCGTCGGCGTGCATCGCGACATAGCGGGCGGCCGCGGCCAGTACCCGGTGGTCGGCCTGCACCCATTCCCCGCGCAGCTGCACCAGATCCGACTTGCTGCGGATCAGCCGTTCCATCTCGGGCTTGGTGAGCACGAGGTCACCGAGCGCCAATTCCCAGCGGTAGGACAGCAATCCACTCAGTCCGACGGTGGATTCGGCGGCGGCCGGGCTGCTCACCCGCAGCCGCATGCTCGGTTCGGCGATATTCCAGGCGCGCGGCAGCAGCAGCCGGATTCCCGCCTCCTGCAGGGCATGCGCACCATGGGCGACCAGGTCGGCGACGACCTCGGTGGGCAGCAGCAGGTCCAGGCCGCGCGGGTCGGTGGGCAGGTCACGCAAGCGCGGGTAGGCCTTGCGCGCATGGCCGAGCTTCTCGGCGGCGGTCCGGACGAGGACCGGATCATCGTCGAGCACAACGGGTTTCGGCGCATCGTCGACCGGGCGCAGGCAAACCTGCAGCCGCCACAGCGCCACCGAATCGTCGGCGGTGCCGAACTCACCGTCGGGTTCGCACAGGCGCAGCACGAGTTCGGGTTCGTCGGCGGCGTAGCCGGCCCGCCACTGCCCCAGGGTCTCGGCCAGCCGGTAGGAGCCGACGTCGAGCGGGGTGTCACCGACCAGGGCCTGCAGGATCGGGTGTGTCATCGTGCGGTGCGCGAGGTATTCGCGGGCGATCGGGTCGGTGAGCTCGGTGACCAGGTCGTCGAGCACGGCGGCGGGCGACCCCGCGACCCGCAGCGCCGCGGGCATCGCGGCGGCCAGCTCGGCCAGCCACGCCCGCTGCCGCTGTCCGCCGACCAGCCGCCAGCGCACCCACCACTGGCCGTCGGCCCGCTCGACCTGCGGCACCACCCGGCCCGCCCGCACCCACCGTTCGACGCCGCGGGCGACGTGCCCGAGGAAGCGCAGATCGCCGGAGATGTTCTCGTGGGGCAGCCTGCTGCGCAGCACAACGGCCGCCGTCGGCGGCGCGAGCGCGTGCGCGCGTACCTCGGCGGTGTCGGTCTGCCCTGCGGCATCGACGACCAGCACCTGGGCGCGGTGCCGGAACCTGGCCCGCTCCAGGATGTCGCCGAGCACCGAACCGACGGCGACCGGTTCCCCGTCGTGCCACAGCAGCAGGCCGGCCCCGGGGGACCACAGACCGTGCAGCATGGAGACCATCCAAGCAGGCGGCACCGACACCCGGCGCGGCCCCTCCTCCGCTGGATTTCTCGCCGATCCCGGAACATACTGGGGTATCCCCTGGTCACGGGCCGGACCACCCACCGGCGACAACTACATACCGACCCAGGCGAACCGGGCTCGCTCCGGCTCGGCCGATGAACCCCTTGTATGCGTGCGGAGGGCAGTGATGACGATTCTGCTCCAGGTTCTCGAGCAGAGCTATACCCCGACAACCCCGTGGGAACGGCGCAAATTCACGTTCATCGATACCGGAAAGATCGTCGGCATGCGTCTGGACGGCCAGTCCGGCGTGTGGCTCGACCTGTCCAGGCCCGGTGAATCCCAGCGCCTGGCACACACCGCCGATCCGCGCGATTCGATCATTTTCCTGCTCACCGTGTTCGCCAAGATCGCCGAGTGCGAGGACCGTGGCGGGTCGTGGCTGGTCGGCCACGACGGCACGCACATCTCCTCGATCGCGGCGACGCGGTTCCCACCCCATGCCAGCGAAGTGGCCGCCGACGACATCCTGGCCCGCGCCTGGTTGTAGCCGTTCGGCATATCTGTCGGTAGCACCAGCTACAACCTGCAGATATGCGGAAATGGGCTGGGCTGCTCGGCACGGTGCTCGCGGTCGCGGGTTGTGCTGTGCTCACACCGGACGATCCGGCGATGCCCGCGCCCGGTAGTCCGACGCGCGCCGAGGTGACCGCGCTGCTCGACCGGGTGCGGGTGATCGCCGCCCGGCCACGCCCCGGCGGCTACGAACGCGGCTGCAAGGCGGGCCAGGCGTGCGTGTTCGGCACCGCCTGGTCCGACGACACCGACGCGCCGGGCGGCCACGACGGCTGCGACACCCGCAACAACGTGCTCGCCGCCCAGTTGCGGGAGATGGTGCGGCGGGGCCGGTGCGTGGTCGTCGAGGGCGTGCTCACCGACCCGTATACGGGCACCGACCTCACTTTCCGCAAGTCCGACGGCGGACGCATCCAGATCGACCACGTCTACCCGCTGGCCGCCGCGTGGGACATGGGCGCCGCCCACTGGTCACCCGACCGCAGACTGCGCTTCGCCAACGACCTGTCGGTGAACCTGCTCGCCACCGGCGCGTCCACCAACCAGGCCAAAGGCGACGACACCCCCGCCGACTGGCTGCCACCGGCCCGCCCGAACCACTGCTTCTACGCGGCCAAGTACCTCACCGTCGCCCTCGACTACGACCTCCCGATCACCGCCGCCGACAACGCCGCGCTGCACGAGGTCGCCCGCGGCTGCCCGTGATACTCGTGCTCCCGACCGATGCTCGGCGAGCGCTCAGCGCGGCCGACGCGAGCGACCCCGTTCCGCACGTGGCCGTGCCGGATCACCGCGCAGACGACCGGTTGCGCACAGGTGGCGGCCGACCGCAGCGACACCATTCCGTGCGCGGCCCTGCCGGTTCCTGGGCGACGTCTCGTCAAGCGCCGGTGGCGACCGACCGCTTCGGATCGTTCGACCACTGGGACCACGAGCCGGGGTACAGCGCGGCCGGAATCCCGGCGATGGCGAGTGCCGCGATCTGGTGGGCGGCCGTCACGCCGGAGCCGCAGTAGACCGCGACCGGGCCTTCACCGAATCCGGCGAACCGCGTGGCAAGCTCCTCGGCGCTGCGGAAGTATCCGGTGTCGTCCAGGTTCTCGGTGGTCGGGGCGCTGATCGCGCCGGGAATGTGCCCGGCCTGCGGATCGACGGGTTCCACCTCGCCGCGGTACCGCTCGCCTGCTCTGGCATCGAGGAGCAGGCCCGACCAGCTCGCCGCGGCGTCGGCGTCGATCACCGGCAGCGAGCCGGGGCGGATCACCAGGTCGCCGGATACCGGGTCGGCTTCGGCGCCGGTGGCGAGTTCGCCGCCCGCCGCGATCCACGCGGGCAGGCCGCCGTCGAGGATCCGGACGTCATCGACGCCTGCCCAGCGCAACAGCCACCAGGCTCGCGCCGCGGCCATACCGCTGGTCGCGTCGTAGACGACGACCGGCTCGCCTGCGCCGAGGCCCCAGCTGCGCGCGCACTTCTCGAAGGTGCCGGCATCGGGCAGCGGATGCCGGCCCCGCGCGGGCGCGGGCGCGGCGGCCAGTTCGGTCTCCAGGTCGACGAACACCGCGCCGGGAATGTGCCCGTCCAGATAGTGCTGCGGGCCGTCCGGATCACCCAGCGCCCACCGCACATCGAGCAGATGGATCTTCTTGTCCGCCAGTTCTTCCCGGAGTTCCTCCGGGGAGATCAATACCGCAACCACTCCCGCTCCTCACCACCGTCGTACCTGCCGAGACCCCCGCTGTCGCCACCCTACGCAGTGCGACCGGCCCACCGGTACCGAACGCACGCGAGCACCATCGACCACGGCGTACGCTCGCTCGGCCCACGCGTGGGCGCACCGGCGGACTGCGGGCATGCGCTGAGAATCACTCGACGCTGCGATGGTCCCGATTTCGACCGATCAGCGCGATAGTGAACGGTCAGCGCGGCCGTCGACGCATGCGGCGAACTGGACCGATCGGGGCGAACACAGATCAGTCCACTTTCGCGGTACTGGCAGGCGACACCGGCCCGGCCGCCGGGCAGTATCTGCACAATGTCGCAGGTCACCACCACCCCGCCCGACGATGTCACCGAGCAACGGGCGGGTATCGCTCAGCCGCTCGGTGCGGGCGCGATCACCGCGCTGGTCGGGTTCACCAGTTCGTTCGCGGTGGTGCTGAGCGGCTTGCGGGCGGTGGGCGCGAGCCCGGCCCAGGCGGCATCCGGGTTGATGATCCTGTGTTTCACGCAGGGCATCGGCATCCTGCTGCTCAGCGTCCGGTACCGGATTCCGATCACGCTGGCCTGGTCGACACCGGGTGCGGCGCTGCTGGCGAGCACCGGACTGGTCGCGGGTGGCTGGCCGGGCGCGGTCGCGGCGTTCGCGGTCACGGGCGTGCTGATCGTCATCACCGGACTGTGGCAACGGCTCGGCTCGCTGGTCGCGGCGATCCCGGTGCCGATCGCGCAGGCCATGCTGGCCGGTGTGCTCGTCCCGCTGTGCCTGGCGCCGGTGCGGGCACTGGCCACCTCGCCCGCCGTGGTGGTGCCGGTCATCGTGGTGTGGCTGGTGCTGCAGCGGTACGCGCCGAAATGGGCGGTGCTGGTCGCCTTCGCCACGGCGGCGATCGGCACCGGGATCGACATCGCGGTCCGCGACCGGCACCTGGATCTGTCCGCCATGGCCCCGACCGTGGAATGGACTGCGCCGCACTGGCATTGGCAGGCGATCGTCGGCATCGCGGTGCCGCTCTACATCGTCACCATGGCCTCACAGAACATCCCCGGTGTCGCGGTGATGCGCTCGTTCGACTTCCAGGTGCCGTGGCGGGCGTCCATGCTGGTCACCGGAATCGGCACCATCGCGGGCGCCACCGCGGGCGGCCACGCGATCAACCTCGCCGCGATCAGCGCGGCCCTTTCCGCCGCCCCCGGCGCGAGCCCCGACCCCAAGCGCCGCTGGATCGCCGCCGCCACCGCGGGCGCCGCCTACCTGATCCTCGGCCTCGCCTCCGCCGCGCTGGTCACCCTGATCGCGGCAGCCCCGGCGGGCACCCTCGAAACCGTCGCGGGCCTGGCCCTCCTTGCCACCCTCGCCGCAGCCCTCACCGGCGCCCTCAGCGACCCCGGCCACCGCATGGCAGGCCTGGTCACCTTCCTCGTCGCCGCCTCCGGCACCACCCTGTTCGGCATCGGCGGCGCCTTCTGGGCCCTGATCGCAGGCCTGACAGTGCGGCGGTTCCTGCCGCGGAGCACCTAACTTCCCATCCAACGATTCGAACCTTTACCACCCCTAGGTTCTAGACCCTGCAGGGAGTATGGTTGACCCAGTGGGTTGGCGAATCTACCTCACCAAGCAGGTCCTGAACTGGGTCGACAGCTTGGACGATGTCATGTTCGACCACTACGAAGCAGCGCGTCAGGAATTGGAGGAAAGAGGCCCTGCACTCGGTCGCCCATGGGTCGACTCCCTGCGTACATCGAGGCATTCGAATATGAAGGAGCTACGAATCCCAGGCTCGAACGCCAGGATCATTTTCGCGTTCGACCCGAAACGATCGGCAATTCTCTTGATCGCCGGCGACAAGACGAACCAATGGCAGCAGTGGTATCGGGACAACATCCCGATTGCCGATCGCATATTCGACGAGCACATAGGAAGACTGGACTGATGGAGCTATACGACACCAGCCGCTCGCGGCATCCACAGGGCGGATACGACCAGGCGCGGGTCGCCGCCACGAGGAAGAAGATGCGCTCCGTCGAGCGCGCCTACCGACTCGCCGAACTTCGAGAAGCACAGCAGCTCAATCAAACCGAACTGGGTAACAAGATCGGTATCGGGCAGCGCACCGTATCGAAGATCGAGCACGGAGAGATCGAACGTTCGCGGATCGAAACAATTCGCAAGTACGTCGAGGCGCTCGGTGGCGAGATCCAGGTTGTCGCACGATTCGGTGACGAGGCGTACACGATCGCGTGAGGCCACCCGCCCGTATCCGAGGACCTCTGGGTCAGAACGCGGGAACGTCGCTCGTGCTGGCGTTTCCGCCGATCGAGGGCTGCAGGGTGATCTCCCAGTCGGAGCCGGCGTCGAAGGAGTCGTCGAACTTCTGGAACTGGCGGTCGCGGGTGAAGCTGAGCGTGGCCTGGTCCCAGTCGGCGCCGGTCTTCAGATAGACGTAATAGGTTCCGGCGATGCCGCTGAGGGTGGCCTTCGAGTTACCCCGCACGTAGATGGTCGCCTGTGGCGATGCGGGATTGCCGTTCGCCACCACCACGGCGACGTCGTCGCTGTTGCCGTTGTCGATGCGCAAGGTCCCGGCGCCGTTCAATCCGGCCTGCTGGACGATCTCACCATTGCCCGCACGCCGATCCAGCAGCGGCAGAGCAGGCATCGACGGCACCACCGGCGCGGCCAAGGCCGAACTCTTCGACGTGCCCGCCGAACCGCTCGACAGATCCGAACTCGCGCAACCGGCAACCGTCACCGCCATCGCTGCCACGGCCACGGCCACGACGAAAACACTGCGCTTCGACATACTTCCCACCCCATCTTCAGGCCCGGATCTACCGAACCGACTCGCGGACAACAGTATCGCGGTCCGGCGACAAGAACGCCAACCGATCTGCCGATGACCGCCCGACGGCCGACACCCCGGTCGCGACTCAGCTCGGGCCCGCGAGCCGGTCCAGCAGCGGGCCGGTGCGCGGGCCGACGAGTTCGCGCATGACCAGGGCCATGTTGGTGCGTTCGACGCCGGGGATCTTGAGGATCTGGCCGGCGATGCGGTAGAGGTCGTCGGCGTCGCGGGCGACGATGCGGACCGTCAGGTCGGTGGAGCCGGTCATGCCGCAGACCTCGGTGACCTCGGGGACGTCGGCCAATTCGTCGACGACGGCATCGAGTTGGTGCTGATCGACGACCACCGCGACGAAGGCTGCCAGGGGATAGCCGAGGGCGCGCGGTTCCACCCGGCGCTCGAAGCTGCCGAGTACCCCGCCGCTGTCCCAGCGGGCCAGCCGGGCCTGCACGGTGTTGCGTGACAAGCCGAGCCGGGCGGCCAGTTCCACACCCGTGGCCCGCGGGTTGGCGATCAACTCGCGCAGGAGCCGCGCGTCGGTGGCGTCGAGAGTCACGGCGTCGGGTTCGCGACTTGTCATACAACGCAGTATGACAGTGTTCGAACCCTCCAGACCATGCACTCTGCTCATTCCCATGTCGATCGCTTGCGCAGTCGGCGTTATTGTGGATGCTGAGTGATACACATCGCACTCAGCGATTGTCGTACCTGCATCGGGCCCACAAGGCGCGGTGCCGAGGAGGCGATCTCGATGTCGGAGAAACAGACCTATCCGGTCCAGTTGGTGCAGCCGGACGGCAAGCGCGTGTTCGATCGCGAGCACGCCGCGCTGGTGGCCGACATCGATGCCGAGCGGTTGCGGCAGCTCTATCAGGACCTCGTCGTGACCCGCCGGATCGATGTCGAAGCGACCGCCTTACAGCGCCAGGGCCAGCTCGGCCTGTGGCCGCCGCTACTCGGCCAGGAAGCCGCCCAGGTCGGCTCGGCACACGCCCTGCACCCCGACGACTACGTCTTCTGCTCCTACCGCGAGACCGCGGTGGCCTACTGCCGTGGCGTGCCGCCCGAGCAGCTGACCGCCCTGTGGCGCGGCGTCGCCCACCACTGCTGGGACCCGCACGCGGTGAACATGACCAACGCCAACATCGTGGTCGGTTCCCAGGGCCTGCACGCCACCGGCTACGCCTACGCCGCCCACCTCGACGGCGCCGACATCGCCACCATCACCTACTTCGGCGACGGCGCGACCAGCGAGGGCGACATGGCCGAGGCGCTCGGCTTCGCGGCCGCGTGGAGCGCGCCGGTGGTGTTCTTCTGCCAGAACAACCAGTGGGCGATCAGCGAACCCGTCGCCGTGCAGAGTCACGTGCCGCTGGTGCGCAGGGCCGACGGCTACGGCATCCCGGGTGTGCAGGTCGACGGCAACGATGTGCTGGCCGTCCTCGCCGTCACCCGCCAGGCCGTGGAACGGGCCCGCACCGGCGGCGGCCCGACGTTCATCGAGGCGATGACCTACCGGATGGGCCCGCACACCACCGCCGACGACCCCAGCAGGTACCGCACCGCCGCCGACACCGAGTACTGGGAACACCGCGACCCGATCGAGCGCATCCGCCTGCTGCTCGACCGCGAGGGCCACCTCGACCCCGAGTTCGCCCGCCGGGTCGCCGACACCGCCGACGACGTCGCCCGCCGCGTGCGCACCGCGACGCTGGAGATGCCCGACCCGGACCCGGTGCGCATGTTCGACCATGTCTACGCGACCGAGCACCCGCTGATCACAGAAGAGGCGCACCAGTTCTCGGCCTACCTCGCCGAAGGAGCGCAATCATGATCACCACCTTCGCCGCCGCCCTCAACACCGGCCTGCGCCGGGCGATGGAGGACAACGCCAAAGTCGTGCTGCTCGGTGAGGACATCGGCAGGCTCGGCGGCGTGTTCCGGGTGACCGACACACTCCAGAAGGACTTCGGCGACAACCGCGTCATCGACACCCCGCTCGCCGAATCCGGCATCGTCGGCACGGCTTTCGGCATGGCGCTGCGCGGCTACCGGCCGGTGGTGGAGATCCAGTTCGACGGCTTCGTCTATCCCGCCTTCGACCAGATCGTCTCCCAGGTCGCCAAGATCCACTACCGGACCGGCGGCAAGGTGAAGGCGCCGTTGACGATTCGCATTCCGTTCGGCGGCGGCATCGGCGCCGTCGAGCACCACTCGGAATCGCCCGAGGTGTACTTCGCGCACACCGCCGGACTGCGTGTCGTCTGCCCGAGCACCCCCGCCGACGCGTATTCGATGATCCGCCAGGCGATCTCCCTCGACGATCCGGTGGTGTTCTTCGAGCCGAAACGTCGCTATTGGGACAAAGCCGACGTAGATTTCGAAGGCGAACCGGATCTGCCGCTGCACCGGGCCAGGGTGTGCACCCGCGGCGCCGACGCCACCGTGGTCGCCTACGGCGGCACCGTCGCCACCGCGCTGACGGCGGCGAAGATCGCGGCAGAGGAAGGGCATTCGCTGGAGGTGATCGATCTGCGCAGTCTCTCGCCGATCGATGTCGACACGATCGCGGAATCGGTCGACAAGACCGGCAGGCTGATCATCGTGCACGAGGCGCCGGTCTTCGCCGGGCTCGGCGCCGAGATCGCCGCCCGCGTCACCGAACGCTGCTTCTATCACCTCGAGGCGCCGGTGCTGCGCGTCGGCGGCTACGACATCCCCTACCCCCCGGCTAAGCTCGAAAAGCACCACCTGCCCGACGCCGACCGCATTCTGGCGGCGGTCGACCGCTGTCTTGCCGCGTGACGAAAGGTGCCACTGTGCCGGAACAAGCCGCCGACGACGACGGTCATGTTCTCGAATTCCGCCTCCCCGACCTGGGTGAGGGCCTCGCCGACGGCGACCTGGTGTCCTGGGCCGTCGCGGTCGGCGACACGGTGGAACTGAACCAGACCATCGCGGAGGTGGAGACCGCGAAGGCGGTCGTCGCGCTGCCGTCGCCGTTCTCCGGTGTGGTCGTGGAATTGCTGGCCCAGCCGGGCGACACGGTGCCGGTCGGTGCGCCGCTGATCCGGGTGCGCAACGATCTCGAGGTCACCGCACCGCCGACCGCGGAGTCCGTCGCCCGCAACGACGTGCTGGTCGGCTACGGCCCGGAAGCCGAATCCACGTCGCGCAGAAGTAAGTCCGTCCCGGCGGCCGCGATGGCGGCCAACACGCCGAGCACCCACCGGGCGGCGGCGACGCCCGCGGCGCGCAAGCTGGCCAAGGAACTCGGCATCGATCTGTGGTTCGTCGCCGGCTCGGGCCCCGAGGGCGCGGTCACCGTCGAGGACGTGCGCTCGGCCGTCCCGGTGACGGCCCCGCGCACACCGGCCCGGCTCGCCGACGTGACGCCCACACCGGCGAACGGGCATGCCGGCGATGCCGACGGCGGCCTGATCGAGCCGATGGCCCGCGAGGAACGCACGCCGATCACCGGCATCCGCAAGCGCACCGCCGCCGCGATGCTGGCGAGCGCCCGCACGATCCCGCAGGCCAGCACGTTCGTCACGGTCGACTGCACGGCCTCGATGGAACTGCTCGACCACCTGCGCACGACGAAGTCGTTCGAGGGACTCACCCTCACCCCGCTGGCCCTGGTCGCCAAGGCCACGCTGGCGGCGCTCGCGGAATATCCGGGGATCAACACCGCCTGGGACGAACAGAACCAGGAGATCGTCACCAGGCATTACGTGAATCTGGGGATCGCGGTCGCCTCGGATCGCGGGCTGCTGGTGCCCAACCTCAAGGACGCGCAGTCGCTGAACCTGCGCGAGCTGTGCCGGGAAATCGCGTATTCGGCCACGACGGCCCGCTCGGGCAATGCCGCCCCCGCCGATCTGCGCGGCGGCACGTTCACGATCACCAATGTCGGGGTGTTCGGCGTCGACTCCGGGGTGCCGCTGGTGAATCCGGGCGAGGCCGCGATCCTGTGCCTCGGCTCGATCCGCAAGCGGCCGTGGGTGTTCCGCGACGAACTGGCCGTGCGCTGGGTGACCACGCTCGGGCTCAGCTTCGACCACCGGATGATCGACGGCGAGCTCGGCGCGCGCTTCCTCGCGACCACCGCGGGCTTCCTGGAGGACCCGTTGACGCTGCTCAGCCGCGTCTGAGCGATATCGCCGATCCGTCACTCGGCGGAGACAGCGGCGCAGCGTCTCGGCGTCGGCACACCGGGCGGGTGCGCGCCTGGCGATCGGGTGCGACGCGACGTGGTCGCCGTTAGGGTGCGGGCATGGAGATAGCAGGAAAAGTCGCCATCGTCACCGGCGCGGGGGCGGGTATCGGCGCCGCGCTCGCCCACCGTCTCGTCGCTGGTGGAGCGCGGGTGGTGGTCGCCGATCTCGACGCGGACACCGCCGCGAAAGTCGCCGGTGAGCTGGGCGACAGCGCGGTCGCGGTCGGGGGTGATGTCGGTGACGAGCAGGTGGTCGCCGCGTTGATCGAGGCCGCCGAGAGTGCGTTCGGGCCGGTCGATCTGTACTTCGCGAACGCGGGGATCGGTGGCGGGCCCGGGCTGGACAGCACCGAGGACCAGTGGGCAGCCGCCATCGATGTGAACGTGATGGCGCACGTCCGCGCCGCGAAACTGCTCGTCCCAGGCTGGGTGGAGCGCGGCGGCGGCTACTTCGTGTCCACCGCGTCGGCGGCCGGGCTGCTCACTCAGATCGGTTCGGCGCCCTACTCGGTGACCAAGCACGCGGCCGTCGGGTTCGCCGAATGGCTCTCGGTCACCTACGGCGACAAGGGCGTTCGGGTCAGCTGCCTGTGCCCGATGGGTGTGGATACCAGATTGCTCAGCGGCGATCTGATTCCCGGCTCGCCGGAGGCGGCGGCGCTCGCGATCAAGGCGGTCACGACCGCGGGCGCGGTGCTCTCGCCCGAGGAGGTCGCCGACACCGTGGTCGAGGCGATGGCCGCCGAACATTTCCTGATCCTGCCGCACCCGGAGGTGTTGCAGATGTACCGGAACAAGGGCTCCGACTACGACCGATGGATTGCCGGCATGCGCCGGTTCCAGGCGATGCTGCGCGGGTGAGAACCGCTCGCTAGTTGTACTGACCTGAGAGGTTGGGAACGCGGCTGGCCGGTGAGTGTCCGCCGAGTGC